>DATJGF010000085.1:0-12150 GCA_035495315.1 Candidatus Limnocylindrales bacterium
GCCATGGCAGTTTTGGGGCGCGCTGCGAGCCGGGGACGGCTCGCGCTCCGGGGGAATCCGCCGACTGGCCCCCGGCCTCGGCCGCTTGCCAATCGGCGTGACCAAACCTTCAAGAGACCGCGTTCATTTGCGTGTGCGGCAACGGCGGCGGTGTCGAACGGTGTTGCAGGCCACGGCGGCGCAAGCGCGAAAACACGTATAGGTTAAAGAAATGCATTACGCCAAGGACAACCAGCACCAGGCCGACTTTGCTGCTCAAGGTCTCGAGCCCGGTCTGGGCATCCGTCGCCTTGTCTCCATATTTGAGTGCCAGGGTGACAAACCCAATATTCACAAGATAAAAGCCGACGACCAATAAGTGGTTAATGGAATCGGCCAGCCCCTCATTGCCCAGAAAACTGTCGACCAGAAACACACGTCCGTTTTTGTGCAAGGTGCGTGCGACCCAAACGGTCAGGGCGATGCTGATAGCGAGGTAGGAAAGGTAGGTCCAGACGGTGAGGGTCGGATCCGGTGCAGAATTCATGGTGATTCCTTTCTTTAATCAGTTATTTCTGTTATTACAGAAATAACATACCATTGCGGCGCCGATTGTCAAACCTGGGTGCTTTCGAACGGATTGCGTGGAAACCTGCGATAGCGGCAGAGCAGAACTCTGCCCCGCGCGCGTTTCACCGAGCGGTCGGTTACAGCTTACCGAACTATCGCCTTCTCCTCCAGCTTCACGTACTGCGGGGCGGTGCTCAGTTCGAGCACGAGGCTATCGCTGTCGGCTTTTGGGTGGAAGCTCGTCCCGTCGGATTTGACACCCGTTAGGTCCGCCGCGTGAGTGACTGTCACCTCGATGCGCACGGTATGCGGCTCAGCCAAACACCAGCCGACAACAGCCTGCTTGCCGGCATCATCAGCACATAAAAGGATGAAATCGTGTTCATCACCGACCGGCAGGCGACGACTGATTCGAAAACCACTTAACTGGCGCGTGAGTGTTTGGATGGCAAGATACGCGGGCTTGGGTTGGAGGTCGGCGGTGACCGTGCCGAAATTGTGCTCTCGCTCGGCGGGATCTGGGCCATCGTTTTTCCAGTCGTACCAGATGGAGAGGGGCACATCGAAAAGAAGATTGGCCAATTGCTGGCGCGCGGCAAAAGCAGCCTGGGTATCGAGTGAAATGCCTTTGGTGTGAGTTGCATAACCCCACTCTCCGCTAAGAATCGGGATTTTTCCCTTTCTGGACTCCGATGCATACTGGTCAATCAGAGCGCGCAGCTTTTTGTAATCCTCGGCTGCAGTTTCCGGAGCTCGGCGATAATCGCGATATGGATGAACGCTAACGGCATCGAGATAATCGAGGACTCCCGATTGGAAGAAGGTTTTCATAAACTCCCACGGAAACCCCGAAGCCGCCGGGCCAACGATCGTCGCTTGAGGTTCGACTGCTCGGATGGCGCGGCAAACCGCTAATGCCAAGGCGGAGTACTGTTGCGCATCCGGCTTGGGGGCCCAAAAATCGATATTCGGCTCGTTCCAGATTTCCCAGATGATGTGGTGTCCGGTAAAATGCGTCGCGGCAGCGGCGCCCCAACCGGCGTAGGCGGCGATACTTTCAGGATGCTGTGGCGAGGCAAGTGTGGTGTGGGTCTGCTGGGTGATGGGATTCGGACTGGTCACGGAGGCTTCGTAAAGCGGATTGGAGTAATCGAGAATAAAGACAGGCCGCAACCCGCGTTTTTCCAGATTGGCAGTCAATTCATCGTACGCGCCCCAATCGTATTCCCCTTTTTTTCGTTCAATGCCGGTCCAGCCGAAGTCCATTCGGACAAACTTGAAACCCGCAGCGGCAATCAGGTCGAGGTCTCGTTGGTGTCCGCTAACAAAGTGAATATTAACACCGACGCCCTGGGGCAAGATTGGCGGCGGCAGCTCTGAAGCGGCACAGAGAAACGGGACGAAAAGGAACCACCCGATCAGTTTCATTGGCGGAGGTCTAACCGGCGCGCGTTGCTAATGCAAGATCCAGCTTAAAGTGATGCGGGGCGCCCGCGCTACCAGCCAGGTGCTCACCTGTTTCAAACATATTCAGCCCCGGCCGGGGTTCACTTAGCAGACGGCAGATGAGGCCAGCCGACTAATCTAATAACCGACGTTGGCGTTTGAGCAGGAGAGCGGTTAGAAACCCCAGCGCAAAGGCTAAACCGATGGAGGAGTAGGGATGATGGCGCAAGGCCTTGTCGGTGGCGTGAGCGGTGGTGATGGCGTGCTCCTTGAGTCGGGTGCAATGGGCCTTGAGCTGCTGCAGCCGCGAAGTGATTGCTTCTTTCTGGGGGCCGCTAAGGGCGGGGTCAGAGAACTGATCGGCGCCCTGGACGACGAGCATTAAGTCGTCAACGAGGCGTTCGAGGGACGCCTCTTCGGAAATCAGGTCCTTATAATAAAGCTCCATAACACGGTTTCCGGCAGTGGAGGCCTGGTGGTCATGACCTGCACAATCTATCTAGTTCCTAATTACACATAAGCCAAAGGCGATTAAATGCAAATGCTTGCTTGACGCCGAACGCCCCACAAGCACCTTAAAGAGGCATGGAAAAACCCTCGTGGATCATATCCTCACCTCAAGCTGAGATGAATAAATTAGTCTTCGGCGCGTGTTTCCGAGCGTTTTGCTTGGCCGTAGGCGTATGGACAGGCGCCCATGCTCAGTCTTGTCGCGGGTCGTCAGATGCGCTGGCCGATTACGTGGGGATGCAGGATAAAACGTTCACATGGAAGAAAGCAGCCGAGCGCGAAGTTGGTGGCATCACGGCTGTACGCATTGATTGTATTTCCCAAACCTGGCGGGGCTATCGCTGGGAACATGACATACTGATTGTCCGGCCACCAGAAGTTCGGAACCCCGATATCGCACTGCTGTTCGTTACGGGTGATGGCAAGGTGGACGATGATTTTGATCTGCTGAAGATGCTGGCGACCCGAGCGGGGGCTGTGGCCGCAGTAATCAATCAGATTCCGAATCAACCGCTTTACGATGGACGCAAGGAGGACGCCCTGATCGCCTATACTTTCGACCAATATTTACAAACGGGGGACCGGAGCTGGCCGTTGCTGTTTCCAATGGTCAAATCGGCCGTCCGCAGCATGGATGTAGTGCAGGATTTGGCGCGGCAGGAGTTTGGGCAAAAAATAAAGAGGTTCCTGGTTACTGGTGCGTCGAAGCGTGGCTGGACGACATGGCTGAGTGCGGCCGTAGATCCGCGGGTAAAGGCGATCGCTCCAATCGTCATCGATATGCTGAACATGAAAGTGCAGACGCAATGGGCGGCCAAGATGTATGGGCGCCAAAGCGAGCAGATCGAAGATTACACCTCGTATAACCTGACCGAGCGGATGGATGAGCCGCGCATGGTGGAATTGCGGCAGTGGGTGGACCCGTACAGTTATCGCGCGCGCTACACGCTGCCGAAACTGCTGTTATTGGGGACCAACGACCCATATTGGGTCGTCGATTCGCTGCGGCATTATTGGGGCGACTTGCGCGAACCAAAACTGGTGTTTCAAACTCCCAATGCAGGCCACGACCTCGGTGGCGGGGAGGAGGCGAAGCAGACTCTAGCCGCTTTTTTCCAAATGATTGCGGATCGGCAATCCTTGCCGAAAATGACCTGGAAGTTCGGCCAGAGTTCGAACGACCGCGCTACCCTGGAAGTCCAATTGAACGAACCGGCCACAGCGTTTCGTCTCTGGACAGCGACTTCGAGCGACCGTGATTTTCGCGATGATAAGTGGTTGAGCGCCGAGTTGCGACCCGACTCAGCAAAGCACGTCATTGCCATAATCGAGAAGCCGCCGACCGGGTTTTGCGCGTATTTGGTCGAGGCGGAGCTGAAAACCACAAGCGGAGCCAGTTATCAACTCTCCACCGAGGCGCGAGTCATACCGGATGGGCCCCCAGCGGCGTCGGTCGCTACGGGAAAATCCGAGGCAACAAAAGCGAATTGAAATAACCAGAGCAGAGCGGTGCAGAGCGCCGGTTTAACCGGAACACAATTCACTATCGAGCAGGCATTGCCTCTGCTAGGTTTTCGCCAATGGATCCGAGAGAGTTGGTTGACGGGCTGATCATGTATTTGGGGCTGCTGGTCCTGCTGACCTTCCATGAATTTGGGCACGCCTGGATGGCGTGGAAGTGTGGTGATGACACGGCGCGTTTGCAGGGAAGAGTCACGCTCAATCCGCTGGCCCACATCGATCTGATTGGCACGGTTATTTTGCCGTTGCTGATGGTGCTGCTTCCGGGCGCCGGCAGGTTTCTGATCGGTTGGGCCAAACCGGTTCCGGTCAATCCGTCGAACCTGAGGAATCCAAAGATGGATGATATCCTGGTCACGTTGGCGGGCCCATGGATGAACCTCTTGCTGGGGATTGTGCTGATGGGACTGATGCGAGTAGGAACACTCGTCCATTCAGCGAGCATGGAGGAAGTATGTTTTGACCTGGCGCACCTCAGCCTGCTGCTGTGCTTTTTCAATCTGCTGCCGATCCCGCCGCTCGATGGTTCCCAGATCGTGCGTACGCTCGCCGGCATTAGCTACCAGACTTACTACCAAATGGCCCGCTACGGGTTTTTTGTTCTCATTCTCGTGCTCCAGGTGCCGTTCATTCGCAACACGCTGATGTTTGTGACGCAGACTTCGCAATCGATTATCGCCAGCTGGTTCGGAATGACGTAGGCGAGGCGGCATTTGCGGCCGGACCACGGGTTTCGCGCATTCTTTTGGGCGGGCTGATTTTGCAGCCGCTGTAGTTAGCGCTTGACCAGCGATTCTGATTTGGAGGGTGACCAATTTGGCGTATTCAAGCCCACCGATGAAGTCAGGCCGAAGAAATCGCGCTCGATCCAACCAGCAGTTCGGTTGGTGCGGACCAGCACGAAGCGACCGTGGACGCGTTCAAGGCGGGCCGGTTCCCCCGACGGCAAACGGGTGATCAATTGGGCATTGGCGGTGGGGGTGAGGCGCAACGGAGTATTTTTCTGCAAAATGAAACCAAGTCGTGAACGGCTGGCGATCCCCACATTAGCGGGCACACTTAGCAAGAATATCGCGAGTCCGAATGCGGCCACAGCCTGATGCCAGGCCAGCCTGCGCCAGCGGAAGATGCCCGGCAAAAGAACAATGGCAACAGCGAACCAGAAGCTGAGTCCGGCGACCCAAGCCCACCAATTGGCGGGCAGCCAGGAGGAAACGACCTCGTACCAAGCCAGTTCAGGTGATTCCAGTTGGGCGGTTTTGCGGGCGAACCTCAGGTTGGTATATGCGGCTTGATTAAATGGATTGACCCACAGACTTTGCTCCCAGGCCAACACCGCTCGGCCGGTATTCCCCAATTGCCACTCCGCGTTGCCGAGGTTTTGCAAACTGCCCGAGCCGGGATGGAGTTGGACCGACTCGCGAAAAGCTCTAGCAGCGCGATGATAATCGCCGGCAATATATGCCTCTGAACCGGCGGCAAACAGTGAGTCAGAAGTTGCACAGCGGCTCGAATCGGTTAGCAAAAGCAACACACCCAGGACCACCATTGACAAGAATTTTGGACTTTGGGCTTTGGACTTTAAACGTTGGGCCTTACTCATACCAATCTTTCCGCAAACCGATCCAGCAGAGCGTCCAATTCAGTTTTAAGACTAAGCAGATTGGCGGTGCCGCCGGGGTTGGAATCGAAGCGTGCAGCATCGGTGACGGCGAACAGGCGTTTAATGATGTGTCCTTTGCGGCCAGCACGTTCCGCTTCCGTCAGGAACCCAAGCACATCGGTGCCAACGAGCGCTCGTGGCACGGCCGGCAGATGCGGAGCACAGGCAATGCGCAGTGCGTTCACGGCAGCGGTGGCGAAGGCCTGGGCATCCTGCTCGACGGCGGCGCGGTTAAGTGCGCGACGCTCACGCCGGAGCGCGCGCCGAGCTCGGCGACGCAAAATGATCTCGGGATGTTGTTGCAGAAAGCGGCGACGCCGATCCCATCGCCAAAGTCCCAAAAAGCCGAAGGCGGGTGCAAGTTGCATGAGGGCGAACCAGACTTGTCTTTGAAGCGGCACAAGGGTGCCGGGGGCCAGGCCGGGCGCGGCAGCGAGCCCGGCTAGCACAGGCTCCTTTTCAGTTTCCCGGCTCAGAGCGTTGGCCTGCATCAAAGCGGCGAGATCGCCTGGTACGACGCCGGGTTTTATAGTGACCGGGATCGAGGGGATCGTCAGATCGCGATACGCTTGCCGCTCCGGATCAAAACAACTGAAGGGTATCGCCGGAGTGAAACGGGCCTTTTCGGTTAAAGGGATGAGCGTGTAATTGAAGGTAGTAAAGCCCTGGGCCTGGATTATCTGAGGCGGAAGGTTGTCGCCGCCGGCAGAGAGGACCTGCCAATGGCGCGGGCGCGGCGCTAGTGGTTGGACGATGCGGAGCAGATTTCCATCACCCCGCACTTTGACGGTCAGCTTTACCGGATCGCCCACCCGCGTGACATTGGTCGCGAGTTCCGGCGTACCGATGCTGAAATCGCCCACAGCTCCAGTAAAGCCCGGCAGGCGCCCTTCGATCGGTATGGGTCGAACTTCGAAGTCGACGGGATCTGAATCAAGTAAAGTATAGGCCGGGCCGCCCGGGACCGGACCCGGAGCTGTTACGGCGATCGGACCGGTCGGCCGTGCGGCGACAAAGCTTTGGGCAAAAAAGGAAAGTTTTCCGGAACTGATGGGCGTGACGATTCCTTCATAGAGAAAGGCCTGGACATTTCTACCGGGGACAGGACCAGGTCGAGGCTCAAAGCGCGGGTGGAGCGAACTTGGGTCGGTAAGCAAGCCCTGACCGATCAGCTGAACCGGGGCCTGGCCTTGCATCGCAATCCCCACCAGGCCGGGGAACAAGATGGTGACGGGCAGGCTTTGGCCGACGAACACATTGGTTTGCGGCACTTCAAGGACCAGGCAATGGGCGGCGAAATTAGTAGCTGGAAGATCGGTCATCACTTGTAGCCTGGCAGCGGGTACAGTGACTGGTTTGCCATAAACCGTGGCGACGAATTCCGGCATGGTGATCTCACCCGGCTGAGAAGGCCTGAGATGAAAATTGTAGCTTGTACGAGGCTGCAAAGTGGGACCCGCCATCGCGAGCATCTGTCCATGTCCACCGGGACGAAGTTTGGCACCGGTCGGCGCGGGCATTTCGATAGGCAGATCGATGGATTCCTCCAACGCATTAAACGTGAGGCGATAAATCGCCAGTGCGCCGGGGCGGACGACCGGTGGGTCAAAGACCGCGGTAGGAACCACGGGCGATTCAACGTCGATGCGCGGCTGCGACAGCATCAAGGACATCAAGGGATCCTGGACGGGCGGTGCGGAGGTGGGCTGCGCGTTGCAAGGGGTCAGGAACAGATTGAGCAGAAGGCAGGAAAACGTGCACAACTGTAGGAGACGACGTAAGGAGACTCTAATGACGCGCGGGTGGCAGACAGTCTGATTCTTCAGAGTCTCCTTACGTCGTCTCCTACAGAATGCCAGACCTGTCTTTCTCGTCCTGGTGATTGAACCGATTCGAGCAATCGAGCACGAGGACGAGGACGACAGGAGATTCATCGCTTGCATGCCCTCACCAGGTAGGACGGGAGCGGGCTTTGGGATCGGCCGTATCTTTCGTGCCCATCGGAAGACGTCGTTCAGTATCCAATTTGAAAGCATCAAGAAGCCAGCCGGCCTGCTCCGGCGAAAGATTCATTTCTTGTCCGTCTTTCGAGGAAGCCTCCTTTTGGCCGGGCTCAGGGCCCTTGGGCAAATCTTCATCCTCATCGTCATCACCGGCCGCCCCTGGAGGCATGTTCGGAGCCGGAATTCGGCCTCTGAGTTGCTTGAGTTTTTCTCCAAGTTCCTGCCCTTTTTGGCCCATGGCCCCGGCCGCCTGTTGGAGCTGGCGAAGGGCGTCAATGAGTTTAGCGATACGCCGATCAACCCCGTCGGCGTTTTGCCTGGCCTCGGTATCAGCCGGGTTCAATTCCGACGTGCTCCTGAAATCAGATGAGGAGCGCTGCCACTTCCCCAGAGCGGTACCATGGATTTCCATCGCTTGTTTAACGGCCTGAATGGCGGTCTTCAATTCTTTGCGAGCGCCGCGCCCGCGCAAATAGGCCTCGACCATGGTTTGGACGTCGTCCCCGGCCAACGCATCACTGGCTGCCTTGATGGCATCTTCCGCCGCCTGTGCCGCAGCATGCCCTCGGGCCGCAGTCGGACCCGCGGCCGGACCCTTTTTCAATTCTTCGATGCCCTGGCGAAAACGGACATGGCCGAGGTTGTATAGGGCCGGCGGCTGAAGGCTCTCATGCTGGCTTGCGAGGACACTTTCGAGAAACGCTTCGGCTTCGCGCAACTTGCCTTGCTGCAGTTTCTCTGTCCCGGCGTTATAGAAATCTCGAGGTGTGGAAGGAGTCGGGGTTTGAGGGTCAGGGGATGGAACCGTGGCAGCCGAGGCGGCAAAGACCGGTCCGAGCAGCAAAAAAAGAACAAGCCCGACAAATCCGAAAGTCCTTTTTAAGGAGGTCATTTCCCGACCCACTACATTTTGCGGCAACGCTTTTGAACCGCAGAGACGCGAAGAGCGCAGAGAAGAACGCACAGATTCGAGATCATTGGTCTTCTCTGCGGTTTTCGCGTCTTTGCGGTTCAAAAGGGTTTTCCTGCAAAACACTACTTTGCTCCGCTCCTGTCTCTTGTATTTCGTAAGCCGATGAAACATAGGCAACCAGTTCAGGCTATACTTTCGCGCAGCCAGCGGCGCGTGCCAATTAAAGATTCAAGCACCAACAGCCCGAGAACTATAGCAACGGGCAGATGGAAGCGATCAACGCCGAGCTTGCGGGCCGAACCGAGGCCCGAAGAGAAGCTGAGGGTGTCGAGATCAAGCCGCACTTTGGCGAGTCCTTCACCGATCGGGCCAAGCGGGTAATAGCCGCCTTTGGTCGCTAGAGCGATAGACTTCAATGTGGCTTCGTCCAAATGACTTCGAACCACCGTGCCGTCCTTGTCGTGGACCAGGTCCGGCCGGCCCTGATCGTTAATGAAATGAAGTTCGGCACCTGCCGGTGTGCCAACACCAATCGTAAATACTACGACCCCCTGTTTAGCCAGTGTTTCGGCTGTCTTTATGCCTCCCTTTTCCAGGTCTTCGCCGTCGGTCAATAAAACAAGAATTTTCTGACGCTCCGATTTGTCCATGGCTCGAAAACCTTCTTCCAGAGCGCGGCCGACATCGGTCCCCAGCACAGGAATGGTGCGGTCATCCAAGGCAGTCAGAGCATCCTGAAACGCATTATAGTCAAAGGTCAACGGACATTGCAGGAACGCCTGTCCGGCAAAAGCGACGAGCCCGACGCGCCCCTGGGCACGGCGCTGGACAAAATCGAGTATGGCGAGTTTAGCCCGCTGGAGGCGGTCGGGGGTGACGTCAGTGGCCAACATGCTGCGAGAGCAATCGACCAGGAACACGACGTCCTGCCCCAGCAAATGGCTAATCTGGGCTTGTTCACCCCATTGAGGACGGGCCAGTGCCAAGCCAATGCCAGCCGTGGCGATTACGAGCAACAAGTCTTTGAGACCGCGGCGCAGCGGGCTGCGAGACTTGGTCAGTTCCGCGATAAAATCGGGGGACGCGATCTGGGCCAGGTTGTGCCGGCGAGCCCAGGCGGAGTAGCGTTGCAAAACGAACAAGCTGACGGGGCCCAGCACGGCGAGCCAGAGCCAGGCGGGTTCAGCGAAATGGGGATTGGCGAGGTTCATGGGACTCGACGGAAGCGCGTGTTGGCGAGCAGCATTTCGAGGCCGAATAATCCGGCAGCGGCGAGGAGAGGCCATTGAAAGAGCGGGCGGTAGGTGGTGAACCGGCGGAGCTTGACCTCGGTTTTTTCGAGCTGGTCGATCTCATTATAAATGCGCTGCAGTTCGCGGCGATTGGTCGCGCGATAGAATTTTCCTTTCGAAAGCGCCGACATTTTACCAAGCACATCATAATTGGCGGGCTGGAGCATCATTCCCGGTCTGACATTGCCGCTCGCATCGAGTTCGAGCTTGCCGGTGCTGGGATTGAAGGCAGGCAGCTCACATGGTTTTTCAATGCCGATCCCGATGGTATAGACCTTGATACCGAGAGCGGCGGCCAATTGTGCGGCGGGCACCGGATCGATCTCTCCACGATTATTATCGCCATCGGTAAGCAGGATGATGATGCGGCTCTTGCTGTCCTTGATGCCTTTGAGTCGTTTGGCGCCGGCGGCAGCGGCATCACCAATGGCGGTGCCCAGGTCGCGAATTAAACCAACATGTAATCGATGAAGATTCTCGATTAACCAGTCGTGATTCAAAGTCAGGGGACTGGCGAGGTACGGCACCGCGGAGAATACAATCAAACCAAGCCGATCGCTGGGTCGTTTGCGGATGAAATCCTCGAGGACCTGGGATGCGATGTCGAACCGCGAGACTTTTTCGCGCGGGGCGCCCATATCGAGGGCCATCATGGACCAGGAGAGGTCGAGCACGAGCATGATGTCGATACCGCTGGCCTCGGTTTGGGTATGGTCATTGGCGAAGCGGGGCCCGGCCAGGGCGACGATGCACAGCGCGACGGTCAGGATGCGCAAAAAGACCAGCAGCCGGCCAGCGGCTGAGCGGGCCGCGGCACCCGCGGAGCGGGCGATATCGGCGCTGGGAAAGCGCAAGGCGGCTAACTTGCCGACGCGCCCACGCAAGAAGGCATAGACGGGCAGCAACAAGAGCAGGCCCAAAACCCAGGGATACTGGAATTGGAAGTTGCCGTTCATGAGGGACCGACTGACGCTAGCAGGCCGGCGCGTTTCACTTCGGCCTCTTCGATGAGTTGTGCGGCGCCAGCAACGGCTCCCAGCGGTGGCAAAGGCCCGAGAGGCGCGAATTTGCGATGGTCACATTGGCGGAGGAACTCGCCGACTGCGCCGGAGAGTTCGGGCCCGGCCAGGTCACGATTTTGAAGGAATCGGCAGAACTCAGCCGTGGTGAGTTCTCCCGCCGGGAGATGAAACGCAGCGGCGAAATAGGAACGCACGATCTGCGAGATCTTGCTCAAAAGCATTCCGGTTTCGGGTTGGCCTCGCAAAGGTTCGAGCGCGGCGCGGGCTTGTACGGCAGGCGTCAGCAAAACGGGGGGCTTTGGGCGGAGCACAAACCAAACACCCGCGCAAACAGCAGCGGCCAAAACGACGATAATTAAAGCGATCGCGACCTGGTGTTGTTCCCAAAAGCTCGGCAGGATCTCCGGGCGTGGCGGAAGCAGGGGCGGCAGGTCGTCTGAGGCAGGAGAATTGGTTTGGGCCAGGAGGGAAAATCCGAATTTCGAGATCTGCAATCCGACAAAGAAACGAAATCCGAATCTCGAAATGCGAGCGGCGGTTTGCGTGAAACGAAGTATGAAAAGGCCTCCTCTCCGCAACCCTTTCCTCCAAAGGAGGAGAGGGAGCGGCAGTCGCATGAGTTGGAGCGATTCGCGACGTCGAGCCGCAAACTTCTGCCGGGTGCTTCCCCCGCTCTCTTCGTTCAAACGCAGAGGGAGCGCGGTCGCCAGCCGGTGAGGTTGATGGAACCAGTTCGTGCGCCAAAGCGGAGTGAGGCTTGTCATGAAACCGCAGAGACGCGATGGACGCTGAGGGAAGAATGGCTTCAGCGGCTCTGCGTGCTTCGCGTCTCTGCGGTTTAATAGAGCACTACTGTTGGGCCAACGAGTTCCCGAAACCGCGTTCGGACTTCGGCGCTCGGATTTCGGCTTTTGTTTCATCCCCTTCTCCGTCCCCGGCGGGTTTCAAAGAAGCGCTGCAGGGTTTGAGCGTACGGCTCGGCGGTGCTGAAACTAAGCGTATCAACCCCGGCGCGGCGGAAAGCGCGATCCAATTCAGCAAGGCGTTCGGCGTTGGTCTGAAAGAACCGTTCCCGGACGGCCGCGCGGTTGGAATCGACTTCGAGCAACTCGCCGGTTTCGGCATCTTCGAGCGTGACCAGGCCCGCGGAGGGCAAAGTGCTCTCACGCGGATCATGCAAATGCACGCAGACCAGGTCATGCCGGGCATTGGTCAGGCCGATTTCTTGAAG
>DATJGF010000086.1:0-50579 GCA_035495315.1 Candidatus Limnocylindrales bacterium
GCCCCCGGACCCTGCGGCCAACCCGTATTTGGCCTTTGCGGCGCTACTGATGGCCGGGTTGGATGGGATCCAGAACAAGATCGAGCCGGGTGAACCGCTGGACAAGAACATTTACGAGTTGCCGCCGGAGGAATTGAAGAAGGTGCCCAACGTAGCGGGGAGTTTGGGTGAGGCGCTGGATTGCCTGGAGAAGGATCACGAGTTTCTGCTCAAAGGCGATGTGTTTACATCGGACTTTCTGGATATGTGGATATCGTCCAAGCGCAAGGAGCACGATGCGCTGCGGTTGCGACCGCATCCCTATGAGTTCTTCCTCTACTACGACGTGTAAGACGGTAAAATGAGTGTTCTGGCATGCAAAATAATCCGTGTTTCACGGATGGTTCTTAGACATTGCTTGAGCGCCAAAAACCTCAAATCGTATTTAAACCGTATGTAACGGTTTCCAGAATTCACTATGGTTCAGGCTGAATCGTAGTGACGCTCGGGGTAAGCGGAATGACGGGTGGCTCGGACTTGAAAAGGGTTTGGCCACCCGTTTTCTTTTTTTAATCCGAAAGCCGAGCCATCCTAAAATCGTCCCCAGTGGGATTGCGGCTTAAGCGCGTTGCCGGCAACCGTTGGCAACCGCCTCTAAAAATGCCGGGACGATTTTGGCCTCGCACTCGAATCGCTTGCCCTGCCTTAAGCGGCGCGCAATACTCCGTTAAAAACCGGGACGCCCTTATGGGCACCACAACAATACTTATCGGGAGCATCGCTAGTCCAGTCTCAGGTAGCCCGCGGCTTTCGTTTTGGATCAAAAGCTCTTCGACTAAGCGAATCCCTTGCGAGGCGAATGCGGCATACTGTGGGGTCACGCCAAAATATCAAGATAGGGTTGTATTGACGGGTGAGTGGGTTAAGAGAACAGGGTTAGCAGATGAACCACTATTTCTGTTTAGAGAACTGAAGATTTTGTAGAAATTCCCGCCAAGCCTTGCCGAGTGCCCTGAAATTCATCGATAGATCAGAATCACGTTTGAGCGCATCTGGATGCTAAAGTGGCCACGATCTTGGGGCCGTGTAGTGGCGTCGGGTGCAAGCGCTTGTGCGGCGGCTTTGCCATTGGTCACAACCGAAATTCGAATTCGATTTCATCGCGAAGTGGTTTCCCGCCTAATCCAATGTGCGGGATTTCTGGCTTCAGTTTGCGCGACTCATCTAAGGCATTGTGGTGAATCGCTACCAGCGTCATCCCCTCGCGTTCATAAAACCGGATGGCCGGTTCATTGTCATTGGTGGTAATGAGCCAGAGCCGCTGACAGCCCAATGCGCGCGCTCGGTCGCGCCCGATTGCTAGTAGCCGTGCACCAAGTCCCTGCCGCTGCACAGCTGCATGCAGTGTCACCACTTCAAATTCCAGATCGGCGACGTGATAGGTCAGCAATGCCGATGGTATTTCATTGCAGGTTGCGATCAAGCCTGGCAACTGAGGAACGTAATGCAAGGTTCCACGAGAAACCACGCGAAGCGAACGGTTGTAGGTGAGCAGGAAGTCGTGGATCCACGGTTGATCGTCGGGCTGAAGATCGCGAATCGCAATGCTTGCAAGTGCGTGGATTACTTGCCCGGGATCACTTTGCGCTGGGTCTTGGTCTGCCATCATGTCCTTCTCACACAAAACCAAATCCCTTTCAGAAAGTATAGGAGATCCGTGTAAGGCTACAGTCAAAGCGATCGAACGCTGCGCATCAGCGACCCGCGCCGCTGGCGTCCGGCATTCAGCAGCCTTTCGTTCATTGCTCCGCAATAGCGGCGATGGAAACCTTCATCCCTTTCGGTCGAATCGGCAGCTTCGCACCTTGGCGCGCAGGAGGGTTGTTCAGAAACCACCGAGCCCATTCCTCGTTCATTCCCGCAAAATCATCTTCTTCCGCGAGGATGAATGTCGCGCTCACAGTCTTCTCCAAGATCGCTTCGATGTTGCCAAGGCACTGTTTCGTCTGCTCTTGAATCGAAGCCCCAGCGACTTCCCCTGTCGCGGGATCGAATGGCCCTTGCCCAGCGACAAAAATAAAGCCGCTCGGCTTGGCTGTATCCGGCGAGCGGCTTGGGTGCGTTCGTAGTGACGCTCACCGGCCTTATGTTCAAAATATTTTCAACTTTCTTGCAAGACATGTGCTTTCCCGGCCGGTTTATCAACTGAAGCCCTTGTTCAAACCAAAAGAAAGACAAAACATTATGAAAAACAATACTCACCTGACAGTGGTTGGTCTCTTTGGACTGTTCCTCTTGCTGCTGAGCGCCTCGGTTCAGAGCGCAAGCGCCACGGAATACCTTGTCCGTGTGGATGGCGCTGTCAGCACCGTGAGCGTGAACTACAATGCCTCCGCGACTTCAGGGACTGTCAAAGCAACTGTCCCGGCCGGATATTCCTTTGACCCGACCACGGGGATAGTGGTCCCGACAACGTCGACGTACTTACAGAATCTCATCGCTGACATTGATACCGTTAAGAATACACGAAGACCCTTAAAGTCACCGGGGGAAAGTTACGATAAAGACCTTAACTTGAGGCCCGCAAAACCTGCCCGGCGTCGTGGCACCCATGCTGATCGACCTGCAGCCATACCTCTTCCAGGCGGCCAACCCAACTGCGGGTGGAGTCATCTTTGGCCATATTCCGTGGCCCGCAGTCAATGTCAACAACCTATTGTCTGGTTTGACATACTTGGATATTTGTACCGCGATTTTTCCAAATGGCGAAATCAGGGGGCAGTTGATCCCCATCCCCTGCCCGCCGCCTGTAATGGTGGCGGCGCTTCCGACCAACCTCCGGTAGAATGTGGGTTCCCCGTCACACTTACCGTCAACGCCATGGGGACCGGTTCGCTCAGTTATCAGTGGTACCACAATTCGGTTCCAATCCCCGGCGCCATTAGCCCCAGCCTGTCAGTTGCGGCTGCGCACTTTTCCGACAGTGGCGGATACAAGGTCGTGGTGACGGATTTCTGTGGCTCGGTGGATAGTTCCGTCCAATTGATTGTTCAGGACACAACGCAGCCTGTGCTCTCCCTCCCGGCGAACATCACAGCCAATGCTACGAGCAAGGCTGGCGCTGTGATCACTTTCCAAGCCACCGCTCTCGACGGGTGCGTGGGAAGCGTCCCCGTAGTCTGCACCCCGCCTTCCGGCAGCACCTTCCCGATCGGGGTAACTACGGTGAACTGCTCCGCCAACGATGGCAACGGCAACGTCGCGACAGGAAGCTTTACGGTGGCAATCCTGAGACCACATCACCCCTAGACCGAATATTTCATTCCTTCAAGCCGCTAGCGATTGCTCGCATCCCTGTGTAGCCGACTTGTTTGAGCGGACCGTTTTTGTCGGCTTTCGATCCACATCCTCCGCCATGCTCATTGCGACCATCTGCTTGCCGCTAAACTCGAACCTTGCGCCATTAGCAAGTCTATAAGATTCCGTGCGTTCGACTTTGGTCGAAGCCTTACTGGGCTCAGGTAAGTCCGCGCCGTTTTCGTTTGGGCCGCGGTTGCAGGAAAGGCCATAAGGGTTTCCCTTAGGCATAGTAATCTATGTGCCTAGGTACCAATCAGGCCCGGCCCCAATTGTCTTGACCCTGCCTTGCTCCTAATTTGTTGGTATGCAAACAACATATGTTAGGCAGACTCCAACCCCCAGAAGTCCCTTTAATGAGACCCCCTCGAGTCAGCCGCATGCCTCCCAAACCGGTTCCTCCGTCGCTCGCGTACCCGCCCCTTTCAAAACTCGAACCAACGGCAATGGCCAAAGCCAGGCAGACCGAGCGCTGATTGAAGCGTTGGTCAGTTCAAAGATTTTCCAGGAATACGAGCGTGCGTTCAATGAAGCGACCGGTTTGCCAGTCGCCCTGAGGCCGATCGAGACCTGGCAGTTGCCGCATCACGGCAAACGCAACGAAGGCCCATTCTGCTCGTTAATTTCAGAGAAAAGCCGAGCTTGCGCGTCTTGTCTATCGGTGCAGGAGCAACTGTCGAACTTGGCGGTCCAGGAGGCCCATACGATAGGTTGTCCCAATGGATTGTGCGACACGGCGGTGCCGGTGCGCCTGGGAGATCGGCTGGTGGGGTTTCTGCAGACCGGTCAGGTTTTTAAGAAGAAACCTTCGTCTGCCCAATTTGAGCGCGTCCTCAAACATCTGGCGGAGTGGGGCGTGGAGTTGGACCGGCACACGTTGCGGGAGGCGTATTTTTCGACTCGAGTCGTGCCCGTTAAACAGCACGAGGCGATCGTAAAACTATTGACCATTTTTGCGCAGCACTTGTCAATGCTCAGCAATCAGGTGGTCGTTCAACACGAAAATGCGGAGCCGCCGGTCATAATAAAAGCCAAAGAGTACATTCAGGAACACCAAACGGAGAACCTGCGTCTGGGCCATGTCGCCCGGGCCTGCAACACCAGCACCTTTTACTTCTGCAAGATGTTCAAAAAGATCACTGGTATCAATTTTACTGATTATCTTTCCCGGGTTCGGATCGAAAAATCAAAAAACCTTCTACTGAATCCGAACCTCCGGGTCAGCGAGATTGCGTTCGAGGTGGGATTTCAGTCCTTAACTCATTTCAACCGGGTTTTCAAAAAGATTCTTGGGCAATCGCCGACCGAATATCGGGCGCAACTTCTCGGCACCCGATACTAATCTCCCCGCGAAATTGCCTACGGGCCCGGCGAATTTTCGATGAGCAGGGCGGTTTGAAACCGATGCAGCTTGCCCGCCCGCGACAAAGCCAGGATTGCTTTCCGAGTGCAATATCGGGTAGTTCTCGCCTCCGCTGAATGCGCGATTACAAGCATCTAACCAGAACCGAACTAATTGCGCGGCTCCGCGCCCTGGAAGGGGCGGCCGAGAGCTCGACCGACGTCCCGCGGGATTCGGGATCCGCTCCCCCGGGCGATACGCAAGAGCGACTGAGAGCGATTCTCGAAACTGCAGTCGAAGGCATTATTACCATTGACGAACGCGGCGTTATAGAGTCGATGAACCCGGCGGCGGTGAAGATTTTTGGGTTCACGGTCGCAGAAGTCATTGGGAGGAACGTTAGTTGTTTGATGCCCTCGCCCTATCGGGATGAGCACGATTCGTATATGGCAAATTACCTCAGGACGGGGCATGCTAAAATCATCGGCATTGGCCGGGAAGTGATCGGCCAGCGCAAAGATGGTTCACTGTTCCCAATGGACCTTGCAGTGAGCGAAGTGCGACTGGCGCAGCGCCGGCTCTTCACCGGGTTTGTGCGTGATATCACCGATCGAAAGAAGGCCGAAGGCAAACTTGAGGAACTGGCAAAATCGCTGGCAGAGAAAAACAAGGAACTAGAAACCATTGTCTACATTGCCTCGCATGACTTGCGTTCACCGCTGGTCAACATACAGGGCTTTAGCCGGGAACTGGCGCGCGCGTGCGAGCGACTCCAGACGAGGCTCGGCGAGGACCCCGACGGGATGAGCGCTGTCGGCAAGGGATACAATGGAGCACGGACGGAAATCAAGACGCTGCTCCGGGAGGATATTCCCGAGGCTCTCGATTTTATTCAGGCGGGCGTCGCTAAAATTGATACGCTGCTGTCGGGATTTTTGCGCTATTCCCGCCTGGGGCGGGCTGCGCTGCGCATTGAGCGACTGGATATCAACCGCATGCTGGACTCTATCACGCGGGCCATGGAGTATCAGATCCAACGGGCTGCCGCCAATGTTCAGGTTGAGCCATTGCCCGATGCGATGGGGGACGCTACACAGATTAACCAGGTGTTTTCGAATCTCCTCGATAACGCACTGAAGTATCTTGATCCAAAACGTCCGGGGGTGATTTCGGTTTCTGGCCGCGTCGAGGGGCGCGATTCCATTTACGCCGTCCGCGACAACGGCATTGGCATTGCCCCCGAGCATCAGCAGAAAGTTTTCGAAATATTCCACCGGCTCAATCCATCAGCGGCTGAAGGAGAGGGCTTGGGTTTGACTATCGCTCAACGCATCCTGGAAAGGCAAAATGGGCGTATTTGGGTCGAATCTCACTTCGGCAAGGGGAGCGTGTTTTTTGTTTCCTTGCCGAACGGGCGGCAGGCTAAACTGCGCTCATGAATGATGGAAGTCGCGAAGTAGTTATACTGATCGCGGAGGATGATGCGGGTCATGCGCGTCTGATCGAAAAGAACCTGACGCGCGGTGGTCTGCACAATCGGATTCAGCGATTTGATAATGGACAGGCGGTTCTGGATTTTCTGTTTCGCAGGGGGCAGGGAGCGCACCGGGCGGTCGACACGCCGTACCTGCTACTGCTGGATATTCGGATGCCGCAAATTGATGGCATTGAGGTTCTGCGCCAGGTCAAAGAGCATCCCGAGTTGCGCAAGGTGCCGGTCATCATGTTAACTACGACCGATGATCCCCGCGAAGTCGAACGTTGTCACGCCATCGGCTGCGCAAGCTATATTGTTAAACCGGTCGATTACGAGAAATTCGCCGAGGCGATCAAGAGCCTAGGATTATATATATCCTTGGTGAAGGTTCCAGAAATAAACGGCAAGCAATAATACGGCGCGCACGCGGTTATGGATTCCAGCGCGGCTCGACCTCGAGTTTTGGTCGTCGATGATGATCGGGGCCTGCTGCGCCTGATCGAGAAATCTCTCGTGCGCGAGGGCATTGCCGCCAGCACAGCATCCTCCGGAGCCGAGGCGGTTGGCTGGCTTGACACCCACCGGCCCGACTTGCTGTTGTTGGATTTAAAACTGCAGGATGTGGAGGGTGTCGAACTGGTCGAGCGCCTGGCTGCCGACGACAAGTGCCCGCCCTTTATTATTATTACCGGGCAAGGGGATGAGCGCATTGCGGTTGACATGATGAAACGTGGCGCCCGTGACTATTTGGTCAAGGATGCCAACTTCCTGCAATTCCTGCCGACGGTCGTCAAACGCGCGCTGGAACAACTGGATCAGGAACGGCGACTAACGGAGGCTGAGCAACAAGTCCATCTGGTCCGCAGCGTTATCGAACGGGGCTTTAATGCGGTGCTGATCACGGGAGGTGAGCTGCCGGATCCTCGGATTCTTTACATCAATCCTGCCTTTGCACAAGTGACTGGGTACTCGGCAGAAGAGATTTTGGGCCGGCCGCTCAGTGTCCTGGCGGGTTTAGCCAACCTGCACCAGCGGCTTCGGTCCGGTTTGCCGCCAGGCGCGACATTTCTCGACGAAATCTCGACGTACCAAACCGCCCAAGGCGAACGCTGGGGCGAATGGCGGGTCGGACCGGTGCAGGATAAAAGTGGCCAGACTACAAACTGGCTCATCATCTTCCGCGATATTACGCAGCGCAAACGCCTCGAGAAGGAGATCCTTGAAATCAGCGAGCAGGAACGACGTCGAATCGGCCAGGACCTGCACGACGACCTTTGCCAGCACCTGGCGGGAATTGAGCTGATGAGCCAGGTGGTGCAGCAAAAGCTCGCTGTCAAATCCAAAACCGACGCTGCGCGAGTCGGCGAGATCGCCAAGCATGTGCGAGACGCCATTGCGCAGACTCGCTCGCTCGCGCGGGGGCTGGCACCGGTCACTCTGGAATCTGGAGGACTGGCTTTGGCCCTGCAGGAGTTGGCTGCCAATGCGGAGAAGATGTTCGGAATCCGCTGCCAGGTTTCGGCCTCCAGTCCGCAGCATGCCGGCGAATTGACGATCGACACACATCTCTACCGCATTGCTCAGGAAGCCGTTTCCAATGCAATTAAACACGGCAAGGCGCGCCAGGTTCTCATTCAGCTGGAAACCACGCCAGCCGCAATGCAGGTGACCGTTGCCGACGACGGACGCGGCATTGCCGAACCGCCTCCCCGGAACAACGGCATGGGTTTGCGCATTATGGAATACCGTGCCTCCATGATTGGCGGCAGGCTCACGATTCAAAAAGATCCGCACGGCGGCACCACGGTGCGTTGCTCCGTTCCGCGGTCGACGGTTTCTACACGCAAATGAAGACATTGGCCAAAACCAAGCGGCGGATCCTGATTGTGGATGATCATCCGATGATGCGCGAGGGATTGGCCCAATTAATCGATCATGAGCCGGATCTGTTCGTCGCCCGCCAGGCTGACAACGCTGCGCAGGCCCTCGAAGCCGCCGCTTCGACCCCATTCGACCTGGCTTTGATCGATATCTCGCTGCCCGACAAAAATGGACTCGAGCTCATCAAAGACCTCCAAACGCTCCACCCGCAGCTCCCCATTCTGGTCGTCTCCATGCACGATGAGGCTCTTTACGCCGAACGCGTATTGCGGGCCGGCGGTCGCGGCTACATCATGAAACAGGAAGGTGGCAAAAAGCTCATGGAGGCGATTCGGCAGGTCCTGGGCGGCCAGATCTATGTCAGCGAAAAGATGTCCGCCAAGATCCTCGAGATCTTTTCCGGCCGCCGCAACGATGGAATTAAATCCTCCGTCGAGAATCTTTCCGATCGGGAATTTGAGGTGTTCCAACTAATCGGACAAGGCCAGGGCACGCGGCAAATCGCACAGCACCTCCACCTCAGCATCAAAACCGTGGAAGTCCACCGTGCAAACATTAAGCGCAAGCTCGAGCTCAACAGCGCCACCGATCTGGTCCGTTACGCTGTGCGCTGGACCGAGGCCCAGCATCCACAGTAGGTCAGCCGCGGATCTCACCTGGCGAATACACGCAATGCATTGTCCCGGTAGATCCTGCTCAGCACTTCATCGGGCAGAGCCAGCGCGTGCATCGGCCAGTGATACTTTGAAAAGTAATTCGGATAAAAATGTTCATCCGCACTTTCGAGTAACCGAAAAGTGACGCGATACATTTCGGGTTGCGGGTCCATATCTGTCCCATACAGGAGACGGTCTTGGTACCGCTGAAAAAAACTTCTGACAAAGCGGGGGATCGGGGAAATCTCGGCGAAGCGCGCGCCCATATCGGCATAAAGGTTCGGACACTGATCGAGCATTGTTCCGAGGCGATTCAAATCGGAACAGCAATTGGCAAAGTGGCACGCGATGAAAACCGTGCGTGGATGTTGCTTAGCGGCACGCTCAAGTGTGGCGACGACCTCATCGTGTTGCAGCACGCCGGGATCCTTCGAGACGCGCCACTGCCAGGCATTCATCAAGCCATCATTGTTCGCGTCCATGGCTTCATACATCCATTTATCCTCCCCGACGTGGACATTGATTGGCATGTGCAGTTCGGCACATTTATCGAGCAATGAGCCAAGACGGGGGTCATCGATATGCATTCCCAAGGAATTGGTGGTCGCCCCCAATCCTCGCCCCTTGTCACTTAATTCACCAACACCCATTGCTCCCAGCCGCCGGCACCGCTCCAGCTCCTTTACCGCCGCCGGACCATACCCTGGCTGATCGAACCCGGTATAATCAAAACCGCACCAGACAATAAACCGCTTCGGATGCTTGCTGTACTTCGCCAGTGCTTCGTCAAACTTGCTGCCCGTGCTGCCGGACAGGATTACGGTTTTCTCGACACCGACTTCATCCATTGTCTCAACCCAGCGCGCGACCTCGGCGTCCGTCCGCGCATAATTATGCGAATGCACATCGATAATCGGGTGGCGGGCCTTTTCAACTCGCGTTTCGGGGATCTTGAAAATCGATTTGGGGCGGTAGTTCTTCAGCAGGATCTGGTCGGGCGAGGTTTGTTCAGCAGAGAGCGCGGTCAAAGATCCAATCGCCCACAAATTTCCAATGCTCAGAAAGAGCCGCCACGACTTGCCGGGGTGAATGCGCAAGGTTAACTTCTCTGCCAATAACCCAGGAAAGACGAAAGGACGAAACGTGAAACTGAACATAAGCGTGGTGTACACACTTCCATTGATAGCAGCAATCCTGTTTGGGCCCCGTGCAAGGGCGGAGGATAAAGACAAACCGACAAAGGGTCAAGAGAGTGGCGCTCCCAACATGGAAGAAATGACCAAGCGGTGGCAGGCCTATGCCACTCCCGGTTCAAACCATAAAGTCCTGGAGCCGCTGGTCGGCGAGTGGACTGTTGAGGCGCGCTATTGGATGGGGGGTCAAGGCAGTGAGCCAATGGAATCGAAAGGAACCGCCAGAGTTCAATGGGTGTTGGGCGGCCGTTATCTCCAAGAGGAATTCAGCGGTGAGATGATGCAACGACCATTCCAGGGAATCGGAATCACAGCCTATGATAACTTCAAGAAAAAATACCTGAGCACGTGGATTGACAGCATGGGCACGGGAATTTTTACCAGCGAGGGCAGTGTGGATGAGACCGGAAAGGTGTTGACGTTCCTAGGCAAGACGGACGAACCGGCAACAGGCGAAAAAGACAAACCCACAAAATACATCGTTCGTATCCTAAGCCCGGACAAACATACATTTGAAATGCACGATCTCAGTCTCGGAGCAAAGAGCAAGGTGATGGAAATGACCTACACCCGGAAATCCTGAGTCTGCAGCCCAGAGCTTGAGGGCGTGTTGCCTAAAACAAACACAGCCAACATTAATCGGAAGGCAGCTCTGCGCAGCTCTGCGAGGCCCCATTGTGGCAAAAAATGCCCTTTTTCTCGGGCCTCGCGGAGTTCGGCCTTGCGAAAGGTCGTTTGAGCCACAGCCCCCTAGCGTTAGCGAAGACCTTCGATCTGCTGGCGTTGTGCCAGGCTGGCTGGCCTTCAGCTGATTGAATTTTGGCCGAAAAGCGGTTGCGTCGCGCAAGAAATGGTAATCTTTTGGCAAAGCGGGTGAAGCCGGTTAAGGTTTCCTATCTGCACATTGCAGTGCGAACGAAATCAGGCGTCGATGAGGACACGCAAATCATGGCAGGAGAAACTTGTGGACGACAAAGGTCTTCCCAGGGTGGAGAGAATTACCCCGAAAATGTCTTCCAGGTGGGGCAGCGGCACAGTTGTCATTCCAGCCCCTATCGAGGTGGACGGGCTAATGCGTGGAATTCCGCGCGGCAAGGTCGCTACTATCAACCAGATCCGTGCCGCGCTGGCCCGAAAGCACCACGCCACGATTGGCTGCCCTATCACCTCAGGCATTTTTGCTTGGATCGCCGCTAATGCCGCCGCTGAGGCCGCCGCCGCGGGAGCAAAAAAGATCACCCCTTATTGGCGCACGCTCAAAACTGGCGGTGAACTCAACCCCAAGTATCCCGGCGGGATTGCTGCTCTGCGCAAGCTGCTACGGTTTGAAGGACATACCATAGTCAAGCGGGGCAAGAGGTATTTCGTCGCTGATTTCGAAACCGTCTTGGCTAATTTGTAATCCCTTGCTCGATCCTTTTTACTCGAACTCTTATGAACTCTTCCACCATTCAAAAGCCTTTTAGCTCGCTCAATCGGGAACTGATTCGTCACCCATTGGATTCGATCTTCGCCCCCAAATCGGTTGCGGTGGTTGGTGCGACTGAAAAGGCCGGTAGTGTTGGGCGCACAGTGCTGTGGAATTTGATGAACACCCCGTTCGGGGGTCCGATTTATCCCGTAAACCCTTCTCGCGGAAGCGTCATGGGCATTAAGGCACATGCGAAGCTTTCGGCCTTGCCCGAAAGACCGGACCTGGTTGTGGTAACAACCCCAGCGGCGAGCATCCCTGCCATTATTGAGGAGGCCGCCGTCCTTGGAATTCGTGGTGCTGTGGTTATTTCTGCCGGCTTTAAGGAAACGGGTCCGGCCGGGGTCGAACTTGAGCGCCAGTTGTTGAAACATGCCCGCAGTGGAAACATGCGGTTGATCGGGCCGAATTGTCTGGGCGTGATGAATCCGATTACCGGTGTAAACGCAACATTTGCCGCGGGAATCGCCCGGCGCGGAAACGTCGCCTTTATCAGTCAGTCAGGAGCCCTCTGCACGGCGGTGTTGGACTGGTCCTTACGCGAAGAAGTGGGGTTCAGTGCGTTTGTATCGATAGGTTCGATGCTCGATGTGGGCTGGGGCGATCTCATTAGTTATTTTGGCGATGATCCGAGCACCAAGAGTATCGTCATTTACATGGAGACCATTGGCGACGCACGCTCGTTCCTTTCCGCCGCGCGCGAGGTCGCCCTGACCAAGTCGATCATTATCATCAAACCGGGCCGCACGGAAGGGGCCGCGAAAGCCGCGGCCTCGCATACTGGATCACTGACCGGCTCAGACGATGTCCTGGAGGCCGCTTTCAAACGTTGCGGTGTGCTTCGGGTCAATCATATCTCGGATCTCTTTTACATGTCGGAGGTCCTCAGCAAACAACCGCGCCCGCAGGGGAATCGTCTGACGATTATTACCAACGCCGGGGGACCGGGCGTGTTGGCTACGGATGCCTTGCTTACGACCGGAGGCGCTCTGGCGGAAATTTCCAAAACCACAATGGAGGATTTGAACAAGTTTCTACCTCCAGTATGGAGTCATAATAACCCGATTGACGTGATTGGCGATGCCGGCCCGGAACTGTACGCCAAAACGCTCGAAGCCGCCGGGCGCGACGCCAACAGCGACGGGTTGCTGGTGATTCTTACACCGCAGGCGATGACAGACGCGACGGCGACGGCGGAAAAATTGAAGGCGTTTGGCCATATCGGTGGCAAGCCAGTGCTGGCCAGTTGGATGGGCGGCAACGAAGTTGCTGCCGGCGAAGCGATTCTGAATCGGGCAGGGATTCCTACCTTTGCCTATCCCGACACTGCCGCGATGGTTTTCACCGCGATGCACCAATACAACGAAAACCTGCGTGCGCTGTATGAGACCCCGGTCCCTTCGGCCGACCCCGCCGACTTGGAATCCGGGCGAGCCAAAGCCAATGCGTTGATCGAGGCCATTCGCAAGCAAGAACGCACTATCCTGACCGAGGCGGAATCAAAAGACCTTTTGGGTTGTTACGGTATTCCCACCGTTGTAACGCGGATTGCTAAAACGGAGGCTTCGGCTGTCAAGCACGCCGCTCAAATCGGCTACCCGATCGTCCTGAAACTCTTTTCGGAAACGATCACTCACAAAACCGACGTCGGCGGAGTACAACTGAATCTGAAGGATGAAGCCGAGGTTCGCCGCGCGTTCAAGGAGATCCAAACCGCCGTCACTGAAAAGAAAGGCGCTGAGCATTTCCAGGGCGTCACCGTCCAGAAGATGATCAAGCTAAGTGAAGGCTATGAGTTGATTCTTGGCAGCAGTATCGACCCGCAATTTGGACCGGTGTTGCTCTTCGGCATGGGCGGCCAGTTGGTGGAAGTGTTCAAGGACAAAGCCCTCGGTCTGCCTCCGCTCAACACCACCTTGGCCCGGCGAATGATGGAGACCACCAGGATTTACAAGGCTCTCCAGGGCGTGCGCGGGCGCAAGCCGGTGGATTTGGCGTTGCTCGAACGTTTGATGGTAGGCTTCAGCCAGCTCGTCGCGGAACAGCGCTGGATTAAAGAGATTGATATCAACCCGCTGTTCGCCTCCGGTGAGGACCTGGTTGCTCTCGACGCGCGCGTGATCCTGCACGATCCAAAAACCACCGAAGAGCAGCTGCCCAAACTGGCTATTCGTCCCTATCCGACGCAATATGTCCACTCCTGGAAACTTAAAGGCGGCGCCTCGGTTACGATCCGGCCGATTCGACCCGAAGACGAGCCCGTCATGGTCGGTTTCCATGAGGGGCTTTCCGAGCGAAGCGTTTACTTGCGCTACTTCAGCCCGTTGCAACTGCAACAACGGGTCTCGCATTCTCGCCTGCTGCGGATCTGCTTCAACGATTACGACCGGGAAATTGCGTTGGTGGCCGAGCGCAACCTGGGCAAAGGACGTTACGAGATTTTGGGCGTCGGGCGAATAAGCAAACTTCATGGCTCGACCACCGCCGAGTTTGCCGTCGTGGTTACCGATAAATGGCAGAACAAGGGTCTGGGAACAGAATTGACCAAGCGGTTGATCCAAATAGCCAAAAACGAAAAGCTTGGCCGGCTGGTCGCCTATACTCTGATCGAGAATCACGAGATGCAACACATGTGCAAGAAACTTGGATTCCAGGTCAGCCGCTCGTCTCAGGATTCAGAGTGTGTAATTGAAATGAAGTTGTGAGCCGGCCCCGCGCCCGCTCTAGCTAGGGTTCCACACGATAGCGCTGGTGCATGTAGAGATCGTCGGCTACTTGGTAAACAGCCATTGCGTCTTTCGCCAACTCACGCTCCGCAGGGCCAACAGTTTGCAGTAGCTTCATTTCGGCCTTCTTAGGATTGCCGCTATAAAATTCCTCGGTTCGGAGCAGGCCCAGAACCGCCAGGCGCTCACCAGCGAGCACGCCAATGTCGCGGTTGTGGTTCAACCAGGCATGGCCCTGCGGGAGACTACATTTCAAAAGGTCCTGACCGAAGAAAGTGGTCTGGTAAGGGCGTCCGATAAGGCCTAAGAGCGTCGGCGCCACATCCAGCGATCCTCCCAGTTCTCCAAGGCGGGTTGGCGACTTAACTGCCGCCGGGCCGGCGATCAGCAACGGAATCTCGTAGGAGTGAATCGGAATGCTCTGCGACCCATAAATCCGTGCGCCATGGTCGGCCACCACCGCAAAAATTGTATTGGTCCAAAAGCTCTGCTCTTTTGCGGCCTTAAAAAACTCTCCCAGGGCATAGTCGCAGTATTTTACGGCATTGTCGCGTCGGTGTTGGTCAGGATCTTCTGCAATTCTGCCCCGTGGATACGTATAGGGCTTGTGATTCGAGACGGTCAGGATCGTCGCAAAAAACGGCTTTCCTGCCTTCGACAATTCGCGAAATTCTTCAATCGACCGCGCATAGAGGTCCTCGTCACAGACGCCCCAAATAGTTGTAAAGGTGGGATGTTCAAAATGCTTTTGCTCGATAAAACGGTCGTAACCATTACGGATCGCAAAGGAGCGCATGCCGTCAAAAACTCCATGCCCACCATAGAGAAAGAGCGTCGAATAGCCGTCACGTTTCAGCACCCGCGCGATCGTTTCGACGTTATCCGACAGATCGCGTTTTACGATCGACTCGCCGGGCAGCGGCGGAAACGAGGCCAATACTCCTTCCATGCCACGGACAGTTCTGTTCCCGCATGCATACAGATTCGTAAAGAGCATGCCTTCCTCAGCGGCGAGTTTGTCCATCTCCGGCGTCAGTGTCTTCTGTCGTCCCAGACAACCCCAGAACTCTGAACCGAAACTCTCCTCGAGTAAGATCACGACGTTTAATCGCGGTCGATTCGAATCTCCCGTCATCTGCCTCCGGATGGAATCTTGCTGGCTCGAGAATTCAGCCCCCGGCTGATTCAAAAGCCGACGGACGCGTTCGTAAGCTTCTTCACGCGGAATGGTTTTGTAAAATGCGCCGAAATCAAGATGGTGCGTTAGAGCGGCGGCAAAAAAGGCGAGATCGCCATTATTAGCAATTTCATTGAGAGTCCGATCGGTGCTGATGCGTGCGGGTTTGATGTTGAGAGGTGAGCGCATCATACCCGCTAACGAACCCCCAATGAGGACGATGGGTGTCAGCGCGAGGGCGAACAACGCCAGGCTAGCGACGCGTAAGAGATTGCGATTTTGAGAGGGTGCGCGCTGCCACATATCCGAAAAAAATCTGCGAGCGGCCCAAACCCACACCATAGCTGGAATCAGGCAGACAAGGAGGACAACACCGACGTGATAGGAATCCCAGATATTAACAAAGACCTCCCGGGGGTACTGGAGATAATCGACAGCGACAGTATTAAAACGGGACCTGAATTCCTCAAAAAAGTAATACTCGACAAAGAGGATGAAGGTTTGGCCGAACCAGAATAGCAGACAAGCCAGCCAAAACAAAATGCGATGCCAGCGACTTCGAAAACGGCGCTCAGGTGCAAGCACCAACCAGCCGATCAATGGCAGAGATAACCAACTTCCCACCAGGAAATCGCGCTCAAGACCGCTAAGGAAAGCCAGAACAACGTCCCCGGCGCGGGAAGGCAGCCCAAATCGGATCAATAAAACGAGCCTCAGAGCCAGCCATAGCAGCATCAACGAGCCGAACCAGAATGCTGCAAAACAAATGCGCGATGACCTCCAGGAGGCGTTCTGCCCAAGCGGCGCGGCGCTGGCATCTGAGGCATTTGGCTTTGGTGCTGACATAAATATTCTGCCCGCGCGCCAAAAGGCGGCAACTATATTAGAAAACGCCCGGAAGTGTGCCTAACAAATTCTGCAGAGGTCACGTTAACGGCCTTAGTCGGCTTCCTGGCCGCGCCCGAAGAGATGATTGAAGGGAATCTCCAGCGAACCCCCGAGCCAAAGCTTGGAGTCGGTATTGCTCCCATCAAAAGTCTTCCGCGCGTGAAATCCCCAGCGCCAATTTCCTTTCGTCCGGTAACTGAAACCGGCCTCAATCGCATCGCGAATCTCGCGTACGTCCCGCTTGTAGGTAATGCCTTGCCAGGGCGGCGGGCTGCCTGCAGTTGGTGGAATCAGCACAATGTCCTCACCGGCGATTGCCTGCAAATGTCGATAACCCACATCCAGCTCCCATCTCTTTATCTGCTGAAAAAGGCCAATTGCCGCACCGTATTGATCGTTCCCGGTGGTGTGCATCCAACGGTAAAACACATCACCCCAGGCTCCGAAGCCCGTCCAACCGAAATGCTTGCGCACGAGCAATGAAGGTTCGATCGCCGCCGAACGGTTGCCTGGCGCAAAAGCAATATCCTGGTCGTAGTTACCAGGCAAGATTCCAGCCGCGCGGAATGTTAATGTTGGTATCCAGCAAGAACTGGAATTGGTCTCGTTGAAAATCTGGTATCGAACACCCAAAGTCAGGTCCATAATGCCTGTGCTCTCCTGTACAGCCGCAGCCGGATCGAAGGAACGCCAGCCTACGGTCGTTGCGCCAAGCTCAACGTCCGCTGCCCACCGCTCGGTAATTCCATAATCAAGCGATAAGTATCCTTGTCGAATATCGATGCCGTAACTTTCCCCGTTCTGCGAATGAACGGTTATGTTATGACGTTCGTGGCCCTCCCATACGTAATACGCTTCGGATTGCTCGTACAAAGCTCCCACGACGAGCTGACCCAATGCCGGGAGGTCGGCCCACTGTGCAAACGGCGCGCGCGGCGCATTTTCGCTCGCCAGGAGGCCTTGCGTTAAGGCCGCTGTCATCAATACGAAGAATAGTCCACCCTTTACGGGAGGCATTGGATTCAATGAGGTCTTTTTTAAGTTCATAAACGAGAGCCGCGACCGCCGGCATTTTCAGAAACAGAGCTGTTCTCTAGAGCGTTGTGTCAAGCTACGAACCCTACGGCGTTTCTTATTGCTCAGAGGTCGTCCCGTTTGCAAGTGCCTTTTTTGGGTAAGATTAATCCGTGCCTGCCTCTGCAAAATCGATCGGATCCAGGACACAACCTTGTTCTTCCGGGCCATTAATCTCGCGCGGGCGGCCCTAAATGGATACTGCCGCCGCAAAAAAGGGTTAACCTTTGGCAACCCCGGAGAAGCAACCTAAGCCCTTGCGCCGCAAATTCATCATGTTCGGATGAGTTGCCCCTACCCGAGGGCCGGTCGGGGCAAGACGCGAGTTCAAGTGGAAGGTTCGAGCGGCCATCCGGGATTTGCCCAGCGAGAGTATTTCAATTGCAAAAGTTAGAACAGTACTATGACGACAACTAAACCATCGCCGGTTCTCGATCGTGCTCAGGTGGATTCGACCGCCCGGTCCGCTGCCGCCAAGCCGGTCAAGACGGGTGAGTTCAAAACCCTCGATGGCAACGAAGCCGCTGCCTATGTCGCTTACCGCCTAAATGAGGTCATGGCGATTTATCCGATCACACCGTCATCGCCAATCGCTGAATGGTGCGACCAGTGGGCTTCAGAAGGTAAGCGCAACCTGTGGGGGACCATCCCGTCAATCGTCGAGATGCAGAGCGAAGGCGGAGCCGTCGGTGCAGTGCACGGCGCTCTTCAAACGGGCACGTTAAGCACGACCTTTACCGCCTCCCAGGGTTTGTTGTTGATGATCCCGAATATGTTCAAGATCGCCGGCGAACTCCTCCCGACGGTCTTTCATGTCACCGCTCGCACAGTCGCTGCCCACGCACTGTCGATTTTTGGTGATCACAGTGACGTGATGGCTTGCCGCTCGACCGGGTGGGGCATGCTCGCGGCAGCCTCCGTGCAGGAGACCATGGATTTTGCTCTGATTGCTCAGGCGGCTTCGCTCCGTTCCCGGATACCCTTCGTGCATTTCTTTGATGGATTCCGCACCTCGCATGAGGTCTCGAAGATCGAGGTGCTTTCAAAAGATGATCTCGCCGCATTAATTGACGACAAACTGATTGCGGCCCATCGGTCACGCGCGATGACTCCTGACCGGCCGGTCCTCCGCGGCACCGCCCAAAATCCCGACGCGTTTTTCCAAGCTCGCGAGACGGTGAATCCTTTCTATGCCGCCTGCGCTGATATTACCCAGCAAGTGATGGACGAGTTTGGGGCTCGCACTGGCCGACGCTATCAACTCTTCGAGTATCAAGGCGCGCCGGACGCAGAACGGGTGGTGGTGCTGATGGGATCGGGCTGTGAGGCGGCTCATGAAACGGTCGAATTCCTCAACAAACGCGGCGAGAAATTCGGCATCGTTAAGGTCCGCCTCTATCGGCCGTTTGATGGCAAACGGTTTCTCGAAGCATTGCCGGCGACCGTTAAGGCGATCGCGGTGTTGGACCGCACGAAAGAGCCGGGGGCTTCAGGCGAACCGCTCTACCAGGATGTAGTCGCCGGGCTGTACGAAGGCGTTGCTAACGGGTGGGGCAACCTGAAAGCACTCCCCAAAGTCATCGGCGGACGCTACGGACTTTCTTCGAAGGAATTCACTCCCGCGATGGTTAAGGCCGTGTTCGATAATCTTGGTGAGGCAAAGCCTAAAAACCACTTTACCGTCGGCATTACCGATGATGTGTCCAACACGAGCCTGACATGGGATCCCGAGTTCTCAACCGAGCCCGACAACGTCATTCGCGCGATGTTTTACGGACTCGGCGCTGACGGAACGGTCGGTGCGAATAAAAACTCGATCAAAATCATCGGTGAAGAGACGCCGAATTTCGCCCAGGGCTATTTCGTTTACGATTCGAAGAAATCCGGGTCAATGACCGTTTCGCATTTGCGGTTTGGCCCTCAACCGATTCGTTCGACTTACCTCATTACCAAGGCCAACTTCGTGGCGTGTCATCAGCCGATGTTCCTCGAGCGCTATGACATGGTGAAGTACCTGGTGCCGGGCGGCACTTTCCTTCTTAACACTCCTTTCTCGAAGGAAGAGATCTGGGCCCAACTGCCGACGCCGGTTCAAGAGAGCATATTGGCTAAGAAAGCCCGGGTTTACGTGATTGATGCGACCAAAGTCGCACGTGAAAGCGGGATGGGCGGCCGTATCAATACCATCATGCAAGTATGTTTCTTCGCGCTATCGGGGGTCTTGCCCAAGGCCGATGCGATTGAGGCCATCAAAGATTCGATTCGCAAGACCTATGGCAAAAAGGGCGAGGAGATCGTCCAGATGAACCTCAAAGCGGTCGATAACACACTCGCGCATCTCTACGAGGTTTCCCTGAACAACAAAGTAAATGGAACGGGTGGTTTCCTTCCGGCAATTACTCCAAATGCGCCCGAGTACGTTCGTTCGGTATTAGGGAAACTCGCTGCCGGTGTGGGCGACGAGTTGCCGGTGAGCGCTTTTGCCTGCGACGGGACGTTCCCGACCGCGACGGCGCAGTATGAGAAGCGCAACCTCGCTTTGGAAATACCGGTATGGGACCCAGTGGTCTGCATTCAATGCATGAAGTGCGTCGCGATCTGTCCTCATGCGACGATCCGCGCCAAGGTCTATGATTCGAAAGAACTCGCGAGTGCGCCTCCGGATTTCAAGGCGACAGACGCGCGTGCTCCGGAATGGAAGGGGATGAAGTGGACGCTGCAAATCGCCGCTGAAGATTGCACGGGTTGCGCTTTGTGCGTCGACGTTTGTCCGGCCAGGAACAAGACCGAGACCAAGCTCAAGGCAATCAACATGCGGCCACAGGCGCCTTTGCGGCTGCAGGAACGGGAGAACTGGGATTTCTTCCTGAAGATTCCGGAGTTTGATCGACGCAAGATTAAGTTGACCACGTTGCGGCAACAGCAGGTCATGCAACCGTTGTTCGAGTTTTCCGGAGCTTGTGCCGGATGTGGCGAGACGCCGTATTTAAAATTGCTGACCCAGTTGTTCGGTGATCGTGCCATTATCGCCAACGCTACTGGTTGTTCGTCGATTTATGGCGGCAATCTGCCGACAACTCCTTACGCGGTAAACGCGCAGGGCAGGGGACCGACCTGGTGCAATTCCCTGTTCGAAGACAACGCGGAGTTCGGGCTCGGATTCCGTGTTTCCGTCGACAAGCAAAGAGAGTTCGCCAACGAGCTGTTGCAGCAGCTCGCCGCGACGCTAGGGCAGGATCTCGCTAGTGGCATTCTCACCGCCAATCAGTCCGATGAGGCCGGCATTTATGATCAACGCGAGCGTGTTGCGGCCCTCAAAGAAAAGCTGCTCAAACTCGACTCGAAGGAAGCCAAACTCCTGCTAAGTCTCGCTGACCAGCTCGTGCGCAAGAGCGTCTGGATCGTCGGCGGCGACGGTTGGGCTTACGACATTGGGTACGGCGGACTGGACCATGTGCTGGCCAGCGGACGCGATGTCAACGTCCTGGTGCTCGATACCGAAGTCTACTCGAATACCGGCGGTCAATGCTCGAAATCCACGCCTCGGGGCGCGGTGGCCAAGTTCGCGGCCGGAGGCAAACCTGCCGGCAAGAAGGACCTCGGCCTAATCGCTATGACTTACGGGCACATTTACGTCGCCAGTGTGGCCATGGGCTACAAAGATGAGCACACCCTTAAAGCCTTCCTGGAGGCAGAATCCTATCCCGGGCCTGCGCTCATCATTGCTTATAGTCACTGCATTGCCCATGGCATCGCTCTTGACGCCGGCATCGGTGCACGTCAGCAAAAGCTCGCCGTTGAATCCGGTCAATGGCTGCTCTACCGCTTCGACCCGCGGCGCACTGAACGTGGCGAAAACCCGTTGCAACTCGATTCGGGGGCGGCCAAGGGAAAAGTTCAGGATTACCTGCTCTCGGAAAACCGGTTCAAGATGCTCACTAAGAGCAAGCCGGAAGAGGCCAAGAAGCTGTTTGCGATGGCGCAAATGGATGCGGACCGGCGGTTTAAGCAATACCAATATCTGGCCGGCCGCGATTTGAAACCCGCATCGGCGGCAACCGTTGCTCCAAAGCCGCAGGCTTCCGTCGATCAACAACCCTGACATGGCTGCTTTCCATTTTTCGTTCTAACGTTCTAACCTTTTAAACGCACATGGACCTTTCAACGACCTACCTCGGGCTCAAACTGCGGACTCCCCTCGTGTCCGCCGCCTCACCCCTGTCCGAAGACATCGAGATGATCGAGCAGATGGAGGATGCCGGGGCATCGGCGGTCATCCTGCACTCGTTATTTGAGGAACAACTCCGCCAGGACAGCGTTGAACTGGCGCAGCATCTGGAGCATGGCACATTCAGCACGCCGGAAGCCCTGACGTACTTTCCCGAGCCGGAAGAATTCCGCTTGGGCCCGGAGGAGTATCTCAATCACATTGCGAAGGCGAAAAAGGCTGTCGAAATCCCCATTATCGCCAGCCTCAACGGGTCATCGGTCGGCGGCTGGACACAATACGCGAAAGCAATCCAGGAGGCAGGCGCGGATGCTTTGGAGTTGAATATTTATTACATACCGACGGACCTGAACCAGACCTCGGCTCAGATTGAGCAGAACTATCTCGATATTCTGAAGGCGGTAAAATCAGCGGTAACCATTCCCATCGCCGTAAAACTCAGCCCGTTTTTCACCAACTTTGCCAACATGGCAAAGCGGCTCGACGTTGCTGGAGCCGACGGCCTGGTTTTATTTAACCGCTTTTATCAGCCCGACATCGATCTCGAGAACCTCGAGATCCGGCCGCATATTCTGCTCAGCACACCGATGGCGATGCGAGTTCCGTTGCGCTGGATTGCGCTGCTGTACGGCAGAATCGACGCAAACCTCGCAGCCACCAGTGGCGTTCATCGCGCCTCAGACGTCCTGAAGATGCTGATGGCCGGTGCCGACGTCACGCAGCTGTGCTCGGCTTTGCTGCGGCATGGTGTCCGCCAAATTGGTGTCATCGAGCGCGACCTCGTCGCCTGGATGGAAGAGCACGAATACCAGTCGGTTAACCAACTCAAAGGCAGCCTGAGCCAGAAGAACTGCGCGGATCCGAGCGCCTTCGAGCGCGCGCAATACATGAAAGCGATCTCGCAGTTTCCCGCGGCTAATTGAACGCGCCGGCGGAAGCCGGAGCGCGCAGGCGTGCCAGCACTGCATTGACGGTTGCACGGACCCAAGGTGGGCGGCAGCCGAGTGAGGCTTCAAGACGGCTCGTAGCTCGTTGGGTCGCCGCACTGCGGCCAAAGCGAGACTTCGGCTTCAGAGCTTCCAGGCATCATCCAAAGGCCTTCACCTATCGAGCAGGAATTCAGTCCCAGTCACCTGCATTAACGCATGCTGCTGATAAGTAAAGCTGGACAGTGAAATAGATCAGCTTAGTTCATGCCAGAATATAGTCGGTCCCAGAGTAGGAGAGGACGTAAGGAGGACTCTGATCAAACCGGACCCGCAAACAGGCAGGAATAAACTGAGTCTCCTTACGTCGTCTCCTACACAGCCGGCTCGTTATTTCGCATCAGGAAGACTGGAGACAGACGGGCGGCGAAACGAGCGCTCCAACATATCGTGGGGATCGTGTGAGCGTGGATAATCGCGCCAAAGCCAGCGCATCATTTCCGGAAGAATTGCGCCGCCTTGTTTCTGGCCGTGTAAGCCAATACCCCAGGTGTAGTTGATGTCATAGCCTTTCCTGGTCAGCGCGTCGACCAGCCTGACATTCTGATAATGCCAATCCCGGGCCGGATCATAGCGGTCGTCTTTGAGTGCGCGGTTGTCGTTAACACCATCGACAAAAAACACGCGGATGGGCTTACGGTCCGCAGCGAGAACCTTCTCGGGATAGACATCACCTCCACGCAAATTAACAAAGCTTCCGACGATGCTGATGACTTTCCGAAACTGGTCGGGTCTTTCCCAGGCTACGGTGAAGGCGGCGATTGCTCCCGAACTGGCGCCGGCGATGGCGTGCATCTCCGGGTCAGGCGAAATGTTGAATCGAGTTTTGAGGGCGGGCAGAATTTCATCGACAATGACGCGGGCATATTTGTTGTTCAGGCGATTGTATTCTTCCGGGCGATTGGTGTTGCGATCGCCCCAATCGTGCGGGTTGGGTTCGGGCTGATCGGGTCTTCTGCCGGGATTGATGAATACCGCCAGCATGACTGGGATTTCGCGGCGCCAAATCAAGTTGTCGAGCACGTTGGGAACCCGGACATCGCCGTTGGTCGCGATCATCGCCTGGCCATCATTGAAAATCATCAACGCGGTGGGTTGGTTGGAATCGTATTGAGCCGGTACGTAAACCCAATAAGTGTGCTGCGTGCCAGGAAAGACTTCGCTGGGCAGCGTCGTCGGGCCAAGCGACTGGCCTTTTGGAACCCCGTCCTGCGGCAGTGAATCAGGCCCGAGATGATAAAACGCATCTTCACCCGCTGCGAACGCCGCCGAACTTTGGAGGAGAAGCACGAGCACCAACAGAGCCATTTCTGAAGAAGAGGCCATACAAATGCGGCTAATTACGGAGACGGTTTTCATCTGGACTGCAATTAACCTATCGAAGCTTCCCGTCTTTGGACGACGGCGTTTGAACTTTAAGAGGTCCCGATTGCTGGGTTGCGAGCTTTGAGTCTCCCCGACGTCCGATTGCTGGCGCGCTAAGTCCGTCGTTGGCGGTTGGGCGTGGGTTCGAGTTATTGGTCGCCACCGCGCTTGAGAGGATCCCAGTAGCGTGAGTTGATGAGTCCCTGGACATTGCCGGTGCCGGGATCGACGGGCGGATTAATATTGGCATCCTTGCGCGCTTCGGAGTGCCCATCAGTGAACACAACCACGCCGACGTTTTGATGCCGATATTGATCGATGCCTTCGAAGCCTTTGCTGGCGCTCAGTTTCTCGTTCATGCAGGCATTGGGCCACCAGCAACTGGAACTCCAGAACCCATCCGCTTTGGGGGTGGCATCGCCGATCAGGAGATTTTCAGCCGGGCTTTTAACATTTGTCCGTTTAAACCAGGGGCCGGTGGTGAACGTAATACCTCCCACGCTCACGCTCCCTGAGATGTACGGCCAGAAACAATCGAAGTAGCTATTGATGCCATAACCGACCTTATGGCAATCGAACGACCAGATCCATTTGACCCCATTATCGAGTTGCTGTCCTTTGATCGACGGGCAATGGAACAGGTTGGATTGATTTCGCGCGTAGTTTATAACCGCGGTTCCCCACCAATTCGTCAGCGCTTTGTTCGCGTCGTCCTGTTCATTCTGATTGCGATGCGCCGGGAAGATGTCTTTGTTTTCGTCCGTGTAGTACTGCACGAACAAGCCGATTTGACGCAGGTTGCTTAAACATGACACGCGGTTGGCCTTTTCTTTGGCCCTGGCCAGCGCCGGCAACAGCATCGCTGCAAGAATTGCTATGATGGCAATGACAACGAGGAGTTCAATGAGCGTGAACGCGTGCTCCTTCGTGAACGGGCGGGTTTCGACTCTTGTTTTCATGCAAGTTGGCCGACCAGCTAAATTTTTGTGGTGAACCTGACTCATTATCCCAGAGGTATCGTTTCTGTCAAGGTTGGCCGTCGTAGGCGGGGTCCAGTTGAGGAACTGGTCGACCGTCCCACCTGCGAATCAAAATGGCGTCCCGCCCCGTCCGCTTCGTTTCTTTCTGTAAAACTGCGCCACGCTCGACACTGCCGGTCCCTTTTGAAACACTGCGCGCCAGTGAAACAATCGATCGTTGCCTTGGACATGGAAGGCGTCCTGACGCCCGAGATCTGGATCGCGGTCGCCGAAAAGACCAGCATTCCCGAATTGCGGCGCACCACCCGGGATGAGCCGGATTACGACAAGCTGATGCGTGGCCGACTCAAGATCCTCGACCAGCACGGCCTGAAGCTGACCGATATCCAAAAGGTCATCGGGACGCTGAATCCACTCCCGGGGGCCAAGGAATTTCTGAATCAGCTGCGCGCTCAGGTCCAGGTCATCATTCTATCCGACACGTTCGAGCAGTTTGCGTCCCCTTTGTTGCGGCAACTGGGGTGGCCCGCGTTGTTGTGCCACCGGTTGCTGATCGAGAACGATCGCATTGTCGATTACCAGCTGCGCATCCCGGAGCAGAAGCAGCGGGCCGTCGCCGCCTTCAAGCTGCTCAATTACCAGGTGATTGCCGCGGGAGATTCATTCAATGACACCAAGATGCTGATCGAGGCCGACGTCGGCTTTTTGTTCCGCGCACCGCACAATGTGCGGCGGCAGTTTTCCCAGTTCAAAGCGGTGGAGGAATATGATGATTTGACTCAGCTGATTAAGGAAGCGATGAAGTAAACCCAGAGATGAAGTTGAAAGTGGCAGGTTGCAGGTGCTTTTCTTGGGTCAATACATAGGTAACACCTTTGGTTCAATACTCGGTAACGCTTTTGGGATTTATTCATTGTTGTTGTTTCTGTCTTTCTTAGAAACCACCTCATAAATGGTGGGGCCCGCTCGCCGAGCGGGCCGGGCCGGTTTTTGCGCAGGAAGAGACGGCTCGGCGAGCCGTCCCTACCGCGCAGGCCATCTGCGAACTACAACTATGGAATCCAAACCAGGTCTGGGTTATTTGTGCGCCCGCAGTCGGCGTCAAAATCCCAATACGCGAGATTCTTGAAGCGCGCGGAGTGGCCGTCGAGGAAGGTGAATTGTGCCCCACCCAAATGCAGGTTGGTATGGACGTTATTCTGTTGGGCAACAGCTGCGAGTTTGCCGTTATCGAAGAGCCAGACGGTACGAAGCGTGTGTGCCACCGAACTGAGCTTAACCTGGTTGCCCGTGCCAATCCCGTTTACATGTTCGTTGAGGCAGTAATGGAAAAGGTTATTGCCGTTGCTGCGGCGTGGGTTGGCTGGACAGATCCAGAGTGAACGGCCGGGATCGATCTCGGCATTGGTGCGCCAGGGCATCTCTCGATAACAAGGCAGACCGAGCGCGCGAGGCAGGTCATTGTACCAACCCGCGTTAGTGCTGGTGCCGTTGGGCGTGCCGTCCTTGGGCAGCAAATCGTTGTTGTCGCCGGCGAAAAGCTGGGTTGCGAGGCCCCATTGTTTGAGATTGTTGAGGCAGGAGGCGGCTTTGGCGGCTTGTTTGGCCCGGTTAAGGGAGGGGAGCAAAAGACTCGCGAGAATTGCAATGATTGCGATAACGACCAGCAATTCAATTAACGTAAATGCCCGATTCAGTTTCATTTGTCCCGGCCTGCGATCGTTATCGTGGTTGAGGCGCGTGCTGTTTGTTTCGAGCGAGCGCCGCAAACGACATGGACCGCTTGTAGCATAGGCGTTGGAGAAAAGCACGATTTATCTTTACATTGAAATCCGGCGAGGATGCCCAGGAATAGCCCAACGTTTCAGGGCGTTTCAGGGGCTGTCGCCCAAACGACTTTTCGGAAGGCCGAGCTCCGCGTAACCCCGCGAGGCCCAGAAAAGTGCTTCTTAGCCACAAAATTGGGGCCTCGGGGAGCTCGGCCTTCAGAGAGTCAGGGCGCTACGTTTGATTGCGATGAAGGTTTGCGCAGCCTATGCTTGCCGGCTCCATGGTGCGGCTGGTTTTATTTGATATCGACGGTACGCTCGTGCGGACGGGTGGGGCTGGGGTGAAGGCTTTTGCGAAGGTGTTCGAGACGGAATTTGGCGCGACCGACGGGTTTGAGCGGCTCAAATTCTCCGGCCGAACGGATATGAGCCTGGTGCGCGAGTTTTTCGGCTATCACAACATTGCGGCGACGCCTGAGAATTTTCGGCGCTTTTTTGAGCGCTACGTATTTTGGCTGGATCACATTCTGCAGGGGAGTAAAACGGCAATTTGTCCAGGCGTATGCGAGTTCCTGCAGCAACTGAGGTTCATGACTCCGACGCCGTTATTGGGATTGTTGACAGGCAACATCAGACTGGGAGCGGAGATCAAGCTGCAGCATTTTGATCTGTGGAAGGTTTTTGCAACGGGGGCTTTCGCCGACGATCACGAAGACCGGGATCAGATTGCGGCGATCGCGCGGCAACGCGGTTGCGAAATTCTGCGCGAAAAGCTGGGCGACGACCAGGTGCTGGTGATTGGCGACACGCCGTTGGATATCCGATGTGCGCGCGCGATAGGATCGCGGGTTTTGGCGGTCGCGACGGGGGGCGCAACGCTGGAGGAGTTACAGCAACACAAACCCGACTGGGCGATAGCAGACCTGAACGGAATCTCGGCGATGGAGGTTGTCCATAATGGCGCCTGAAAGTAGTATGGGTACCGGGATGTCGCGACTCGAACCGCCCAATACGCATTTGCTTTCCGCTGCGGCGGGGTGGCTCGGCTTGGGGAATATCGTCGAGGCGAAAGCCGAGTTGGCGCAGATCGATCCTGCCAACCAGGATCATCCCGACGTCCTGGAAGTGCGGTGGGAAATCGCCGCGATTGAGCATCAGTGGGAACAAGGGCTTGAAATCGCGCGCAAACTTCTTCAGGCGGCGCCTGATCGCGCGTCGGGTTGGTTGCATCAGGCGTATGCGTTGCGCCGCGTGCCCGAGGGCACGGTGAAACAGGCCTGGGACGCGTTGCTTCCGGCGTTCGACAAGTTCCCACAGGAATCGATCATTTCTTTTAACCTTTCCTGCTATGCGTGCCAGTTGGGGCAGTTGGATGCGGCCCGGGTTTGGTTTAAACGAGCAATGGTGATCGGAGGCAAGCAACGAATTAAGGCGCAGGCGTTGGCGGACAGTGATTTGGCACCGCTGTGGGGGGAAATAAGTCAGTTGTGAGCTCGAATGGGACCTATTGGGCCTATGGACCCATTTGCGAGGCGCTACTTAAAAATTACCCCTGATCCGATAAAACGTTTTGCTCGCGCCGCCGGTTGAGGTTGTGAAGCGGAATTTGGAATTCGGGGTCAACGTCTGCAACGTCGCCGAAGTATCCTGTGTCCAAGTGCCGGAAGGAGCGGTTGCTTTCCAGAGTTGGAAGGTCATGCCGGTCCGGTAATTGGAGACGGTGAAATCAATCTGGACCTGGTTGCCGTTGACCGAGGGAGTGCTGGCGACCTCCAAGGCCGGCAAAGCGGCGCCTACGGTGACGACCAAGGCCGGGCCCCAGTTCAAGATGCGACTGTTGATGTGGGCGCGAACCTGCAGCAGGTAGCTGACGATGTTTGTGGGGTAAAAGGCAAAGGATGTGCCGCTGGGAATACTGGTTGTGATTGGATTCAACAGTTGATTGGCATTGGAAATCGCTATGTTGTCGAAGTAAAAGCCGATACCGGTGCTGGTCTGAGGGTAGTAGCTGCCGCCCTGAAATAGGTACGCAAAGCGTATTTGGATAGTTTGCCCAACATATGCCGCCAGCGAAACGCTGATATTGCTGAAGGCTCCGTCACCGCTGCCATTGTTGCCGGCCTGGCTCCAGAGATCGTGCCACGTTGCGCCTCCGTCAGTTGATATCTGGGCTTTAGCGACTTGTGTTGTGCTGGCCAAACCGAGTCGTTTTGCAAAGGTCAACATACTGCCGGCGTTCAGCCGAAGCAGTGGTTTCAGAGTCAAAAACTGATCGTCGGCTGTGGGGTGAGCGAGATGGAACGCGTGGGTTCCGGAAGCTACCAGGTCCGTTGTGATGACCGGATAGTTGCCGGTGGTCACTGCGGTCACATTGCCAAGACCGTTCTCTGCGCCTTCAACGATGGTGTACGGAGAAAGCTGGGTCTGCTGCCAATCATAACTCGTCGCCGCGCCGACTGCGGAAAAGGTGTAGACATTGCTTTGGTTCAAACCCGCGGGGTTTGGTCCGGTGATCGTTGGCGGAGAATAAACGGGGACGTAATCGGCTTTGACATTTTTCGCGCCGGAAACCGTCGCGGTCATTGGGGCATTTAAACCCGTTGCGGTAAACGTGAGGGCGTAGTTTCCATTGCTGGTGACGGGGATTACGTACCCGCCCGAATCGGCGGTTACCGCGTAATACTTGGACCCAGGGGTGTTGACGGTGACCCCACCGATGCCTTCGCCGAGATCATAAAAGCCATTGCCATTGGAGTCGTAATAAACGACCCCGGTAATCAAAGGAGTGCTCGCTTGTTGAGTGGCAAAGTCCTGGGTGACCAATTGTGGACCGACCTGGTCGGGCGGTGGTCCGGGTCCATTGACTCCGTCCACTACACCAATGCCGACCTCCCGAAAACCGGCGGTGAGCATGTTTTGACGGTGGCCACGGCCGGGCTGCATGCCGGCAGGGCCCGGACCCCAATCGACGGCGAAACCCGCATGGCCATAAAACACATAATGAGCATAAGCGTAAACGTTTTCACCCCAGGTGTTCCAAGTGTAACCATTCGCGGTGATGCGTTGGCCCGGATCCAGCACGGTGGTGCCATTGGTCTGAGAATGGCCCTGGTACACATTGGTGAACATATCGCCACTGTGCCAGCGGGCCGCGGCCATCAATTGGGCGTTCATTGCGACTGGCGGGACCGGCGGGTTGGTGGCGAATTCTAATTGGAGCTGGTTAAGATCGACGATGTAATAGGGGGGATAGGAGTAAGCGGATAAAACGTCCGGATCGGTCGTCGTCGCCAGCCGCTGGCCCTCGGCGGTTGGATTGGCTCGCATCCGGTTGAGGTATTCGAGGTAGAGTTGTTCTTCATCGGTGGGCGCGCCAATGGAGTACAGGATAGATCCTTTCGGTTGGGGACCGCCGGTGTCGTTTGGCGCAGGTAGATCCCGGATTTGAATAGGAGGAGCTGGTGGAGGAGCCTGCGGGGCAGGCCCGGAAACCATAGTTGGAGCGTTCTGCCCCGACACTGCTTCGATCAAGAATAAGGAAATTAAAAGCGTTGGAATCGACGGAGATTGAACGCGAAAAGGCTGGTGAGCTCTGGTGTCGCCTTGGAGCGTTCGATGGATTATGGCTTTGAGGCCCAAGGTTGAATAAAATGGGAGGATCTTCATTACAAGGCTATCGCAAGGCTTGGTGGTCGAATTCCTGAGCGCTGATCTGCGGAAGACTTTTAGATGCTGAAGCAGGGGTGCGCAATCCAAAAGCATCCCCTAGGAAATTCCTAGGGGCTGTTGGCAGAGTTGACAGTGCCTTGGTTGGCTCGGTTACACTCCCAACGTTCCAGAGTGAAACGTCAGCGAAATAAATGAAATGAGCACAACACCAAGCAACAACAACAATGCGAACTCGAAGAACATCCTTAATTCGGATGTCGAGGTAAAGGGGGCAATCAAGTTTTCGGGTGAGCTGACCTTCGACGGGAAGTTGGAGGGGGACATCAGCTCTGAGGGCACGCTTAACCTGGGCGAGAACGCGGTTATCAAAGGAACCATCGACGTGGGCTCGGTCATTGTCCGAGGCAAAATCACCGGCAACATCATCGCGAAGGATAAGATTGATCTGAAGGCCAAAACCGAATTGTTCGGAGACGTTCGCGCTTCCAAACTAGTGATGGAAGAAGGCGTTACCTTCGTTGGCAAAACGGAAGTCAATCCCAACAAGGTGTCGCCGACTGCTGCGCCGAATCGCAGTGAAGCTCCCAAAGTCGCGCCGCCGAAGGCTCCAGGGCTGTAACTTTACGACGGTCGTCAGAGCGGTGTCAGTTGCTCTGCGCGTAATTCCGCCGCGCGCACTTTAGGAGTGCGCCGCCGGGGTGTGTCCTTTTGTATTTTGCGAATGACATAAAAAGCCCAGGGCACTGCGCACTCCAAGTCCTGGCGGAGTTCGAAAACATGGGTTTTCTGCAAACGGTTCCGGTGGCATGTCCCAGGTGCGGCTACACGCAGCCGGAACCTCGTAGCGCCTATTCGACGATCTGCAAGAACTGCCACCAGCACTTCCGTTTGCAGGATGTGCTGCAACCCTCTGCCAAGGCTTCGAAGGTTATCATCGAACAACGGCGAATTCGCTGCTTTCAGTGCGGAACGGAATTGGAAGCGCCGCGCGCAGCGGCTTCAACGATGTGCAAACGCTGCAGCGGACACGTCGATTTGAGCGATTACCGGATTACGCAGACGATGTCCAAAAACTACCGGACACACGGGTGGGTGGTGGTCGAGGAAAAGGGATTTCTGCTCAACACCGATACGCTGGCGGGCGAGGCAGTGATTAAAGGGCGTGTCATTGGAAAGCTCGTGGCGACGGGGAGCCTTGAGTTACATTCCAGCGCGAATATCAAGGGGCAATTCAGCGCCGGCCGCATTATCATTCCGAGCGGACATCATTTTCGCTGGCCCGAACCTTTGCGAGCAGGTGGGTTTGAACTTGCCGGTGAGTTGGTTGCCAACTTGATCAGCTCCGGCACGGTTCTATTGAGGGCGACGGCTCGGCTCTTTGGCGACGTGGAGGCGGCGAATTTGGTAGTGGAAGCGGGGGCCGTGTTGGTGGGGAGTTTGAGGATTGGACAGAGGCCGGAAAAGCTGAAATCCGAAAGCCGAGATTCGAAACAAATTGAAATAAGCAAAACCTCCAAAAACGAGTAGGATTAGGATTACAATTAGGACTCTAGATCTATATTCCTACTCTTAATCTTAATCCTAATCCCTTTTTGCCTCTATCGTTTTGCCATAACCAAACAACCGGTTGCGTTTGATGACTTCGACGATTTGAGGCGGGACCGTTTGTTCCCAGGCGTCATCGCCGGTTTGCATCGCGGCGAGGACATCGCGACGGCGAATGCGGACCAATTCCGGATCAAATTTCCGAATGCCCTGGATGTAGCGATTTTCCAAGAGATGGGTATAGAGATGCTTCAGGTGCGGTGCGACGTGGTAATTGTCGGCGGTGACCAGCTTGCCGGAATCCAATTCCAAATGCGGATAGACGTAGAGTCGGGCCGGGTTTTTAAAAAGCTGGCCGAGACCGCCGAGCATCCCTCCTTCGCTCTCGTTATAAAAACTTTCGTCAAAGATTTCCTTCAGGTTTGAGGCACCCAAGGCGATGCCGAGCGGGCGCTTGGTGTAACGGGAAAGATAAGCCGCCAAACGATGGAAACGGCGGAAATTGGAGACGAGGACGGTTTGGCCCAGCGCCCTCAGGGTTTCGGCGCGTTCCAGAAAGTCGGCGGAATCGATGACTTCATCGGTAGTGAGGTGACGAAGGGTCATTTCCATCAGAACGACGGGTGGTTCGCCGGCCAGTTCAGGTTCGTGGACGAACTGCTCCAGGCCGCGTTCCATGACATCAAGAGTGGCCTTGGTGACCGGGCGGAAACTTCCGCGCTGCACCAGCACGGGTTTATTGTAGAGGGCTTCGGCCCATTGGATGGCTTCGCCTTGAGCGGTGAACATCGCGGCCTCGGTCAGGCCTTCGCGGACGAGCTGCAACGCCATCAGGCGGTCATCGATGCCGGCGAAAGCAGGCCCGGCGAACCGGATCATATCGACCTCGACACGTTCCCAGGTGAGGTTATCGAGCAACGATCGGATGAGGATGTCGGGTTGGCGGTGAGAGTAAAAGGTGGCATGGACGAGGTTGACGCCGATGGCGCCCAAGGCTTCCTGTTGGCGCACGTGCTCTTTGTCGAGCATGCGCACGTGGATGTAGATCTCGGAGGCATCGGCACCTGGTTCCGCTTGAAACTTTATGCCGAGCCAACCGTGGCCTTCCTCACGCCGTGTAGTTACAGTGTTGGCAAAGGCAAAAAACGCGGTAGTGGCGCCGCGCTTGTCCTCGAGGCGTTCCAGCAGCAAATCGTATTCGTAATCCAGCATCGCCTTGAGGCGCCGTCGGCTGACGTAGCGTTCGGTGGGACCATAAATGGCGTCGCTGACCGCCATGTCATAGGCCGAAATGGTTTTGGCGACAGTTTTTGCGGCGCCGCCGACGCGGAAAAACCAGCGCGCAACCTCCTGGCCCGCGCCGATCTCGGCAAACGTGCCATAGCGCTTGGCGTCGAGGTTGATCTGCAGCGCTTTCTGACTGGTATCCAGTTTTTCCGTCACCATATTGCGGAGCTACTATGACCCGGAAGTGGGGGCGAGGCGAGCGTGTTCTAGGGACGCGGTAAGAGAGGTGGGTTTATGAGGGACTACCGTTCATTGACCCGCCTGGATCGCCCTCGTCCTCGAAAATCCACAGAAGATCGAGGCCGACGACGACGAGGATGACGAACTAATGAGCCGCCGAGCCGGGTGTGTGGAGCGCGAGTCTATGCAGTCTGGAAAGCCTGCGGTACGGCAGACAGGAATGTCTGCGCTACAAATCTCTGCGCTACTCTCTAAACTCGAACGGAGTCGCGGTGGACGGTTTGAGGAGAAAAAGCGGGCAAACAGATCGCGAGGTATTCAGCGCCTTCATCGTTGGGCGTGCTGTATTGCACCCATTCGCCGGCATGGGCAATGACAGCTTGGCCGGCCGCAACGTCCAAAGCTCCTGTCTGGTGAGTCAGGCGCAGCAAGCCTTTGAGAACGACGGTGAATTCGTCGAACTCAGGCGTTTGGCCGGGTTCGCTCCAGCCGGCCGGGCTATGCATGTGTGCGACACTGAGGCGCGATTCGGCGGAATTGACGCGTCCAATGTATTCGTCAATGAGCTTTGGTTTGTTGCCTGCGGCCGTGATCCGCGTCGGAGAGGCGATAAGGGTTGGCATGGAATTTTTTAAAATGGGAATAAGGGGTTTGGAAACATTGTCATAGCCAGCGAGGCACTTTGTTTTTGTAACTCAAGTACGCATTTCCGAATTTGTTTTCGAGGTAGCGTTCCTCGCGGCGGATTATGCCCCAGTCCACAACGAAAAGCATGGGGAGGAGCAATAGCAGGGGCCATACGGTGTTCAAGAGAGAGGTCAGGCCGATGTAAACCAGCACATTGGCGAGGTAGATTGGATTGCGGGTGAAGCGAAAAGGTCCATGGGTGACAATGGCCAGGGTCGGTTTACTTGGCAACACGTTGGTGCCGACGCGATGCATGGTTCTTTGGGCCCAATGCGCTATAGACGCACCCGTCGCAAACATCATCGCACCGAAGATGCGGATCCAGACGAGCCCGCTCAGGCGGGTTGGCCAAAGCCAGTGCAACAGCAGACCAAGCAACAAGGTCCCGACATAAAGGATCGGCGGGAATACAATCACGCCAGGCGAGTCCTGCACAACGTCGTCCGCTGGGGCGGGTGGCATCGGAGCACTCGGGTTTGAAATACTATCGTTTTCCATTCAGGTCTGATAACAGAAGCGGCATTCGTCGCAAATGGTCCGAAAGTTCTACCCAGCGTTTTGGCAAAACGATTAAACTTCGTGGCTAATGTGCCAGGGCCGGATATCTTCGGACCGCTTGAGTGGCGGCATTACTCATTTAACGTTTGATTGCTACGGAACACTGATCGATTGGGAGCAAGGTTTATTGAGTGCGCTGAAACCGTGGCTGGTTCGGTCGGGTGGCAAGGCCTCTGCGGAAGGGCTGCTACGCAGTTTTGTGACTCATGAGGCCCGCATTGAAGCTGGACCCTGGAGGCTATATCGAGAAGTATTGCGAGGAGTGATGTCGGGAATCGCCTTTGACTTGGGAATCGCATTGCGTGAGAGCGATGCGGGCTTATTAGCTGACTCGCTTCCGAGTTGGCCGCCGTTTCCCGATACCGTGTCGGGGTTAACTGCCCTTTCGAAAGCCTATAAGCTGGTGATTGTCTCAAATATCGACGATGACCTAATCACCGCGACGCAGAAGGAGTTGAAGGTAACCTTTGCTGAAGTGATCACGGCCGAGCAAGTAAGGAGCTACAAACCGGCCATGGCGCATTTTCGAGAGGTGCCACGCCGGCTTGGCGTTCCCATTGGCAGGATTCTGCACGTGGCGCAAAGTTTGTATCACGATCACGCACCTGCTCAGCGGCTTGGATTTCGAACGGCCTGGGTGAAACGGCCAAGTCTGCTGTCGGGCACCGGGCTTGCTCCCGAAGCTCACGTCCAGCCAAATCTGGTGTTCCCGGATCTGAAAACCCTGGCGGCAGCACTAGTCTCGTGACTAGTTAAGTTCCGCAACCCATCGGTCCGCTCACCTGTCTTCACCCTCAGTCTACCATTTTGTCGGCTCTGCCCGTTGTGACGATTTTGACAAAGTGAAGCAATAAAGTGCGCGAGAAAGTGCCTGTTGCGACCGCCTTCAGTTACTCATGGCTTTTTTCGCGCAACCCGCAACGAGAGCGGCCAAACAACCAGGCGAGGGGAATTCGAATCGCCCCAGGCGCGGCCAAGTGATTCTGCCAGCGGCTCGATAGGATTGCTGCCTATGGCTTTAATGTATCGGTTCGTGGCCGACCAAGTACTGAAGTACCCCAGCAACTGATCCAGGGTCCAACGCACTTCCATGCGAAAAGAGGGCGGTGTAATTTCAGGAAAGGGCAATTCGATCGTGCGATATCCGATTTCAGTCAATTTGCGCTCAGGCGGCCAGTAAGGTCCGACGATGTTCGAGTAAAAGTCCTGTACGAGTCCATCAACGGCATCACCTTCGACGCGATTGGTGGCGTAGGTCCAAACGGCAATGAATCCGCCGGGTTGCAGGACGCGTCTGGTTTCGGCGAAGAAGCGCTCGCGATCGAACCAATGCAACGCTTGCGCGACGGTTATTAAACCGACCGAATTGTCCGGAAGCCCACTTTGCTCCGCTAAAGCGACGCGAAACTCGACGTTGTCGCGGCGCGACGCTGAACCAATCTGATCGGCGCTGGCGTCGGTCGCGATTACCTTCCGAAAGCGAGACGCCAAGTCCATCGTTGCCTGGCCACTGCCTGCGGCGCAGTCCCAAACGACCGCCTCGTGACCCACTAAAGCCGCGAGGTAGTCAAAAAGCGCAGCCGGATAGTGAGGACGAAAATGAGCATATCGCTTTGCGACAATCGAGAAATGATCGTGAAACTGGGAACTCATTAATTGCATGTGTGTCGCCTATCGGCCCAGGGCTTTTTCTCGAAAAATCAGGAGAACGATGTTGCCCCGGCGGGCGATGGTTGCGTCGGAACATCATAAGTTTCATATACGATAGCCTGAAAGAGACGCAACCACCCAATACAAACGAGAAACTCACGGGCAGGGTTTTGCAAGTTTCTGGACTCGAGGGAGAGCCTGGTTCGTGCGTGGGCCTTGCGGCTGGAGGCTGTAGCGCGAAGCCGGGCCGATCGTGATTTGAATTCGCCATTCATGGAAGTAGGACGCTTCAGGCGCGCAACTGTTCCCGCAAAATCGCCGAAACGAATGGGACTAAAGTCCCATTCCGGCCTCACGTGTTGATGAATTTGAAGATGTTACGGTCGTGTTACGTTTACCCTGAAGAACCGGGCGACATGGTAATCGAGTCCGGAAGTATCACGAACGGTAACGCTCTCGTTGGGTGAGCCAATGCGAGAAACTTCGCTAGCCTGAGCACTCAGCACGGAATTGGAGCTGGAATACGCGGCAATATCGGACCAGTCTGCCAGATTGGCTGATTCCTGGACGTGGTAGGTCACTCCGGTTTCGGCAGGACGCCGGACGAAGGTGATTTGCAGGTAATTGGTGCCCTGGGCGGCGACGATGTTCGGCATGAGGGTCGCATTGGTCTTCCAGTACTTGAGGAGTTCGATGAGTGCGAGCGGCGTGTTCGTTGGTGTTGGATTGCCGGCCTGAGTGATCTGGTTGATGCCGTGACAACTGGTGCAAGTCCGAATTTCTCCTGGAGCAAAGGTGAGCCAATAGCGTTCTCGAACTACGCCCACCCCATTGGTGTCTGCCAATTGCCAGCTTGTCGCGCGGCGGGCCGGGACGATGGCGGCTTGCGAGCCGTCGGAGGCTATTTTCACGCTGGCGACGAGGGTGTCCGGTGCGGTGGGATTGTCGACCGCGGGTTCATGCAAATATTGGGCAAGGACTCTGCGGCCAATGCCCGGGTCACCGGGGGTGCCGTGATTAAGGCCGCGTAATTGGTCCGCTTGGAAGAGTTGCATCCAGGCGACATTATAAATCGTGCCGGAGGCACCGGTTGACTGGTGAGCGGTGCCGGCGACGCGTAGATTGAAAGGTTGTTGATGATCGGCATGGTCGCGGGTGGTCACATCGCGACTCACGATGAGAGCCAGTTCATGGGTGCGGAGGTAACTCTGGAATGTGTTCATGTCTACGGCAGCAGCTGCAAAGGCTGCTTTTTCCGGCGCAGCGACCTGGAACGAGCGACGAGCCCGGCGCGCTCGCGCGACGACTTCAACCGGGTCAAGTTCCCACAACAGGTTGGTCTGCGTCACCAGGTAATCGGGAGTCCAGTAGGTGGCGCGATTGGTCAGGCCGGAGGTCAAGAACGCGCCGGGTGCATAGAACCCATTGCTTAGCTGGAGGAATTTCAACCGGAAGTCGTAGCTGGAACTCGGATACGCAGCCGAGCCACCATTATATTCGCTGAGCGCCCATGAGGTGTGCGACACGATGAGGTAGCCGTCGGTGGTCATCAAAGGATTGCGATAAAAACCGGTGTGATCCGGAGGAATGTTGGTGGGCGAATCGGCGGGAAAGCGGGTCGACAGCGGAGTCAGATACGCAATCTGCATTGCGTTTGCATTCAGGTTGGTGCCGCCGGTAAGCGAAATCAACTGGCCGCTGGCATGGGTGCCGAATTCCGGCGCATCAATGCCATAAAACAGGCCGGGCACGCGGGGGTCTTCCCGGATCTGCAGAAAGTTTTCAATCGTATTGGTGTTATAATGGTTTCCAAAATAGTAGAGGTCCTGGATGTTTGGATCGTTATTTAAGGCAGCGCTGGCATAACTCCCGCCCAATTCGTGACGGCCGACATGATTCACAGTTTCCTCCTCCGTTCCGTCTTCATTGATTTGCCAGGGGAAGAATTGATTGAAAACATGGCCGTTCAAGGGGGTGCCGGCGAGCAAATCAGTACGACCCGGCCGCGGTTCTGGAAAGATTTCAGCCAGATTTGTGGTGGTGACGGAACTGACTGATTCGTCGCTCCAGTTGAAGGCACCATAGGTGATCGTGCCTTCCTCAGCGTCGGTATCGGCTTGTTGATCGCGCTGCAAATGGTCCCAGCGCACGAAAATGACTCGGCCTGCGTTGTCGATCAAAGGCGAGAACGCGCCACTGGGTGTGTGGGTTAAGAGAAAGAGGTCGCCGCTGGCCGGTTGCAAGCTCCACAACCCGGTGACGGTTGGCGCTTCTTCGTACTCATCCAATTGCGGATACAAATTGCGTTGGCCATTGCGCGGTCGGTCACTAGCAAAAATGATGCGGTCATCTGTGCCGTAGATCGGAGAGACATTATTATAGTTGGTCGGTTGATTGGGGACCTTGGTGATAACCGGGACCGACGCAGGATCAGTGAAGTTGGTTATTTCATACAGCTGCCAATAACTGACGGTGGCGTAATCGTACAGAAACCGCGGCGCACCGATCACCATACTAAACACAGCTTTTTGCCCGCTCCAATGCATGCTGGGCGAGCGAACGGCGATGCCATTGGTGGATTGTGATCCCCAGTGACCATAACCAGCGGCCCTGGTGAGGTTCTTTAGTGTACCATCCGGATAACGAATATAGAGATCACCGCCGCGTCCACAACTGTCGAGGGTAGATTGCTGGTTGCCGAAGGTTGAGCCGATGCTGGTGAAGTCGCCTGGGATCGGGACTTGGGTGACGAAGAGAATGGAATTGGTGGGTCCGGCCAAGAGGGAGAAAGTGAGGAACCAGAACCCTGAAACCATAATCTTGTTCATAAGCGCGGCTTGGAGCAGGTCAGATGCCAGCCGCAAGCGTGCAATCGATTGATTCGGAGTAGCTTGCGAGAAGCAGGTATTTGCGCGTAATAGCGCATCTTACTCGCGCGGCGCTGGCAAAAGGGAAAGCCGCGGCGCTATTTAACTACACGGTTGCGCTAGAAGGGTAGAACAGGAGTCCCATTCCTGAGAGCACCGGCAAGACACGCTGACGTCGAATCGTTTTGGGGCGGCTTGATGGACCATTGCGTCAGCTCGCTCTTCACTGGCCGTATCAGGTTTGGCATTTGTCGCAGAAGCACTAGCCGGCAAGTCATGTGACAGAGCTTTCCTCAGCTGTGCGACGCCGCGAGCGATGCGCGATCGGACAGTGCCGATGGGGATCTCCAAAATTGAGGCAATTTCTTTATAAGAGTAATCTTCGAGGTAGAAGAGGGCGACGGCGGCCCGAAAGATCTCATCGATTCCGGCCAACATCGCGAGCACCTGCGCGGAGTCGACATGGTCTGCAAACTGCGGTGTCAATATTGGCAGTTGCTCTGTGACTTCGTCCAAGTCCTGGTGAGGAAACCGTGCTTCTTTTCGGCGTGCTTGGAGGAACGCGCGGTGCAGAGTAGTGAACAGCCAACATTTGATCTTGGAACGATCACGTAGTTCGTGTCCTTTCCTGGCCCAGACCAGGAAAGTGTTCTGGGTCAAATCCTGCGCGTCAGATTCCGTTCGCGTCAGGCTCAGGGCGAACCTGAAAAGCGGGTCGTAATACTTGGAAACTATCGCTTCGAACTGATCGGTTGAGTTCATAGGTGACCTGCAGGGCAGGTTTTGAGGTTTACGGAGCGTCGAGTACCACCCGGAAGCCCAAGTCAGTATCGCTGAGGGCAGGGTGTACGGGGAAAGAAAAGCGCCGCGCCGACCGGCAATCCGGCTCGGCGAAGTCGTAAGCGCCTCCGCGAATGACTTTCACGCCGAGGGAATTGGCCGAAGGCCCTTGTGGATCGCTGACGGCTCCGCCTGGCAGATCGCCCAGCCAATCCTGGCACCACTCCCACACATTGCCTTCCATGTCATACAATCCCCATGGGTTGGGCAGTTTCTGGCCCACCGGGTGAACCGTCAATGCGCCGTTAAAAAAGTACCAGGCGTGATTCGTCAGGCTGATGTAGTTGGGATCATCGCCATAGCTGAACCGAGTTGAAGTGCCTGCGCGCGCGGCGCATTCCCATTCCGCCTCGGTGGGCAGCCGATATTGACTGCCCGGAGTGATCCGGCCGGCGGCGAGTTCACGTTGCGTCAGGAGCCAGCAAAAATTGGTCGCAGCCGGCCAGCTGACACTCGAAACCGGGCGACTCAGGTCGCCGGGGAAAAAGCTCGGGTTAGTGCCCGTCACCGACACGTATTCCCCTTGGGTGACTTCAAACTTTCCTATCCAAAAGCCATGGGTCAGGGTCACGGTGGTTTGCGGGCCCTCGTTGGTTTGACGGTGCAACTCCGTTTCCGGGCTGCCCATGAGGAACGTGTTGGGCGCGACAAAGACCATGTTCGGGGGTGGGCTCTGCTGCAGGGCGCGATAGAACTTCACGGTCGAAAGTTGGGCTGTGGTATCGACAAAGGAGATGCTGCCGAGGGTATTGGTAACAGCGCCGACAACGCTCCAGGATACCAAGTCAGCAGACCCAAGAACCGTGTAAACACCGGGCGGCCCAAGGATTCCAAACTGAAAGGCGCCGGTTAATGGTCGTGGCTGGACCAATTGGATCGTCAATGGGTACGTAAAGACTGAGATCCCCAGGTTCTGCATAGAAGCGATGGTATCGGCCAAATTCGTCGCGAGCAGTTCGGAGACTACGAACGTGCTGAGCGGGTTACCCAGGAAGCCCAGGTCGGTGAGCTGTGTCATGTACGGAGGCAAAGTCAGTTCGGTCAATTGATCGCCGGTGAGGAAAAGTCCCTTCAAATTCGTCAAGCCCGCCGGCACTGTGAAACTGTTCATGAGATTCCCGCCAAGGAGGAGGGTCTCCAAATGAGCCAGATCAGATGGGAACACTATATTTGTGAGTGGATTGGAATCGAGGTTAAGCATAACCAGGTTTGTCATTCCCACGGGCAAGGTGAGGCTGGTCAGCTTATTTTCCGAAAGGCGCAGGGCGTTCAAATTCGTCAAACCCACAGGAAGCGCGATGTTGGTGAGCGGGTTGGTGCTGACGTCGAGATAGCTCAATCCGGCCAACTCCGCCGGCAGGCTGAAATTGGTGAACTGATTGGCGCGAAGGTGAAGAAATCTCAAGTTGGCCAGGTTCGAAGGGAAATTCAGGCTGGATAGATGATTAAAGTCGAGGTCGAGCTGGCTCAAACTCTCCAGGTCATCGGGCAAAGTCAGGTTCGTCAGTTGATTGAAGGCGAGGTCGAGTTCCTCCAAATTAATCATTCCTGGCGGGAGGGTGAAATTAGTGAGTAAATTCTGAGACAAGTTAAGTTCGGTCATGCCGGCCATCCCTGGAGGGAAGACGACATTAGTTAGCGGGTTGCCGGCAAAATAGAACGTGCTCAGGTTAGTCAACAACGGCACGGAAAAATTCGTCAGTAAGTTGAAGCCGAGGTCGAGCGAGACCAGGCTGGTCAGGTTCGAAAGCTGATCAAAACTGGTGAGGTCGTTGCCCTCGAGATCAAGGTTGGTCAAGCTAGTCAGCCCGGGAGGCAAAGTAAGGTTAGTGAGCGACTCGCCTTCGCAGGTCAACGAGAGGAGGTTCGTCAGCCCGCTGGGCAGCAACAAATTGGTGAGCGGGTTGACGCTGAGGTCGAGGACCAGCAGATTCGTGAAGTCGGCCGGCAGAGAAAAGTTGGTGAGGTGATTAATCTGGAGATTAAGCGAAAGCAAATTACGAGCGGCTCCGAGGCCGTCGATGCTTTGGATGTTTCGACGACTGGCATCGAGGTTCGTCAAGCTGAGCAGGTCCTGGTCAGTCAACGGGCCTGTCGGTTTATGCAACGCGTCCCGGATGGCAGCATTGAGGCCAGGATCGGGAATGGAGACGTCCAGAGGCGTCGGCGGGAAAGTAATTACGGTTACCCCTTGATTCCGCAGAAAGGCGACCAGCCCAGCCAAATTGTTCGTAGCCATCTGCTCGGATAACTCTAAAGTCGTGAGCGGATTACCATCCAGCACCAACGTGCTTAGTTGAGCCATGTCCGGAGGTAACCTGAGCCCAGTGAGGTTATTTCCCTCAATAACCAGCACGCTCAAATTGGTCAGCCCCGAGGGTAAGGTCAGTTCGGTGAGCTTACCTCCACTAAGGTCGATCTGAGCCAAATGACCGAGGTCCGGCGGCAGCGTCAAGTTCGTTAGTGGATTGAGTTGCAGGAAAAGCTCATTCAAATTCGTCAGACCCAAAGGCAAAGTCAGGCTCTCGAGTTCATTTTCTGGAACATATAGTAACCTCAGCTGACCCAGACCAGCAGGCAAAGAGAGATTCGTCAGTTGATTTTGGCCAAGGTGGAGAATGTTCAGATTCGTCATATCCGGGGGGACGGTGAAACTGGCAAGAGTATTTCGATCAACATCGAGAGAAACTAATCCTGTCAGTCCTGCCGGGAGCTCCAGGCTGGAGAACTGATTAATATCGAGCTCGAGATCCCTTAGACTCGACAGGTTCGTCGGCAAAGTCAGGTTTGTAAGTTGATTGGCGAAGAGCAGGAGGCCGGCCAGGTTCGTTATGTCCGCCGGCACTGTGAAGCTGGTCACCTGATTACCCCAAAGGTCAAGCTCTGTCAGCCCTGTTAGGCCCGCGGGAAGGGCGAAGTTGGTAAGCTGATTGGCGGCGATGTCAAGAAAGTCCAGACGACTCAAGTTGGCCGGCAGATTAAACGCCGAGAGCCGATTGTTCTCAAGGTCAAGACCAATCAAGGCTTTAAGTTCCGCGGGCAAAGTCAGGTGGGTAAGTCCGTCTGAAGAGAGCTCAAGGCTGGTCACATTTGTGAGGTCTGGTGACAAATCAACGTTGAGAAGCCGATTAAAGCTGAGGTCCAACAGATGCAACTGCGCGAGCCCATTCCCGATGGAGATATTGCCAAGTTCGTTAGAACTGAGGTTCAGCGATACCAGATTGGAAGCCGCCTCCAGTCCTTGCACGCTTCGAATATTGCGGCTGCTGGCGTTCAGATCCGTCAAGCTAAGCAGGTCCTGGTCGGTTAATGGCTCGGTTGGCTTCTGCAATGCGTCACGGATTGCGGCGATCAGGTTGGGATCGGGAATGGAAATGTCCTGCGCCCTGGTCGAATGAAGGGTGCCGATTAGAATCAGCGCCCCGATTGTCTGAAGGTTAATTCGCATGAAAGGTTTTTGCTCAACTGGACAAAGCGTGTATGACCCGGATCTGCATAGATGTCGGATGCTGAAGTTCATAGATCGGTCAAGTGTTTGGGGAGAGGATAGCTGTGACGGTTTGCTGCAGTTCTTCAATGGTAAACGGTTTCTGGACGAAGTGATCGGGTCGAATCCGGCAGAACTGCATCTCCTGTTCATGCAAGCCGCTGGCCATCAAGATGCGGAGGTTTGGATGAATCGAGCGACAAGCGTAAATAAATTGGTTAGCCGACATGGAATATCCGCGATAGTCGGTTATCAAAAGGGCGGGTTTTTTATTGGCACTCTTCAGAGCTGCCAGCGCGTTCGTTCGCAGGTTGAACGTTTGCACGACATAACCGATGGCCTCCAAACATGCCGCGTATAACCTGGTTAGGAGCGGGTGATCATCGACGGCGTAGATCGATAGTGGCTCCTCGGGTCGTGCGACTGGTCGGGCAGATTTAATCGGCTGCCAATTCCGAGAGGGTATCCGATTTGCGCCTGTGAGCCTAAAGGTGGCGATTGACAGGGCGCATTTGTGCCCGGCAAAAGCCAGAGTGAACGGCAGTGTTTTAGAGTCGCTTTTCATATCCAGGCCAACGATGGTTGAAAAAAAACTTGCCCGGGGCAGAGACAGGGTGCTCTGCCCCGGGGGAACCCCCATCGGATTTGCGGCAAATTCAGTCTGTGCGTTGAACAAGCGAGGCATTTCCGGAAGGGTTCCTGAGTCGTTATCTATTTTTACCGCAGGTAGACTGAGCTGCTTGCGCTATGATCTCTTCGGCTTGATCGGCGCTGATCAAACCCTGGGCGAGGAACGCTTCGGCGGCCTGAGCGACTGAAGAGACGTACTCGCCGTGATTCTTCCAGGTTCCACCTGAGGCCGGACCACGGCAGGGTGCGATTTGATCGATACTGCATCCCTGCGCATCGACGATCGCGCCGGGAGCGGTGTTGGGACACTGGTCCAAGGAATCGGCCACGCCGTCCTCGTCTGCGTCGGTCTCACCCGAAAGCGAGAACGCTGCGTTAAACGGTCCTTGGCCGGTGATGTCGGTCCCGATGCGCAGCCAATCCGGAGCCAAAGCATCATTGCGGATCCAGCTTTGCAGGTCGGTCCCAAACGGAGTGCCGGGAGCCACAATGGGCCGGGGCGCAGAAAGCCACAGAAAATCGCCGCGGTCCAGGAGCACCTCAGGCCGGAAGAAATAGTGATCGGCGGGGAGCGCGATCGGCGGATTGAAATGCACCGTGATCAATACTTCTTCTCCGGTGACCTCGCCTTCTCCGTTGGTTCTTTGCGCGGGACTCTTATTGATCCCGTTTACGACGGAATTTGAGGCCGTGAAACTGGCATTCACGATTGTCGCGGAAAAGGTGATACTACCATTGGCGCTGTCGCGGGTCGCTGAATCGATTTCGACATCCGCCGGAGAATTGGTCCGGGTCGGGACGTTGCCTGACAGCGGAAACGCAGTATCGCCCGGGAAAAGATGATAAATTTCGATTTCAACGTTGCTGATGCTGGTGAGGGCGGTTCCCAATGGCAGGAGCCCGGTGAAGGTCGCCTCATTGAGTACTACCGACTCAGTCGGAAAGAAATCGTCGGCTGTCTCGGTCTGCATTTTGCCGGGACTTGATGGCCGAGACAGAGTGGCAATTTTTCCATCCGGGTCACCGGTGGAAAATGAAAAAGAGGCCGCCTCAACCGAAGAAGCGATCTGAAGTAGAACCAGAGCGCTGGCGACGGTTGTATTTTTGGAGAGCTTCCCCATTACAAACTGGACCGCACGGTGGATAGCGCTGCTATCATTGGCCGTGATCGTTTTGTTTTGTGCTTTGATTAATTTCATAACTGTAATCTTTGCGAAGTGAAAAATGCGGTTTAATGTTCAATATTTCGTGTAGACTTTTAGTGATAATTGTCGATTGATACCCAGAGACTCACGTTCGAGCATCAATGCGACTCAAGGGATCAATCGTTCGACGCCCGGAAGAAGAAATAATCAGCCGTGTAAGGCACGCGGGCGACCTGCCCGACAAAGGTGCCGTTCGCGGTTGGCGCCAAACCGCCGGTCGTGTTCACGCGCTGGATAAAGGTGGTGTTGGCAAAGATACCGGGGCCCTCGGTCTGCACTGCCTCAAGGCGCAGCCACGGGATCGCATTCGTATCGACGGTCACAGGCGGAGCATCAACCGCGCCTACGACTTTGCTGCCACTGTTGCTTTCCCAGGTCGGACCCGCGAAATGGTGCACTACGACACCGCTTTCGCCATGGAACAGTATTGCCTCTGGGACCGGACGTCCCCAGCTGGTACCATCCCAGGTGTAGATCTGCACGCCCACTCCGAAGCCATGGAAGTGCACCTTATTGCCGGCTTGGACTGCGATACCGCTCGGGACTTCGGGCGCGCGCTGGTCTTCGGCGTGAGCCGCCAGACCGGCGGTAAGAATCAGAGCCATCGTGACCAGCCCAGCGGCTGCTCGAGCTGGAGCTAAACTAAGTGTTTTTGTTACGTTGTGTTTTATTCCATTGAATTTCATATTCGTTTCAAGTTGAACTTACAGTTCATCCTTCTTTCCTCTGTTCTGGTAAGAATGTTACAGAAAAAGTGACGAGCGGTTCTGAGGCCGCCATAAGCGGTCTCGCAGGGGAGTAGTAGCCTTAAAAGTCAATTTTACGCCATCGGTACATTGATTTCAGAAGAAGAATTTTTATTGGGCACGGTGAATTAGCGCCTCCGGGCCCGGACAGCTACGACTGCCAATCGAGTCCCAGTTCGCGCAGATGTCGCCTCACGTGCGCTAAATCCCAGATTTGTAGATAGCGCAAATCCACGCTAACGGCGAGAAGTCGCCCGTTCCCGCTCAGGGCCAGGGGAAGAATGCCCGGTGGCAATGGGAGTAAAGGCTGCAGCGTGTCGGCGTCGTACAGACCGGCGGTTCGATGGTCTGTCGTAAGCCAGCGAGTTGAATGTTCTGGTGTGAACAGGACGTCCGTGAAGTTTGTCAGGACGCGGGTTTGAGTCCACGTTTTGGTCGACCAGAATTCGACTCCGACGGGGGAGCCCATCGCGACCTCGTCACCTGCTGGGTCAAACGCGAAATCGCTGATGTTGCCTCGATGCCGGAGTGTTGACACAAGTTCCATGTCGGGCAGACGGTAAACCTCCAACAATGGGCTGAAGGGCTGGTTAAGAGCAAACCATCGGGCGTTGGGCGAGATCCCATTTATTCCCTGGATAGCACGAATCCAGGTAGGCTGAGTTGTGGCAGGTCCTTCCTGACGAAGAAGGCTAGGGCCAGTGGCGCGGGCGCGAGCAATCGCGTTTGAAATAAACGCTAAGGAGACGGGACCAGTTTGAGTCGTGATAGGAATTGGTTGCATTATTGGGGCGTCCCCGGCATTCGTCCCTTGCAGAAGTCGCCAATAGCCACAACAACTATTGCTGCTCCAGATGGCGAACAATTCCTCGCCCTGGTTGATAAAGGAGGGGTGAGCACTGTCAGTTTTGTCGGTCAGAGCACCTGGCCCAACACTTCTCAAATCCCAAACCCCAAGACGTTTGTCGGTTGCAGCGGCCAGCCATCGACCGTCAGAGGAAAAGGCGGCACGTCGCAAGTGAGGCCCAAGATCCTCAAGGAATTCGCGATGATCAGGCCTTACAAAACTGTGCAATTTGATTGCAGAAGTCGTCAACAAGGCACATTTGAGTCCATCGGCGCGCACCAGTGCAGTGAAGCCCTGAAGTCCGACAGTTAAACAGCGCTGAAGGGTCCGCGTGTCCCAGCAAATCACTTCGCGTTCCCAGCCGCCGCTGAAGAGATAATCGCCATCGGGAGTGAAGGCGACTACTACGGCTTGCGCTTTGTGCGAACCGAACGCGCCTATTTGGCCGGTTTGTGAATCCATTCGGTGAACGGTTCCGCCTTGATCGGCGACCGCCAACCACCGCCCGCTGGGATGCCAGGCCAGGCTCAATACCGATTCGCCAAAACCGTGGGAGGCATGAATCGCTCCTGTAGAGGCGTCAAGTACGGACACCAAAACCTTTCCGTCATCCTCGGTGGCTATCGCGAAGCGGGCGCCATCTGGTGAAAATTCCAAGCGGACTGGCGTGCGGCCCAATCGGAGCGTCCCGACTTGCACGCCTTTTTCCAAATCCCAGATTCTGAGCGCGCCGCCGACATGGCCGGTGAGGAGTCGGGGCAAGAGCGGATGGAATGATACGGCCTGGTTGGCGATCTCGTGGCAGATTGTCCGTTGCTGGCGGGCGATTTCCCAAACCTCCAACACTCCACGGTCACCATCTGGAGATTGATCACGCTTCACCGCCAGATACCGATGATCGCGGCTCCACCATGCTGCATAGGCCGGCAGATTTGTGCTCGCTGGGAAGGTTGCCAGCATGTGCCAATCTGAGGTCTCGCGAAGCTCAACCGGGCCGGTGCCGCGGCATAACGCCACCCGGTCGAAGTCCGGGGCGAGCAGTTTCAAAGTGAACTCGGGTCCGGTGGACCATTCACGTTCAAAACGCAGATCGGGCAAGGCCAGAGCGGCGAGTGCTTCACGCCGCAGTTCGACCGAATTCGAGATTGCCGCAGCGCGGCGGATGGCATCGAGCGCTTGCAGGCGCTGGCCAACCTCGCCGCTGCGCACCGAGGCGTGAGCCTGCTGCACGAGCGCAGTGTACAATTGCCGGCGTCCGTCATGCTCGGCCTCCTCTGCGCGGAGGCGAGCGGCGATCTCCTGTTTGCGCGCGGTCTCGCTCAGCTCGCGTTCGTGCTGGATCCGAAACAGCGCAATCGGAGAACCGATGGCCAGGACGAGCAACGAGATGACCATCACCCCCAATGCTGATGCGAGGGCCGGCTTGCGGCGACACCAACGTCCCAGCTTTGCGACGAGGCTCAGCGGTCGCGCGCGAATTGGTTTGTTCTGGTGAAACCGGTCCAACTCCTCGGCTAATTCTTTTGCGGATGGATAACGGAGTGCAGGATCGGTCTCGAGGCATTTGAGGCAAATCGTCTCCAAATCTCTCGAAAGGCCTCGCCGCAGCAAACGAGGTGAGACGGGGCCTCCTTCAGCCAGGAGCCGTAACGTTTGCGCGATACTCTCCGCCATGAACGGCGGCCGACCAGTCAAGAGATGGTATAATATGGCGCCGATCGAATAGACATCGCTCGCCGGACTGGCTGAGGCAAGCTCTGGGTCCGCCTGTTCGGGGGCCATGTAGTTGGGGGAGCCTAAAATTTCCCCGGTTACCGTCAGATCGCTATCATCATCCGATCGTTTGGCTAATCCGAAATCGGTGATGTGCGGCATGCCGTGATCGTCGAGCAGAATGTTCGATGGTTTCAGATCACGATGCAGCAAGCAGCGCTCATGAGCGAAAGCCATCGCTTCCGCGATGCGTTGGACAAGCTGCGTCGCGTAACGGAGGGGCAGGGGATTATCACGGATCCGTTCGGCCAGGCTGCTTCCCTCAATCAGGTCCATTGAAAAATAAAGCTGGCCTCCGTGCTCCCCGACTTCGTGAATGGCAACAATATTTGGGTGATGCAGGCTGGCCAGGGCGTCGGCTTCGCGGCGGAAGCGTTTGATGAAGTTCTCGTTGGCAAAGTGGCCGCCCGGCAAGACCTTAAGGGCAACCTGCCGGTTGAGACTTAGCTGCCGCGCGCGATAGACGACCCCCATACCCCCACGAGCGATCTCATCCAACAGTTCATAGTCCCCAAGGAAGGGAAAGTTTATGAGACTGGATGGCGGTAGCTCCGTCCTTTCTGGAGAGGCAAGGGCACCACCGAGGCGCATCAGGCAGAGCGGACAGTTGCCATCCAGCCAACTGGATTTGGGCGAACCGCACTGCGGGCATCGTTCTAAATTGTGTTTAATAATTTGGTGGAATACCACCACCCGTGTTTCTTCCTCAATTCTTGGGGATTGTTACGCGCGAACACTGACAACCACACTCCGGGTTAGTTGCTCAATGCCTGTGCGAGTTGTCGCAGTTCTTCTTCCACTTCTTCATTTGAACTCACGGTTTGCGAAACCTCATCACGCAGCAATTCTCCATATCGCTGACGCAAGCGGTGCACCGCGACTCGCAACGCGCTCTCGCTCATTGATAAGCGTCCGCAAATACCCGAGTAGCCCGATCTCTGACGTTCCCCGGAAAGCAGAGGCTTCACCTCCCGAAACAGGGCGGCCTTGCCGGTGTCCAGGCATTCTCTTTCCAACGCGTTCATGGTTTGTTTCAGTACCGCCAAGGCCCATTGACGTTGAAAGTGCTTTTCCGGGGAGTGAGTATCGAGTGGTTCGAATTGATACCGCTGTTCCGGCATTTGCTCGTCCAACGAAATGAATTTGTAGTGGCCGCCCCGTTTTTGCCGATGTGCGCGCGACCACTCTCGAGCAAGAAAGAAATTGAGTGTGGCCAGGAGAAAAGAGCGGAACCTGCCTTTACGGCTATCGGCCAGCCGCAAATGCTCCTTGGCAATAAGTTGTGCAAAAAAGTCCTGCGTCAGGTCCTGGGCGTCCTCGGCGCCGTAGCCTCGGCGTCGCACATAGACGTAAATGGGATACCAGTACGCGGCGCAAAGTTTTTCCAACGCATGATGGGCTGCTTCCGATGGGCCCTGTCCAGCGGCGGCGACCAGGTTCCAATGAGTGGTAGCGAAAATTCGTGGGGCGACTATTTCGGTTTCCTGCTCCGTCTCCGATGCATGCATGAGATCCATATTTTAGATTTAACTTCGTCCTAATGTCAGTAGCTGAACTTCAGCTGCAGGTATGATAGCTCAGCCGCGAAAATGTTCCCTGAGCTGACTAGTCGGTGTGTAATCGTGGCAGGGTTTGCGAGCTCGTTCATAATAGCTTATTATGTCAATAAGACATCCAACAATCAGTCGATCGTAACCGTATTTTTGTTATGACTAACCCGGTGGCTGGAGTGCGTAAATGGGACGAAAGAGCCAGTGCAGGAGCGCTGCCGCTCCAGCACACTGAGGGGGTGTTCGAGAGCCTATTTGAGCGAAGCGCCGATGCAATCTGGTTATATGATCCTGAAAAGGGTTTGCTAACCGACTGCAACCAGGCGGCCGTCGCACTGATGGGCGCCGAGTGCAAGGAGCAATTTATCCCGGCGCGGCCGGAGGATATTTCGCCAACCCTTCAGCCGGATGGATCCCGCTCGGTGGACAAGACTGCGGAAGTAATCGCGATCGTTGAGAAGAAAAAGGGGCATCACTTTGAATGGCTTGTTCGGCGCCTGGACGGTCGT
>DATJGF010000087.1:0-24828 GCA_035495315.1 Candidatus Limnocylindrales bacterium
GCAACACACCATCTATTAGGCGGGAGAACGTGCTCCCATTCAGGGGTGGGAACGACCGTTCCCAGGATGGACAAAGAGCGGCTTGCCGCCTTATCCTAAAACCAATTTATGAGAGAGAAGATTTCCGAACACTTCCTAACATATGAGCTTCCTTTTAGTTCCATTAGGTTCCGTTCAAGGGAAAAGCGAGAAACACACAGCGGGCCTGATTTACCGAGAGATCGCGCATTTTCAGGCACTTGCGCGGAACGGCTCAAATGAGTTCAAATCTCACCGCCCCGACCATTTTTCACTGGGGACCTGTAACTGGTGCAGATGCTCTTAGAAGACAGAAGACGATTAAGGAGATTCAAGCCAAGGTATGACGTCAGATGATCCAGCCAACTAAGGGAATTCGGATTTGACCCACCCGGAAAATCTGATGATCTGATTTTGTGAAGAAAGTGACCATTAGCGTAACGGAAGCAGGACGTAACTTCGCCGAGTGCGTCAACCGTTCCCATTACCAAAACGTCACGTTCGTTCTCGGCAGAAACTCAAAGCGCCAATCAACAAATGGGCATAATTCTCGATGCGGACGTCATCATCCGCGGCGAGAAGGGTGTGTTTCCGTCAACACTTACCGCTTGGCAACCCCGCACATCGCCTCGCACCATTGTTCGATTTTGGTTTTAATCGCGTCTCGCACCTCGCGGGTCCTGGCCAACCGTTCTTCGCGTGTGCCCTGAAAGCTGGATGGGTCGGCAAAGCTCCAATGCAGCCGTCGGGTGACCCCGGGAAAGACAGGGCAACGTTCTGCGCTGGTTTCATCACAAACTGTTATGACGTAAGTGAACTTTTTGCCCGATTTGATCATTTCCAACACTGCTTTGGTCTTCTTGCCCTCTATGTCAATTCCGACTTCCTGCATAACTTCCACCACCATTGGGTTAAGCGTGCCGGGTTCGAGACCGGCGCTGTGGGCCTCGAACTCCTGGCCGCAGATTTGATTCAGGAATGCCTCCGCCATTTGGCTGCGGGCGCTGTTATGGATGCAGACAAACAGGATGTTTTTCTTCATACGGGCCGATACACTCGGCGACGAGTCTCTTCATGCTTGGAACGGAATTCTCGCGAGGAGCGATGCCGCGGCCAAGCTGCGACTGTTACGACATTGTTCCCAAAATAATCCCGTTCTAGTCTGTTTGGCTATAAATGGCAGGTTACCAACAAGACCAGTTTGCTGGAATTCGGCTTTACGACACACACCAGCCGTACCTAGCGGACGGCGACGTAACTGGCAGCTGGCGTGTACTGGTAAGGCTGCGAATCTAACACCCAGGTGCCGTTTGCAGGTTTGCGCGCAGGAGCTGCCGGGAGAGGAGTTGCAGGCACTGTCTTTGGCGCAACATATATTGGCGCGGGCGAAACATATTTTGCAGCGGGTGCGGCATGTGCTGACGCGACTGTCACCGAAGCAGCTGCGGTGGGCTGGGCGTAAACCACGGGGGCGTAAGCGTAGCCGTAAGCGGGGTAACTGTAAGCCGGATAACCATAATAGCCATATGGGTAACCAAATCCGATTCCAAAACTGAAGTAAGGCCAGCCACAGCCCCCATACCAGCCGTGCCCGTAATAACCGCCGTAATAACCGTGCCCATAATATCCATGATATCCATACCCGCCGTAATACCCGTGTCCCCCGTGCGATCCGCCGCCTCCGTGCCAACCGCCGCCTCCATGCCAACCGCCGCCGCCGTGCCCGCCACCGCCGCCGTGCCCGCCACCGCCGTGCCCGCCACCACCGCCACCGCCACCGTGCCCAGCCTGTGCGAGCATTGGAGCAATCAGCATCGCCAAAATGAAGAAAATAATCCGAAATGGCCGTTTCATACGTTCGCCTTTCACTAACATTAACCTAAGCCGCAAGCTCGTGCTGTCAAGCGACTTCAATCGAGCAAGGCTTACAATTGTTTAATGAAGCTGAAATCCATCCGCATCGGCTGGGTTGAGAAACACCAATTCGGCTGTCGACGTGGAACGGTAAACCAATGCCGCAGGCCTGCTAGTCAAAAGGGCCAATAACTTGTCATCTCCAATGCGCTCATAGAGCTCTGAAGCAGGAATCTCCTCGACCAAGGCGATTGAAGTTCCCAACGAGTTTACAGAACCTATCAAACTCGCTTCCGTGGTGACTATACTGCCCGGCGTCAGTGGCGCCGAATGCACTCGCATCGGATTCGCTTGCCGCGCGACCATCACGTTATGTTTTGGGAAAAATCTCACTCCCAGCGCGACGATCAGGAATAGAGAGGCTGCAGTGGCCAATGCCTGAACGCGTCTGCGGCGCACGCGACGCTGTTGCACCGCCGCCAGCATTTGATCAAGAGAACTCTCCCGGAAAGAGGGCGTAGCGGCCTCCCCGAGCAGGTCGCTCAGCAGTTCATCTTTTGCAGGGTCATCTTTCATTTTTCAATTGTGAGAGCACTGTCTCTCTTAGCTTTTGCCGAATTCGCACGAGGCGCGACTCGATCGCTTTCTCGCTCACCTGGCCATGCTGCGCGAGCTGACGCACCGACTCGCCTTCGAAATACTTTCTCTCGATCAGTTCACGGTCCTCGAGCGGAAGGGCCGCCAGGTTGATTTCCAGCAGCTCTTTGATCCGGAAATAGGTCTGTTCGGTTTGTGAGTCGTGTTCGACGACCGCGTGTTTGAAAAATCGCTGCAGCACAGCCATATAACGGCTGGAGCGCCGAGTCTCATCCGCGACCGAACTCCGGGCCAAAACGGTGAGCCAGCTCCAGAAAGCCGGCTCGGAATCGAAGCGTTTCACATGGCGAGCGACGCGCAGCAAGGTGGTCTGTAAAGCCTCGCGGGCCAGTTGTTCATCGCGCGTCACCACCACCAGATAGGCAAGCAGCCGGTTGAAATAGGCGGTGTGGAACTGCATATAACCTGCTTCCTCACCTTTGATCATCTGGCGCGTCAGCGTTGCGATATCGGGCGTGACTTGGGTCGGATCCGGCAACTTGATTTCGTCAATCATCACAGATGCCAGATGCTGGATCGACAAGAAACACCTCAAGCCAATGCCCTCCCAGCACAGGCCGCTACTTTGCCGGGGCTGCATCCTTTTTTGGGGAAGAGGGCGCACTCTTCAATTCCTGCAGCACGTCATTAATCGTGCGCAATTGGTCGACCGGGCCTACGGCTATCAGCAGTTTTGTTTCCGGATGGAATTTCAGTTGCGGCGTCGACTTCACTCCCAGCATCTTCCATCCGGTTTGAATTGCCGTAGTGATGTCCTCAATCGAGTAGTTTTGCAGATATTCACCCAGCTGATAAAACTTGCAAAACTCCTGAACTGGGCGTGGTTTATTCGCCTTGAAATAAAAGATGGCATCCTCGCCATGACCTTGGGTTTCAAAGCTATAATAGGTGTTGAGAATAGTGCCGCCAACCAGCTCCTGTCTTTGGCTTGCCATCGAGATCGCGTTGAAGAGATCCGGCACAGTAACCGACTTGAACCTCATCGCTGGCAGTTCAATGCTCTCATCATCCTTCTGGATAATGACGTTGAGCGGCTTGCTGGTGGTTTTTTCAATGGCCGAAATCAAATCACGTGGGGTCCCACCCCGGAAGTCCAGATCGAATTTTTGCCAGGAAATTTGCTGTCCTCCGCCAGCCGGTTGGGCGGTCGAACCTGGCCGTCCTGGAGGAAATGTCGGAGGGGCCTCTGGCTGGTTTTGGGCACCGGCAATCTGAGCCGCAAGACCCGACCCGAGTATAAGACTTAGAATGACTTTGTTCATATAATTTGTTTTCATCGTTCACGAGATACACGCCGGCCAAGTGAAAATCCTTCGAACAAAATCAACTGAAGAACGGCTGGCTCGGCCACGTTTAGCCGTTCGTGCATCCGCGTTACGCGAGATCATCTTGAACATTAATAAGATGCATCGATTGAATCAGATTGCCCAGGCATGGATTTGCAGCGCTGTTCTGATTTCGACCGTATCCCTGAGCCAGGAAAACGCGGCGATCTCAATTCCGGCTCCCAAGGATTCATGGAAAAACTTGCTTGCATTTTTTGACCCTCCGTCTGCGTTCCGCAATCAACTCGGCACCTATCGATCACCGCTGCAATTCGCGGATGGCACGCGGGTCATGAGCGCCGCGGACTGGCCCCGCCGCAGGAAAGAGATTCTCGAGCAATGGGAAGGAGTAATGGGACCATGGCCAGCCTTGTTCGAAAAGCCCAAGGTTGAGTTTCTCTCGAGTAGTCGGCGCGACAACTTCACCCAGCATAAGGTCCGAATTGAGATTGCTCCGCATCAGATCAGTGATGGATGGTTGCTTGTACCCGAAGGCGAGGGCAGGTTCCCGGCGGTGCTCGTGTTGTATTACGAGCCGGAAACCAGCATCGGCATAAGCAACGAACCGCTGCGCGATTTCGGCTATCAACTGGCGCGCCGGGGATTTGTGACGCTCTCGATCGGAACACCGGGCGGCAATGCTTGGAAGCCGGACATTGGCAGCGCGCAGTGCCAACCACTCTCGTTCCACGCGTATGTAGCGGCCAATTGTTGGTACGCGCTGGCAAATTTGCCTGAAGTGGATCGCACGCGAATTGGTGTGGTTGGCCATTCTTATGGCGGCAAGTGGGCTATATTCGCGGCAGCGTTATGGGACAAATTCGCGGCTGTGGCGGTGAGTGACCCTGGCATCGTTTTCGATGAAACCAGACAAAACGTCAATTACTGGGAACCGTGGTATTTAGGACAGGACACAAAAGAGTCTCGCGCCAAGGCTGGCATTCCGACATCTGAAAATCCCCGCACAGGGGCCTACAAGCGACTGGTTGCGGAGGGACACGATTTACATGAGTTGCACGCATTGATCGCCCCACACCCTTTCCTGGTGTCGGGCGGCTCGGAAGATCCGCCAAGCCGTTGGGCGGCGCTGAACCATCTTCGCGCACTGAATGGGCTCCTGGGTTACACCAACCGCGTCGCACTGACCTCCCGCCCCGGACACACCCCCACGGCCGAATCAAACAGTCAGATTTACACTTTTTTTGAGCACTTCCTGAAAGATGCGAAATGAGCGCGCTTAATCCATTGCAGGTGCCACGAATCCAAGAGATTCGCTCCGGACGCAAGTTCTGGGGTTACCTGGACACAGAGGCATTACGTACACGTTACGTGTTGGCTGCTCATTTCGTACGCGAATGCAGTCACGTCGTGGAGATCGGAGGTTATCGGGGAAACGTGATCACTTCGTTTTTATACGGTCACCACGAGGAGGTTACCGTCTTCAGCCTGGACGAGGAATTTGAAGAGATGGAACGCCAGGAACTCAACGGCGCTCCGTGCCGAGTCCGCCACATTCGCGACTATTTTCAAGCGCACGTTGAGCAAACCAGCGCCACGAGTTGGAGCTTGGGAGTAGTCGTGCTGGGATTGGAACTTCATGGCGATATGCAACCCTTGCTGGCATTGTTCAAGCGCTCCCGCGTGGTCGTGCTCGAATCCTCCGCGGATTATCCACCGAGCATCGCTACCCTGGACCAAATCCTTTCAGCCGTTCCGGCACACACCATCTGTCGGATTGATCTCGATTTGTCTGCCAATGAAACGCTGCTGGCGAATGAACTGGAGACGAACATGAACCGCCCGTTTTGGCGGCGGCGCATGCACGTTATTCAACCGACACCAACAGAGGTGACGTCGAGCACCTGCCAAGGTTAACGAAGAGGGCCGTTTACTTGGCGGCCTCTGCCGGCTTGGCCTCCGCCGCAGGTTTGGCTTCGACTGGGGCAGGCGGCGCAGCGGCACCGAGTTCGACCCATTCGAGAATGGCGCGTTGGCCGGAGTCGCCCTGCCGTTGGCCAAGCTTGACGATGCGCGTATAGCCCCCGTGCCGTTCTTTTTGGGCGGGAGCGATTTCGTTGAAGAGAATCTTCACGGCGTCTTCCTGATGCAACCGCGCCGCGGCGCGCCGTCGATCATGAATGCTGCCGCGTTTGCCCAGCGTAACCATTTTCTCGGCGACGGACCGGGCAGCCTTCGCTTTGGCGAGGGTGGTGGTGACGCGTTTGTGCTTGATTAGGCTGCAAACGAGGTTTGCCAGCATCGCGTTCCGGTGTTGACCGGTGCGGCCGAGTTTGGCGGTTCGCTTCAGGTGGCGCATAAGGTTTAGTACGGGTGCGAGTAAGAATTGAAGAGGGAGAAGGAGAATGGACCGCTCAGCCCTGCCCTCACCCCTGGAAGGGGAGAGGGAGAGCTATGAGAAGATGAGTCGGAGCTCATGGGCCATTCTATCCTGTAGTCAGTATCTACTACCGTGTAATCGTAGTCGGCTCTTCCTTCGGGGCCTCCAACAGGTCCGGTTCGAAGGTCATGCCCAGGGTCAACCCCAGGGCAGCGAGCTTCTCTTTGATTTCGTTAAGCGATTTCTTCCCGAAGTTGCGATACTTTAGCATTTCCTGCTCGGTCTTCATCGCGAGCTGGCCAACAGTGGTAATATTGGCGTTGTTGAGGCAGTTGGCCGCGCGCACGCTCAATTCGATTTCGTTGACGCTCATGTTGAGCAGCTTCTTGAGCTTGGTCTTTTCCTCATCCTGCTTGTCAACGACTTCCTCGAATTCGACGGCGTTCTTGTCATAGCCGACGAAGACATCGAGGTGGTGTTGGAGAATCGCCGAGGCCTGGGTCAATGCATCATCTGGCGAAATGCGCCCGTCGGTCCAGACTTCGAGAACCAGGCGATCGTAATCGGTGCGTTGGCCAACGCGCGCGTTTTCGACGGCATAGCGAACTCGCGTCACGGGTGAAAACAACGAATCAATCGCAATCACGCCAATCGCCTGGTTAGGCTTCTTGTTCTCGTCACCAGGCAGGAAGCCGCGGCCGACCTTGATTTCGAGTTCCATCTCAAACTTCTTCTTTTTGTCCAAGGTGCAGATCCGCTGGGTAGGATTTACCAGCTCAATATTCTGATTCAGCTGGATATCGGCGGCGGTAACTTCGCCTTCTTTATTGACCGAAAGTAACAACGTTTGTGGCTCACGATTGTGGGATCGAAAGAGAATCTTCTTCAGGTTCAACACGATATCGGTGACGTCCTCAACGACACCATCAATAGTGGCGAACTCATGCATGGCGCCATCGACTTTTATCGAACTGATCGCCGCCCCTTCCAATGAAGAAAGCAGGACCCGGCGCAGGGAGTTGCCGACCGTGTGGCCGTAACCGGTTTCAAACGGCTCGGCGATGAATTTGGCGTAGGTTTCTGTCGCGGTATTTTCCTCTTTGGTCAACCGCTTCGGCATTTCGAAACGTCCTAGACGTACTGGCATATGTTCCTTTCAACAATTTTAAACTGGCCCTTCCGGCTTTTATTCCCGCATGCCGGCGGAGCCCGTATAATTGTTTTGGGTTATTGGCTTCTAACCAGCCAAAAACCCGGTTGCATTAACTTAGCGGGAATAAAATTCGACGACGGCCTGTTCGTTGGCGATAGGCTGGATCTCGTCCCGGGTGGGGATCCGCATCACAACGCCCTTCAAGGCCTCTTTGTTCAGCGACAGCCAATCAGGCACGGCCCGGCTGGCGGCTATTTCCAAATTCTTGGTCGCCAACTGGCGAGCCGCATTGGAGTTTTTGATCTCAATCGCATCGTTCACCTTCAGCCCGTAGGAGGGGATATTGACCTTCCGGCCATTGACCTTCACGTGCCCGTGCGAAACCAATTGCCGCGCCCCGGCGCGCGTATTGGCAAAACCCAGGTGATAACAAACATTATCCAACCGGGTCTCCAGAATCTGCAGCATCTGCTCGCCAGTAACACCCCGGCGTTTCAGCGCGCGCTCGTATACACCTCGGAATTGGCGTTCGAGCAAACCGTAATAGTAGCGCAGCTTTTGCTTTTCAATCAGGCCCAAACCGTAATCGGTGTGTTTGCGGCGTGATTTCGGGCCGTGGACACCGGGGCCGTAATTGCGGCGCTCGAGGTATTTGGTGGGGCCAAAAATGGGGACACCAAAGCGGCGGCTGATGCGAACGCGAGGACCAGTATAACGAGCCATATATAGATTCTAAAAATAAAAGTTTGATTAGACGCGGCGCTTCTTCCGAGGGCGACAGCCATTATGGGGGACCGGTGTAACGTCTTTGATGGTCGTGATCTCCAGACCAATGGCTTGCAACGCGCGAATCGCGGATTCCCGGCCTGAACCCGGGCCCTTTACACGAACCTCGATCTCCTTCATCCCATGCGACATCGCCTGGCGCGCGGCGTCCTGTGCGACTTGTTGGGCAGCGTAGGCCGTGCTCTTGCGCGAACCTTTGAACCCGACACGCCCGGCGCTGGACCAGCCGATAACGTGCCCCTGCATGTCAGTAATGCTGACGAGCGTATTATTAAAAGTGGCCAGAATATTGGCTACGCCGGTGAGGATGTTCTTGGCGCCTTTAGCTTTGACGATCTTTTTGCCCGCCAAATCGTCCGCCAGCAATTCAGCAGCGGTGGGGGCCGCGCCGGCAAGCGGGGCGCCGGGAGCACCTTCTGCCGGTTTGGCGGCTTCTGCAGGCGCGAGCGCCGCGGCGTCAGCCGCGGGTGCTGCAGCTGGAGCGGCTGCTTTTTTACCCTTCGAAGGAGGAGCTTCGCCGCTGGCTTTGGCGGCGGGCTTTTCAGCGGCAGCTTCGGGTTTTGCTTCTTTTTTGGGAGCAGCTTTCTTTTTGGTTTCGTCGGCCATAGGGCGTATAGGACTGATAGGACGTATTAATGGATGCCAGTCTTAGCGGCAGGGTTGCGCACCACACCCACGGTCTTGCGCGGGCCTTTGCGGGTACGGGCATTGGTTTGTGTGCGTTGGCCACGAACCGGCAACCCGCGCAAATGGCGGACCCCACGGTAGCATTTGATACCCTGCAAGCGTTTGAGATTCATACCAATTTCCCGGCGCAGATCGCCTTCGATGACGTATTTGCCATCCTGGATCGCGTGCACGATCTGCGATAGCTGTTGTTCGGTGAGGTCCTTTGCCCGAATTTTTGGGTCAATGTTGGCCCGGGCCAGGATGTCTTTGGAATTGCTGGGACCGATGCCATAGATATAGCGCAGAGCAATATCGATGCGCTTGTTGGGAGGGACTTCGACGCCGATAATACGAGCCATAAAGTAAAGATTTGGTTAGCCTTGCCGTTGTTTGTGCCGCGCGTTGGTGCAGATCACCCGCACGACTCCTTTGCGGCGAATAATTTTGCAATTCTCGCAGAGCTTCTTAACAGATGCGCGCACTTTCATGTTCTCAATGTCTTTCTAAAATAATTCGACCTTCTGACAAGTCATAGGGCGATAGTTGCAACAGCACTTTCTGCCCGGCGGCGAACTGGTTGATTGAGCGCCGCGCCTTTGCGGGGATAAATCCCAACAAACGGTGTCCGTTAGCCAACTGCACTCGAAATGTTCGTTCCGACAGAACCTCAACTATTTCGCCTTCAACTTTGAAGGGATCCGTTCCGGCCATGTCAGGATCTCAGGTTCAGCCTCAGTGATGAGCACTGTATGCTCAAAATGAGCAGACAATGAACCATCTTGCGTGACGACTGTCCAGCCATCATTCAAAGTTTTTGTCCCAGGCAAACCGGCATTTACCATCGGTTCAATCGCAATCGTCATCCCCGGTCGAAGCTTCGGGGACGATTTGCCGTCTACGAAATTAGGCACCTGCGGTTCCTCATGCATTGAGCGGCCTACCCCGTGACCGACGTATTCCCGCACAACGCTGAAACCGTTGCTTTCCACCGTCTTCTGGACGGCCCGGGAGATATCAACCACCTGGTTACCGGGCAGCGCCTGCGCAATACCTTCGTATAGAGCCTTTTCCGTAATATCCATCAGCTTTTGCGCAAGGACTCCGCACCCCCCCACCGCCACTGTTCGGGCCGTGTCGCCAATAAAGCCATTATAAATAACCCCGATGTCCAGACTCACAATGTCGCCAAAACGTAATTGGCGAGGGCCAGCTAAGCCATGAACCACCTGTTCATTGACCGAAATGCAAATTTGGCAGGGATACTTCCGGTACCCCAAAAAGGCGCTTTTCGCCCCAAAATGCTTAATCCGGGACGCGGCAAAATCATCTACCTGCTTCGTCGTCACGCCGGGTTGGATAAACGCCGCGACTTCGTCAAGCACGGTACTGGCGACGACGCAGGCAGGCCGCATCGCCTCCAAATCTCTTTCGCTTTTCAAGATAATCATGGCGTTTTGACGATCTTTCACGTCCCCAGCCTAATCTCATTCCTCTCCGATGTCATATTCATCGAAGAACGACTTGGACCAGATGGGACCCAACTTAATGGATGTTTGCAAAGAACGTTTAGAACCGGCCCCGCAGCCGGCCCTTTTTCAAAAAGCCGTCATAGTGACGCATTAGCAAATGGGTCTCCATTTGGCGCATCGTGTCCAGCATAACACCCACCAGGATCAGCATGCTCGTGCCGCCGAAGAAGGTCGCGACTGCGTAAGGGATTTGGAGTTCGTTATAAAGCAGCAGCGGGATTACCGCGATGACCGTTAGGAACACTGCCCCCGCCAACGTAATCCGACTCATCGCGTTATGCAGGTACTCGCTCGTGGCCTGACCCGGGCGCACCCCGGGGATGTAACCGCCGTTTTTCTTCAAATCATCGGCGATTTGCAGTTCGTTGAATTGTGTCGCGACCCAAAAATACGAAAAGAAGAGAATCATCAACGCGTAAAGGGCCAAATAGAAGAAGGAACGCTCTCCCAGAGCGCGTGCAATTTTTAAACTGACATCGGAAACCAGTTTCACCCCCGGGCTGTGGCTCCCGGAAAACGATTCACCCGCAAAGAGGAAAATCTTTTGCGGGAACATCAGGATCGCCTGCGCGAAGATGATCGGCATCACGCCGGAATAATTAACGCGCAAAGGCATAAACGAGGTTTGGCCCTGATATACTTTGCGGCCGACCATTCTTTGGGCGTATTGCACCGGTACTTTGCGTTGGGCCTGGGTAATGGCGATAACGCCCGCAATCACTCCGGCCAGGAGCAAAACCAGCGCAATGCCATGACCGAAATTGAATTTCGCCTCAAAGCCCCCGCTGGGACGGAACATGTCTTTGAGGGCAACAAAGGCCTGCGGCAGACGCGCCAATATGCCAATCGTGATCACCAGGGAAACTCCATTACCGATGCCACGATCGGTGATCTGTTCACCAAACCACATCAGCAACATCGTGCCGGTCGTTAGAACGATCGTTGTTTGAATCCGGTACCACCAAATGTGTTCGGGGCTATAGAGCACCAACTGCCCAATACCTTGTCCGAAGATCTTCTCGGGGTTTTCCCAACCGAGTGCCATGAACAAACCCTGCCCGAGGCAAAGCAGCACCGTCAGGTACCTCCCGTATTGGATGATTTTGGTGCGGCCACCTTCTTCCCGCGCCAACTTGCTCAATTGCGGAACAACTGCGGTCAATAATTGAATAATAATGGTCGCGCTAATGTAAGGCATGATGCCGAGCGCGCCGACCGCGCAATGCTCGAGCGCTCCACCCGTAAACAGGCTGTACATTCCGAGAATGCCGCCGGCCTGCGAGTTTTTTTCAAAAAATTGCGACAATGCACTTCCATCCAAACCCGGGATCCGAATCACCGCCTCGAGTCGGCAAATCGCCAGCACCATCAAGGTGAACAGGATGCGCGACTTCAGCTCGGGTATCTTGAAACAATTGCTGAAAGTATTGGCAATAGCGGCTAGCATGGTCAGTAACGGTCCACGGTCAACAACTCGGGATTATCAATAAAAGTCAATTCCTCTAAGCCTGGGGTGGTTGCGGTTTTTCCGCTTTAATCAATTCGCATGTGCCTCCCTTAGCCTCGATTTTTGCCTTGGCACTCGCGCTAAAAGCATGCGCACTCACAGTTAGTTTCCGGGTCAATTCACCGTCTCCCAGGATCTTTACCCCGGCTCCCCGGCCATTGGCCAGTCCAGCCTTGCGGAGGATCTCTTCATCGATGTGCGAGCCTTCCTCGAAGCGGTTCAGGACTTCAAGATTCACAGCCAGATAGCGCGTCGTGTGTCTCGCGTTGTTAAACCCGCGCTTAGGGATACGGCGAATCAGCGGCATTTGCCCACCTTCGAAACCGATTCGAATCGAACTGCCGGAGCGCGCGGTTTGTCCCTTGCCACCGCGCCCGCTGGTTTTGCCGTGCCCGCTGGACTCACCTTGACCGAGGCGCTTGCGCCGGTGCTTGGCCCCGGGACGAGGTTTCAGATCATGTAAACGCATAAATCAGTTTAAGAGGTTGGACCTGGCGGTGGGACTTCGGACCCTGTGGCAGCGGCCGTTCCCGGGGGAAGCGGCGGCGGCACTTTTTTAATTTCCAGACCGCGCCCCTGGTAAATGTCTTCCCTGAGACGCAGGCTTAACAGGGCATTGAGCGTGGCTTTGACGACATTGGCGGCGTTTTTTGAGCCGAGCGATTTCGTAAGCACGTCCTTGACCCCTGCCGATTCCAAGACTGCACGAACGGTCTTTCCGGCAATAATCCCGGTCCCCGGAGAGGCCGGACGGAGCAGGACCTTCGCCCCACAGAAATGATAAAAGACCTCGTGCGGAATGGTCGCGTCTTTCAACGAAACCCCGACCATTTGCGTGCGCGCCAGCTCGCCGCCTTTGCGGATCGCATCCGCGACTTCGCCGGCTTTGCCCAAGCCCACACCGACCCGGCCCCGCTTGTCTCCCACCACGACCAGCGCGCTGAAATTAAAGCGCCGGCCGCCTTTGACGACTTTAGCGGAGCGATTAATAAAGACTACTTTTTCTGTCAGCTCCTGTTCGTGCGAGTCCTGGCCTGAGTCCGAGGCGTCGGGAGCCGGACGACTGCGACGAGAGCGAAAACCTCCACGCCCGGTTCGCGGCTCGGTACTTTCAGGTTTTTCGCTGTTTTCTGGTTTGTCTGGTTCAGGCACCATAATTTTATCCATTAAACTTAAAACTTAAGACCCGCCTCACGCGCTGCATCGGCCAGCGCTTTGACTTTTCCGTGAAACCGCGCCCCACCGCGATCGAATACAACTTCCTTAATCCCTTTGCCGAGGGCGGCCTGTGCTGCCAATTTCCCGAGGGTTTTCGCGCTCGCCGCATTTGCAGCGAGTTTCTCGCGATCAGGCGTCGCTTTGCTGGTTGTCGAAGCAGCCGCCAGCGTCACCCCCGCGGCGTCATCGATGAACTGCACGTGGATATTCTCGTTGGTGAAGCAGACGCTCATGCGCGGCCGCTCTTTTGTGCCGGTAATCTTCTTGCGAATGCGCCAGCGGCGTCGCAAAGCCAACTCGTGTTTCTGCTCAGTTCTCATGCAAAGCCTTATTGCACCGTCTTGCCTTCCTTGCGGATCACGCGTTCGTCTGTATACCGGACGCCTTTGCCTTTATATGGCTCCGGCGGATAGAAGCTGCGAATTTCAGCTGCTACCTGCCCTACCACCTGCCGATCCGGACCTTCAATCGTCAGTTTCGTGTTTTCTTCGACGGTAACTTTGATCTGATCGGGTATCGGATAGTTGATCGGGTGGGAGTAACCCAGGCTGAGGTTCACCGCCTTGCCCTGCACCGCGGCTTTGAAACCGACGCCCTGGATTTCCAGCTTTTTCATAAATCCCTCGTTCACCCCGCGCACCATGTTATTCACCAGGGCACGACTCAAGCCGTGCAGGGCCTTGACACGATCATCTTCGCCTTGCCGGCTGATGAGGACCTTGCCGTTCTCCACCTTGATACTGGTGTGGCGCGGCAATTGCCAATTAAGCTTGCCCTTGGGTCCTTCAACGAAGACCTGCTGGCCTTTAACTTCCACCTTCACCTTGGGTGGGATGGCGATGGGTTGTTTACCAATACGAGACATATGAAATTAGTGCATTTACCAAACGTAACAAACAAGCTCTCCGCCCAGGTTCTTCTTGCGAGCCTGGTTGCCAGTCATCATCCCTTCGGAAGTCGATAGAACTGCCACTCCCAGGCCACCGCGCACGCGAGGAATATCCGTCGACCCAACATAACGGCGTAGACCCGGCGTACTGACCCGGCGCAGGCCTTCGATCACGCTTTTCTTCCCTTGGTACTTCAGCCTCAGTTTGATGAGCTTCGGCAGCTGGCCTTCCACAGCAAAATCGCTGATGTAGCCTTCGCGCTTGAGGATGCCCGCGATGCTCTCCTTCATCTTCGAGTGGGGCACCTCGACGCTCGGCAGCAACGCCCGGTTGGCGTTGCGAATCCGAGTTAACATGTCGGAAATGGGATCGTTCATTAAAATTTTAGCGGCGTTAACAAAATTACCAACTGGCTTTTATTACTCCGGGAATCAGCCCCGAGAGGGCTGCTTCGCGAAAGGTCATGCGCGAGCAACCGAATTTGCGCAAGTATCCATGACGCCGCCCGCTCATTGAGCAGCGGTTCACAACCCGCACCGGGCTGGCGTTTCGCGGTAACTTGGCCAACGCGGCGTAATCGCGTTTGGCTTTTAGTTCTGCGCGCAAAGCGGCGTACTTTTTGACCGTCTCGGCCTTCTTCTTATTGCGTTCGATCCATGAGGTTTTTGCCATATCAAAATCAGAAATAAATGGGTTAAGCAATCGCTGCAACGGGCGCCGCAGACTCTTTAGGCGCCTCGGTGGGACCTTCCTTGGGGGTTTCTTTTGCCTTGGTTTCAGCGAAGGGCATGCCCATCAATTTTAAGAGATCCATTGCCTCTTCATTGTTGCGGGCGCTGGTGACAATCGTTATGTCCATCCCTTGCTGCCGTTTAATTTTATCCAGTTCGATTTCCGGGAAAATTGTCTGATCGCTGACCCCCAGCGAATAATTGCCCCGCCCGTCAAATGACCGCGGCGAGAGTCCGCGGAAGTCACGAATACGCGGCAGCGCGGTGGCAACCAGCCGGTCGAAAAACTCATACATAACGTCTCGCCGCAGCGTCACGTGGCAGCCGATCGGCTGACCCTCGCGGAGCTTGAAATTGGCAATACTATGACGTGACTTGCTGATGACTGCCTTGCGGCCCGTGATTAACGCCAGATCCTTGGCCGCGTCATCTATCGCGCTCTTTTCCAATGAAGCACTAACCCCCATGTTCACCACAATCTTTTCAATCCGGGGAATTTGATGCGGGTTGGTGTACTTGTGCTTTTCCTTCAGGGCCGGCACCACTTCTTTGACGTACTTTTCGTAAAGTCTGGCTTTCATTTGCTCTTAACTCACTGCGTTAGGCCTGAGCTGGGGCAGCCGTACCGTGCCTGGCCGCCCGGGCGTCAAATTCCTCTGCTTTCATCACATTGGAAATATGAATCGAGCCTTCGCGCTCGACGATTTGGCCGTTGGGGTACTGCTGACTTTTGCGCATGTGCCGCTTAATCATGCGGGCACCTTCGACGATCACCCGTTGATTCTTGCCCAATACGGCGATTACTCGCCCCCGCTTGCCTTTGTCGGCTCCGGCAATGACGACCACGTCATCGTTCTTTTTCACGTGAAAACTGCGCATAAATAAAACGTCTGATCCTGTTGTTGCTTAAATAACTTCCGGAGCCAGCGAAATTATCTTCATGAATTTTTTGTCCCGCAATTCGCGCGCAACGGGTCCGAAAATTCGCGTGCCACGCGGATTGAGTTCTTTATCGATGATGACGATCGCGTTGCTGTCAAACCGCAGATAGGAACCGTCGTTGCGGCGGATGGCTTGCCGAGTGCGGACCACTACGGCATCAACTACCTCCCCCTTCTTCACCGTGCCATCAGGGGTTGCTTCCTTGATATGCGCCTTGATGATATCCCCGATACGGGCATAACGCTGATTGCGACCCAGCACACCAATGGCCGCCGCGCGCTTGGCGCCGGTATTATCAGCCACATCTAAAATCGAGCGGACTTGTAACATAATTCTCTAATGATGAGTGGTTGGGTAACGCTATAACTATCCTATGCCGCAACCGGGGCCACTTCGGTGCCGCGCTCGACAACTTCGACCAGGCGCCAGCGCTTGGTTTTCGACAACGGCCGGGTTTCCTCTATCCGCACACGGTCCCCCACCTTCGCCTCGTTCTTCTCATCATGGGCGTAAAATTTTTTGTAACCCGTAACCACTTTCTTGAATTTTGGATGCGGAAAACGGCGTTCGACCCGGACCACAATCGTCTTGGTCATTTTATTGCCAATGACTTCGCCGACGCGCTCTTTTCGTGCCGTCCTGGTGGTCGCAGTCGGCGTGGTTATTGTTGTGGTGGATGTTGAATCAGACATACAAATCTCTTAAGCCGCCTTCTTGCGCAGGGCGGAGATGCGGGTTTCAATTCGGGCAATATCACGACGGAGCGTTCGCAACCGCGCCGGCTTTTCCAACTGTGCGCTGGCTTGCTGCAAACGCAGGTTGAAAATCTCCTGCCGGAGATTGCGGCCATCGGCTCGCAGTTCTTCGAGCGTTTTTTCCTGAAGTTCTTTTCGTTGAGCTTTCTTCATATAGGCCTCACGAGCCGACGCGGTGACGAGAGATAAATTTGGTCTTAATGGGGAGCTTGGTCGCCGCGAGTCGGAGCGATTCCCGCGCGACGGCTTCCGTCACGCCGTCTACTTCAAAGAGCACGTTAGCCGGCCGAATAACCGCAACCCATGATTCCAGCGGGCCCTTGCCCTTTCCCATTCGAGTTTCCAGGGGCTTTTTGGTAAATGATTTCTGCGGAAAAACACGGATCCACATCTTCCCGTGGCGCTTCATATTGCGTGCGATCGCGACGCGTGCGGCTTCCAGCTGCTTGGTGTCCAACCAGCACCGTTGCAGTGCCATCAGGCCATACTCGCCGAAGGCCACCGTTTGACCCCGCGATGCCAGTCCGGCGCGATTGCCGCGGTGCATCTTGCGGTACTTAACTCTTTCGGGCATCAGGGGCATAAGTCAGTATTCGGTATTGGGTATTGGTTGGGTGAGAAGAGGGTTACGGGGTGGCGACGGGTTCGGGTTGCGACTGGGTTTGCGGTTGGGGCTTTTGGGCCTTGGTTTCGCCCTTACAGACCCAACACTTAATTCCGAGTTTGCCATAGACAGTGTTGGCTTCGGCAAAGCCGTAATCGATCTCGGCACGCAGCGTATGCAGCGGCACGCGGCCCCAGTGATACTGCTCGACGCGAGCCAGTTCGGCGCCGCCGAGTCGGCCGGCACAGCGAATCTTAATGCCTTCGGCGCCAAAATCTTTCGCTGTCTGGAGCGCCTTCTTCATCGCGCGGCGGAACGAGACGCGTCGTTCGAGCTGGAGGGCGACGTTTTCGGCGACGAGTTGCGCGTCGATTTCCGGGTGCTTGATCTCGACGATATCAACGTAAATCTCTTTGCCGGTCATTTTGCTCAATTCTTCTTTGAGCTTGTCGATTTCGGCGCCTTTGCGACCAATCACAATACCGGGCCGGGCGGTCAGGATCGTGATGCGACAACGGTTGGCGGCGCGCTCGATCAAAATGCGCGGAACCGAAGCCGTCTCGAGCTTCTTCTTGAGCAGGTCGCGAATCTCACGATCTTCGGTGAGCAGTTTGCCGAATTCCTTTTTGCCGGCATACCACTTCGAACGCCAATCGCGGTTCACCGCGATGCGCAGACCAACTGGATTTGTCTTTTGTCCCATAGGCTGACTGTTATTCGTCTGAAAGCACGATTTTGATGTGGCAGTTGCGCTTAAGAATCGGACCGGCGGAGCCGCGGGCTTTCGGGGTGAAGCGCCTCAGGATTCCAGCGGTTTGTGCAAGAGCCTCCTTCACGAAGAGGTTGTTTACATCCAAGGTGCTGTATTCCTTGTGGTGAGTTTTCAAATCTTCAGCATTTGCGATGGCGGATTTCAGCGTCTTGGCCACAAATCGCGCGCCTTTTCGCGGGGTAGCCGCCAAGGCCGCTTGCGCGTGTGCCGCGGGGAGGCCCTGAATTTGCCGCACGACTTCGCGCATCTTCTGCGCCGACATGCGCACGTTTTTAGTAATCGCTTGTACTTGCATAGGTTACTTGGCTTCCGCCTTCGCCGTGTGCGCGCCGTGCTTCTTGAAGGTTCGCGTCAAAGAAAACTCGCCCAACCGGTGGCCCACCATATTTTCGGTAACAAAAACCGGGTTGAATACTTTGCCGTTATGCACGTTAAAGGTGAGCCCGACGAAATCCGGCGTAATCATGGAGCGGCGTGACCAGGTCTTGATGGGCGCCTTGGACTTGGTGTCCTTGGCTTTCTGGATTTTTTCGAGCAAATGCCCGTCTATAAACGGGCCCTTTTTGATTGAGCGTCCCATACTAGGAAATCGATTGTTGAGTCATCATAGGTTCTTCATCGGCCGGCCATCACGCCGGACCAGGATGAACCGGTTCGAATACTTCTTTTTGTGGCGCGTGCGGTACCCTTTAGCCAGCAAACCCCACGGCGAAGTTAACTGCTGCCAACCGCCACCAGACTTGGATTTACCTGCGCCACCGCCGTTGGGATGGTCGACAGGGTTGCGGGAAACACCGCGGTTGATCGGACGAATGCCAATGTGGCGAGAGCGGCCGGCTTTGCCCAGGACCACGTTTTCATGCTCGGTATTGCCGACCTGGCCGATGGTCGCGTAGCAATTCTCGTTGATCCTGCGGATTTCGCCTGAAGGCAACCGGATCTGGGCATAGCCTTCGTCGCGCGACATCAGCGTTGCGGCTCCGCCCGCGGTGCGGACCATTTGGGCACCGTGGCCGGGAGTCAGCTCGATATTATGAATCGGCAGACCGACGGGAACGGTCCGCAGGGGCAGGCTGTTGCCGAGTTCCGGAGGAGCGGTCGGCCCGCTCATCAGCTTGGCTCCCACTTGAAGGCCGTTCGGAGCAATAATGTAGGTCTTCTCGCCGTCCGCATACTGCAGCAATGCGAGCCGGGCTGTGCGGCGCGGATCATACTCAATGGCCGCGACGGTGGCTTCGACGCCATGCTTGTTGCGTTTGAAATCCACCAGCCGGATCTTCTGTTTGTTTCCGCCGCCGATCCCCCGGGCCGTGACGCGACCGTAGGCGTTGCGCCCGCCGGTACGTTTCCGCGTCTGGACCAAGTCCTTCTCGGGTCTGGTTTTCGTAATGTCGCTGTAATCCGCATACGCGATATAACGCGTGGACGGTGTCAGCGGTCTAAACGTCTTTACTGGCATAAATCAAACATGTATCCCAAGTCAGCTACTTGGAGAGCGGAGCCATCAATCCCGCGCCCAGATGGGCATTCAGTTATCGGTTCCGCAGGTTATGCTGTCCGCACCCGACCGGGTGAAACGGAGCGGGGAATATAGCAAAGCGAAAGTCGGTTGCAACAGGTATTTTGAAAAAAATGAAGCCTTTGTCAGCAGAATGCCTTATGGCTTCTCATCGTTTGGCTTTCTTCGAACTCCTACCCCTAATCGCTCCGCGTCAGGCGTATAAACCTGAGGTTTATGGGCTTCCAGGTCGCGGCATCCTTTGGGCGCAGCTTGATAGTTTGTTCGCCTTGCTCGCTAATATATATCTGTCCCAAATCGGCAACTTGAAAGGTGCCCCAGTCACCTGTTCGGGGGATGGGCCCTGTGACCTTGCCTTGGCCGGCCTCCAGAGCGACCTCCGCTCCTTCATTGATGGTCGCGATGGAAGCTGACACTGCGAACTTTCCTGGTTTCTGGACGCGGACTTTCCAGGATACCCAGTCCGCTGGTTTATCCCAAAAGCCCAGGTTGGTCTGGCCGTCTCGCTCTTCGGTGTTAACCTGGTCTCCGTGGATGTCCGCTGAGGCTGCGCCCAGCAGAAGATTTCCTTCATGATCCTGTTGGATCACGGCTGATTCATCCTTCAGCGGCACAGGTTTTAAGTCGGTTCCGGTTATCTTGAGGGCAGAAGTGTAAGGAGAGAGCTTTTGCGCCGGAAGCTTGACCGACAAGCCGTCGGGAGTTTGCCTCCATTCCACGCTGCCTTTATAACCAAGCAGGCTGACCTTTGTGACCTTCGAGCCCGGTGCCGAATCGGATTTTCCTAAAGATCTGACCAGCAGTTGACCATCCTCGGGCCATCCCAGGGCCACGGCGTACAGCATTTTGCCTTTTGTGGTAAAGCGAATGTCTTTCGCGGTGTAGTTGAAGTCCTCTTTGAAATGACCGCCTTTGGTCCGGACCGGTCCTTCACCGTAGACTTCCCATGGACGCGTGCCATAAATGGCTTCGCCATTGAGCGCAATCCAATCTGCCATTTCATGCAGCAGCTGCTCCACCTCAGGATTGAGAGATCCGTCCGGGCGCTGGACAACATTCAGCAACAGATTTCCGTTCTTGCTGACGATGTCGACGAGCATATGAATGGTCCAACTCACGGGCCGAAACTTCCAATTACGATTGTAAAACCAATCACCAATTGAAGTGTCCGTCTGCCAGGGGTTGGGATTGATGCCGGGCATGACACCTCGCTCCAGGTCCTCTACCCAGCGGCCCTCAGATTTTTGCTTGCAGGTATAGACCACTTGCGGGCCGCCGCGATGTCGCTGAGCATCACTATTATATAGATGAGCGATGAGGCTGCGTCCCACCTCGTTTCCAAAAGGAACCCCGCCATCGGTGTAAAGCAGGTCGGGATGATAATTGTCGACAAGCTCTTTGATTTCATCGAACCACATATGCTGCCAACGCGGATTGGTGCTGTACCAACCGGTATCACCGGGTTCTGCGGGAAAGTGATACAGATCCTCATATTGAGGATTGGCCCCATCATATGGAACCCCGGCAAGAGGGCCCGTCTTATCTGACTTATGGCTGTCCTGGAACCAGGTGAAGCTGGCACCCAAGTGCTCGGATACGCCGAAATGCATCCCGTGTTTACGCGCCGCCTTTTGCCACTCCCCGACCACATCGCGCTTGGGTCCCATGTTCACGGCGTTCCATTTGTGGAGTTTGGAATTCCACAGGAAGAAATTATCGTGGTGGGAGCCCATGCTGACGAAGTAACGTGCTCCGGCGCGTTTATAGAGATCCATTAGCCGGTCGGGATCCCATTTCTCAGCCTTCCAAAGCGGGATAATATCTTTGTACCCATTAGTCGACGGATGACCATAATGCTCCAGGTGGTCCTTGTATTGAGCATGGCCCTGCTGGTAGAGCTGGCGCGCGTACCAATCACCGTCCATCGGAACGGCTTGTGGTCCCCAGTGCGCCCATATCCCGAATTTTGCGTCACGAAACCAATCCGGACAATGGTACTGGGTTAGCGATTCCATGGTCGGCTGGAACGGACCCGGCGCGATGGGCAGAGACGCCGACGTCTGCGGGGATTCGGCGGCGAATGCAATCAAGGGAAGCACAGACAAAAACAGGAGGGTTGGTTTGGATTTCATAGGGATAAAAAAGCGCTACCGCCAAGTGTAAAAAGCGCCAGAGCACTGGCGCAGTCCAAAAGCTTCGCGAATGCGCGGAGCGTCTTGGAGTGCGCGAGTGCTGTGGCGCTTTTTGAGGTATCCCGCGTCAAGTCAACTCAGTGTTGCCCAACCGGTTCATCCGGTGCCAGCTAAAATCCTCGCAGTTCGGTGCTCGTGCGCGGCGGCAATCCGGGAGCAGGCCGGCGCTTTAACACCAGGTATTCAATGCCGTGCTGCTCGCAATACTGGCGTTTGCCGCCACGATCGCCGTCTTCGTTGACCGCATAGATATTCGGTTTAATGCGCTGGATTTCCGGCTCCGCGTCCAGCCAACCGTCGCCACTAGAGATAAGCGCCTCAGTTACGTAACGAATGGTCCCGGCGACATACCGGCGTTCTTCCTGCGACAGCAAGGGATGACCCTCACCTTTGAGGAGTCGAATATTCGCATCGTGCCCAACTACGACATACAACTCACCATACGCACTGATCTCTTCGAAAAAACGGATATGCCCGGAGTGAAAAAAATCGTAGCAGCCTGTAACCATGACCTTTTTGCGCATGCCGGTTTTGGGCTCAGCAGGCGAGGTAGGAAACCCCGCCAGTTGATTTGCCGATAAGACCCTGTATTCGATGCCGCTTTTCCGTGACCAGGTGGCGCGACCTGAATTCTGGGGGCATTCTCGATCAACCCAAATGTCCGGACACATCCCCGCAGGCAGTCTGTCCTCTTGGAAAGCCGCGCGAACAAGCTCGACGTGGGCGACGAATCGCACCGCTTTCAGAAAATACTCACGCTCAGCAAACGGAAACTTCGGCGGTCTACCTGTGCTCGCCCTAACAGTCTTGTCCGGCCACAACAAGACGTGAACTTTGCCCATCTTCGAAGCTTCTTCCAGAAAACGGAGGTCTGCAGAACGAATGTCGTCAAACGCGCCGGTGACGACTACCAATTTGGACTGGTCATTCATCGGCTTGCAAGCGGACGTTCACACGGAATGCGCCGGGAACCGGCTCGCGCGACGCGACAAAAAGATATCCTCCACCACAACCGGAATACATCGCGCCTGCGTAACGCTTTTGGTAAACGCGCAGAATCGCCTTGAGGTCGAGCTTAATCACAGGGTGGTGCAACACGTGTGGCAGAAGCTTCTCCCAACAGAGCATGCATTCATTCATTGAAGCGCCCAGGCCTTCCAAATCCCGGTGCTCAATCGAATCAAAACAGTCCTTTCCGGATTGCCCGAGGCGGGCGATCCATTTTGGATGGAGGTGCTGCACCCCTAATGGATTGTAGCCCTCCGGCCGCGGCTCAATCGGCAGCACATGGAGAACGTTTTCCAACCAGCGCGCGATCCTGGGACTGTTGAGCGATTCAATGTGAGTTGGGAAAATACCGCCATTGGCCGCAAAGTCGTAGTCGAGGCGGCTAATCCCCGGATAAACCAAACCGATCATATCCTGGGAGCCGCTGGGCTCAGATTTGCCCTGGTTCTCCGCATAATACAATTCACGGACCAACTCGTGGGGGGCTCGATCGGGCAAACGGCCTTTCCACAGTTTCATCGCGACACCACGAGTGCCCGTGGCGCAACCGGCGCGATCCATCACGCGAAAGGTGGGGTCTAATGACACGACGACCATTGAGCCCGGAGGCCTTGGATTGTGTCGTGAAACGAAGGGTTGATCAATCCAGCCACCCGCCAAGGCGAAACGGTTGGGAATGCAGCCGATGACTCGGCGGATGGGCGGCTGGCGGTCTCTCTTCACGTCGCCGCTTATTTGTAGGGGACCACCGCCTCACTGTCGAGCGTGCACGCAACGATGCATTCGCAAACCGTGGAGTGCGCACAGAGAGGAAGATCGAAATTGATTGCAGCGGGGCTCGAGAACACAATCCCAAGCATGGACTCAGGATTTCTAAGCAATCGATGGTTCGGGCTCCTGACAATCACAGGCATTATTATGTGTTCATCATCCTTGGACGGTGGGGAATCACTGACTAAACCCGACCTCTCGCAGTATCCTTCCAGCAGCATCAGCACGAAGCAGCTGAAGGCCACCTTTTATTTACCGGATCCGCAAAAGGGTTACTATCGGGGCACTCGCTTTGACTGGTCTGGCTTGCTGTCCCGAGTCGAGTATGGGGGTCACAGTTTCTTCTGCGAGTTCAGGGAGCGCCAGCACGACCCGTTGAACCACGATGATATCTGCGGCACAGCCGAGGAATTCGGAATGACGACTACCCCGCTCGGTTTCGCGGAGGGAAAAACGGGTGAACCTTTTGTGAAGATCGGAATTGGAGTTCTGGAGCGCGGCAACGATCCCGAGTACGCCTTTTGGAAAAAATACAAGATTCTGCAACCCGGCAATTGGAACATCCAAACCAAACCCGACTCCATCGAGTTCACGCAAGGCCTCAATACAACGCAGGGCTGGTCATACGAGTACACCAAGAGAGTGCGCCTCGATGACACGGCACACACCTTAACCATTACCCGTCGACTCAAGAATACCGGCACGAAAAAAATCGATACCGACCATTACGGACATAACTTCCTCAAAATCGACGATGTGCCGGCCGGACCGGATTACGTCTTTGAATTTCCATTCCAGCCACACTTTGGCGAAGGATCCAAACCGGAAGGCTGTGTCGAGATAAAAGATAAATCGCTTGTCTTCTTAAAGCAGGTGCCAACCGGCAAATCGATATGGGTCCGTCTGGACGGATTTACAAAGCCTTCGGACAATCAGATGCGGATTGTGAACCGTCGCACCGGCGCGGCAATGACTATCCGGACGGACAAACCGCTGCTGCGGCTCGTCTATTACAGCTCTGATGGCGTGCTTGCCCCGGAACCCTTTGTGAAGCTCGAGCTCGCGCCCGGAGAGACAACGGAGTGGAGGACGACTTACGAGTTTGAGGCTGGCAAACAATAGACGCTATCATATATCAGGGCACGTCCGAGTTCTTAAGCAAGTGGGCTCCAAATTCCGCTCACCCTACCATCTCCCAAAGCCGGAACGATGCAGTAAGGGTCTCACGCAAAGGCCGCCAAGGCCGCAAAGAGGCGAACACAATCGGGCCTATGGTTGCAGGAATGGCCTGCACCGTTTGGTGGCCAGGTTTATGGGTCTGCACTTTAAATTCCTCTGCGACCTTTGCGTGAGGCTCTCGGCTGCTACTGAATGGTTCCGGCAAAGGGAGAGGGTCGGGTGAGGGGGACTTCCTTCAAAGCTCCACGTTGCCCGGTGCGCATAACGCGAGGCTCCCTCCGGATGGATTCCGACACTCCCCCTCCCGGAGCGCGAGCCGTCCTTGGCTCGCAGCAATTAGGCACCAGTGCTGGCGTTAAAACATCTCCCGACCCTCGGTGCTTTCGAGCCCGCTGCGAGCCAAGGACGGCT
>DATJGF010000088.1:0-17309 GCA_035495315.1 Candidatus Limnocylindrales bacterium
CGATAAAAGCACGCCAATCGCATGGGCCGGTCGTACTGGTTTGAATGCGCCAAGTGCGGTTACCGAGCAAAGGTCTCGGGCCGGGCTGACCGTGGAATTAATTTTTTTGTTCAAACGATCGTTTGTCAGGATTGCAAGGAATTGTACGATGCGGTCACCCGCATTCGGTTGCCGGAGGAGACGCCGGGGTATGGCTTGCGGCAAGCCAGTAATGGCAAGTTGTCCTCAATACATTCGGGGTTAAAGCGCCCGCCGACTTTCCAAGGAGCTTTGAATCGACTTTCCTTGACCGGTGCGAAGCGTTTCAAATGGGTGCGCTTTCCCGCCCAATGCCCGGTCGCTGTATTTCATCGAATCAAGCCCTGGAACGACCCGGACAAATGTCCCCGGTGCGGGCTCTATCTTGAAAAGAATGCACTCCCGTATCGGATTTGGGACTAGGACTGATGGGACCGACAGCTCAGGCTGCGCAAAAAAACAACTGAGCGGGGATGATGTTGAGAAGCTCAAAATCGCGGGAAACGCGGCGGAAGACTTGCTCCAGGTAAGGCCGAACGGCACTGGAGAATTGGTAAACCAGGAAATGGCCATTGGGCCTGAGAATGGAGTGGGTTTTGCGAACAATAATATCTCTCACAGCGTGGGGCAAAGTTGTAAAGGGAATACCGGAAATGACGTAATCCGCTTTGTTACAACCGAGCTCGGCAAGCACCTCGTCGATATCCGCTGCGGATCGCTTGACGAGATGAAAGCGGGGGTCAGGGAAAGAACGTTGAAGGAACCGGAAAAACTCCGGGTTGATTTCCAAGGCAATGAGCTTCGCATCAGGGCGCATCCGTTCCAGGACGCGCCGGGTAAAAGCACCCATGCCCGGGCCATATTCGACGATCACCTTCGCTGCGTGCCAATCGACTACCTTAAGCACCTCATCGACTAAAAAGGGAGAGCTGGGAAGAACCCAGCCCACGTCGGTCGGATGTTTGAGAAAATTGCGGGCGAAAAGAATGAGATCGGATCCTCGGCTTGGGTTGCCTTTACGACGCTTACCATCCTCGGCTTTATCAGCCTGCTTGCTTTTGCCCATAAGTCCCTCCTCCCAGCTTACGTTAAAGGTCCCCGCTCGTTAGCGCATGGTCCGGCTCCAGTTAACCAAGCAGAACTTAGCACGGCTGAGCGAAATTGCCACTTTGAATCAGGCGAGCGAGGGGGCCACGGACGCTTAGTCAGCGCCTTGCGGGAGCGCTACGGGATTACTTGGACTCGATATGCAAACTGACGTCCACAGACATCTTCATGGTTTGGCGTTGCTGGCCGGCGCCTACACCCATCATGAGGTCCGATTTGGAGGTAATATCTCCGGTGGTAGGCAGCAGTTGACCCAGGTTCAGCTGTAATTGTCCGTTGCCACTGCCGGTCATGCTGGTGAGATCGATTTTGAGCCCTGGCATGGTAGGGCTCTCGATTTTCTGTTGGGCGGCTGTTTGACTAATGGTTACGCGCGTCGTGAGGGCCTCACCTTCCATCGAGGCGAGATCGTACGTGGTGACCTGGTCGATGATCATTCCTTGGGACTTCAGCGGTATCTTGGCCTCCCATTTGGCGCCGCTACCAACTGCCTCCTCGGGCAACGGAGTACCGAGATTCGACAAAGAATCCTTCATTTGGTCCATCACTTGCCGCAACTGAGGGTCGGCGTCTTGGGGCGTTTTAATTTGTATCCCTTTGTTGACACCACGTTCGGAAGTCACGGCTGTGCCCGAAAGGCCTTTCATTTTTGCCGCCGAGGCTTTCATTGCATCGACCACCTGGGGCATCACGCCAGGCTCATCAGTGATATCGGCGTCCGTCATCGTTAGCTCAGTAGTGACGTCGCCTTGCTCCGAGACCGATTTTACGTTCGAGCTCAAAGTCATTGTCATTCCGGGCAGCTTCACCGCCGGGTTTTCCATTTCTCCGATTTTCATGCCCATGCCCATTTTCAAAGTCATTTGAACGACTTGTTTGTCACCCGGCTTGGGATGAAGCCGGAGCACCTTGCGCGGCTCGTTGCCTGCCTCGAGGAGTTTGATTTCTGATCCGGAACGGGTTTCGGCAGGTTTATTGGCGGCATCTGCGGGCTGCTTTTCGTTGGCAGCGGTTGCTGGAGCAGGCGCGGCGGAAAGTTTCTGGGAACAAAATTCAATTTTTTCGGTGAGGTACTTCGTTCGATAGGTAACAACCTTGGGGTTCCAGTCGAGGTGATCTCTGTGGAAGGCCTGTAAAGCGACCTGTGCTTGTTGGTACTTCGCCAGGGCTTTGGCAAACTGGCCGCTGGTACTCAAAGCGTCTGCTTTTTGAACCAGGTCAAGCACCGCGAAGTACTGATCCTCTTCCTCATCGGCTTGCGCTGGGAAAACTGCCGCCAAAAAGGCGGCACACAGGAGCCAACAAAGCCAATTGGTGGAGGCACGCTGCTTCGTTCGCAGTGTTTTAGGAGTAGAACTCAGATTGCCTGTGTTGCTCATAGACCGGAGGCTAAAACTCCTGCGGATTGTGTCAACCAAAAGCGATTCGGCAGGCCGAGCTCCACGCAGCTCCGCAAGGGCCCAAACAGCTCGTATTTTTGAGCCCGGCGGAGCTCAGCCTTCCGAAAAATGTTGGGCAATCGCCACCGCCGATTACATGCGGCATTTGGGGATTGGTCAGCCAGGAGAAGGAGTGTAAGGTTGTTTGCATGCCGTTGCCGGTGCTGAGCATTGCGCAGATGCGGGAGTGGGAGAAGGCGACCTGGGCGAGTGGCCAAACTGAGGCTGAAGTCATAAGGCGCGTTGGCGAATCGATCGCGCAGTACGCCTGTCAGCTAACCCGATCGGGTGATCTAATTTTGATCCTGGCAGGCAAAGGTAACAACGGGGCCGATGCACGAGCGGCGCAGTCCGGATTATCTGACCGGCGGGTGGATATGCTTCAGGTGGAGGATCCGGCTGCCGAACTTGGGAAATTGGATGGCCTGCTGTCGTTGAAGCCTGTGCTAGTGATTGATGGGCTTTTTGGGATTGGCCTGACGCGCGCGCTCGGCCCTGAGTGGATAGAATTTATCCGCCATATCAACGACGCCAAGGCGCAGGTGTTATCCGTCGATGTGCCGTCTGGTTTGAACGCCGATTCAGGGCAGGCCATGGGGGCGGCTGTTCGCGCGACTATCACTTTGACGGTCGGCGCCCCTAAGACTGGGTTGCTGGAGGCAGTCGCCTGGCCCTATGTCGGGCGTCTGGAAGTCGCCGATCAGGTTGGGCTTGTTCCCTGCCCTCTTTCCAGCGAGCTCCAATGGACAATTGCAAGTGATTTCGCCGGGTTTCCTCCGCCCCGGCTGGTGGCGACACACAAGGGAAGCTACGGGCATCTGGCAATCATTGCCGGCAGCATTGGCTACCATGGCGCGGCTGTGCTTAGCGCGCGCGGTGCCCAGCGGGCGCAACCGGGCCTGATCACCCTTTTCACATCCGAACAAGTGTATCACTCTGTCGCGCCACAGCTCCAGGCGGTGATGGTTTCACCGTTGCTGCGCGACCCGGAAATTACCGTTACTGCGACCGCAATTCTCGCTGGGCCTGGTTTGGCGGGGGCCGAAGTCCAGGATTCGGTCCGGACGCTGATTCGCCATTTCTGGCGGGACTCACGGCTGCCGATGGTCGTTGACGCGAGTGCGCTGGATTGGCTTCCGTTCGGAGTTTTGCCTCGCGATTTGTCGCGAATTATTACGCCGCATCCTGGAGAGGCGGGCCGGTTGATGGGGGCAACGGCACAGATAGTGCAAGGCAATCGATTGCAGGCATTACGCACGATTTCAAAGCGGTTTGGGGACTGCTGGGTGGTGCTGAAAGGTCACCAAACACTGATCGGGCGCAGCTCAGGAGCGGTCTATGTCAATTCTTCGGGCAATCCTTACCTCGCCCAGGGCGGCAGCGGCGATGTTTTATCCGGCTTTCTTTCGGGGCTGCTTGCCCAACCGGCATTGCTAAACGATATCGCCACCACGATTTGTTATGCGGTCTGGCAGCACGGCGCCACGGCTGATTTGCTGCAATGTACGCGACCAAACTGGGTCGTCGAAGACCTGATCGAGGCACTGGGCCAAGGGCGGGCGGGGCGTGAGGCTAAGCGGTAGAACCGTTAAAACTCGCCGTTTTTTGTTCCTTTTGGCAGACGCATTTGTTATCCACTGCGGTTGTGCGAAGACTGATCTTAATCCTACCATTGCTTACAATGGTCTTTTTCGGGGTTAAGGCGCGGGCGGATGCCTACAAACTGACGAATGGGGAAACCCTCAATGGAGAGGTATTACCAACTTCCGCTAACGACCAGGGAGTCCAGGTAAAGGTGGGCGAAGGCGATTACCAGAAGGTTCCTTGGGCTAACTTTTCACAGGAAGATTTAAAAAACTTTGCCAAGAACCAAAGAATGCAGCCCTTTGTTGAGCCTTTCATCGAGCCTAATCCGGAGGCGAAGGTGAAAAGGACAGAGGTGAATATCAAGCAACCGCCGCGGCTTGAAAGGCCGCCGCGCCAATCGCTTTTCGGTGCTTTTTTCGGCTCTGGTGTGGGCGTATTCATGATGCTGCTGCTGTACGGGGCGAATATTTACGCTGGGTTTGAGATCGCCATTTTTAGGGCTCAGTCGCCTTTATTGGTCTGTGGACTTTCGGCTGTGCCTTTGTTGGGATTCGTGGCACCGATCGTCTTTCTGTGTTTGCCGACCAATGTCAAAGAGGCGGCGCCAGCTGTCGAAACCGTGCCAGCCGAACCTACGGTGGTGCCGGGGGCGAGGGCTGAAGGGGAGGTCAATCCAATGCTGGGCGAAGGGGTTGCGCATCCATCCGGCCTGAAACTGGCGCATACGGAAGAGAAAAAATCGACTTTGCCGCAGACGATTACCTATCAGCGAGGCCAGTTCACGTTCAATCGGCGCTTTTTTGAAACCAAATTCCCAGGTTTCTTCGGCGTGGTGCGGAGGGAAGCTGAACGGGATATGGTGCTGGTCATCAAATCGAGTCGCGGAGAGTATACGACGCAGCGGATCAGCCGTATCGCGGCCAACGATCTTCATGTGCAGGTGCAACGTGGCGCTGCCACCGAGGAAGTGATGGTGCCTTTCCAGGAAATTAAGGAGATTCGCCTCAAACACAAAGATGCTTGAGGAACAAGAAAGGCAAGCGAGGGGACAACGCGGGCTCACAGCCCGGGTGACTCCCGAGGGTGCGATTGGGATTTCTCCCGTTTTGACGATAAGTGGTCCAGGAGCCATACTCGCTTTGGCATGAATTACCGCACGATCCTGTTGTTCGGCGCGCCAGGCGCGGGAAAAGGTACCCAGGGTAAAATTCTGGGAACCATTCCGGGGTTCTTTCATTGCGCTTGTGGTGAAGTCTTTCGCAGCCTGAAAGCCGATAGCGAGGTGGGTCGCATCTTTATTGAATATTCCAGCCGTGGCGAATTGGTTCCCGATAGACCAACGGTCAAGCTTTGGCACCACTTTATCGAGAGCTGCACTAAGACCGGCCGGTTTCATCCTGAGCAGGACACGCTGGTTTTGGATGGTATCCCACGAAGTGTTCATCAGGCCGAGATGCTGCAGGATACCCTGAATGTGGCCGCCATATTTTACTTGAGCTGCAAGCGTCCGGATGCGCTGGTGGAACGCATCCAGCGCCGCGCGCTTAAGGAAAACCGACTGGACGACGCGAAGCTGGAGACTATCCGCCAGCGGCTGCAAACCTACGAAAAAGAAACCAGGCCTGTTCTGGATTTCTATGACCAGGCACTGGTTCACCACATCGATGCCGGGCAAAAACCGGTCGAAGTCCTGTTTGATATTTTGAGGCAGGTCGTGAAGATTTGACCGATGCAGCAGCAATTTGGAGCCTTTACAGCGAGCGAACTTTATTGTCCGAAGTGTGGGTCGTCCCAACCGGTGCGCGAACGCCTCTTGTTGGTGCTGCCCTCGGGTGAACTGCATGAGTTCATCTGTAGCCGCTGCGCCAGCTCCCTCGGCAAACGCACCGTAACCGGTCCGGCAGTAACCGCGGCGGTTCCGAAACGCACTGCCGCACCTCGCCGTAAACTTCTGCGCTAGGTCCAAACCGCCTCTCATTCCAATCTATGGCCGCATTGCGCCTGGTTTTTATGGGCACGGCAGAACTGTCGTGTGCCAGTTTGGAGGCGCTTGCGGATTCGGCTGAGTTCCAGCTCGCGGCTGTGGTTACCCAACCGGATAGGCCCAAGGGACGGCAGCTCAAATTGCAGCCCTCGCCTGTGAAACAGCTCGCGTTGAAACGCCAGTTGCCATTGCTCCAACCCGAGCGTGCTCGAAGCGAGGAGTTTTTGCGACAAATCGAACAAATCAACCCCGAGCTTATCGTGGTGGCGGCCTATGGTCAGATTTTGCCGCGACAACTCTTAGAGTTGCCTCGCTTTGGATGCCTGAACGTGCATACGTCGGTATTGCCCAAATATCGCGGTGCCGCCCCGATTCAGTGGGCAATCCTGAATGATGAACGTGAGACGGGAGTCACTATCATGAAGATGGATATTGGCCTCGATACCGGACCGATTCTTACTCAATCTTCGACGCTCATCGAGGCGGTTGACACTGCTGAAACATTGCATGATCGGCTGGCAACCATGGGAGCCGACCTTCTGCTCAAGACAATCCCGGCCTATGTGGCAGGCACAATTCAACCGCAACCCCAGCCGTCCGAAGGTGTCAGTTACGCGCCTAAAATCAAGAAAGAGGACGGAAAAGTCGATTGGACCCAGCCGGCGCGGTCTATATGGAACCGAGTGCGCGGCTTGGTCCCCTGGCCTGGCGCGTATGCTTTTATTCCGGACAACGCCGGCCGGCGACTCGTCAAAATCTGGAAAGCCAACCCGGAGGAAAAAACCGGCGCACCCGGCGAGATTTTACACGCGGGTCGAGACGGTATTGTGGTGGCATGTGGTATCCACGCGCTGCGCATTCTCGAACTGCAGCCCGAGAACGGGCGCCGCCTGTCAGCCCAAGATTTTCTTTGCGGACATTCGTTGATACCCGGTCAGCACCTGACGTGAACCCGGCGAGGTGATCGTTTTTGGGTTTATTGGAGCGGATGCCGCCCGGGCAAGCTTTGCCCGAGCAGCAACCCTCCCTAAACCCACCACCCTGTGACGAGTTTTATGGCCCTCGACCGCGGACCAGGCTCATAAGTAGCGTGATTACAAAAACGGCTAGGAATATCCAAAACAGGACCACAGCAATGCTGGTCGCTGTTCCGGCGATCCCGCCGAACCCAAAGATCGCGGCAATAATCGCGACCACCAAGAATATTAATGCCCATCCTAACATGCAGTACTCTCGAGCGCGGCTGTGCCTTTCTCCATCAGGTTTGTTGCTACTTTCACCACCCCATTAACCTCCGGGCCCGGGAATCGCGCCAGGCAAAGGATCTCCAGACAGAATTTGCTCACCATACTCTGAAAAATTCTAGGGTCTTTACCCACTGTGATGTCGGAGACAATACGGATAGGATAGCGAGCATGAAAATTCTGTTGCGACACACGCGAACTGGTCTCTACTTCCAAGGACCGGATCGGTGGATTGACAACCCCGATCGAGCTTGTGATTTCCGGTTTGTTGACCGTGCGCTGCAGTACGCCGCTGTTTGGGATCTGGCGGAAGTGGAATTGGCTTTTGCCTTTGAGGAGAGTCTCGCCATCACGACGGCGCCGATGCAACGCCCGGCTGCGCAGTACGCCAATCCTTGAAGTCAGACCGGAGTCAGCTTGCCTGATTACATGTCGCCTTATCGGAAGGGCTGTTCCAGAGGCCTCACCGAGATGGATGACAGTTTGATAGAGTTTATTTGTTCGTCGCTCTGGCCTTGGTCAATTGTATGATAGCCATGCAATTCAACAGAGCTTTGGGAACAAACGAACTGATCTGAACAAACTCGGGAACTTTCGAACCATCCGCGCTGCGTTCCGAGCAGTGATCGTTATCGCCCCAAGGTCCTAATCCGTCCAGCGTCGGCACCGAGTCCCACAGCAGATTACCGTCGCTGAGTCCGCCACGCATCTCAGGTTGTATGGTTAATCCGATTGCCTCTCCGCATCGTTGCCACAGTGCAAACAGTTGGTCTGTTCCTTCATTACGAATCCAAGGGCGCGTTTCATCCAGGATTTCAACTTCGATTGCACACGCGTAGCCATCTGCGGGGCTGCGAACCTCGCCAGTACCCTCTAGCGCCAGTAAACCATTTTTTCCGCGAGTATAGGCTGCCGGCGTAAAGGCCCGAAACTCGCCTTCGGCGATTGCCAAATGCGGCACACGGTTTAAGACTGTGCCCCCCTCAATCGTTCCAACATTTACCGTCAAATCCTGCGTGTAGTCCGTTAGTGCGGCAGCTTTTTGCACAAGACGTCCCAACTCAATGATGGCATTGGCGCCATGGGGATGCTTTCCGCCCGCATGCGCGCCACGGCCATGGACGGTGATGCGCCAGGTGCCCCTGCCCTTTCTGGCAACCACGAGTGCCCGGTCCTGACCCGCTCGGCCTTCGGCTTCGAACACCAACGCCGCAACTGTTCCGCTGTCGAACCGCCGGCGACATACCTCTTCGAAGTCATCCCCGAAGCATTCTTCGGACGAATTCCAGAACAACCTCCAGCCTATTTCCGCGTACAGCGCGGGAGCACAATTTCGCAATGCGGACAACACCAGCCACATCATCATCGTGCCCCCCTTGATATCGTGCGTGCCGGGTCCAAAAATCAAATCGCCCTCCGGCTGCCAGTGAAAGTTGTTTTGTTGTTCCTCTTCCGGCGGAAATACAGTGTCCAAATGAGATATCAGCGCCAGATTCTTTGAGGTTTGTCCCGTTCGCATCAGCACCAGGTGATTGCCCCAAGCAGGATTAACAGATGGAACAAATTCCGCGGTGAAACCGAGCGGCTCAAACAATTCAGCTGTCAAACGACCCAATTGATTCACTCCGGCGGGATTGGCGGTAAAACTGTTGATTTCCACCATGCGGCGCAACATGTCCAAGCCCGTCGGCAGTTGCGCTTCCAAGAACTTCTGCATGACAACCATTTGTTCCATAATCTGAAGAATGGCGGGAACCACCGCTGCGGTCAACGGGTGCAACGACATGGAAAGTGAGAATTGAAGCAATCCGCTCGTCCCGGTCCTGCTTGAGTTGGCGGCGTGGAACGCTAGTTTTGGCTCCAGCAATGACGTCGAGTGAGATTGCCGGTTTATTTTTTGCTGCCGCGGCGGGAGGTGCGATTAACGCGGTCGCAGGGGGTGGCACGCTAGTCACCTTCCCTGCACTGCTGTTTTTTGGAACGCCACCGATTATCGCAAACGCAACCAGCACACTGGCGCTGGTGATCGGTACGGCGGGCGGCGTATTTGGTTATCGCAAGCATATTGGGTCTGTCAAACCTTGGTTATGGCGCTTTGCCCCGGTGAGCCTGCTTGGCGGATTAGTCGGCGCCATTCTCCTGACTCGAACCGACGAACGGCTTTTCGGCAAGTTGGTGCCTTTCCTGATATTATTCGCGACGATCCTCTTCCTGGCCCAGGCGCCGCTGAGACGATTGCCGCACCTGCAACGGCTGCATACCGAACGGAACAGCCGACGTGCATTGTGGGGCGCGGTGGTATTTCAGCTCGCGGTAGCAGTTTACGGGGGCTATTTCGGTGCGGGGATAGGAATTCTCATGCTGGCGTCGCTGGGGTTAATCGGGCTCGAAGACATTCATCAGATGAATACCCTCAAGACGATTCTTGGCTCCCTTATCAATTTTGTCGCCGCTTTGCTGTTTATCGTTGCTGGGCTGATCCACTGGCCCAAAGCCGGAGTAATGACAGTCGGTGCATTGTTCGGTTACTTCCTTGGCTCGTACTCTTCACAGCAGATTCCGCAGCAGTGGGTTCGTCGCATTATCACTGGGATTGGGCTGGCACTTTCAGTAGTGCTGTTTTACCAGCAATTTGTGCATTAAGCAGGTCCGGCGTCTGGAAGGCTCCAGCGCTAAGGGCAATAGGCCTCTTAACGCCTGCCAAACTCCAAAATAAACGAAGACGGAGCATGCCCTTTTGAGGCAGGCTCCGCCTTTAGCTAAAAAGAAAACGGCCCGGCCAAAACCAGGCCGCGGGAAATCTTTAGGAATTAATACCGTTCGCGTCGACCGCCGCCGCCGCCGCCGCCGCGGAAGTCGCGTCGACCGCCACCGCCGCCGCCCTGAGGGCGTTCTTCGCGGGGGCGTGCCAGATTGACGGTTAATGCGCGGCCGGCGAGTTCTTTGCCATGCATAGCATCAATGGCCTTCTGGGCTTCTTCGGGTGTGCTCATAGTAACAAACCCGAAGCCGCGCGGCCGACCTGTGGCACGGTCCATCATGAGGTTTGCTTCAATGACTGTCCCGTGAGCGGCGAAGGCATCCTGCAGGTCGTTCTCGGTGATGTTGAAACTAAGGTTCCCAACAAACAATTTTGCACTCATCTATACTTTTAAACTGTCCGCCAACTATCTCTTGCTTTCTCCTGACTGTTCCCGCCTATCGGGTTTCAAATCATCACTGAACCTAGTTCACCTGAAGATTCACCATGCCGTGGGAGCGACAAGCCATGTGACAGATTGGGCGAACACTGCGCTTTTTTTCCCAAATTGCAAGCCGAAAACAGAATTATTGAAAGTGGGCGAATACCCCAGGGGCGTTTAGTCAGGCAGTTTAAAGTCAAGCCAAGCAGCAAGATGCACATGAAAACGCACCGAAGACCGGGCACAGAGCGACGCGATGGTTTGTGTCTGCGGACGGGTCAAGCCATTCATTCCTCGTTGAAACATGTTGTTGCACATGCCATACTTGCAAAGTTCCCGGACGAAACTCATGCCCTATGATAAAGGTCCCGCATCATCAGCCGCGGTGGGAAGATAGATTTCTGACACGGCGTGACTTTCTCTCGCGTTGCGGCTTGGGGTTCGGCGCACTCAGTTTAGCGAGCATTTTGGGGTCGGAGTTGGTCCATGGGATGAGCGCTGAGAACATCCCCGGTGCACTTTCGCCGTTGGCACCCAAGTCTCCGCATTTCCCTGCGAAAGCCAAGCGAGTCGTCCACATTTTCGCAAATGGCGGCCCATCGCACGTGGACACATTTGATCCCAAACCGGCATTGGCGCGGCTGCACGGACAGCCGTTACCGATGGAGAACCTGCCCACCGAACGGCGAACCGGCGCGGCGTTTCAGTCGCCCTATAAGTTTCAGAAGTACGGCCAGAGCGGTATTGAAGTCAGCGAACTTTTTCCTCGAGTTGGCGAACACATCGATGATATCGCGGTGGTTCGCTCGATGCATGCGGATGTACCGAACCACGAACCGTCATTGTTGTTGATGAATTGTGGCGAGGCCCGGTTGCCGCGCCCAAGCATGGGGTCCTGGATCACCTATGGTTTAGGCACGATGAATCAGAACCTGCCGGGATTCATCACGATGTGTCCCGGAGGTTATCCCATTCAGGAATCGCAAAACTGGCAGAGCGCATTTCTGCCCGGCATCTACCAGGGCACCTACATCAATACGAAGCACGAGGAGATTGAAAAACTGATCGAACACATCAAAAACAAGTCTTTGGGAAATGCCGATCAGCGAAAGCAATTGGACCTGTTGCATGCCTTGAATGAACAACACGCTCGCCGCCGCAGTCAGGAAGCGCAACTGGAAGCGCGCATTGAATCGTTCGAGCTCGCCTATCGAATGCAGATGGATGCCACCGATGCGTTCGATATCAGTCGAGAACCGGAGCACATTCGCCGGCTCTACGGCTCGGGCACGCAGGCGCGACAGATGTTGATTGCCCGGCGACTGCTGGAACGCGGTGTGCGCTTTGTTCAGGTCTGGCACGGTGAGGGACAGCCCTGGGATAACCATGATGACCTGGAAGAAAAACATCGCGTTCTGGCGGGCGAATGTGATCAACCTATCGGCGCGTTGCTCACCGACCTCAAGCAGCGCGGCATGCTGGAAGACACACTGGTCATCTGGGGTGGCGAATTTGGCCGCACCCCGACGGTCGAGCTGCCGACACCCGGCGCCAACGCCGGTAAAATCAACGGTCGCGACCACAACCACCACGGATTCACGATGTGGCTGGCGGGCGGCGGTGTACGCGGCGGCTACGTCCACGGCGCGACGGACGAATTCGGATTCAAGGCGGTGGAAAAGGCAGTGCATATTCATGATCTCCACGCCACCCTGCTGCAACTGCTGGGTTTTGATCATACCCGACTAACCTTCCGACACGCCGGCCGGGATTTCCGACTCACTGATGTTTACGGCAAGGTAGTTCAGGAGTTGTTAGTGTGAGGATGGTGCTGAGGAATCGTAGCGCAGAATATTACCCTGCTGTATCGCAGGTTTCCAACCTGCAGTGGGATCCATTCTCGACTCATTTTTCCAATCTCAATTTTGCTGGGCGCCGACGGTCTCTGCAGAGTGGAACTCTGCGATACAGCAGAGTGAAACTCTGCGCTACGCGATTCTCCCTGGCTCTTTTGGCATCAGTGTCATCAACTTCCTTGGCGGGAGCTGAAGCCACAACGGAGGAGATTGAATTCTTTGAGAAGAATGTTCGCCCCTTATTTGCCGAGAATTGCTATCAATGTCATAGCGACAAGGCGGAAAAAATCAAAGGAGGATTACATCTCGATTCCACAGCAGCATTGAGTAAGGGCGGAACTTCCGGCGCCGCGATCGTGCCGGGAGACCCGGACGCCAGTCTCCTGATCAAGGCGGTTCGCTACACAGACGCGGAGCTCCAGATGCCGCCCAAAGACAAGAAGCTGCCTGACGATAGCATTAAAATGCTCGAGACGTGGGTAAAGATGGGTGCTCCAATGCCCAAAGAAGCCGGACCCCCGCCTCTCCTTACCCAGATTGCTACAGCACGAGCCCGCCACTGGGCTTTCCAGCTCGTGAAAAAGCCCCCCGTTCCGCCGGTAAGACATCGTCCTTGGGTGAAAACACCGATGGACAATTTTGTGCTCGCGAATCTCGAAGCGCACCATCTGCAACCTGCGCCGGCGGCTGATCGTCGTTCGCTCATTCGCCGGGTCACCTACGACCTCATCGGCCTGCCGCCGAGCTACAACGAAGTTCAGGCATTTGCAGAGGACCGGCGTCCAGACGCTTACGCTCGGGTGGTCGAGCGCCTACTCGCCTCGCCTCATTATGGCGAACGTTGGGGACGTTATTGGCTCGATATCGCCCGATACGCTGATACGAAAGGCTATCTGCCGGGAGGCGTCGAGCGGCGCTACGCCTTCTCCTACACCTATCGCGATTATGTCGTGCGCGCTTTCAACGAGGACAAACCATATAATCAATTCCTGGTTGAGCAGATCGCCGCGGATAAACTGACCTCAGGGGACGACAAAAGATCCCTGGCGGCTTTGGGATTTCTCACTTTGGGCCGCCGATTCCTGAATAACCAGAATGATATCATTGATGATCGCATCGATGTCATCTCGCGAGGAACCCTTGGACTCACGGTGACCTGCGCCCGATGTCACGATCATAAATTTGATCCTATCCCAACCAAGGATTATTACGCGTTGCACGGTGTGTTCGCCAGCAGCGAAGAACCGGCCGAACTGCCGTTGCTGGGTCCGTTGCGCACAACATCGGAATACGAGGATTACCTTAAGGAAAAGGCCAAGATAGAAGAAGAGATCGTCGATTTCAGACAAAAGGAGATCGCGACATTTCTCAAGGGCCTACGCGATCGGGTTGGAGATTATCTGATGGGAGTCCACGATGCAGCGCGGCTGAGCGATCCGTCCAAATTCGACACCTTCGCTGGGGAACACAAATTGAACCCGGCGGTGCTGCGTCGCTGGATGAAGTACCTTGAAGATCCGGCTCGCGGTTCCAATCTGATTTTCTCGACCTGGTTCCAATTGGCGAAACTGTCAGAAAGCGATTTCACCAACAGCGTTCGGCCCTTTCTGACGGGCCTTTTGTCTGAGCCTAGCCCGGCGAATCCTGTTTTGGCCCAGTTTTTGAGTGAACAAGTAACGAATTCTCTGCAAGAGGTGGCGACTGCATACAATCGCCTTTTTCAAAATATCGACAAGGATTGGGAGGAGGCGTTAAAAGCCGCTGGCGACCAGGTCAAACCGACACGGTTCCCGGGCGACGATAAAGAAGCGTTGCGCCAGGTTTTGTATGCGGGCGACTCCCCCGTGAATCTCCCACAGGATGAAGCCGAGGCGATTCTGGAACGGCGCCTGAATGGAGGAATTGCGCCAATTCGCAACAAAATAGAAGCACTCAGTTGGACGCACGCGGGTGCTCCGGCCCGGGCGATGGCTTTAGTCGATCGGACGGAACCTGGGAATTCTCATGTTTTGCTGAGGGGCAATCCCGACATCCCGGGCGAAGAGGTGCCGCGGCGTTTTCTGGAGGTTTTGAGTGCAGGGACTCGTCCGGCATTTACTAACGGGAGCGGGCGTTTGGAACTGGCGCAGGCGATCGCCAGCGCCGATAATCCCCTGACGGCGCGAGTGTATGTGAATCGGGTCTGGCTACACCATTTTGGCGAGGGCTTGGTCAGCACGCCGGGAGATTTCGGCGTACGAACCGAAGAACCGGTGCAACGGCCTCTGCTGGATTACCTGGCCGCCAGCTTTGTCGAAAATGGGTGGAGCACGAAATACTTGCACCGGGTGATTTTATTATCGGCGACTTACCAGCAGGCCAGCGATGCCCCCATCGAGGTCACGAAGGAAGACCCCGATAACCGTTGGATTTCCCGAATGAACCGCCAACGCCTCGATTTCGAATCGCTACGCGATACCTTGCTGGCCTTGGCGGGCAAACTCGATTTGAGCGTTGGCGGGCTGCCGGTCGAACTCGGGCATGAGCCGTTTCCCACGCGGCGAACGTTGTACGCCTTAATCGATCGCCAGAATCTTCCGGCGGTCTTTCGCACGTTCGATTTTGCGAATCCAGATACGAGCAGCCAACGCCGCTTTCAAACGACGGTGCCACAGCAGGCATTATTCCTGATGAACAGCCCGTTTACTATTGAGCAAGCGCGCAAGCTTGCCGAACGACAGGAAATTAGCTGCCTCCACGATACACGCGAACAGGTTCAAGCGCTCTATCGCATTGTTTTCCAGCGGCAACCAACCAAGAACGAAATTCGACTCGCGCGCGAGTTTATAGCCGCGCAATCTGCGAGGTCTGATTTCGGGCCGCTGGCGCGATATGCGCAGGTGCTGCTGCTCTCCAACGAGATGATGTTCGTGGATTAAGCGGCTACAGATCCGGTGAGCTGCGGAAAGGAGCACAAGAACCCAATCAGGTGATCAGCGGATAGGTGAACGAATCCGCCGGATCGAACATGCCTGGTGACCATTCGACGCCCTGGCCCGCCACAATCGTGCGAAATGCATGGCCGATGCGCACGGGGATTAGCGCTAACTCTCCCGTTTTGAGTGGAAATGACGCGCGTTCTTTGCTGACGATATCTTCAACAACCAACAGGACCTCCCCATTGATCACGTAGATCGCCTCCTCTTTGGCCTCATGATAATGATTGCCTCGCACCGCACCGGAGCGAAGTTCAATACACGCTAAGTACCGGATTCCTGTCTCGGCGTTATGAACCTGAGCTAACTCGCCTTGCGCGAGCAACAGGCGCTTTAAATTCGGCGCGTCGCTGCCGGGCCGGCCCTGAATCACCGCCAAGGTGCGTTTGATAACCCTCCCATTAAGAAATGAGGTTTCAGTCACGGTTCTCGGCCGAAGCAAGATTGTCTGCTGGAAAATGCGCGGAGGCATTTGCAGGATGGAAAAAGTGAAATTGCCTAGGTTCGCGTGTCATGGACCTGGTTGTAGCAGCGTGGTTGTCGATATTTGCTTGCTCCAATCAGGACTGCATTGCGATCACAGTCAAACTCAAAGTAGCTTGTAGGCAATGGACCAATCGCAGTACCGGACAGCTCTCGTTGAGTTTATCGAATTGAACGCGAAACCCCCGGATAAATTCAGCCACCAGGCCCGCCTTTATGCCGTGGCAACGCGCCTTGCCGAAGATGCGGCCTATGATGATGACGTGGTGTATGCCGCAGCGTGGCTGCATGATTTGGGAGTGTTCGTCGGACACCGTCCCGAAGAGTCGCATAAATTAGCGCACTGGGATCACATAGCGTACGCCATCGAAAAATCGCCGGGGATTCTACGTCAATGCGGGTTCCCGATTGACAAAATTCCGGCGGTGCTTGAAGCCATTCGGACTCACTTGCCATCGGCGAATCCGACGATCTTCGAAGGCAGCTTGCTCCGCGATGCCGATATTCTGGAACAGCTCGGCGCAGTCGGCATTCTGCGAATCGTGAGCAAGGTCGGACGCGACACTCGTTTTATCCGGTTCTCGGATGCGCTACGTGTCTTGCAAATGAACCTCGAAGAATTGCCTGGATTGCTTAAGTTGGACTCGGCGCGTCGCCTGGCCCAGCCGCGTGTCGAGGCACTCAAACAGTTCCTGGCGGCCGCGCAATCAGAAGCGAACCAGGTTCCTTGGTAGCTTAGAGAAGTGAGAACGCAAAGCTTGTTAGGGCACAGACCTGGCCAGCCTCACGTCAGGCCGATCGCAGTCAGGCCTGAGGGTTCATTTCGAGCCAATAGTTCTTCAGGTGCGCAGCGACATTGATTACTTCACCTGGATCCGAGGGCTTGATCACGCATGAGTCGGCTCCCAGCGAATAAGCCTGGCAAATTTCCTCGTATTTCGAGGAAGAACTCAAAACGACGATGAGCATGTGATTAAGTCCGTTTCGACGCAGCCAGCGCAGGACGTCCAGGCTGCCGGAGCGAGGCAGATCCATATCCAGCAACAGGAGCGTGGGCATTGGATATATGTAGCGGTTGGCGAACGGAGGATCGCCTCGCAAATAGGCTATCGTTTCCTTGGCATCATTGACGAAATGTGTCGGCACGTACATCTCGGCATGGAACAGCGCCTGTTCCAACAGCAGCGCGTCACCGGCGCTCGGTTCGGCGATAAGAATGCTTAGCGGTCTGACCGAGACGGTTTCCTGGGGGAGCGGCTGAATCACCCGGACTCGCTTACAATCCTCCAACCTGCTGAGCGTTGTTGCGTTTTGCATAATGAATAAGATCGGATCCAAATGCCGAGTGCCCAATTCTACTTTGTATCGGCCGGCCCTCTTTGAAATCACAGAACGGTAAAGCTCAAGAACGGTAAAGCTTCGTGAGCGTATAAG
>DATJGF010000089.1:0-29706 GCA_035495315.1 Candidatus Limnocylindrales bacterium
CCTCGCGCAAGGTGCCCAGGTTGGCGTTGGTCGAAAGGCCGACCACGCTGGCGGTGCCGCTCCGAGCCAGGTTGCCAGCGGCCAGCGGCGTGCCGGCCATGGGACGGACTCGGACATTTTGCCAGGTCAGCTTGCAGGTTACACCGCTTGCACTGGAGCTGGTCACCGTGAAGACCAGTTGCGTGCTGGCGATCGAAGTCATGGCCAGGGCCGTGCCGCTGGCTACGCCGTTGATGTTGGCAGTATTCTTGGCTTTGCCGGCCAATCGGGTGATGAGTACTGTTGGAGCGGTCCCGCCGGTATCGAAGACAAAGCCTGCGGGCACCTTGAGAATGATCGTGCCAGTACCTGCATTGCCGCTGGCGTTTTCCGAATAGCTCGGTCCACTCAAGCTGGTGAAGGTGCTGGTGGCCGCCCCATCGGCGGAGATGGCGCTGCCGCCACTGGCCAGGGTGAACTGCGCCGGGCTAACGGCGATCGCCGGACTGGTGTTGAGAGTCTTGCTGCCGTCGCTCAGATCGCTGGCCGTGAGAGTGAAATTACCAATCGTGTTGAACGAGACCGTAAGATTGGTGGTGCCCCCGGCCAGAGCCGCAGCCGGTGGCAGGCTGGCTGTCGAATCGCTCGAACTCAGTGTCACCGTGTCGCTCACCGTAGTGACCAGGTTCCAGTAAGGGTCCACGGCGTTGACCGTCACCGGGAAACTGGTGTTGGCCACCTGCGGACTGGGCGTGCCGGTGAGACCGTTGGTGGTGGCCGGGGCGGCGGTTTGACCCGGCACCAGCAACTGCAACTGGGTGAAGGCCGCCGGGCTGACCTGGATGCTGGCCGAGGTGAGGTTGGTTCCCGGCAAGCTGGGACTGCTGAAAGTGAGGTTGATAGTGTTGGCGACCTTATGCGAGAGGTTGGCAAAGCTGGCCACACCATTAACCGCCGTGGCACTGAGCGTGCCCTGCAAGGTGCCGCTGCCGACGTTGCGCGCGGCAGTAACCACCGTGCTGTTGTCGCTGGTGCACAGGTTGCCATAGGCATCCTGGATAGCGATGGCTGGCTGTTGGGAAAAGACCATTCCGGCAGTGGCATTGCTGGAAGGCTGAGTCACAATGAGCAGGCGGCCAGCCGAGGCCGGGGTCACCGTTAACATACCGTTCTGGAAGTTGAAGGAGTAATTGAGTGCGCTCAGGGTGCCTTGAGCCGCGATGATCGGATAGCTGCCCGCGACGTTGGTACTGGTGGTACTCAGCGCGGGACTGCCGGTGACTCCGCTGGTGGCCAGGCTCTCGCCGCCCACAAAACCCGCATAGGTGGCCGTTAGGGTGGGATTGGACTGGCCGGCGGCGCGTGTCTTATTGTCGGCTGCGACAGTGAGCCCAGCCTTGGTAACGCTGGCGGTGGTGGTGGGCTGGGTCAGGCTGTAGTTAGCCGCATCCGTGCCACTCAGGCTCAGGCCTGACACACTGACGCTCTTGGCCGTGCCGACGTTCTTGTCGGCAAAAGCACCCGTGGCGCTGGTGGTGGTGAGAGTGACCACTTCCCCACTGATGACCCCCGAGAGTGCTGCGCCGCTGGTGTTGAGTGTGGCACTGGTCGTAGCGTCATAGATTTTGTTGTTGGCCGTGACGCCTGAAACAGTGAGGCCCTTGGCGGTGATATTGGCCGTGCTGCTGGCGATGGTGTTGGCGGTGTAGTTGGGCGCATCGGTGCCGCTGATGGAGATGCCGGTCACACTGATGCTCTTGGCCGTGCCGATGTTCTTATCGGCGAAACTGGCGCTGGCGTAGGCGTCGGTCAAGCTGTCGCCGCTCACCCGGTTGTCTGAGAGAGTGACGGTGGCCGCCGTGGTGGCATCGTAGACCTTGTTATTACCACTGGCGGTGACGGTCAAAGAACGGGCGGTGATATCGGCCGTGGCGGTGGCAGTGGTATTGGCAGTGTAATTGGGTGCATCGGTGCCGCTGATGGAGATGCCGGTGACATTGATGTTCTTGGCGGTAGCGACGGTCTTGCTGGCAAAGCTGGCGCTGGTGTAGCTGGTGAAGAGGCTGTCGCCACTCAGACGGTTGTCTGAGAGGCTAACCGTGGCGGTGGTGGTGCCATCATAGATGCGGCTCACACCCGTGGCGCTCACCGTCAAGGCTCGCGGGGTGATGTTGGCGGTGGTGGTGGCGGTGGAGTTAAAGGTGTAATTGCCCGAGTCAGTTCCGGTGACACTGATGCCGCTGACGCTGACGGGCTTGGCCGAGCCGGTATTCTTGTCCGCAAAACTGGCGCTGATATAGCTGGTGGAGAGGCTGTCGCCGGCGACACGATTATCCGAGAGAGTAACGGTGGCTGCCGTGGTTGCGTCGTAGACCTTGTTATTGCCACTGGCGGTGACGGTCAAAGAACGGGCGGTGATAGTGGCCGTGGTACTGGCGGTGGTGTTGCCGGTGTAGTTGGGCGCGTCGGTGCCGCTGAGACTGATGCCGCTGACACTGACCGGCTTGGCCGTGCCGACATTCTTATCGGCGAAACTGGCGGTAGTATAGGCCTCGGTCAGGCTGTCGCCGGCCATGCGATTATCCGAAAGAGTGACTGTGGCGCTGGTGGTCCCATCATAAGCCTTGTTGACGCCGGTGGCGCCGACGCTTAGCGGGCGCGCGGTGATGTTAGCGGTGGTGGTGGCGCTGGTGGAAGCCAGTTGATAGTTGCCCGCGTCGGTGCCGCTCAGGCTCAGAGCACTGACATTGACGCTCTTGGCGGTGCCGACAGTTTTGCTGGCGAAGGCGGCACTGCCCCCGCTGAGGCTGACAGCGTCGCCAGCCAGCGCGCCGCTTAGTGTGCGGGTGGCGATGGTGGCGGCGGTGGTGCTGTCGTAAACCTTGTTATTGACAGTGACGCTGCCCGCCACGGTGGCCGGGCTGACGGCGAAGGTGCTGCTCAAGGCGCTGCTCAGACCCGTGCTGGCGGCGCTCAACTGTTTGCCGGTGCCGGCCATATTAACTGTTAGTCCCGAGAAACTGACCGTGCCGTTGCCGGCTGCCGTGCCGATGTCTAGCACGGTGGTGCCTTGCAGTGTGCCGCTGCCGCTGCTCAGGGACAGGCTGAGTTGTTGGCTGCTCCCCAACCCAACGGTGGAGTCATTGCCAAAGGGGTCCTGAGTTTTGAGCACAGGTTGCGGACTCAGAGCCGAACCGTAGATGCTCGAGCCCGGCTGAGTGGCAAAGACCAGGTGATCGGCGGCAGCCGGGCTGACCGAGATGATACTGGAGTTGGTACCCGTAAGACCCGAGGCGCTGAAAGCCACGGTAATATTGGTAGCCAGGTTGTGCGAAAGATTAATGAAAGTGGCTACACCATTGGTGGCAGTGGCATTGAGCGTGCCTTGCAAGGTGCCGCTGCCAGTGCCGCGTGTAGCGCTGACCAGCGTGCTGTCGGACACGCCATTGGCGCTGGTGCGGAGGTTGCCAAACCGGTCGCGCACCTGCAGGACCGGTTGTGTGGCAAAGACTAGACCCGCAGTGGCGTTGGCCGAAGGTTGCGTTTGGATGGCCAGGTTGTTGGCGGCGCCAGCCACCTCGCGCAAGGTGCCCAGGTTGGCGTTGGTGGAAAGGCCGACCACGCTGGCGGTGCCGCTCCGAGCCAGGTTGCCGGCGGCCAGCGGCGTGCCGGCCGTGGGACGGACTCGGACATTTTGCCAGGTCAGCTTGCAGGTTACACCGCTTGCACTGGAGCTGGTCACCGTGAAGACCAGTTGCGTGCTGGCGATCGAAGTCATGGCCAGGGCCGTGCCGCTGGCTACGCTGTTGATGTTGTTAGCCGCGCTGCCAGAGCCGGTCAAGCGAGTGATCAATACGGTCGGGGTCGTGCCACTAGTATCGAAGACAAAGCCTGCGGGCACATTGAGAATGATCGTGCCAGTACCTGCATTGCCGCTGGCGTTTTCCGAATAGCTCGGTCCACTCAAGCTGGTGAAGGTGCTGGTGGCCGCCCCATCGGCGGAGATGGCGCTACCGCCACTGGCCAGGGTGAACTGCGCCGGGCTAACGGCGATCGCCGGACTGGTGTTGAGAGTCTTGCTGCCGTCGCTCAGATCGCCGGCCGTGAGAGTGAAATTACCAATCGTGTTGAACGAGACCGTAAGATTGGTGGTGCCCCCGGCCAGAGCCGCAGCCGGTGGCAGGCTGGCTGTCGAATCGCTCGAACTCAGAGTCACCGTGTCGCTCACCGTATTGATCAAGTTGTAAAAGCTATCCACAGCATTGACTGTAACGGGGAAAACACCCCCAACGACTTGGGCAGTAGGCGTTCCGGTCTTTCCGCTCGATGTTCCTGGTGCGGCAGTTTCACCGGGCACCAACAATTGGAGTTTGCTAAACGGTCCGGTGCTAACCACCACATTGCCGGAGGATGTCGAGATCAAACCGGTAGCCGTAAAGTTCAGCGTGATAGTTTCGGCGAGGGCATAGGAAAGATTCGTGAAGGTAGCCAGTCCGTTGACCGTGGTGGCGGTGAGGGTCCCCTGCAGGGCAGCAGAGCCAGAGCCCCGCGCAACCGTGATGACCCGCCCGTTGTCAGTGGCCACCAGGTTGCCGCCAGCATCTTGAACGGCAATCACGGGCTGCTGCCCAAAGGCAACGCCCGCCGTGGCCGACAAAGATGGCTGGGTAAAGATGGCCAGTTTGGCGGGCGTCCCCCCGCCCACCGTGATGGTCGAACTGGTGTTAGGCGACTTCGTGCCATCGGTCAGGTCGGTAGCCGTCACTGTGGAACTGCCGACGGTGTTGAGGGTAACGCTGAAGCTTTTAGTTCCCGAAACCAGCGCCGCGTTGGCCGGCAAAGTTGCGTTAGGGTCCGCAGCCGAAATCCGAACGGTATCGACAATGGTGTTGACGAGATTCCAGTTGGCGTCCACGGCGTTGACGGTCACGTTGAACGGCGTGCCTGCCGCTTGGGGATTAGGCGTGCCAGTCTTGCCCGTGGGGGTGCCGGGCGCGGCGATTTCACCGGGCAGGAGCACCTGAAGCTTGCTGAAAAGCGCGGCGCTGACGGCAAACGAACTACTGACGGCATTGCTCAGGCCCGTTGAGCTGGCGGTCAGTTGTTTGCCACTGCCCGCGGTGTCGATTTGCAGATTCGTGAAGCTGACAATGCCGTTTCCAGCGGCCGTGCCGATGTCGATAGTCTTGCTGCCGGACAAAGTGCCGCTGCCCGCGGAGAGAGTCACTGTGACCAGTTGGCTGGCGGGCAATCCGGCGGTCGAATCGCTCCCGAACCGGTCCTGGGTTTTGATTGCCGGCTGAATGCCGAAGGGAACGCCGGCGCTGGCGGAACCGGGTTGCGTGGAAAATACCAGGTATTGTGCCGGTGCCGGTCCCACGACGACCGGAGCGGAGGTTACGCTGGTCAGGTTGCTGGTGGTGAACTGGATAGTAATTGTGCCGGCCACGTTGATCGACAGGTTAGTGTAACTGGCCACCCCGTTGATAGCCTTGGCAGTCAGCGTGCCTTGCAGCGTGCCGGAACCGGCCGCGCGCGCGGCGCTCACCACCGTTGTGTTGTTTAGCGTAACCACGTTGCCGAATTGATCCACGATTGCGGCTGCGGGCTGCGGAGAAAAGAGTCCCCCCGCTGTGGCGGTGGCTCCCGGCTGGGTATGCATGGCCAGGCCCCGGGCTGTGCCGGTTACCTCGTTAAGCAGCCCAAACGTTGTAAAATCCTCCTGAATCCCAGCAATCACTGCCGTGCCGGGATTGGTGAACAAACGCCTGATATAGTCGGCAGCCGCTAGGTTGCTCCCATCCAGCGCCTGAACCTGAAGGCTGCCAATGGTCAAGGAATCCATTGCGGTGGTGCCGGTGACGGTTAGCGTAACCGTCGCGTTGGAAGCGGTAACCGCGATGGTGGCTGCTGTTATATTGCGCGAGCTCGTGAAACTGACCGTGCCGACGCCCGCGTTGAATCGCCAACCGGTGGGCGGCGTTAGGATCAAAGTCTGGTTGGCCCCGGCCCCAAAGTCCGCCGCGAGGCCCTCGGCGATGACGATGTTGCCCAGCGCAGTGAAGGCGGCGCCGTTGGTTGAGTTGAGCGCTTTGTCAGCCGAAATGTTGTTGCCCCCGGTGGGCGAGGTAATATTGACGTTTGCGCACAGGCGCGGCGAGCTGAATCCGATCATTGCCAAAAACAGGCCCAGACGAAGTGCGGTAGTGTTCATAAAAGCCCAAGCGCCCTTGTTCGAGAGATGTCTGTACTCTGCCAAGCATGCGCTTTTCATTTTCGTGGGTGAGTCTCACGCCCCCCCGCATTTGGCACAATCGGTCCGAATCCCAAACGTGCCGCCCTGGAAAAGCTCGAACCACGTCCAGGGGATTGCCTAGGTTGCTTGGGTGAGAAACGGCAAAACGGCCTAGTGGAAAGGAACGCGAAGGGGGGCCGACCCAGCGTTATTACTCAGTAAATCGCTTTTGTTTTCAAATGCGGAGCGGTGCTCATCGGTAAGCGATTCCCCGGGAGCGGCCCCAAAACGCCGCCAGCTTCGCTCGGCCGGTTTCGCCGGAAGCGTCCGTGCTAAGGCCCGGTACAGCTCGGTAAAAGCCCTGATGAGACAGTATTTGGGGTGTCCGTAAGAATCCCTGCGGCGTGCCAGAAGTGCGAGGCTTGCTCCGCCAAAGGGTAGTCAAGGACCGTGATAGTCAGGCATTCCACTCGGGCCAGACTGCTGACAGCCGACGAAACTCTTTTGCACTGGTTGGGGCGCTAGCGTATGAACGGCCATCAATCTGTTGCCGGTCCCTCGACAAGCGCGAGCCAGATAGTCAATTTATGGACGAAAGTCTGCGGCTGATTCGTGTGGACTCTCGTGGCACTGACTAGGGTTATCGGTTCAAGAAATGGCTGTACACGCCGTATCAACGAAATTGGCGCGTGAACTTTTCAGACACTTTGGGGTTGGTCCCTAAACGTATCAGCCAGCGATCATAGCGCGTTCGACCGGGACGGTGCATAGGTCAGTAAACAGCGACTTAAAAAACAGGTGCTGAAGAGATTAGCCATCTTCTCAGTAACTCGAACTCTGCTGACCGGGACCTCCCTGGGATTCACCCTAGCGGTTCGCGTAGGGAGAAACCGGTCGCGCCCCAGTTGTGAGCGCTTCTGGTCTGTGAGATAAGGAGAGGCATAGAATAAAATTATGATGTCAAACAGGCCGGCCGAAAAACGGGTGCTTCTCGTGGATGACGAGCTAGGGCAGAGGGAAGCAATCGGTTTATTGCTCGCCCTCGATGGACATAGAGTGGTTCAGGCGGCCAACGGCCAGGAGGCGCTCGAGCATTTGGGACGGGAGTCGTTCGACCTGGTGATTACCGATTATTCGATGCCAGGGATGGCAGGGGACGAACTTGCCTCCAACATTAAGATCGCCGCTCCTGCGCTACCGATCATCATGATCACCGGCCACAGTTGCGTGATGAAGGGGGCCGAGAACCCGGTGGATGCTGTGCTCACAAAGCCTTTCGAACTGGGGGAATTCCGCCAAACTGTTGCAAGCCTCCTCGCTCGTGCACGCTCTATGAGGGTGCAAAAAAGTGGATTTGATGAAGATGGAAGTGCGGACCAGAGAGCGTGGTTTCAGGAAAAGCGAGCCCGAGCCGAAGCACACATGATCCAATGAGCGAGTTAGGAATTCACCACCCACAGGAACTTTGGACCGTGGAGGCCCTAGTGGAGGTCTGCGGGTGCTCCCTCCAGCGGATTTTACAGATTCAATCCAAGGCCCTCTCTAATATCCGGAAGGCCTTTAAGCGGCAGGGTATTTCCGGAGACCTCGGTGAGGGACTACGCCGTCGGTAGGCGCTCGCTACAGGCTGGTGGCAGGATTGGAAACCAGGGAGCGGGAAAAAGATTAGAGTTACTCAGGTCGGAGCGTGTGGCCAAAATCCTGTGACGACAGGCGTCGGCTTAACCTTTTGGCGGTGAATCACGGTGATAACAAGTTGAGAGAAATGCAGTCCTATCCACGTGCTTTTGCCCGCAAGATTAACTCTTTCAAAAAGAAAGTATGCGGCTGACTGAAAGTCGCGTAATTACCCTCCATTTATGAAAGTGTTGCTCTCGATTTTGAGCGCAATGCGTGCCGCCTGCATTCGTAAACTTTGAGCGGTCTACGCCCGATTTGGATTCCCGTGTCGTGCGCTTCAGTATTTCAAACGTAGGCATTTTTTGTCTTTTCACGAAACTCAACTCCGCAACGCCGCCGGACTTGTCAACCTTCGGGAGTCTTCCGGCAGAGACGGAGGGTTACAACGACCAAGCTTTTGCCACCAGTGGGATTCCCTGGATGTTATCCCGTTGTTTTACTGGCATCAGAGCCGTGTTTTGCCCCGATGGACGGCTTTTTCATATCGGCTAGGCTGTTGAATGTTGAATTTGGCACCAGAAAATTCGGCGATGAGAGCCGCAGAGAACATTATGAATGTTGCATGGTCACGTCATTAAAGCGCGTCCTGTTATTATTATGAATAGCTTAACGATTCTCAGCTTGATCGCCGCCACCTTGGAACTAACCGTTCCCGCTTACGGACTGAGATCCATCCGCCGTTTCGGGAGCCCCGTATTGGTTGGTTCCTCGCGACGGCTTTCTGCTCGATTGAGTTAGTGTTCAAAACATTGAAACCTGCCCAAACCGCACCGTGAATTTATGAAAATTAAAAACTCCAGCCAATCGGGGTGGACCCTATTGGAAATCATGATTGTCGTCTCTTTCATTGGCTTCCTGGCCGCAATCTCCATTCCCAATTTTATCCGTGCGCGCAACACGTCGCATGAAAAGGTCTGTATCAACAATCTGCGACAAATTGATGCTGGCGCTCAAACCTGGGCCGCCCAGAATAACAAGCAGTCGAACGATCCCTATACGTTGGACGACATCAAAGACTACCTTCAACGAGGTGTCCTCCCGCAATGCCCCTCTGGCGGCCAGTACGGTCCAAGCTTTACGGTCGGTGAGGCGCCAACGTGCACTATAGGCGGCCACGTATTGCAATGAGCTCTGAATCGCCCGCAGAACGAAAAGGCGTAAGCACCTAATCCAGGAATTATCGGCTCTGAATGGCAGGACCGGGACGCGAAACAGTAGCGTCCCGTTCAATTCGGAATGCTCTTTCGTCTAAATCTCGATTGAGAATTGACCAACCTGATAGTGGTGCCTGGGTCTCCATCGACACTCGATGCGGTTTACCAGATGCCGGCGCTCGCGTCCGAGGTTGGGGTGGCCGGTATCGGGTGCGGCGCATTCACGATTGGCACTCAGGTGTTCTTCAACGGCGTCGCCTTGGGATTCGCCAATGACAACTTCGATATATTTGACATCATCTCCTCCGGGCTGAGTCGTTACCAGCTCACAACTTCATTCCCGCAAATCAGCCATCTGCCTGCTCAACCCGGCACGCTGCCGACGAGCCAAGCCACAAGCAGCGGGACCCTGACGTTCACGAGCCTGAGCGATATTTCGTTACAGGCTGTGCTGGGCAACTTCGCTCCGCCGCAAATTTCGGTGCAGCCCGCGAATCAGGTCGTGAACGCAGGTGATTCGCTGCTCATTAACTGCCAAACGAGCGGGACTCCTCCTTTTGCGTTTCAGTGGCGGCAGGGAGATGTGAATATCCCGTTCGCGGTTAATCCTACCCTGTCCCGCAGCAACATGAAGGGAGTGATGGCGGGTAACTATTCCGTGGTGGTGACGAATCTATTAGGCGCAGCGACGAGTCAGGTTGCCACCGTTACCGTCACCCCTGTCGCCCCGTTGCTTGTGCTGCAGCCCGTTCACAAACTATTGCGCTTGGTTCGAACGTTACGTTTTCCGCTGCGGCAAGAGGTTCCGAGCCGATTCTTTACCAGTGGTATTTGGGCGATCAGCCTCTGCCTGCTGGAACCAACAACATGCTGTCCCTGACAAATATTGGAGTCGCCGACGGAGGACAATATGTGGTGGTGGCCAACAACCAGGTTGGAGTGGTCACCGGGCAGGTAGCTACTCTATCGGTGATTGTGGCCCCCCCTCTTCACTCAACAACCCGCTTCACAAGGTTGCCCGGACGGGGCCACGGCGCATTTTTCGGCCGCAGCCCTGGGGCCCAGGTTCGCTGGGTTGGCAATGGTATTTCGGTGGCACCCAGATTTCGGGCGCCACGACCTCGAAACTAGCAATTACCAACGTCCAATCGGTGTCTCGAGGCGATTATTGGGCCGTGGTCTACGGGAGCACGACCAGTACCGTTGCCACTCTCAGTTTTTCTCCGTTGCTGGCCTGGGGCTACTCCTCCAACAACCTGACGACGGTGCCCCCCGGGGCGACAAACGTGGTTAGTCTGGCCGGGGGAGATTATCACGCGGTCATCGCGAGAGCGGATGGCACTGTGCTCGCCTGGGGGCTGGATAGCACTGGTCAGGTCGATGTTCCCTTCGGGCTCAGCAACGTCGCGAGGGTGTCCGCTGGGAGCACTCACAGCCTGGCTTTGCAGTCGGATGGCACAGTTTCGCTCTGGGGACGGATTTCCGGGGATGGGAACACCGTGCCTGACCACGCCGCCCATTCTGCAGTCTTTGGTGTCCGCACCGGCGCTGAGCAACGGCGTCTTCAGCCTGAGCGTGCCAACGCAAAGCGGGAGAGTTTACGAACTGGAGTACAAGCGTTTGCTCGACGAGACCAATTGGACTGTTTTGGCTCTGGTCGCGGGCAGTGGCCGGCCGGAGGTGCTGATCGATCCCACCGCTGACGGCGCACAGAGGTTTTACCGAATCCGGCGGTGGTAGACGGGGTGCTTAGCGCATAGACGCAGGAGGCGCCAACAGATCTGATCTGCCGACAGGAGTTGGCTGTGACGTTCCCGTAGCCTCAGGTCCACCCGATGCTGCCGGGGCTTTTCAGCAATTCCGCTTGCGCAGGCGGCCTGGCAGGGGTTTTATTTGAGCATGGGCAAGGTCCATGAGACTAAAAGCCACGGGTGGGGAGCCGGCGAATTTGTTTTGTGGGTTGTTTTCTATTTCTGGGCGGTCTGGATATTTAACGCTTTTCTACCCCCCAAGCCGGAGCAAACACCGTTCGAAACGTATCTGGGGAACCAAGTCAGGCAACAAAACGACGGCGGTGCCAGGGCTGAGCGCGACCAGCGGCTTGATAACGGCGCCATCGACCAGGACCACTATAGCCTCCAGCACCGACACCAGGAGTGACCTGCTCCCGACCAATAGCGGCTGGAACCAGACCAGGAACACCGCGCCCCTGGGAGCGCGTGCGCGCTTTCCCGCTTTTGTTCGCCTGATTCGGATTCGGTAAATCCTTGCCGCCTTGAGCATGGTTTTTCGCAAGACCGCCAACTCGTGACGCGTGTAACCGCGATGGACTTCTTCATGCGAAGTTCCGGGGCAACGTCAGTGTTGGCCAAACTGGAATTGAAGCTGTGGCGCAAACGCGTGGAAAGTTCTACGGCTGATTTTAGGGTCGCCGCACCGACAATGGTCCAATCGCAGCCGGCGGAGCAGCCAGCGCGAGGGCAAAGAGGGCAACCATGCGCCGAGTGTAGCATCGTTGTTTGTGGCCGCAACGCACATGCTGCGTCAACTGAGAGCTGTCGCTGGAACAGTATTAATGTATGAGAAACAAGGAAGCGACGATTCCTGACAGCATAAAGAGAAGGAATGCTGCGACAATAAAAACTCCAATGAACATAGCAAGAGCGAATAAATGGTCCAGTGGCGCTGGGTCAGGCATGAAGGCCTCTCCTCAACTCAGATATAGGCGCCTGGTCCGTCTTGTCTTGCCAGGAGCGTCAACCGGCCCATAATGCCAGACAAAGTCTCACGCGATGTCGCTATGCTAGTGCGCTTCTGGGGAACACGCGGATCAATTGCTACGCCAGGCGGAGCAACGCTTCGCTATGGCGGCAACACCTCATGCGTGGAGGTGATGTCCGACTCAGGGACGACGCTCATCATCGATGCGGGCACCGGCGCGAATGCACTCGGCAAAGCGCTGACGGAGCAAGGGCGCGCTGCGCACGGCCACATCCTTATCTCCCACACGCACTGGGATCATATCCAAGGTCTGCCCTTCTTCGCGCCGCTCTTCGTCGCCGACGCCGAATGGCACATTTATGGTCCGCGCGGCATCGGCCAGACGCTCCAAGACGTCCTCGCCGCGCAGATGGACTATGCATACTTCCCAGTCGCGCTGAACGCGTTTGCCGCGAGGCTGCATTATCACGAGGTCGTCGAGGGTCGCTTTTCGGTCGAGGATGTCTGGATCACCACGCATTATCTCAATCACCCCGCACTCACTGTCGGCTATCGCCTCGAAGCGGACGGCGCCAGCATGGTTTACGCCTCCGATCACGAACCCCACAATCGGCGCGCGGGCGAAGGTCACTTGGAACCCAGCGAAAGCGGTGATACCGCGCATGTGGAGTTCATCCGCGACGCTGACCTGGTCATCCATGACGCCCAATACACGGCGGCCGAATTCCCGGCGAAAATCGGTTGGGGCCACAGCACCATCGAATACGCGGTCGATGTCGCGATGGCAGCGAACGTCAAGCAGCTCGCGCTGTACCACCATGATCCCAACCGCGGCGACGACGCGGTGGATCAACTCATCTCCAACGCACGCGAACGTGTTGCCGCCGCCGGCAACGATTTGAGCGTCGTTGGCGCGGCTGAAGGCAGCGTCATCGAACTGCGCCACGCGGCCGTTGCGATAAAGACCACACCGTTCCTGCCTTCCAGCCTGGTGAAGCCCGCGAGCAGCGTCTCTGAGGAGCTGGTTTTTATAGCCGGCGTGCCGGCCAAAGATCGCGCCATCCTAACCGCGGCTGCGCAGGCCGACGGCATCCCAAGCCTTTCCGAAGTGACAATCGAGCAATTGAAGGAAGCCGTGCAGCGCGGTCACCCCTCGCTCATCTTCCTCGGTGACGCATTGTCGGACCCCGTCGCGCTCTGCGCCGAAATTCGCGCGCTGCCAGGTGAGGATGCGAAGGAGACCCAAATCATCATCGTGGCCAACCAATCCCAGGTGCCGGCCGACAAAAGCGAGCCCGCCGGTGTCACCGATTGGCTGACGCGCCCCTACAGCCTCCAATACGCGCGTTCACGCATGCGCGCGTGGCTCATGCGTTCGATGCTCCGTTGGCGCAAAGCAGCGCTGCCACGGGACGAAGAAGAGCGCCTCGCAGCCGTCTATCGTCTCGGCTTGCTGGATACGGATGCAGAAGAAAGATTCGATCGCCACGCACGCATCGCCGCCGCCGCGTTCGATGCCCCGATTGCCCTGGTCACGCTCATTGATAGGGAGCGGCAGTGGTACAAAGCCCATTACGGCTTCGATTTCAGCGAGACTTCCCGCGACATGGGCTTCTGCTCTCACGCTATCCTCCAAAACGAACCGCTGGTCGTAAACGATGCGCTGCGCGACGATCGCTTCGCCGACAATCCGGTGGTCATCGGCGATCCGCACGTCCGCTTTTATGCCGGCATTCCGTTGCATGCCGCTGACGGCGCACGCGTCGGCGCGTTTTGCATCGTCGATAGCAAGCCCAGAAGTCTGAGCGCCGCGCAGCTGCGCCTGTTGAAAGACATCGCCCGGCTCATCGAAGAAGAGCTCCAACCGCGCGCCCCGGCGAAGGCTGGAAACGGGGTCAGTCCAACATAATGCAAACATCCTCCCGCGGCACGGTCCCTACGCGCCACCAGTAAGAGCAGCAGACCCCCCGTCCCGGCATTGCTTCCACCTTTTCTGGCGAGCACTCAAGAAGAGCTTGGTGGGCGTCGACCGAATAATAAAAGAGTCACACAAAAGTATTGAAACGCGGTCCGAGCATCTACTGGGTGTCCTGGCCGCCGACACGGTTTCGACGAACGTTTTTCTGCGTCGGGTTCACAACTTCGTCCTCGACCGCAATTGGCGTTTTCGGCTCGTTCTCACGATTGACCTTCAAACCGTTCTCCTTATGCTCTGCGCCGGAATGTTTAATATCATGCTCAACTGCCGTTCCCTGGCGATCCTCTGCGGGGCCTTCGTCGCCCTCCGCTCATCCGCCGCCGGCTCCCAGGAGGCTCATTATTGGCCACAATTCCGCGGCCCGAATTGTTCCGGCGTCGCCCTTGATGCGCATCCGCCCGTAAACATCGGCCCGAGCAACGCCCTGTTGTGGAGCACCGAGGTCCCCTGGTCGCCGTCGTCACCTTCCATCTGGGGTGACTACATTTTCCTGACGGCATTTGTCGATGGCGAGCTGCAGACCCGTTGCTATGATCGACGCAACGGCGCCCTGATCTGGTCACGGGGACTCAAACCGGATCACCTCGAAGTTTATCACCGAAGCGAGAACAGCCCGGCATCGGCCACGTCTGCCACCGATGGCCACCGGGTAGTCAGTTATTTCGGTTCGTTTGGTGTAATCTGCTACGACATCAAGGGCAAGGAACTCTGGCGTCATCCCTTGCCAGTAGCACTGAGCGGTGGTGCGTATGGCTCGGGCACTTCCCCGGCCCTTTTCGGCGACCTTGTGCTGATTAATCGTGACCAGGACGAGAACTCTTCCCTGCTGGCTCTGAATCGGAAGACGGGTAAGACCCTGTGGGAAACACCGCGCCCGGATGCCAGGGGCAGTTTCGGCACGCCAATCGTTTGGCGCAACTCCGGCGCTGAGGAAGTGGTCGACCCTGGCTCCCTCCGCCTCAAAGCCTATGACGTCAAGACCGGCCGCGAAACGTGGACTGTCGAGGGCCTGGCCGGATTTGCGTGCACCACGCCGGTGGCAGGGGACGGCCTTCTGTTCTTCGCAAGTTGGTCTCCGGGTAAAGGCGACGCACCCTGGTCAACGTGGGAGGATTTTCTCAAGCAGTTCGGAAAGGAAAAACAGGGCGAGATCAAGCTGGATGAACTCCCCGGGAACATGGGCGACTTCATGCGCGGTCTGGACGTCAATCACGACGGCAGGATCACCAAAGTGGATTGGGACCAGGTGCAGGCATGGGGCGCCAAGGCAGAAAATCGCGCCATTGCCGTCAAACCCGGCGGTCACGGCAATATTTCACAAACCGGCCTCGCGTGGACTTTCAATCGCGGTCTGCCCTATGTTGCCTCTCCGCTGTATTACGAGGGCCGCCTTTACCTCGTACGTGATGGTGGGATGGTCTCTTGTTTCGACGCTAAGACGGGCAATCCGTTTTATTTGCAAGAGCGTCTCGAAGCGATCGGGAGTTATTACGCATCTCCCGTCGCCGCCGACGGCCGGATTTATTTTGCATCCTTAAACGGAAAAGTCAGCGTCATCAAAGCCGGCGGCACAAAACCCGAAATTCTCCATCAGGCTGATTTCGGCGATCGCATCCTCGCGACGCCTGCGCTGGTCGGCAATAATCTCTACCTGCGCACCCAACACAAGCTGTATGCCTTTGGTGGTTGATTGCCTACGCTCGCTCCAAACTCGACAACACTGCCATCGAAAAAAAGCTCCGCCTGGAAGTGACTACCCGCAATTGGAATCCGTACACAATTCTCATACCTCATCCTTTCCTGACCGAAGACGAAAGCCATAGCCCTCTAACTGGCCCCCGTCCTGGCTTACTCACTGAGTATCCAGGCAAGCGCTCCGCAATAATGAGTTTGGAACTGGAAAGTAGGGTTATGAGGTTTTCATTGGGCCCCACCTATGCCTAGAGTTTCTTATATATGAGTGCTCCTTCGGCTCCAATTCAGCTTGATGAACGTGGCCTGTTGCTGACCTGCCTTCAGTGCGGTCAGCGTAATCGTGCGGTTTACCCGAGGCTGGGCCAAACTTTCCAATGCGGCCAATGTCACCAACCGCTTCCTCAAATGGGCGAACCAGTCGCGGTTGACGATCCGGACGCTTTCGAGGCGCTCACCGGCCAGTCCGCCTTGCCCGTGCTGGTCGATTTTTGGGCGCCGTGGTGCGGGCCCTGCAAGATGGTTACACCCGAATTAGTCAAAGTCGCGAGTCAACTCGCCGGCAAATTAGTCATTGCCAAAGTGAACACCGAGGAATCACCGCGGCTGGCGCAGCGCTTTGCCATCAGTGCAATTCCCACCCTCGTGCTTTTTAAAGCAGGCAAGGAAATCGCTCGCCAGGCAGGTGCCATGCCTGCTCCAGCCATTCTCCAGTTTATTGGACAGAGCCATTCGCTTTGACGGCTGCACACATAGCGCCGTCCCGTGAGGAAACAGAACAGGCCCCCCGGCAAACGCGAACTTTCAATCGCCAGGAAATGGGCGTCTCATTTCCTGACGAAAAAAGGCCGGGACGCATCCCGGCCTTCGTAGAAATCCTGGGTCAATAAGCTATCTATGGACCCGGAAGAATTTTATAGTTGCGGTGGCAGCCTCGGAGTAGGAGCCATCACTATCATTGGTTGAGGTCCAGGGACCGCTAAGGCTCGGAGCGCTTTCAAGCACGCCACCGCCGGTCCAGGTAATGGTGACGGTATTGCCGGTCCGGGTAGCTCCCGTGATTTTCGGAGGTCCCGGAGCCGTGGGGACAAACACGAGGTAATCAAAGTCACCGCCAGCGATATTGGCGCGAACCGTTTGCAGGCCACCTAGGGTGACAACTGCCATGGCTCCCGATGAGTCTTTCATGGGGAACAGAATGTTGCGTCCCCAGCCACCGGTGCCCGGTCCGCTGAAGGTGCCGAGGATCTGAGCCGTTTGGTTACTCGTGGTGATATTTCCCGAAACCAAAGCCAGGGAGGCGGATACTTGATTGGGATCACGCCCATCGCGCGAGAAGGCGCCCCAGACGTTATAGTTGGTTGCAGGGAATGTGCGTGTGTAATTCAACCATTCACCATTATCGACCCAACCTTTGCGATAATTAACCGTGGCAGTGTAAAGGCCGCGATCAGATCCCCAGCGGCCGCCAATGTTATTAACAAGGTTGACGGCGTTTTGGCCCGTGGCATCCAATTCGGTGCGATAAAGATCGGAGTCGTTTTCATCATTGCCGTTGTAATCGATACCCGCAGTGGCGCCCAAGGTGTCGTAAGCACCGCCGAGGTAAGGCATCACATCGACATCCATCTCGGGTGTGCCCTTCATTGGATTATACTTCCCGGTATCATAATTGAAGTCCTCAGTTTCAATGACGAAAGTGCCTTCTGTGGGGTATGGGTTGACGACGAAAGTGCCTTGGCCGCTCACACTGTTTGCTGGGGTGCTGCTGTCGGTGAATTGGAGGCTCCAGGTGTGCTCGCCAGCCGCCCATTCGTTGCCGGTGTCGTCGAACACGACGGTTGCGCCGTTGGCAGTCTTGGTGGTTACGACCTTGGCGGTATCAGCAAGCTTGCCATCCAACGAGAGTTTGACACTGTTCACGTTAATGGCTGTGGCTCCGTCGCTGAGGAGCCAGTTCAAGACGACGTCGGTTCGCTTCACATCATCAATGGGACTGGTGAGAATGGCCAAGGTGGGGGCTCCGACTTTCTTGATGAGTACCAGGTTATCCATGAAGAAGGTGATCGGCCCTACGAAAGAGCCGTTACCATTCTGGACGCGCAGTTGAACGAGGTCAGGTGTGCCAGCAGCAATCGGCCAGGAGTAGGTTGTCCAGTTCGTCGCTGAGAGGTTTACTCCGCCGTAGGAGACTCCGCCGCTGCCATACTTGAGTTCGTAGTAGCCATATTGATTGGCCGGGGTAGGCACTGAGCTGGGGTCAACTTTCACGTCGACGGCAATGCCTGCATAATCGGCGATGGCAAAGGCCGGATCAAAATCGATGTGTTTGAACACCATCTGCTCCCAGCCATCGGACGCCGGGGTGAAATAATCGGCGCTGGCTTTCAGCGAGCCGGATCCAGCCGCTCCTCCACCGGCATCTTCAGCGTCGAAGGAGAGCACGACGGCGGTTCCCCATTCAGGAGTCCAAACATCCGCTTCGGTGGCGTCGTCGAATCGGTTGATGGCGACTCGTGGTGCGTTGAAGCTCAAGTTGTCTAGCTCCCAAATCACTTTACCAGTGAAATCGCCACTGCCGATCTGGATGAGAATCTGACTGATATCGGGTGTGCCGGCCGGGACCGGCCACTTCAACCGTGTCCAGTTGGTGCTGGTGATATTCACGCCTCCAAAAGAAGTTCCCGCTGAACCATACTTGACTTCAAAATAGCCGTATTGATTGCCGGTGGTTGGCAACGAGCTAGGGTCGGCCTTCACATCGATCGAGACCGTCTCGTAATCCGATGCCTTGACCGCAGTGGTGAGGGTTTTGAGTATTACTGCCTGCTCCCAGGTTCCGGCCCCGGTGAAATAGTCGGCCTCCACGCGCAGCGCCCCTCCAGGCGAACCATTGGTGCTGAAACTCAAAACGGGAGTTGTTCCCCACGTTGGAGTCCACGCTGAAACCGTTGCTTCAGTATCGAATGTGTCAACAAGCTGGTCTTGGGCGTGCACCTGAAGAGTTACCAGCCCCAGCGCCAGGGCGGTAATAGCGAACAACTTAGGAGGTTGATTAATTTGGTTCATATGGGGTTAAATAATTACTATTCCGACTGCGACGATATACCATTTCCAGACGAGTCCTGTCTGTAGTCAAAATTAACGACAATGATAATAGCGGGCATATTCAAGCAGGTGAGCTTGCCAGGAACCGAAGTGCATCGCCCTCATCCCTTTGTCTTTGAAATCAGAAAGATCAAGGGCGAGGATGACGACAAGATTGACAGGTTTGGGGGCTAGTTAGAACGGCTGGATAACAGACGACCCTCAGGGTCTACTTCGACCTCCAGGCTTCCCGCAGGCACACGGTAGACACGCGATTTGCCACCGGGCCAAATCACTTCGACTTTTTCTGGGAAAGTGGGGTAACCCATCACGACCACGGGACTGTCCTGGGACCAATAACCGGACCCGGCATGAATTTCGCGCAGGGGTCCCTTGCGCAGCCCGAAATGGAGCCGGACCTGGGCCCCTATTCCCCAGGGATTGGCCGCTGGACCTCTCAGTTTTACACGCAGACCCGGCTTGGCTGCCACATTCTTGAATAAACTGGTGGGAGCACCGTTTTGGCTAAGGACCAGGTCGACCCTGCCGTCCTGATCGAAATCTCCCAAGGCAGATCCTCTTTGTTCGCCGTACGCGGCAATCCCGGAAACACTTCCCGACATAGGGGTGAGCGTCCCATGCCCATCGCCTCGCAGGCATAATCCACGCCCCGCGTCGAGGCGTGGCCATTCCGGACGGGTCGCGAAAAAGTTCTGACTCAGGAACAGATCTTCATGTCCATCGCCGTCGAGGTCGCCCACGTTGACTGAATAAGCCGGGGCGAACTGCGCCTCTGCCTCGAGCGGGAAAGCGATAAAGTTAGTTCCCCGGTTCAAGAAGAGCATCGTGGCGAGCCTGGTTGACTGCACCTTTTGCATGGGCAAACGGAGGACCTGAAGAAGCTGATTCATCGTTGCGGTGGAGAAGGCCGCATGCGTCGGATAGGCGGACGCCAGGCTTGGAAACGCCTGGGCGAGCGCCGACAGGCTGCGCCGGGGTGCATCAGCACCTAATTCCGGAACGAAGAAAGCCTCGATCAAGTCGGTCACACCACTGCGCGGGTTGTTGATATAGTACAGCGATACAGGGTGCTCCAAGCTCGCCTGGTACATATCATTCAGTCCCCAGTTGCTCGCCACGATGTCAAGCCTGCCGTCTTCGTCGAAGTCGCCCACGGCCACCCCGTTCCACCAGCCGGTAAGACGACTTAGATTCATGAGAGTTCCGTTTGTTGAACCAGGGGCAGGCAGAAGAATCACAGGCACATCCCAAGGCCTTAGGATTCCTTTCTCGTTTCGAAACACTCGCAATGGCCCCCATTCGCAAGCGAGGATCAATTCCGGGAACCCATCACCCGTCAGATCGCTCCAGACTGCGCCGCTAACCAGACCGATGTCCTGTAATAGGGCGGAATTCGTAAGATCGACAGAAAGCTCGCCGGCGTTCTGACGAAAGATCTGCGACGAAGCCGGCGCTGGGTACGCGCCGGGAACGGCTCGCCCGCCAATAAACAGGTCGAGGTCTCCGTCGCCATCGATGTCGGCAACGGCGAGGGGACCCGTGCTGGACTGAAGCTGTCGAGTCCCGTTTACCTCATCGATTTTTAGCTGGCGGGAATCAGCGCCGACCGCACAGCGGAACACAGCCGCACGGTTAGTGTCACTTGCTTCGTATTGAGCCACGGCGGCAAGCATCGCGCGGGTTCCATCAGAGGTCGCCCAGGCTGCCAGACCCGCGGTGTCGTCCGGGGCCGCCCATTGCTGCAAAACAGGGGTGATTTCAAATCTCCCGATGGCGTTCCAGCGATACACAGCCAGCTTTCCGCCCTTTCCGGTGCCGAGAAAGAGTTCATCGTGACCATCGCCGTCAAGGTCCAACCAACCAACTCCTGGACCCATCTGACTCAGTTGCTTGGGCAACAAGGGTTGTCTCTCGTAGTCGTTGAAATACTCTTCCCGATGGCGGTGCTCGAGCAGACCACTGACATCCTTGAATAGAGGGGACTCGGGCGCTGTTCTCGTCGGTTCGGTTTCAGCCGTGGGGGGGGGCGAGCAGTTGAGGTCTGAGTCAACTGGTTCCTCGATTACATAAATGCGATTCGGGCGCACCCCCATGGCCATATTTTTCCTGCCGCTACGCCAACGGACCTCAATGGTCATCGGAACGTCACCGTTCGCAGCAAAAGCTCGCACGGTATCATCGGCCGAGAGATAACGTCCGCCACAAACGATTTCCTGGGTCTGCGCCGGAAAGGAACCGCACGATACGCGAATGGTCGCTCCGACGCCAAAAGTATTAGGCGGTCGCCCAAGCAATCGCACGAGTAGACGTGCAGCGGTGGTGACGTTCTGGTAGATGAGCGGGGAATCGTTCAAGCAATTGATGGCGATATCGAGGTCTCCGTCGTTGTCCAGATCTGCAAGGGCGATGCCCTGCGAAATGCGACGAGAGTCGAACCCCCAACCGCCTCCGACTTCATCGAAGTGAAGGTCGTGTCGGTTGTGGTAGGCCACGTTCTTGGTCAGTGAGGGAGGAAAGCGCAATATGTTGGTTCGCAACTGGTCCAGCGGCTGCCGGCCCAGTGAACGAATCTGGTCCAGCGTATCCCGGTCCAGAATATTCAAGGGCATGCCATTTATGACCAAAAGATCTTCGTAGCCGTCCAGATCCACGTCCATAAACACAGGTTGCCAGGCCCAGTCCGAGGCGATTACGCCACTGTAGTTCGCAATTTCCGCGTAGGTATTGTCACCGCGGTTATGAAAGAGCACGTTATGCAGCACTCCGGGTCGGTTCTCGATTTGGCCCGGGATTGGCGGGGGAGGCGAACTGGTAGCACTCTGCCGCAACTGCATCGAGTGGTCTCGACTCAGCATCTCCGTCACAAAAAAATCCAGGTAACCATCCCGGTCGATATCGGCGAAATCGACGCCCATGGCGGAGTAGCTTTCCTTGCGTAAAGCATTCGGCTTGAGTGCGCGGAACCTTCCGTGGCCGTCATTGACCCAAAATCGGTCAACAGTTTGAAAATCGTTGCAGACGTAAATATCGGGAAAGCCATCGCCGTTCATGTCTCGCATTTGGACGGTGAGACCAAAGTCCCATGGCTCAGGCATGGGTTGACCCGACTCATCGAGAAAAACGGTCGAATTCCATGGAACCGCTCTGAACTTCCCCCGGCCATCATTCAGATACAACACATCGGGTTCGCCTTGTTCTACGAGTTTGCCATCGACAACGCGAAGCCGCTTAGCAAAGGGCCCGGTCACGACCCATTGCCCATTGACGCGTTTCATCGGGGCCCGAACGCCGGAACGCAGGATTGGAACCGATCCATAATTTGCTACGTACAGATCGAGATCTCCGTCGCCATCCACATCTGCCAACGCCAGCGACGTGCTGCCGGTTTCTGAGGCCAGCCCGGCCTCCTCAGTTGCCTCGCGGAAATGGCCTTTGCCTTCGTTGATGAAACAATGGACCCCGTGTCCAAGCGTGGAGACCAGCAAATCGAGATCGCCATCGCCGTCTACGTCCGCGAACACCGCACCGGTGCTGTGGAGCTGCGCCAAACCAACGCCGGCCAAAGCGGTCACGTTCTCAAAGTGCCAACCACCAAGGTTCCGATACAACGCGTTTGTGCCAACAATCGAGCAGAAATAGAGATCACACAAACCGTCGCCGTCAAAATCTCCGGCCGCAACGCCTGACCCATTCATGAAGTTCCCATTCTCAATTATCTGCCATGGAGAAAGAGCATTGCTGAAGATAATGCCGGTATGCTCGCTTGCCATTTCCCGAAACCCGCTCTTTACGGCCTCATGCGTTTGGCGGATCGGTGGCACGCCGGGATGCAAATTGACGTCACGCCAGCGGTATCCTTTTTCCCTCTGCCATTCCTGAGCATGGCCCGTGAACATTAACCCCAGCGCGACGCCAAGCATCCTCAAGGTGATGGAGTGAGTCTGAGGAAACATCATTATCTTGTAATTAACTTCCCACGGATTTTAGTATGGTCCCGGTCGCATCCTTTTTTAGCACCTTCTGCACCTTTTTCGAGCAAACTCCACCCTCCCCCTCTTCCCATCCGTCTATCGAGCCAACGCCTTGAAGGACAATGGACAAAAGGTTTGGACTCACGGAGTCGTTGCCGACGGCAAGCTTTGCCTGAGGCATCAAGACCCGTTGTTTGCATCAACCTGAAGGCCCCCGGCTCAATGAAGTAAACCTTTTGAGTCGCAATTACATCGGCAGGCCGTAGGGATTTCTGCGCGATTGTCAGCGAAGGGATGCGGAATTTAGTATCAAATAGTGCCACAATTACTGGTGTCCGGCGCGGTTCGGTGCGGTTTGCCAGAAATCCTGCTTTAGTAACCTGCACACTTATGCATGGAGAACTCTATAAACATTTATTCCGGAATGTCGAAATGGAGCATATCCAAACGACATTATTGTAGAGCCATGAAACTATCTCCGACTCTGAAACGAACAGACAAAGTGATACAATTAACCCAATTGCCATGAAATACGCTCTATTTGCGCATGTGAACAAAGAGACCTTTGACCAAATCGATCTCGCAAATGCAAAAGCAGCGGGTGTCGCCTACGGCCAGGCTATGCGTGCTGCGGGGGTCTTCGTCGCCGGGGCAGGTCTGGAACCGCCGCAGGCCGCCACTGTGGTATCGGTCCGAAACGGAAAGCGCCAGGTCCATGACGGTCCGTATGCCGAGACCAAGGAATACCTCGGCGGATTTGTCATCATCGACGTGCCCAGCCTCGATGCGGCGCTCGAGTGGGCAGCGCGTAATCCGTCTGCGGCTCACGCATTCGTCGAAGTGCGTCCACTAGCGGGTTCGTTTTTCACACTGAGCGGTGGCAAGTGATTCCAAATGACCATCGCGGCGCATGAGGCAGTTTCGCCGCTAAATACTTAGCAAAGGAATTACCATGAATCCCAAGGTTGATAAATTTTTGGCAAAAACCAAGAAGTGGCAGGAAGAATTCAAGAAACTGAGAAGCATCATTCTTGACTGTGACCTAACCGAAGAACTGAAGTGGGGTGTTCCGTGTTACACGTTTGAGAACCGAAACGTAGTTCTAATCCACGGTTTTAAAGAATACTGCGCAATTCTCTTTGTCAAAGGTGTCTTGTTAAAAGATGCAAAGAGTATTCTAATCCAACAAACAGAGAATGTGCAGGCAGCTCGCCAGGTTCGGTTCACTAATGTTCGCGAAATAATTAAACTCGAACCCGTCCTCAAGGCCTATATTCACGAAGCCATTGAAGTGGAAAAGGCCGGTTTGAAAGTGAATTACAGAAAGACTTCAGATTTTAGAGTTCCTAAAGAATTCCAAAATAAATTAAATGAACTCCCGGCCTTGAAAACTGCTTTCAAGGCACTGACGCCAGGCCGGCAAAGGGCATACATTTTTTATTTTTCTGGCGCCAAACTCTCCAAAACCCGGCAGTCAAGGGTTGAACAATGTATGCCGCAGATTCTCAATGGAAAGGGATTGAATGATTGACGCATTTGATGAGGTCAAATGAAAGAAGCCGCCAAACGTTCCATTCTTCGCTGGATTCACATCATATTTGGCATTCCGATAGTCGGTTATGTATATAGCCCGTTTGAACAAATTCCAAATTACGCCCCCGCTGTTAGGTATGTCTTCCTTCCGGTAATTCTCTTTTCGGGATTTTGGATGTGGAAAGGCCATCTACTTCGACGGCTTATTTCGGGAAAGAAATAAAATCGGCGTCATAGCTTTATACTATGGCAAACACGCTGAAAATACGGATGGAGCTTTGCTGATTTGCATCCGGGTCCGTTCATTAACTGCGCAATCTTCACCTCCGATGAGATCACAAATTGAGTGGTTTGCCCCAGTCGCAGCTGGGTTCTTACTGAGGCACATTTAACGGTGATTCAATCTGTCTCGCCCGGTATTCTACACGGCAATGCTGCGGCGAGGACTTTGAACAACGCTAACGCTTTGCTATGAGAATTGCCCAGGTCGCTCCGCTGTATGAAAGCGTCCCGCCAAAACTTTACGGCGGCACCGAACGCGTCGTCTCATACTTGACCGAAGCCCTGGTCCAAATGGGTCATGAGGTTACGCTTTACGCCAGTGGCGACTCCCGCACCAGCGCGACCCTCTGCCCCGTTTGTGACCGCGCGCTACGCCTCGGCCAAAATTGTGTCGAACCTCACGCCGAACATCTCTGCCTGGCCGAACGCGTTCTGCACGAATCGTTACAATTTGATATTGTCCATTCCCATATTGATTACCTCGCCTTCCCGCTCCTGCGGCGCATCACTACCGCGCACCTGACCACCCTCCACGGGCGCCTGGACATTCCGAACCTCCGCAACTTGTTTCGCGAATTCAGCGACGAACCGCTGGTTTCCATATCCAATTATCAGCGGCGTCCCTTTCCCTGGGCCTGCTGGCAAGCCACGGTTTACCATGGCCTGCCTGCTGACCTCCATCGCTTCCACGAAACTCCCGGCAAGTATCTGGCTTTTCTCGGCCGCGTCAGCCCGGAAAAGCGCCTCGATGACGCGATCCAAATCGCATGCCGCTCCGGCTTCCCGCTCAAAATTGCCGCCAAGGTCGACAAACCTGACCAGGAATACTTCGATACGGTCATCAAACCGCTCTTGAATCAGGATGGCATCGAATTCATCGGCGAGATTGGAGAATCGGAAAAAGATGAATTCCTCGGCCAGGCCCTCGCTCTGCTCTTTCCTATTGACTGGCCTGAGCCTTTTGGCCTCGTCATGATCGAGGCCCTTGCCTGCGGCACCCCCGTCATTGCCCGCGCCCGCGGCTCCGTCCCCGAAATCATCGAGCACGGTGTCACCGGCTTTGTCATCGATGACCTCGAACAAGGTGTGCGAGCAGTGGCGGACCTCCCCGGTTTAAGCCGCAACCGGTGCCGCCAATCCTTTGAAGAGCGATTTACCGCGACGCGCATGGCCGCCGACTATACGGCCGTCTACGCCCAACTCCTCCTCGCCACGCGAAAACAGAAAATTGGCCTCGGTCTCAAGGTGACCAACAAAACGCCCGTCGGGGCTAAGTTGCAACCAAACAGTTCTCCGGAACTTGACCCTCAATATCCGGCGCTTTCCTCGAATGAGTGACGTCATTCAAGTCCAGGGCAAGTTCTATATCCGGGCTACTGCCTCGATCGCCGATCTCGGCAGCCGCGTCCTTAAGCAAGGCGATACCTTCGCCATCTTCGATCGACACGGCGATATTCGCCCCCTCGGTTTCGAAAACCAGGGTGTCTTCCACGAAGGCACCCGCTTCCTCTCCAAATGGAAGCTCGGCCTCAACGACGCCAGCCCGCTCCTGCTGAGCTCCAACGTTAAGGAGGACAATGACATCCTCGCCGTCGACCTCACCAATCCTGTCTTCCAGGCCAATGGTGCCCCCGGCCTACCTCAAGGTATCATTCACCTCGTCCGAACCGCCTTCCTCTGGAACGGCGAATACTTTGAACGCATCGAGGTCTCCAGTTTTGCCTCCGAGCCCGTCTCCCTCATGCTTCAGCTGGATTTCGATGCCGATTTCATCGACCTCTTCGAACTGCGCGGCACCACCCGCAAGCGCCGCGGCCGTCTCCTGGAGCCCGAAGTCACACCCACCCGGGTCACCCTCGCCTACGAAGGTCTCGACTGCGTTGTGCGCAAAACCGTGTTCCACTTCCGCCAGCCTGCCCACGATATCTCATCCGGCCGGGCCGTATTTCACGTCGATCTGCACAAGCAAGAACCGCGTTTCCTCGAATTCAGGGCCGCCTGCCTCGTCGGCGATCAATCCCACCAAGCCGAATCTTTCGAAGGCGCCTTTAGTAAAGTCCACTGCGCCTATAAGGAATATCGCAAGGACATCACTCTAGTCGAAACCTCCAATGCCCTCTTCAACGACTGGGTCCATCAATCCCGCGCCGACCTCCACATGCTCCTTACCTCTACGCCTTGCGGAGATTACCCCTACGCCGGTATCCCCTGGTTCAGCGCGATCTTCGGCCGCGACGGCATCATCGCCGGCCTCGAAACCTTGTGGACCGATCCGGAAATCGCTCGCGGGGTGTTATCGTATCTCGCCGCCAATCAAGCCAAAGAATCTATTGCCGAACGTGACGCCGAGCCCGGCAAAATCCTTCACGAAGAGCGCAAAGGCGAAATGGCTGCCCTCAAGGAGATCCCTTTTGGCTGCTACTATGGCTCGATCGATTCCACTCCACTCTGGCTGATCCTCGCCGGCAGCTACTACGAGCGCACCGGCGACCGCGCCTTCGTTAAAGACTTATGGCCAAATATTCAAAGTGCGCTGGCCTGGATCGACAATTACGGTGACTGCGACGGCGACGGCTTTGTCGAATATCGACAACGCGCCGAACGCGGGCTCAATAATCAAGGCTGGAAGGATTCCCAGGATGCCATTTTTCACGCCGATGGCACTCTCGCCCCCGCCCCCATCGCGCTCTGCGAAGTCCAAGGCTACGTCTATGAAGCAAAGCTCAAGGCCGCTATCTTGGCCGAACTGCTCGGCCACCGCGACCACGCCGACAGCCTTCGGCACGAGGCGCAAATCCTTAAAACCCGCTTCCACGACGCGTTTTGGTGCGACCAACTAAAGACTTATGCGCTGGCACTCGACGGCAACAAGCGGCCTTGCCGCGTCCGCAGTTCCAATGCCGGTCAGTGTCTCTTCACCGGCATCGCTCAACCTGATGCCGCTGTCGCAATCAAGACCGGTCTGCTCACGGATCGGTTTTTCAACGGTTGGGGCATCCGAACCATCGCCAGCTCCGAGGAACGCTACAACCCCATGTCTTACCATAATGGCTCGGTATGGCCACACGACAACGCCCTCATCGGTGCCGGCTTCGCCCGGTACGGGTTCAAAAATGCCGCACTCCGTATCCTGACCGCCTTGTTCGACGCCAGCATGTTCATGGATCTAAACCGGCTGCCGGAATTGTATTGCGGGTTCACCCGGCGCCGTGGCGAAGGCCCCACCCTCTACCCCGTCGCCTGCAATCCCCAATGCTGGTCCTCCGCGGCCGTTTTTTACCTCGTCCAGGCCTGCCTCGGTCTTCGATTCGAGACCTCCGCCGAGCGCATCTTTCTCGATAATCCCCAATTGCCGGAATGTCTCGATCGGCTTGAAATAACTAATCTGAAAGTCGGAGGCAGCGTCGTGGACATCTCGGTCATTCGCCACGCCGCAGATGTCGGCGTCAACGTGCGACATCGTACCGGCAAGGTCGAAGTCGTCGTCACCCACGCCGCGCGGAATGCTTAGTAGCTCTTGCGAACAGGCGGATTAACCAACCGCTTTGATAGTCAATCCTGCAGGCGCCTGAGTGGGACGGGTATTGCTCAGAGTGACTTCAGATATTCGACAAGGTCTGACTTTTCCTGATCAGTCAATCCGAGCGTGAATCGCGAATTATAGCTATTGACCACATCGAGTAGAGTTTGAAACCGCCCGTCGTGGTAGAATCGGCCTTTGTTTTGAGAATTCATAAATAGCCCCCGCTCACGTACAAACAACCCGGCGAGATTCATCGTCTTATAGTTTCCATCGGGCGAACGAACAGCCTGGAAGCTGTCGATTTTCATTTCGGCCGGCGTATGCTCGTTCCACCCAGGTTCGGTCCACATCGGCTCGCGATGACAACTGTTGCAGTTCGCTTTGCCACTGAACAACTCGTCTCCCCGTGCCGAGGCGGTCTCATCAAAGTCCACCCCAGGCGTAGGTTTAGGTGCGGGAATCGACAGTTGATAAAAATGCAACGCAGGCAGTTTGGGCGTGACCTGGTCATCATCCGGATTATCGACCGAGGTGTGGCCAAAGCGCATCGTCGCCGCAATCGGGAATTTGTTCGTGTCATCCATGCGTTCATCGAAGAAGGTGCCCACTCCGTGCAACTCGAGCACCGCAACCAACGCATTCCAATAGGTCACGGTCCCCCACCCACCGGTCCAGGTGTGCAAATTGAAGCCGGCGAGTCCAAAGGCATTTGGAATCAGCGTTGCGGCGGGTCCACCATCCGGGCGGGTAGTCTTGCCATCGAACAACAGTTCGGCATCAAATTTGCCAGGCCCCCAGGAGTTAAGCACCGCACGCACGTCGTTGTCCGTGACACCTGGATGAACAATCTTCAACAGGTCTGTGATTGGTGTAATGTTGGGCGAGGCTGCGATAATCGCTCCCGGGTTAAGATCGCGATTTGCCCAACCATCCAACCTCCGGCCGATTCCTGGCGCCAGCGAATCATTCACCGTTGAATGACACACCGCGCACGTCAGTCCTACCGCTTTCAACGAACCGTCCGGATTGAAAGTGCCTCTGACGCCAACAACGGCATCAAGTTTGAGTAAATCGAGCGTCACCGCAGGGCTGGTAAGATCCACACGACCGTGCTTCAACTGTTCGACCAACTTTTGCGGAAGCGCGTCTGCATCCACCTTCAATCCCAAATCCAACGCAGCCTTTGGACCTATTCCGGAGCCCACTCCTCCAAATTGTGTTCCCTCAATAGCCCGATGCAATTGCAGCGTATCTCCCCAAAAAGATTCATCTCCGAAGGTATCAAAGCGAAAGATTTGTTGCCCTTGAACCACCATTTCAGCGGAATTCTGAAAAGTCGCCGCTGAATTTGCACCGCCGGTGTTCTTTTTGCCATGGTTGTTTTCATGCGGATTGGGTTCCGCCAAGGCGACAGCAAACAACCAAACTCCCAACGCGAACACCCCAGCCGCCATTACCATCACCAGCGAATTTCTTTTTGAACCACGCATGGGATTCTTCATGTGCTTTTCCTTTCTTTGTTCCACGGTTTAAAAAACGTTCCCTGACCTGGACGTCTGCACGCCGCAGAGACACCTCCGCGTTTCGATTTCTACTAGTCAAGTTCTTGCCCGATCGGTCGAACGCTCCTGAGTCGCACGACCGTTTCTCAGGCTCCAAGAAGTGAGAGTGACCGCAATAAAATTTGTTTCCAGTCAGACGAGTGGGTGAGAACCCCATTTAACTGCCAGGGAGAACCCCAGCGCCAAACCAAGCTTGGGCTGACAATGCTCCGAACTCATTAACGGCACTCTGCGGTAGCTATCGGCAGGAATGAGTGGTGTTGAAAACTGCTTTCTACAAATTGACTC
>DATJGF010000090.1:0-41904 GCA_035495315.1 Candidatus Limnocylindrales bacterium
TCGCGCGGCTTCTGTCGTCGCCCGAAGATCTGCCGGATGCGCTAAATGAAGCCCTGTTTGCCATCGATGGGCTCGCCTGTGCTAAAGGCCAGGAGGAACTTGAGCGCGCGATCGCCCACGCCGGGCTGGCGGTTGATTTCAGCCCCGATTCAACCTCTGCCGAACTCGCCCTACAAGTGTGGTTATCGGACCCAGTCCTGGTTGCACGCACCTACAACCGGCAGCGCTTCCGAAGGCTGTCGGCGTTCGAGCATTTTGGCTGCAGTCTGCCGGCCGGCGAGCGGCGCGCGCCGACTCAACCGACGCCGGCCATCGCGGACCAATTGGCGCTCGCGCTGGACCCATGGTTCGCTCGCCACCATCGCGGCCAGAACACCACGCGGGTCGAGTTGTATCCACTCAATGGCGAATATTGGTTTTTGATCCGTCATGGTGACACCTTCAGCCGCACGCCGAAGGTCGACGCGCAGCGGACTGAGATCCTGCACTTCCGTCCAGAACGGGACGACGTCGTCGTTTATTCCCCGGAGCACGACGAACTGCGGATTAATGCTCGGACCAAAAGCGAGCGTGGCCTTTATGTGCGCCAACTCGGTGTGTGCCTGCATGGGCGGGATGATTATTTCGGAGTCAGTTGGACTTACACATTGGAACCCTTGCGACTCGAAGGAGTGAGTGCGCTCGAGCCTAATGGCATTGCGGGCATCGACAAAGTAGTGCTGCGTGAGGTGGAGATAGCCTGGAACGCGAACGGCCGCGAAGTCTTGACGCGAGCGGCGGACGACCTTTTTCAGAACGCGTCAGATGATGCGGGAGTGGCCGGGCCCATTCCTCAAGACGGCAGCTTGTGCCGCGCGGCCTTCGATTTCCATTTCGCGGATCAGCCGCAACCGCGCCCGGTGCAGATTCGCGTGCCCAATATGATCAAGCTGGGACGACACTGCGATCTTCAGTTGGTTGATCGCTGGTTATGCGAAAGGGGATTCAGGCGGTGAGGCGAAGGACTTGTAGGAGACGACGTAAGGAGACTCCAATCGATTCGGTTTCTCGACTGCCAGAACTGCGAGTCTCCTTACGTCGTCTCCTACAGGTCATCGCCTTGTCGGCTGCTACGAAATTCCAAACGATCCGAAATCGGTTAAATGAACAAATCCACATTTCATTGGGCCGCGCTTGAATCTCTCCGCGGAACGGCGGCGTCGGCTTTAATATGGCGCGAGCGGCTCGGCGAAACTTACAACAGATTCAGCGCGGCTTTCCTGCAGCGCACAGCGACTCTAGCACGCAGTTACCCGTGTCCTCAAGGTTGTGGCTGCGCGCACGAGGTCATTCATCATGGGCCGACCGATATTATCGGCATTTGCCGTTGCGAATCGTGGCAATGTGACGACGTCGTGCTGAAGCCCGATGACCTGCTGATTTGGGAACTGAGCTGGAGCAAGCTGGGCCGGGCGCTCTGCCGCGCCTTGGGTCTTGAAAACAAGCCGGCCCAACTGCATTTAAGCGGCACGCGACAGATCGGCTCGTGGTCAGCGCAAGCGGTCCCGGTGCTGCTGACCATCCAGCCCAACCAAGTCGAATTCAGAGCGAACGCAAGTGCGTTGATTGCCCGGTTGCGGCAACCGTTCATCCTGTTAACGCCCACCAGCCGCCACGTCGATGCGTGCGCCAGAGAACTTCTGGGCAATGTCGGCGCCGGCGTTTTCCCGTTGGAAACTTGCGTGCGTTTCACCGCGCAGGGAATGTTGGAGCCGACGCAAGCTCCGGGCGAGCTCTTCTCCCGGTTCACCGCTCAGCCGGCGCAAGATCTGCCTGAGGACGTCGCTCGTCGAGCGTTTGCGCTGGCCGAACAACTGGATTCCGAGGATCGCCTAAAACCGCCGACCGTGCTGACGGTATTCCGACTCTATTGCATCGAGGAACTGAGTGCCGGCCAGATTGCGCGGCGCACTCAGGTTTCGAAGGCTACCATTCTGCGTCGTTTGCAGATGATCCACGCCAAAATCGGGGTCGAGCCACGAGCTCTGCGCCGGGTCTCGACACACTTCGATAAAATCGAAGCAGACCTGGCCGATTCACGCGCCGAACATATTCACCGACGACGTCTGATCTACGATCAGGAAGAGGGCGAGGAGGAAGGGTGAAGCCCGACATGCAGGACTTACTACGGTTCAAATTAAACTGTTGCCAACTGGTGCGACAGGCATCCTTCCTCCCCCTCCTCCTCTGGGTCCTCTGGGGGAGAGGGCGGGGGAGAGAATTTGCCGAAAGCAAAACCCGTTTGCGCTCATAAACCGCGGACACGCTCGGCGTCTTCTCCTTCTCCTCCACCGGAGGAGAGGGCTGGGGAGAGGAGGCCTTTTCACGCTGAGGGTTCATGGGAAGGAGGGCTTACGCCGTCCTATATGATTTTGCGCCGCAGCAATTCCAGCGCCTGCTGTGCGGTGACTTGCTTGAAAGTTTCACGGTCCCACGGATTCAAATTCTTAACCACGATCGTCTTGAACGGTCCGGCCAATCCAATAAAAACTGTTCCGACGGGCTTGGCCGGCGTGCCCCCACCTGGACCAGCAATGCCCGTCACAGACAGCGCATAATCGGCTCCAGTGCGTTTGCGGATGCCTTCAGCCATCTCCATGGCAACCGGTTCACTCACCGCGCCATGTTCGGCGAGAGTATCCGCGCTGACACCGAGGAACTTTTGCTTCGCGTCATTGCTGTAACTGACGACCCCTGCCAGCAAGACGGTTGAAGCGCCGGGCACATCGGTTAAGCGGTTGGCGATGCATCCACCCGTGCACGATTCAGCCACCGCAAGAGTCTGCTTCCGCTCAGTCATCGTCTTGATGATCACGGCTTCGAGCTCGTCCTCTTCGCTGCCATAGAAGTACTCACCGAGCTGCGCCCGGGCGATGGCTTCGGCTTTGGCCACCAACTCCGCCGCTTGCGCCCCGTGCGCCGCCAAACGCAGGTCCACCTGGCCTGGCCGGGCGCAATAACCGATTTCCAATCCCGAACCCACCAGCGGATGGAGCGGGCCGTCGACTTTTTCTTCGACCATAGATTCGCCGATGCCGGTCGCGCGGAGCGTGCGACAAACGAACGGCGGCGGCGGCGGCAGGACTTGCCGCAGCCAGGGCAACACCTGGGCGTCGAACATCGGGCGTAACTCGCGTGGCGGTCCTGGCAACATCACCAGCCAACCGGCCGCAGCCTCCGGACGGAACGCATTGGGCCGAAGCTCCATCGCCAGGCCGGGCGCAGTGCCATAGGCGTTATGCAGCACTGTCGCCCCTTCCGGCACCAACGCTTGAACGAGTATCCGCTCGAGCATCGGCCGGTTGAGCCGTTTAAACACGCCTGCGATGTGTGCCATCACCGCCGGGTCTTCGATCAGTTTCTTGCCCAAAAGTTGCGCGATGAGATCACGTGTAATGTCGTCTGAAGTGGGGCCCAAGCCGCCGGTGACGATGACGACGTCGGCGCGAGTCAATGCCTCGCGAAGCGCGGCTTGAATCGCCGGACCGTCATCCGCGACTGCGACCTGGCGCGAAACCAGCCAGCCAACATCACTCAGCCGTCGGCAAAGCCATTGCTGATGCGTGTTAAGGACGCGCCCCAGCATCAATTCGCTCCCAGTGTTGATGAGTTCGAAAATCACCGGCAAAGTCTCGACCCGAGCCCCGCCGCTGGCAAGTTTTTCGCAGTGTAGCCTTCCAGGTAACGCGGCCAAGTAACGCAGACATTCCTGTCTGCCGTGTCGCCGACATTCTTGTCGGCCGCCCTTTGACCAATCGCAAGGCAGGAGTACAAACGTTAGGTTATGCAGGCTGGAAAGCCTGCGATACGGCAGACAGGAATGTCTGCGTTACGTCGGGGTCTGCGCTAAGGCCGTGGGCTTGGGGTTCGAATTTTCTTTGGGGGCGAATCCCCCGAACGCCCGCAGTCAGCGATATTCAGTTCATCCTGGTGCCGGGGCAGCCGGCTGGCCCATCGGTGCGGGAAGGCGCACCGGCTCACTGAGTCCCATCTCAAGCATCCGCGCCGGCAACTCCGGTTTCCGATTGAGTTTGCGGCGGCGAAAGGGGCTGCTCAAGAGTCTGAGAATGTCAGAGATCTTCATGTGCCGGGCCAAGGTGCGGAGCAGATTCCAGGTTTGCCAGGGACGGAAGAAGAGGCGATGGAAAAACAGCAAGGCATACCCTTTTTGCCGGGCACGGTTCACGATTTCGCTGGGCAGGACAGTGGGGTCAATGTCGGAGCATTTGAACCATTTGTCCCAATCCCGTTCATCGTCGAGGATCCCGCGCTGGAGATATTCCTGCCAGAGGGGCGTTCCACGATAAACACACAGCCGATTGAAGCCGAAGGTGTCCAGCTTAAGCCGGGCGGCAAAGCGAAAGCTCTGCAGAATCTCGGCTTCCGTTTCTCCCGGCGAACCGACCAGGAAGAAACCGTGGGCTCGTTCGATGCCGCAGCGTTTGGCTTCACTGACGGCGTGTTCGATCTGGGCCAGAGTTTGACGCTTGTCGAGCCGGTCGAGAATTCTTTGCGACCCGGATTCCACACCGAAGGCAAGGAAGTTGCACCTGGCCTGGCTCATGATCGGGAGTTGATCCACGGCAACCGAGTCCACCCGGCCCTCGCAGCCCCATTTAAACTGGAGCTTTCGGTTAATCATGCCCTGGCAAATGTCGTTGATGCGGCTGCGTTTGAGCAGGAAATGATCGTCGGTGAGATAGATGGAGCGGTAGCCCTGGTCGTTGAGCTGCTGCATTTCGCCGAGAACATGCTCGGGCGAACGGAAGCGCCACTTGCCGTTGGTCAGGGCAGGGATGTCGCAATAGATGCAGGTGTAAGGGCAGCCGCGGGAGGTTTGCATCGTGCAAAATTTCTCCAGCGACAGAACCGCCGGGACATCCAGCGGCAAGGACTCGATGTAATCAATCGGCAGCGTCGCCCGGTCCGGATATGGGAACTGGTCGAGGTCACGAATGATAGGACGGCAGGCATTCCGAACGATTTCCCTGCCCTTGCGCCAGACCAGGCCAGCCACGCTCGCAGGTTGATCCAGATGAGCCAAATAATCGGGCAGAAGTTCTTCGCCCTCGCCGATGCCCACCGCGTCAATGTGGGGGCAGTCCTTGAGTAATCGTTCCTGGTTCATGGTGGCGAAAACGCCGCCGACAATGATTGACAGCTCCGGGAGTTCGGCCTTGAGGACGCGGGCCATGCTTTTCGCGCCAGGATAGGTGGTGGTGGACAGGAAGGAGATGGCGACCACCTCGGGCCGATCTTCTCGCACGGCCTTGGCAATATCGGCCTCCTTCATCTCCGGATGGCAGGTGTCGAACATCCGGACCTGATGGCCATGGCGGCGCAGGACCGGGGCCAAGGTTTCGATACCCAATGGCGGGAACCCCATCACTTTAATGCGGGCGTCGCCCGGCTTCGAGCCGCCCAGGTCTTCCGGGAGCAGCCGATAGAAGTTCTCGTCGTTGACGTAAACCAGGAATATTTTCATAGCGACTGGACTCTGCAGGGTGGGGGGTTAAGGCCGCGAAGCATATCCTCGTGAAGTGAAGACAATACCGCCTCGAGGGGAAGTTTTCCGCAAAACCACCCTCGGGTTCTCCCGCCGATGCCGATGGCGCGTTTCAATGGGTTGGCGGCGTTGGCGCCGCATGCCCGGCCAGAACGTAATATCTGTATTCGACCACGTCCTCTTGCGCAACAACAAAATTCAAAACATTCTAATCTCTGACATCAGATACAATAATGGAGCAAAGGGGCGGTGCCGCACAATCGCAGATCAAAGGTTCCCAGGAGTAAGTTCCTGACTAGCGTCCATGTCTCAAATCAGACCCGACGACGCGGATTACCAAAACCAGGTCTCACGATTTTCTCAATCGCCTCACTGCGTCTGGTTGTGCGGCACCGCCCCCTTTTTCAGCAATTCTGACGGTCATTGCTGTCTTGTATCGCTGCAGGCTATTCTTCGGCCACACCTTTTTTGGGTCGTAATAGGCCTTGAACGCCGGTTTGCCCTTGGGCAGCTTCAGCCAGGGCACCTTGGTGCGAGTATAGATATGAATATCAGGTCGAATCGCACTGGGGTCGTCAAGCGTTCCCACGCGAACGAATTGGATCTGCGGCCGGCGGCCGTAGTTACTCCAAAGCGCAACCTTGCATTTGCGGCAGCGATAAATGTCGTGTGGAGCGTAAGTACGGGGAACCGGGACGGCCTCCAGAGTCCCGCGGATGATCTTTATCGCCGAAGTTTCGATGATGGCATTGATGACAAATGCGCTGCCGGTGTGCCGCTGACAATCCGTGCAGTGGCAGCAGTGCACCCGGATAGGCGCCGACAGTAGTTGATAGCGTACGTTTCCACAGGAACAACCACCTTGAAGTTTTTTTCTCATCCGATTCTGGGTTTAAAATTGTAGGAGCCGACGTCAGGAGGCTTTGATTCATGCCGAAACACCCCAATATTTTGGCCTCCTCACGTCGGCTCCTACAAGAGATTTCAGTGAGAGACTTGTGCGACTGCGACCAGCTTCTTCTTCCACTCCGCGGCCTGCGCGGGTTTGCCCCAGGCGTCGTAAAGCTGGACCAATCGTTCAAGCGACTCCGTAACACGTCGGGAGGGATTTAGATAGGAAGGCATGCTGGCCTGGGCAAGCTGGAGTCCCTGGCAGCTTTCCAGCAGGAGCGATTCGGCTTCAAGATATTTTCCCTGCTCGGCAAGACTGGCGCCCAGCAAGTTCATTACGTAAAAATAATACCCTGAATTGGGCCAATGCTTTTGCGCAAACCCCAACCCCTCGCGGAGGAGCCCCTCGGCCTCGACGTACTTGTGCTGTGCCAACCGAACGGCCCCGAGTTGAGCAATGACACGGGGTATGGCCATCGGGTTAGCGTCCGGCTTGCGCCGTGCGCCTTGCATCGCCAACTCGCAAAGCGTGCTGGCGCGATCGACGTCGCCTTGTTCGAGGTAGTGCCACCCCAACGAACCAAAATGCCACAGGAGGAAGGGATTGGTCTCCAGGGCGAGGTTTCGGCTCAGTTCCAGGACGCGGCTGGTGAGCACATCGGCTTTGTCCAGCCTGCCTTGGAGGACGTAAACACGGGCCAGCATAAGGGTGGAGGCGAGAGTCAGAGGATGTTCTTCGCCGAGGATGGTGCGGCGCAGTTCCATGCAGCGGCTGGTCGTTGCTTCGGCTTGTGGCAGCTGGTTCAAATTAGCGTAGGCGACCGCCAGGCCGGTCATCAGTCCCGCCGTTTGCGGGTGCTTTTCGCCAAGGGTGCGAGAGGATCGCTCCAAGGCATCCGCGAGCAGAGGCGCCGCTTTGGCGTCCAGGAAGTGGAGGTAAGAGCCAACGCCGAACAGATAAACAACCCTCAAGGTCCTTGGGTCATCGGGGCCGAAGACTTCACGATGAAGCCGCAGGGCTTTCAGAAGAACCGCCTCGGTTTCGGAGCCCGACAGTTCACCGTTGAGCATCTGCGTCGCAGCGCGCGCGTCCATGAACTGAAGCGTCAGCGGGTGTTTTTCGCCCAGCACTCGCGTGCTCTGTTCCAGTCCGCTGCGGCTGAGCGCCCCTGCTTTGGCCATGCCGCCACTCCACCAATAGGCCATGGCCAGGCCGTAGAGCGACCGCAGGGTATCAGCGTGATCTTCACCCAAGTGCTGGCGCTCGAGCCGCAGCGCGCCATCATAATTCTCGATGGCCTTGGCATAGTCGCCGAGCTCGGTGTAAATCGAACCGAGCGTCTGCCGAATCGAAGCCTCGACCACCGGCTGACTTCCCGTGGCGCGGTCCAATCGCTCGGCAACGCGGTCGAGCAAGGTGCGTACCTTAAGATCCCGATCTGCCTGGTAACCAGGGCTGGCCTGGCTCAAGACTTCGTCCTGGATAAAGTGCAGAGCGGCCTGGGCATTGGCTTTCTCCGCCTGAGCCTGTGATTCGGCAGCCAAAGCGCGACGGAGTTCGCGTCTGGCCCGCAGCGTCTGCAACACGCTCACCACCGTCCCCGCCAAAATAGCCATGAGCACCAGTAACGTCGCGCCGGCCATGACCTTGTTTCGGCGCAAGAGCTTTTGAAATCGATAGCCGGCGCTCGGGGGTCGCGCTACGACGGGTTCGTTGGCAAGGTGCCGCTTGAGATCCACCGCTAGCCCGTTGGCGGTGTCGTAGCGCCGCGTCCGGTCCTTCTCGAGGCACTTCATCACGATCCAATCCAGGTCGCCTCGGAGCTGATGCAGTAGTTTGGCGGTATCGGCCGAGCGATCACGGGCAGCCGTTGTCAATTCCGCAGCCTGGAGCGCTGTGAGCTTCGTGCTGGGGCGAACCGGTTCCTTCTCGCGGATCGTTTTGCGCATCGCGTCGATCCCCGACTTGAGCAGTTCCTGCGCATCGAAAGGGGTGTGCCCGGTGAGTAACTCATAGAGCAGCACCCCTAAGCTGTAGATATCGCTGCGCGTATCCACATCCAGCCCGCTCATCACCGCCTGCTCCGGGCTCATATAGGCCGGGGTCCCAATGAACTGCTCGTAAGCCGTGAACAGGGTCTTGTCCGTAAGCCGCTGGTCAGTGGTTGCCTTGGCAATCCCGAAATCAATCACCTTGGGCACCGGCATCCCGTCGTGCACCGTTACCAGGATGTTCGACGGTTTGATGTCCCGGTGGATAATGCCCTTTTGGTGCGCGTGCTGGATTGCCTGGCAGATCTGGACGAACAGCTCCAAACGCTGGCGGATTCCCAAATGGTTCTCGTCGCAGTAATCGGTGAACTTGATCCCCCGCACCAGCTCCATCACGAAATACGGACGCCCCGTCTCGGTCGCACCGGCATCGAGCACCTTGGCGATGTTAGGATGGTCCATGAGCGCCAGCGCCTGCCGCTCCGCTTCGAAGCGGGCAATCACCGTCTTGGTGTCCATTCCCAGCTTGATGACCTTGAGCGCAACCCTCCGTCGCACCGGCTGTTCCTGTTCAGCCATGTAAACCGCGCCGCAGCCGCCCTCGCCGATCTTCTGCAGCACTTTGTACCGGCCCAACATTTGGCCCACCGCCTCATCCGGCGCGTTGACGAGACTGAGCTTGATCATCGGGCCGTCAGCGACTGTCACCGTGTCGCCGGGCTCTTGCGCCGACAAGCGGATCTCGATGTGCTGACGCATCGACAAGTCGCCCGCGCAGGCGCCATCCAGGAACACCGAGCGTTCGGCGGGAGGACGCTTTTGCGCCTCCCGCACAATCCAGTCCTCGTGACTTTCAGGTGCGGACATTGAAAGGGGTCGCTAAAGTATTAGGCCACTCTATTGAAATTGCCAACGGGAATCGCAGGTCACGAGGGATGCTCAAGGGTGCTCAGCTCATTAATGCGGTGCGATTACCTCTTTACTACCTTGCAAACCGCTCTTATGCGACAGATAGTCTTGAATGGAAGGTGGGAGCAAAGCATTGGGGCGCCATATCGAGATTTCCTGGAAGACGATCTTTAAGCTGCTATTGGGCGTATTGCTGGCATATGTCGTGGTCAAGCTTTGGCCGTTCTTCAAACTGGTGATCGTTTCGATCCTCGTGGCGGTGGCCCTGTACCGGATTGTTTCCTGGCTGTGCGACAAAGGATGGCCTCGATGGCTCGGACTCCTCACCGCCAGCGCTGCCCTGATCGTCGCGGTCGTGGGGCTCTTTGGCCTCATCGGCCCGATGGCCTTCGGCCAGGCGTCCACCGTGGGAAAAGAGCTCCCCAAGCTCAAGGAACAAATCGCTGCTCAGCTTCCGCATTCCGGGCCATTAGGTGGGGCCGTCCAAAAGGCACTAAATTCCGGAACCGACACCAATTCGCAGAAGTTGCTTGGTCATGGTCTAAACGCGATGAAGACCACGCTGGGCGGCCTGTTTTATTTCGCGCTGATGATCGTCTTGGCAATTTACTTCATGGCCGATGGGCCGCGCGCGCTCGCATGGCTGGTTGCGTTCTTTCCATTAAAACACCGCGCGAGGGTCTCGCGAGGGCTCGCGGAGATTGGGAAGAACATCGTCGCCTATGTAACTGGACAATTCATCACTTCGGCCCTTTTCGCAGCGTATGCGTTTGTCGTACTCTCGATCCTGCGGGTGCCAACGGCCCTGCTGCTGGCAGTGCTGGCGGGAGTTTTTGATATCTTGCCCATGATCGGGATCATCCTGGCCGTGTTGCCGGCAGCGCTGATGGGGTTGACTGTTTCTCCCGCAACAGCAGGGCTCGTCCTGCTGTGTTATGGCGCGTACCACCTCCTGGAGGATTATTTAATAATCCCAAAGGTGTATGGGAAAAAATTGAAACTGTCGAATTTAGCGGTGCTGTTGGCCTTCACGGTGGGAGGCGTGCTCGCCGGCGTCGTCGGCGCCGTGGCTGCGCTGCCGTTGGTGGCCGCCTATCCGGCGCTGGAACGACTCTGGTTGGCTTCAAAACTGGAGCCCGAGGTTATCGAAGAACACCAGAGATTACGCGCTGCCTAGAATTCATTCGGACTTCTCACAAATGGGCAAGTGCGACCGCCGGGCGCGCCCCGCCGTGGGTTTTCGAACTGGAATGATCAGGCGGCGCGCCCGGCGGTCGAGCCCTGCCTGACCCTACGGATTCACGGCCCGGTAGAAGCGAGTCGTCGTGACCTCAGTGTCCGCAAACTCCAGCAGACCGCTTTCTTCGACCTTCCCCGTGGCCAGCGTTTGCCAGCTTGGCGTGCCCAGGCTATCGGTGTATTGCAGCCGATAAGTGTAGTCAGGCGCGCCGCGGAGGGTCAGCCGGTTTCGACCCGCGCCCAGGGAGGTGATCGTCAGGTTTGGCGCCGTATTGAAATTCCCTGACGAGGCGACCAGGGCCCTCGGGCTTGCCTTCTCTTCGCGACCTTGCGTCAACGATACCAGCGCCGGGCCCGGCAGCGGCTGGGCGTATACCCCAAGATGGTTGCCGACGGCTCGCTCGAGGCCTGGCACGTTATTATGGACCGGCCGGTTCAGCACGGCCGCACCGCCGTTTCCATCGGAAACCACCAACGTGCTCGAGCCACCCCCATCGAGCATCAGCCCGTCGTAGGCGCCGCCGCAACTCAACCAAGCCGCCGTGTCGATATCCGCAGCGCCGTCGCTGTATCCGGGCTGGCGGCCGTCAATGACCAGCAGAATCAAGTAGCGCTTGTCCTGGGACAAACCCAGGGCGCTGCGCGGGGCCACAGAATCGTTCGTGCCGACATAGGCGCCGCGATAAAGCAACGCGTTCTTGCCGGAGAGCGCTGTCCAAATCGCGGTGGTGTTCGTCGCCGGCCAATTGGTTCCCACCATCATCGCCGCATTGTTGGAGGAGATGAGCATCGCCGTCGAATAAGTGACGTTCTCTTGCGACGACACAATTACGTTGCTCGACATAGCCAGGCCCCACAACTCCTCGGCCGTACCGTCGGTGCCCGTGCAACAAGGCGCGAACCATTGGCCATTAATCGCGGCCTGCATTCCGTTGGCCAGAAGGTAATGGCTCGTGGTCATGCCCACCGTCTCGCTCGACTCCGGGACGTAGTTGGGGTTGCGCGGGTCCGAGGTGAGGCGGATATTGGGGTCCTGCAGGTCGATGCGTAAGCATTGCACGGCCTGGGTCGGGCTGACTCCCAACGCGGTCATGCCGGTTGCATGGTCAATCCCTTCAAAGATCGGCGTCCATCCGCTGAACGTGCCGGTGCTGGTACCGGCAATGTTCGAATAATCTGAGCAACCCGCCCCATTGCAGGCGCGGACACGGAAAGAATAAGTGATCCCCGGCAGAAGGTTCGTCGCTACGTAGTTGGTGACGTTGCCACCGAGCACCACCTCGACGACATCCGTGAAACCGTTGGCCGACCGCTCGAGCTTGAACTGAAGCTCATTAGTGGAATTGTCCAGCCAACTTAAAAGGATTTGGGTACTCGCCACGGGCCTGGCCGTAAGCCCGCCTGGCGGAGACGGCGGCAGGCTCACCGTCAACAGCGCGACCGCGCTGGTCACCGCGCCAGACAGGTTGCTCACCACCACATCGTAGTTACCGGCGTTGCTGGCTTGAACATCGCCAATGGAGAAGCTTGCGTTGGTCGCGTTAGCCAGGCTGTTGCTGTTCAAGCGCCACTGGTAAGAAAGCGGCGCATCGCCGGTCGCCGTCACACTGAAAGCCGCGCTGCTCCCCACCAACACCGTCAGGCTCTGCGGCTGTTGGGTGATCGCCGGTGGAGTCGATAGTGTCCTGATGCTGTTGGTGTTTGAGTAGCCCGAATAGCCGGCGCTGTTCCAAGCGCGGATCCGGTAGGCATAAGTCGTCCCGAACGACAAGTTGCTGTCTGCGTAGCTTGTCACATTTGAGGCGAGTGTTCTTTGGACGACGCTCGCAAATCCATTGGTGGACCGGTCCAGGAAGAACTGCACCTCGTTCGTCGAATTGTCGCTCCAGCTCAGGTTGATCTGGCTGCCGGAAACCACCACCGCGCTCAAATTACCCGGCGCCGCAGGCGGCACGATCGGGGAAAACGTCGTCGCACTATTCGTGTTGGAGTAGGCTGAGTAGCCGGCGTTGTTCCGAGCGCGGACGCGGTAGGAATAGGTGGTTGTCGCGGCCAGGGACGTATCCGAATAACTGATCACGTTGGCGCCCAGGCTTATCTCCGTGTAACTCGCAAACAGGTTCGTCGTGCGCTGAATATAGAAACCGGTTTCATTCGGCGAATTGTCTTTCCAGGTCAGATTGATTTGACTGGTGGACACCGGCGTCGCCGCGAGGCTGCTTGGCGCCGATGGCAGGGGCTTGGCCGCGGTGCCGGTGGCACCTTCGACGAGCGCCAAAAACCCGATTGCAGCGGAACGGAGATGGAAGGATTTCATAGGCTTGTTCTAGGGAAGCTTTTCCTGCGAAACGCTATCCAGCGGTTCGGCATGACAATGTACGTTTCGTGTACATAACCAGACGTTTGCTGACGAATTGCCTGCTTGGGATTTAGTGAAACTAATTTACAGCAAATCCGCATTGATAGGCAAGCCTTGTTTTGAGGCCTGGAACGACCAGCTGTATCCGACTGCCGCCATGAGAGACGAGCTGTTAGCGGAGCGCGAGCCGTCCCTGGCTCGCAGCGGGCTCGAAAGCACCGAGGGTCAGGAAGTGTTTTAACATCAGCACTGGTGCCTGGTTGCTGCGAGCAGGCGGCTCGCGCTCCGCGGCAGTAGAGGAGACTGCTCGTTTTACCTCGCTGCTGACGCTTTACGGGAAATGCTCTATTCTCGTCGCGAATCGGCCAGGTTGACCGCATGGTGTGAGTGCCGATTTGAAAATGCAGACGGATCGGTCTGGCTGGCTGGTTTTCACTATACGAACCGCTGTTCCTATATCAACACTTAGGCAGGCTCGAATAACTATGGTCCAACTTCGACCAGGGATCACGACAGACTTGGATTTCCTCAAGGAGATGCTCTTTGAGGCATTCTTCTGGGATACATCGACCGAGCGCCCGCCGTTGGCTTCGTTTCGCGACGCCCAGGAGTTCTCGAAGCTGCTCGCCGACTGGGGGCGTCGAGGCGACCGGGCGGTTATCGCAGAAGAGGGTAGCGCACGAATTGGCGCCGCATGGTTTCGCCTCTGGACGCCTGATCTCCACTCCTACGGCTTTGTGAACGCCGCCACACCTGAGATCGCAATGGCGGTCAGACAGGATCATCGGTCCAAAGGGATTGGCCGCAGATTGCTGCATGCGCTTATTCAGACGGCCCGCGCAGACGCTTTCCCCACTCTGAGTTTGAGCGTCAGCCCGCTGAACTGCGCACGGCAACTCTATGAATCTCTGGGGTTCAGAAAAATAGGTGAGTCCGGAACCTCATGGACTTTGCTGCTATCGCTGAGTCCAAGTCGCCCGCCAATGGAGTTGACCAACAAATCGCCGAAGCACGTTTAGCCATAATTCTGGGCAGACACGAAGAAATTGCGCTGGATTGGGTCTGGTTCGCCGCTGGAAAGCACTGGTGAGGACTATCCCTCCTCATAAGAGTCTCGCGAGAATTGAAGTATGCTAATGCGTTTATCGTTGGCAAAGGCACGTTTTTTGCTTTACTTGCCTGCGTGAATAGCAGCGACCTCCCGGACAGTTTGCGTGTCAAATTCCCCCAACTCCGTCCGCTAGGGAACACCCCGACGCTCGTCCGAATTAACGGGATTGGCACCGGCATGTACGGCAAGCGCGACTTCGACCTGGAAACCGGAACGTACATCAAGACGCATTGCTTGTGCGTCTTGTTTGTTCCGTTAGTCGCGCTGGGGGCCTACCGCGTCGCCGATGCCCAGAGCGGCTGGTATTTCATCGGGAAGGGACAGCTTTCCTCGTTCGCAAAATCCTGGAATATCGGCGTGCTTGTTTTGTCGTTACTTTTTGGGGCTGTTGTCGCCGACCACGCGCATCGCAGTTCTGCTGAATACCTGGCGAAACAAGAGGTGCGCCGCGGCAACCAGGCTTTGCAATCGGGCAATCCGATGGAGGCCGCGCGCATTTTTCGCGCGGTCACCTTGGGAAGCACTAGCCAGGCGGCAGCCGCGCGCAACGGTTTGAGGCAAGCCGTGGAACAATGCTTCAGCAGTGCCTCGCCGGGCACCGCTCAAGCCGCCTTTCGTCTTCTGGCGACTTTGCCCTCGCACATCAGCACTCCGACCCCCGTGGTGCCCGATGCCTACCGGCGCGGAATAGCACTGGTTGAGAAATTCCGCGCAACGAACCCTGAGGCTGCGTTGGATTTGCTGCGTGAGGTAGCCGTGTTCGGGCCATCAACCAATGATACGTTCCGATCCTTGGAAATCGACTTGCTTAAGGCGGCAATCGCCGCCAAGCCGAATAACACCAACCGAGTCATCGAACTCGCGTTGGTTTACGAGGACCGCAACCAGTTGGAGGCCAGCGCTCAGCTTTTGGCGCCTTATCACGAGCAACTCGGGGCCACCGAAGGCGCGCGCATTCTCGGGCAGCACCAGCTCGCCCAAGGCAAGTATGAGGACGCCTACGGCTTGCTCTATCCCTATGTGCAGGCGCGACTTCAGAAGCTGCGCGAAGTCGAGAGAAACTACACCAACGCGATGAACCGGGTTTACAACCAGGGCATCGGCGATTTAAACGCCGGACGAGCCGACCGTTCCTTTTACGATGCCTTCAAGAGCGCTTCCAAAACGGAAAAAGCCCAAATGGTGGATCGATATGTGATGAAACGGATGGAAACCGACCCCGGGTTCAGGCGCGCCGTGGCGGAGTTGACCGCCGCCAACAAGATCCTCCATGTCACACTCGATCTCGGAATGGTGCAACTGAGCCGCGCACAGAATCTAGCCGACCCCGCCGCGCGTAAAGCTGAGCTCGAAGCCGCGGAAAAAACCTTTCTTGCCATCCGCGGCCTGGCCGGCGGGACTGACGAGTACCGTCTGTTTCTGGGGCAGGTATATTACTGGCTCGGCAAATCGAAAGAAGGGGGAGAATTGTTCCGCCAACTCCTCGAAGGGCACAAAGGTGAATATTCACTCCAGATGAATTTGGGTTCGATCCTGCGAGAAGTCGGAGAAGTTAGCCAGGCACGTGAGCTGGTGGAGCAAGCGTATCGCACCGCGACTGCCGACATGGACAAATTCGAAGCCGCTTCCCTGCGCGCCCGTCTGGAAATGGATACCGATGACCAAATCAGTTGGTTGGAGAAGTGCGATCCTAACAACCCGAATATCCAGGTTGAACTCGACAGCGCGCGCGGCCGTAAGGCACTGGTGGAGGGAAACCGTGAGCTGGCCGCGCGCTTTCTGCGCAAGGCGGTCGAAGGATATAAAAACCTGCCGCAGAACACCGCGACTTTTAACAACTTTGGCCTCGCATACCTCGACCTCTATTACGCCGGTGGCGATATAAACGATCACAACCGCGGATTGGCTTTGATCGAACGGGCCGTAGCGTTATCGCCCGGGAATAGTTTGTTACTCAACAATATCACCCAGTTGCTGATTAGTCGCGCCTACATGGACCTCATCGCCGATAGCATCCGTTTCGCGGCCCTTAAGGAAGCTCCGGGACAGGCCATGCTGGCTCACCTCTATAACGATGAGCAAGGCCGCGCCGCAATCATCGAACAGCTCCGGCAGAACGAGCACATGGCAAAGGCGATTGCCTATCTGGATAAAGCCCTGTTGTTGGCTCCCAAAAACACGGCTTTGTACGAGACCGAGCTGCACCTTCAGGAAACCTTTCGGGATTTGTCCGAGCTCCAAAAGCTGCAGCAAAGAATCCGCGTCGCTGCACCGGATATGACGGAAACAGTGCGGGCTACACGCGAGTTATACGATCCAGTCAAAGGAAAAGAACTGCGTGATCGGCTTCAGAACGAAATTCACCGCTATCGCACGCTGCTGGAAGTTCCAGCCGTAAAGGAACATTCCTCCACGTTCAGATTTGCCGAAGTCAGCCTTAATAATTTGGAACAAGGCGCCGCGGCTTGGGGCGACCCTGTGGATAGTCAAAAGCTGCTGGAACACGCCCACTCCATAGAACGAGAGCAGACTAACAGTGCCACACTCTCTTCGTTAATCGCGTCATGCTTTTACCGCGCACACGAGGAACTCAAGCAGCAAAATCACACTTATTCAGAACTCGCCCAGCGCACCCGTCTGGTGATGGCGCCACGCGAATTAATGGCTTTTCTCCTCGACCGTGATGATCCTCTTGCGACTGCCGTACGTCAGAATCCCAAGTTCCTCAACGCGCTCGAACTCCTCAAAGAAGAAGGTCGCCTCTTCCCCTCTTTCCGGCGCCCGGATGAATGGGCGCTGTTCCGAACGATTAATGCAGAGGAAGCGGCGTTGGTGAGCCGTCAATTGAAGGCGGATTCCGCAGGGCGACTCGCCGATGAAATCCGTTTTCAGCTCAATCCCATTTCCGGACCCGCGGTAATGGCGCAGTATTGGACCGCAAGATTGAACGGCAGCGATTCCGCGGCCCTGGCGATCTATCAACAAGCCCTCAAAGACGGAGTCCCGCTACCCGCCCTGTAGGTGCCATGTAAGGTGTCAGGTCTCGCGGGCCAAGTGTCAGCGGATCGGTGAGGATGCCGGAAGAGGAGAACGAAATCGAAATGAGCCGGCAGGCTCATCAGGTGCGACAGGCGCAACCCGGTGACTTAACCGCAACAGACTGTGATATGGAATCAGAACAAACTTGATTTTAGGACATAACAGAGAGGTCAGAACAAATCAAATCCGGTGCCCGTGTTTCGTGTTTTGTAGCGCTGGCATTCCCGTGCGCATGCGAGTCAGGCCGCTCAGAACGATCTCGTCACGGTTAAACTGTAGGTAGTGAAACTCGTCCTTATACCAAATCAGGTTTATGGCGCCCACGCCGCTCGGTAGAAAGTCGCTTGCCTTGGCGGAGCAGTATCCTGGCAACTGTAAATGCCTTCACTCGGCATCGTAAAGGAGGTCAACACCAACCAGTTCGTCAGATCGGTGGAGCGCAGAATCTGATATTGGGAATGAACGGCCCCGGCCACACTTACGGCGATTGTACTGTTTGTCAGTCTGAGACTAATCATCTCGGGCGTTTGTGGAGGCCAAAGTTTGAAGACCGTACCCAGGCCCAGTTCACCGCCATAGTAGGTCGTTCCATAAAACGCACCGTCAGGGCCGCGGACGAGCCCCGTCCAGGGCTCATGCCCGCCATCGCCGGTAGCGCTGAAACTGTGCAAAACCTCAAAACCAGAGCCATCCTTATTCACTCGAAAAATGGAGCCCACATTCTCGGCGCCACCATGTCGAGTTGTTCCATAAAGCGCTCCGTCATCTCCTTCGCAGAGGGCGGCGCTTGGATTGGCGCTGTACGGGCCGCCGGCGAAACTGTACAGAACCGTGTAACCGGAGCCGTCCTTGCTCAATCGAAAGACGGCGCCCGAGCCGTTGGCGCCCCCCGAGAACGTCGTGCCATAGAGCATGCCATCACTCGCTTCGAACAACCGGAAGGGATTCTGGCCCTCGCCGCTGATGGTGCTGAAGTTTTGCAGAAGGCTGTAGAAAGTTCCATCCTTGTTCAGCTTGAACGCAGCGCCGTAGCCGGTGTCGCCGCCATCAAATGTTGTCCCATAAAGCGCTCCGTCGGTCCCTCCGATGAGAGCGGCAAACGGATGTTGTCCGTCACCGTCAATACTCCCAAAGTTGTGGAGCACCTCATAGCGGGTTCCTGAAGGGTCGAGCCTGAACACCGTACCGGAACCGCCCTCCGGGCCATTATCGCGTGTAGTGCCATAGAGCCTGCCATCACCGCCGCTCAGCAGCCCAGCCAGTGGATGCGCCCCTTCACCAGGAAACTCGCCGAAGTATCGCAAGACAGTGAAATTGCGGCCATCCGGGTCCAGCTTGAAAATGGTGCCTAGGTCGTTGGTGCCGCCTTGGTACGTTGTTCCATAGAGGCCGTCGGCCGTCGGCAAAATTCCGAAAGGAACCCGCCCCTGAGGAAACGAGAAACTGTGCAACACGGTATATTCGCTTCCATCAGCGTTCAACTTAAAAACCGTGCCGTCACGGTAGCTGCCTCCATCTTGCGTTGTGCCATACAGCACGCTGCGGTTGGTACTGACCTCAAGCCCGACCGGGTAGAACCCATCAGTGCCACTGAAATTAAAGTCGTGGAGGACCGAGTAATCATTTCTCTGCGTATTGAATCTGAAGGCTGTTCCCATCCGGCTAGCGCCGCCTTCCTGCGTAGTTCCGTAGAGCAGGTGATCGCCGGCCTGAATCAACCCTGCCCGGGGAAAGGCGCCATCCTTTTCTCTGCTATCGAAATAATGAAGATTGGTGTAGCCAGTCCCATCATGGTTGAGCCTGAAGATGGTCCCGTCGCTGTTGGCCCCTCCAGTGGCAGTAGTTCCGTAAAGCGCTCCATCATTCCCTTCTACAAGGGCACCAATCGGATACACGCCATCATCCGGTGGGCCCCGAAACGTGTGAAGAACCGCGTAAGCACTGCCGTCCTGGTTCAATTTGAAAACGGTGCCATTGGTGGTGCCGCCCTCTGTCGTGTTGCCGTAGAGAACTCCATTGCTGCCGCGCAGGAGGGTCGCCCAAGGAGTTTTCCCGTCATTACCATCTGCTGCGAAAGAATGCAAAAGCTGGTAGCCGCTGCCATCCTTGTTCAGTTTAAATACCGCCCCCGCATTGCTGATACCGCCGCGTGAGGTTGTGCCGTAGAGCGCACCATCCAGCCCTTCGACCAACCCGCCGCGCGGCACTGCGCCATCCGCATCCCCACCTCGAAAATGACGCAAGATCTGAAAATGTGAACCATCCCTGTTCAGGCTGAAAACGGTTCCACCCCCATAGCTGCCGTCCGCGATCGTAGTTCCATATAGCACACCGTTACTGCCTTCCAACAGCCCGGCAAAGCAGCCTGCCCCGTCTTCCGGACTTCCCTGAAAGCCGTGCAGGATTGCATAGCCGCTCCCGTCTTTGTTCAGCTTGAACACCGTTCCGCGACCGCTGGCCCCGCCGGCAAACGTCGTTCCATACAAGACCCCGTCTTTTGCCTCGATGACACCGGCAAAGGGACGCTGCCCCTCGCCGCCAGTGAGACTGAGTTTGTACAGCACATGGTAGCCGCTGCCGTCCTTGTTCATTCTGAAAACTGTGCCCGCATATTTGTTGGCGGCACCATAGGTGGTCCCGTAGAGGGCACCATCGCTTCCCTCTGTGAGTGGCGCCTCGGGCTGGCTTCCGAGCAACGCTGGAAACCCAAGCGATCTGAGGCTTTGAAAATGCGCCGCCGTCCTTGCATTGAATACGATTCCGTTAAAACAAAAGAGAGTCAGGCAACTAAGAAATCGGCGGGTTCGAATGTCCAGGCTCATTGGCTCCTTACGGGGTTGTTACCGCGCGATAGAATCGCTGGCCCTGAGTGGCTGCAGTATCGATCCAGTCCAGCGGGGCAAGCGTCGTGTTGGTATACACGGGCAACCAATTTGCAAGATCAGAGGACACTTGGATGATCAGTTCGGTTGTGGCCGCACTCCTGGTAGTCAGTCGAATACGTCCATCGGGCATCGTGGTTGGCACATTGAGCTGGATGCTCCCTGCCGAACTCCCATCCGGGTTGAGTTGCGCAATGCGGTTACGAGCCACCCCATTGACAGTTCGGAAGCTGCCGCCAAGCAGGATCGTGCCGCCAGGTTGCAGGGCGAGGGCAAAAACGTCTCCTTCGGGACCGACAACCGGGTTGAAAGTCCTATCAACGGTACCTTGCAAGTTCAACCGTGTGACTCCACCAGCATTGATGCCTGGGATCGCCGCCGCACGCCCCCCGACCAGCAGCTTGTGATCTTCCTGGAAAACAAAACTGTTAACATAGCCCGCTATCACATTGGTCGAAACGTAGGTAGTATCGATTGACCCGACATTGTTGAACCGTAAGACTCCAACGAAACCCCGATTGGTCTCGCGAAAAACAAAGTGTCCGTTCATCAAAATTTTCCCATCGTCTCCCACCGCAATGCCCGAGACGTGCGCCATGAGGAGTTCATCTGCGCCGAGTGTAAAAGCCTCGTCGACGGAGCCGTCATTGTTCAGCCGCGCAAATTCGACTATCAAACCGCTCACACGGAAATAGCCCCCTGCCAGTATCCTTCCATCGCTTTCCAGAACGATCGGAAAGACGGCATCTTGCCCGTAGGACGGGTTGAATAGGGGATCCACTGAACCGTCGGCGTTCAACCGGGCAATTCCGTCGCGCGGCAGACCACCGTATCCCGAGAAGAATCCACCTATCACGATTTGCCCGTTTGTCTGCACTGCAATCGACCTTACGCTCGCCCACACACCGTGAGCAGAGCCCTGTACGCCTCCCCGGGGATCAAATTGGGGATCGAGACTTCCATCTGCATTCAGCCGAGCAATCCCGTTTCGTCTGATTCCATTGAGGTTGGTAAAGCTTCCGCCCATCAGCACCTTGCCATCGGCTTGCAATGCAAGGGCGTACACGGTCCCATCCGCTCCGGCTCCCGGCTCGAAACCCATATCGAGTGTCGTGTTCTCATTTATTCGCGCTACGCGGTTCCGTGGCACACCATCGAGAAAAGTGAACTCTCCGCCGATAATCGACTTGCCATCACGCAACGCGAGGATGACCTGGACTGCACCGTTCGCGCCCCGCCCGGGCCCCCCCGCAGAATCATTGTCCTGGATGAAAACGCTGGCGGTGCTTTGTGACCCCAGCACCCCACCGACCGGGTTACTCAAAGAAAGCAGAATCGTTTCGCTCCCTTCCAACAAGGTATCGTCGAGAATAGGAACGCTGAACGTCTTGACCCTCTCCCACCTGTTCAAAAAATAGCCGAATTTCAATGTGCCGGACTGCGCAACGTAGTCCTGCCCAGCTGTCGCGGTACCATCCATGGTCGTGAAATCCACCGTCAGTGGAGCGGTAATTGGGCCAACACGACGAACCGTGACGGCAACGTTCTTATCTATTTCGCCGACGCTGTAGGTTGGGACGCTGAACTCGACACCAGGATCGTCATCTAGAATAGTCACGTTCAGGTTGCTCAGGCTTCCCAGCACCGCGTCTGCGGAAACATTCGTTAATCGCAATTGGAAGAGTTCATCATTCTCCGGCTGGGAGTCGTTGAGAATGGGAATGGAGATCGTTTTGGTTCGCTCTCCGGCTGCAAAAATAATCTTGCTGCTTTGCGCCACGTAATCCATGCCCGCTTTGGCAGTGCCGTCCTCCGTGGAATAATCAACCGCCGTAACGCCGTCGTGTGACCCGATCCGATTAATCGTCACGATAAGCGTGCCGGCGTTTTCGCGCACTGGACCATTCACCGGAGGCGGGGCAAAGTTTACGATGGCCAGGTTTGTGTCCACTCCGGGCCTCAGGCGCGCAATATTCTTCCGAGCGACAGTATCAAAGGTCTCAAACAGCCCCGCTACAATGATTCGACCGTCCGGCTGCAAAGCCACCGACTCTATGGAAGCTTGTGAAGGATAGAAGGGCGGCACCTCAATTCCTGCGCCAGGATCAAACCCCAGATCCAGCGAGCCGTCATTCATGACCCGCGCGATGCCGTTTCGATTAACACCATCCATGGACCGGAAAGCACCTCCAATAACTATCCTTCCATCTGACTGCAGGACTGTTGCCGACACTTGGTCGAGATACAGGATGCCCGGATCGAATGTCTCGTCCAATGACCCGTCCGGATTGAGCCGTGCCAAGTGTTGTCGGCGCTCGCCAGAGATCTGCGTAAAATCTCCACCAAGGATCACTTTGCCATCCGGTTGCGCAGCCAGGGCGTAGACGCGTTCCAGCGCATTGCTTCCGCCGACCCCACCGCCCGGCACAACGAAGGTCCCGTCTACCGAGCCAGTCGCATTAAGTCGCGCAATCGATTTACGGGAAATGCCATTAATACTCGGAAAAATTCCGGCTACAAGCACCTGTCCGTTCGTCTGGGCCGCCACGGCCAGGGCCACGTAACCTTCCAGGCCAGTCCCCGGATCGAAACCGGAATCAACCGACCCGTTGTTGTTGAGCTGGGCGATTCCATCACGACTTGCGCCGTTGACGGTCCTAAAGTAACCACCAACGACAATCTTCCCGTCACTCTGCAAACTAACCGCATGGACTTGCGGATGTCCCGTCAACGGTTCGACACCCGCGCCTGGATCAAAACTCGCATCCAGCGAGCCATCCCCGTTCAAACGCGCAATCCCGTTGCGGCTGGTTCCATTGATCGCGGTGAAAAAACCACCGATGATGATGTGGCCATCCGCTTGAACCGCTACTGCAGTCACAACGTCATCAGCGCCTGCGCCCGGATCAAAACTCGTATCCAGTCCGCCGTCCGCGTTCAGGCGGGCAATCCCATGGCGAGGCACCGAATCGAATTGGCTGAAGGCTCCTACGATGACCAGTCGCCCATCAGCCTGAAGGCCTATCGCATTGATGACATTGTCTGGTCCCGAACCCGGAGCAAAACTGCCATCGAGGAGGCTTGCCGCCCGCGTCGAACCGATAACGCTGCCTAGCAGCAAGGCAATTGCCGCGCTCCTCTGAAAAGGCGCCAGACACAACCAGCAGTCGCCACGAAAGAAAAACGCCTTCATCGATCACCTGTCCAAACACACTTCACCGATTCTGCACCAAACATCACTTGAGGGCCTTTCTCGACCTGCGCGATCAAAGCCTTCATTAGATTACAAACGGAAATGATTCGAAAGGTTACATCTCCAGCAATTGAAACAGCTTTAGCTACGGCACTAACCCGGGATCGTGGCGCCAGATAACTTCTCCCGGGAAAAGCGCCCGGCCGCGATAAATACTGGCCGGATCGGTATCCACAACCTCTCTACACGGCATGGTCCGCACCCGTCCGGTGACGAAGAGAATATTCCCCGCCTGCCCGTGGCGCGCAGGAAATCGGTTGGCGAAGGCCTTCGGTTCCCCGTTGTAAACCGACTGGAATTCACAAAATCTTTGCTCGCCGGGAATTCCGTTATCGAGAAAAAGCGCCGTGCGATCGGGCACTTTGATTTCCCCAAGCTTTCGGCCCCATAGATCCTCCTCTGGTGGCCCCGGTTCCGTACGCTCCTCGAAGTCACGCATGAGCTTGGAGTTCATTGCCAGCGAAAAGTTGGGGTAGGTTGCCGAAACAGCAGTGAACCGGGCACTCGGGCAATGGAACATTTTGCCTGAACTATAAAAGTCCTGCTGCGAGGAGGGGGTTTGCGAATACCAAGCCAAAGTCGGAATACCGGCCATCTCTGCAAGGGCGTTGTACCAGACATCACGATTGGTACGAGCACCCGTCATCTCCCAGGTATTAATTCCATCAACTGCCGCTTCCCTGGCGAGATGGTCAGCGTTATCGATCGCGTAAAGGTGCGCGGCGCAGCCCCATTGCTTGAGGTTATTGATGCAGGTAATCCGCTGGGCCGCCATTTTGGCATGCGCGGTCCCAGCCAGAATAAGCGCTGCCAGAATGACCATTATCATGATCACCACAGTCAATTCCATAAGGGTAAAAGCGGCTTTAAACCCCTCCGCTTTATTTGTCAGCGAGTGAATCTTCATCGAATTTTGTTTCCGACTTCAATTGTTGAAGCACTTCGGAAAAGTCTCTGTCTGCGTATGCCTTGAAACCGCTCGGGTTACCGGGAAAAGTTTGCAGAATGCGCAGATCTTTCATATCAATCAAAGTGAGCTGAAAACTCCTGGCAGTCGACGCCGGCAATTCGCTTTTAGCTACGAGCAGAGAACCCGAGTCTCGAAATCGGGTCAGCAGAACCAGTTTCTCGGTCGAGACTACTTGCAGGAACCGCTTTTCCGTCGCGACACCAGCATCATAGAAACCCTGGACAACCGCCTCGACGGGCGTCATATCGCTGAACGGATTGCCCAGGCTCGGCGCGTCGGGTAACACGACAGCGTGCTTCGCCAGGTCCACGGGCGAATCGACGTATCGATATTTTGACAACTCTTTAGCCGAGATCCCGGCTTCCACCAAATAAACCTTGGCCCAAAAGGTCAGGCTCGAATCGGTTGTGCCGAAGAGAAAAGACCGATTGCGCAGGTCGGACATAGTCTTGATGCCCGTGTCAGCCCGGGTGAAGATAACGGTGCCGTCACTCCTCAGGCCTGCCGCCTCAGGCCAGGAGATAAAACTCACCAGACATTGAATTCCGCGGTTTAAAGTCTTTGCATGAAAGTAATCCCGAACGTTCATCTCCAGTAAATCCACGTCGCCATTGAACAGATCCTTGACGGCTCGCGCCTCGGCCTTGTAGAGCCTCAAATCGAGACGAATGGGAGTCCCGTTCAAGTTTCCCGGCAGCCTCTTTTCCATATCTTCCAGAAGAGGCGCGGCCCCCAGAATCAGTCCTAAAGGGTTGCCTTCCGCAGCAAACGCAATGGTGAAGCGCTGTTTCACCGGCTGTAAATGTGCCGGTTCCTGGCCGGCCAGCGCGGCAAGAGTCTCCGATTTGATGCCGAAATATGGGCCGGGTGATCCCCAAATCTCCTGAAGCTGACGCGCCGTCTCGGTGCGGAGGATTGCCAGCGCAATCGATTTGCGCCGTTTCTCTTCGTGAGCCTGCGCCAGGAGCGCCAGCGTGATGACGATTCCCACAGACAGCCCGGCTATCAAAGTCGCCAGGGCCGGGTTCCTCATACTCCACCGGCGCAAACGCAGCACCGGCCCCGCCGCGCGGGCAAGGATCGGCTCGCGTCGCTCCCACCTTTTCAGATCCTGAACCAGCTCCAACGCGGAGGAGTACCGCCGCTCCGGCTCCTTTTCCAGGCACTTCAGGCAGATCGTTGCCAAATCCCGATCCACTACCGGATTGGCAACTTTCGGGTGGATCGGCTCTCGTTCCGTTACTTGGCGCAAAATGTCGATGACTCTCTCTCCCTCAAATGGCGGATGGCCCGTCAATAATTCATAGAGGATTGCGCCCAGACTGTAGACATCCGCCAAGCGAGAGATCGGTTTGCCGGCCGCCTGTTCGGGCGCCATGTAGCTCGGCGTGCCAAGTATTTCCGCCGTTTGGGTCAGCGCGCTCTCCTCGTCCACCAACTTGGCCAGACCAAAATCTGTCAGGTGCGGATTTCCATCCTGGTCTAGAAGAATGTTGCTCGGCTTTAGATCCCGATGCAGCACCCCATGATCGTGCGCATAATGAACCGCCCTGCCTATGCTCTCCATAAGCCGCGTAATCTTAACCTGCGATGCCCTGCTTTTCTTTGCCGCTTCCCCCGGATTCCCCTCGCCGGCCCGCCACAACGAAAAATCCCCGAAAGATTCCGCAAGACTCCGACCTTCAACCAGACGCATCACCAGGAAGGGATTCGCTTCGTGCTCACCAACCTCGTAAATGGGCACAATATTCGGATGATCGAGTTTAGCCACCGCCTCCGCCTCTCTGCGAAAGCGGGCAAGAGCCGCAGGAGAGGCGAGGTCTCCCACACGAATCATTTTTATCGCCACGATGCGGTTCAGGGAATGCTGCCGCGCGCGATAAACGACTCCCATTCCTCCACGTCCAATCGGTTCCAGAATTTCATAATCCGGCAAACCTGGTTCTAAGGCCCCCCGAAGCAACACCTCCGGAAGCGCACGGTCAGCCTCGCCCACGGTCTGGCAAACCCGACCCAGGTCCAACAAACATCTCGGACATTGCTGAAAATTCACGTCCGCGGTGATCTCACCACCACAGATTTCGCACTTTGAGCTTTCGATCATTGGCAACATCGCATCCCAATGTTCATTCATAGTACAACAGCAAAAGGAATTGCAGGTTACACCAAAACCCAAAATAACTCGGTCGCATAACCCGCAGCCCCGCGCTCGCCGCCGTCAACTCAGGGCAACAAACAGCTCGCGAATTTCGTCGTCGATTTCGTCCGGGCTGGCCACGGTTCGTTCAATCTGGGCCCGGACCAAACAGCCAAAACGCCGCCGCAAACGATGAACGGTCACTTTCACCGCCCCCTCGCTCATGTTCAGTTCGGCGGCCAGCGCCTGATACGATTTGCCACCTTTTTCTCCAGCAAGATAATCCTTCAATCTCTCGAACAAATCCGCCTTCCCTGCGGCCGCGCATTCGTCTCGAAGTTGGTTCATCACCCGCTCCAGCAGCAATAAGGCCCAACGCCGATTAAACATCTTTTCCGGCGTCAACTGGTCAAAGGGTTCCAAGCACTCTCGCTGTTCGGGATTAAGTTCGTCCCACGAAATAAAGAGGTGTTGCCCGCCACGTTTAAGTGTACGGGTCTTGTGCCACTCGTTATCCAAAAAATGTTTAAGCGATGCCAGCAGGAAGGAGCGAAAACGCCCTTTAGACGGGGCCACCCCTGCCAAACCATGGTTCTGTAATAAGTGGGCAAAAAAACCCTGAGTCAAATCCTGGGCTTCGTGGACTGGATGACCCCGTTGCCGCGTATAGGCATAAAGCGGGCGCCAATAAATCTTGCAGAGCTTTAACAGTGCTTCCTCAGCCCCCTGGCCCGCGTGAAGTACTACGCTCCAATGAGTGGTCCCGAATCTTAAGGACCCAGTGGCAGAACCCTCTAATTCACCGGGCAGTCGTGGGAGCATAGCGTAAACACAGTTTATCCTAAAAAACGCCGTAAACAACCCTGGACTAAAGCCAAGCCCCCTTTGTCAACCTTTGCGCCTTCGCCACTTTGGCGTGAGGCTTCCTTACAATACCTCCCGTACACGTAGCCCTTTCAAGGCCGTCTCGCTGACGCTTGTTCATTGACGCATTTCATATAGGAGATAGTTGGGCCTCGCGGAACTCGGCCTTCCGAAAAACGTTTGGGTGGGGTACCGCAGCCTGCGAGTCTTACACTGATTCGAGCGCGCGGGGTTGGCGTAGGATAACGGGCCGGTTAACGGGCGCGGAGCCTTTGGAACTGGCGACGAGTTCTGCCAGCAACCGAATGGTGGGCCGATCGAGAATCTCCCGCAACGTGAGCGCGGTGGCGAAGGCGGCGTTGATGCGGGCAAACGCGCGCGTCGCCGAGAGCGACTCGGCCCCCAGTTCGAAGAAGTCATCATCAATGCCGACCTGTTTGAGCTCCAATACTTCCTGCCAGATCTCGGCGAGCCCTTGTTCCTCCACATTTCGAGCGGCGACGTACGGCCGGGAACTGATGCGATCATTCTCGGGGCTGGGCAGGCGCCGAACATCGATCTTTCCGTTCGGAGTCAGCGGGAATTGCTGCACCGTCACAAATTGAGTCGGTACCATGTAGAGCGGCAATTTGGCCCTGATAAAGTCTCGCAGATCGAGCGGCGACGGCGGCCCATTCCGGCTGATGACGTATCCGACCAGCCGCTTTTCGCCCAGCGCATCTTCACGCGCCGTGACCAGCGCATCGGCGATCCCTTTGTGTTGCCGCAGCACCGCTTCGATCTCTGCAGGCTCGATCCGAAAGCCCCTGATTTTGACTTGCTGATCGATACGGCCCAGGCATTCCACCTGGCCATCCGGCAAGTAACGCGCCAAATCGCCGGTTCTGTACAGGCGCCGGCTCGCCGCGCCGCCGAACGGGTTCGCGATGAATTTTTCCTCGGTCAATTCCGGCCGATTCAGGTAACCGCGGGCGAGCCCATCGCCGCCGATGTAAAGCTCTCCGGCGACTCCCAGCGGGACCGGACGCAGCTTCCCATCCAGGATATAGAATTGTGTGTTCGCCAGCGGACGCCCGATCAGCACGGGTTCATCCGGCAGCACCTTCCAGGCACTCGACCAAATCGTGGTCTCCGTCGGGCCGTAAAAATTCCACAGCTCAGCGCAGCGGTTCGACACCTGATCAGCCAAACTCCGCGACAACGATTCTCCGCCGCAGAAAATTTTCAGGTTCGGGTTGCCACGCCAGCCCCCCTCGAGCAGCAAGCGCCACGTCGCCGGCGTAGCCTGCATCACTGTCGCGCCGCTCGACTCAATCAACGACCCCAGCTGTGTCCCGTTGCCGGCGGTTTCCCGGCTGGCCAACGTGATCTGCGCCCCGGTAATTAGCGGCAAAAATAGCTCGAGCCCGGCGATATCGAACGAGAGCGTCGTAACGGCGAGCAAGTTATCGCGATTGGTGAAGCTCGTGGTTCGCGCGATTGACGTCAGGAGGTTCACCACCGAGCGGTGCGTCACTTGCACGCCTTTGGGCTGGCCGGTCGAGCCCGAGGTATAAATGACGTAGGCCAGGTCGGTCGCCTTAGGGACCTGAACAGTTTGCTCTTTGACCCCGATGGCTCCGGGCGCTGAAGTTGTGCCCGCGTTCACCGGCGCGGTGAAATCCTCAACACATAAAATCTGCGCGGTGGAAACCGGCAGCGTTTCCGATAGAGATCGTTGCGTCAGCACCAGCCGAAGCCGGGCATCGTTCATCATGAACGCCAGGCGTTCTTTCGGATATGTGGGGTCGAGCGGCACATAGGCGCCGCCGGCCTTCAGAACGGCCAACAAAGCAATCACCATTTCCGGGGAGCGTTCGAGGCAAACGCCGACCAACTCCTCTGCGACGAGATTGAGCGCGTGGAGGCAATGCGCGAGTTGCTCGGCTCGTTCGCTAAGGTCGCCGAAAGTCAGCTTCCGCCCTTCGAAGACCAACGCGACGGCTTCCGGATTTTCCCGCACCCGCTCCTCGAAGAGCTGGGGAAGGGTCTTATCGGCCGGGTACTCGACCGCGGTTTGGTTCCACTCGCTTAGCAGGGGGCGAGTCTCCGTCTCCGCCAAGGGAGAGAACGAGTCATACGGCGCGTCGGGCGCGGCGGCCATCGCTTTAAGGGTCTCGACGTAATAATTCGACAGCTGCTCGATCTGCTCACAGCACAGGACATTGGGATCGTAATCGATGTGCAGCTCAAGTTGCGTGGAACTGACATCGAGCATGAACGTCGTGTAAGTCGTCAGGTTGTTCGCCTCGAAATAATGACCTTCCGACAAATCCAAGTCCCGGCACTCCTGCAGAGTCTTGTAGACATGGAAATGCACGAAGTCGAACGCGGTCTCGAATAACGCCTGGCCGCCGGTGAGCTTCTGGACCTCGGCTAGCGGAAAACGCCGGTGAGGGACGACCTCCTGCTCGGCGGCGAAGGTTTGTTTCACCAGGTCGAGCCAGCTGCCGCCATCCAGTTGTTGGCGCAGGGGCACGGTATTTAGAAACAAGCCGATCAGTTTTTCCCCATCAATCGCTTCCGGGCGTCCATTGGAGATCAGTCCGCTAATCACATCGGCCTGCCCGGCCATAAGCGACATGACGCTTTGGTGCGCGGCGAGAAGAACTGTCTTGAGCGGCACGCCCGCGCGTTGCGCCAGTTGCTTCAGTCCCAAAAAGACACCGGCTTCGATTTGGATTTCCGGCCCACGCGACTGCTCGTAACCGCCGCGGCGCAGCGACTTTGGCCAGCGCGGCAGGTTTTGGGCGCGCGCGCCGGCGAGCTTTTCCTGCCAGAACGCGCGGCTTTGTTCTGACGCACGCGATTGGAGTTCGAGCGCAACGAAATCGCGGTAGGTAATGCGGGGCGGCGCGAGGTTGACTTCTTTGCCGCTGAGGAGAGCGGTGTAATCCTGGAAAATCTCTGTCATCACCGCCGCCAAACTCCAGCCGTCCAGGCAGGAGTGGTGGAAACTGATAATAAACTGGAAAGAGCGCTCGCCGCGCAGCTGGGCGTGAAACCGAACCAGGGGAGCAACCGCGCGGTCGAAAGGCACACGCTTCTCACTTTCGATCCAGCGCACCAGTCGTTGGTCCTGCTGCGCCTGCGGCAAGGCCGTGAGGTCTTCAACGGTGAAAGGGACTTTAGCCTGCCGGTGCACCAATTGCAGCGGCTGAATAAAACCGGCCAGGTGGAATGAGGTGCGCAGGATTGGGTGCCTGTTCGCCAACCGCTTTAGAGCCTGCTCGAGCTTCTCCCGATCAAACGGCGCCTGAATCCGGTAACTGAACACATCATGGTACATCGCCGAGAGTGGCTCCAGCTCGTTGTAGAAGAACATCCCCATCTGCAGACGAGTCAGCGGGTAAGCATCCTCGACATCAGGCGGCAACTTGGCACGATCCTCCGGCGAAACCAGGCTGAAGGGCTCGGTTCGCACCGCGGCTATCTCAGGTTTGGCCGATTCGGCACATTTGACGAGCGCGGCGATAGTGGGATGCTGAAAGATGTCCTCGAGCGAAAGGTTCAGCCCGCGTTCCCGCGCACGCGAGAGGATCGTGATGCTGCGAATCGAATCTCCGCCAAGCTCGAAAAAGTTGTCGTCGACGCCGACCTGCTCGACTTCGAGGACTTTGCTCCAGATTTCGGTGAGGGCCTTTTCCGGCTCAGTCCGTGGGGCTAGGTAGGCGGTCTTAAGTGAGGGACGGGCGCCGTCAGGGCTGGGTAAGGCGCGGCGGTCCACTTTGCCGTTGGTCGTCAGCGGCAGCCGGGGCAACATCATAAAGACCGCCGGGAGCATGTAGTCCGGGATCTTATTTGCGAGGTACTCGCGCAATTCGGTCACCGTCGGCGCGCTGGCGACCGCCACTACGTAAGCCACCAACCGTTTGTCGCCGACATTGCCATCGTGCGCAACGACGACGCTTTCACGGATCATCGGATGCCGGTTCAACGCCGACTCAATTTCTCCGAGTTCGACGCGGAAACCGCGAATTTTTACCTGATGATCCATGCGCCCCAAATACTCGAGCTCGCCATTGGCGTTGATTTGGGCCAGGTCGCCGCTGCGATAAAGCTTCGCTCCGGCAATGTTCGAGAAAGGATCCGGCAAGAACCTCTTGGCATTAAGTTCCGGCCGGTTCAAATAACCACGCGCCACACCCGCGCCGCCGACGCAAATTTCGCCTGGTACGCCGGCGGGGACTGGTTTAAGGTTTTCGTCGACGAGATGGATTTGCAAGTCGGGGATCGGGACGCCAATCACGCTACCCATGCCATTGGTTAAATCCCCACGCCGGATCACGCGATAGGTCGAGTGAACTGTGGTTTCGGTGATGCCATACATGTTGACCACTTTCGGGCGGTCGTCGCCATGGCGGTCGAACCAGGGCTTGAGGCTTTGAAGTTCGAGCGCTTCGCCGGCGCAAATCACATAGCGCAATTGCAATTCGTGTTTGGTTTCCGCGTTGGTTTCGGCCCAGATCAGCTGGCGGAAAGCGGATGGTGTCTGATTAAGAACGGTGACGCGTTCCTTTGCCAATAAGTCGTAGAATTCTCCAGGGGAGCGTGTTACGAGGTAAGGCACGACGATGAGCCGGCCGCCGTTAAAGAGGGCACCCCAGAGTTCCCATACGGAGACGTCGAAGGCATAGGAGTGAAAAAGAGGCCAAACATCATCCGCGTTAAACCCATACCAGTGAGCGGTTTGCTTCAGAAGACGCACGACGTTATGGTGTGTTACCAACACGCCTTTGGGTCTACCCGTTGAACCCGACGTATATATAATATAGGCGGCATTCTCCGCGGTGGTGACCGGAGACGGATTGTCGCGAGGCTCATCGGCTATCCGTTTCCATTCAGCATCCAGATTAATAACGCCTTTGGCTTGGAGCGGTACTTTCTCGCGCAGACTGTCCTGGGTCAGCAGCAGCGGGGCCTGAGAGTCTTCGAGCATGAAGCCCAGACGTTCTTTTGGGTATGCCAGGTCGATCGGGACATACACGCCGCCGGCCTTTAAGACGCCGAGAATGGCGACCACCATTTTGATGGAGCGCTCAAGGTAAAGAGCGACAGGTATTTCAGGGCCGACCCCGAGTTTGCGCAGGTAATGCGCCAACTGGTTGGCTTGTTCGTTTAATTCGCGGTAGGTGAGCGTCTCTTCACGGCATTTAACCGCGATTGCGTTCGGCGCTACGCCAGCCTGCAATTCGAACAGTTCGTGAATGCACCCCTGAGACCCCGCTGGCGGTCCTAACATGTTACCTTTTTGCATTGGTCCAAGAGAACGCCTCAAAGGTAGGAACGGGAGCAAGGCGGGCCAATAGGGTTAGTTCCCTATTTTGGATGGGATTTGACTATAGGTAGGGCGCGACCGCCGTGCGCGCTGCTCGGATAAATTCGGTGCGAAATCGGACCTCGCGGCGCGCCGTCCCTACCTAATCCAAGGCCGCGCGCAAGATGTCGAATCGCTGCTTGCCGACTTCGATCGGAACCAACTGCTTGCCCTTCTCGTCAGCGTGCTCAACCAGCTCAGCGGGAAGCTCGTGCAGAAACGGAGATGGATGGCAGGGCACCGGTTGCCCATACTTCTTGCGGCTGACGCAATGGCTGATGGTCAGCGTCTTCATCGCGCGCGTCACCGCGACATAAAACAGGCGCCGTTCCTCATCCAGTGTTCCCTCCTCCTTGGAACGGACGTGGGGCAAAAGACCGTCTTCGAGCCCGACGATGTAGACATTGGGGAATTCGAGCCCTTTGCAACTGTGCATCGTAATCAACGTCACGGCATTCCCGGTTTTCTCGTCGTCCTCTTCGCGTTCGGTATCCAAAGTGATTTCCTCGAGAAAACTCTCGAGGCATTCGCGCGATGAGCTGCTCGAGGCTGCATCCCGGTCCAGGCTCGCCATGAGTTCTTTTAAATTTCTGATCCGGCCTTCCGCGGCTTCCGGAGTCTTCTCCGAGCGTCGCAGTTCATTGAAGTAACCGATCTCGTCGAGGAAACGGTCCGCCCAAACCTGCAGCGTTAAGCCGCTTTCCAATCGCGCCTGGGTTCGTTCGATAAATTCGACGAAGGCTTCAATGGCCTTGCGAGCCTGGGCTTGCAATGTGGCGGTGACAGCCGGATTTTTCATGGCGGCGAAGACTGAACCTTTCCGTTCCTGGCTGGCCGCCAGGAGCCGTTCCATCGTCACGTCGCTGAGACCGCGCGCCGGGACGTTCGCGATCCGCAGCAGACTGACGTCATCGTGCGGATTTACGAACATCTTAAGGTAAGCCAGAAAATCGCGCACCTCGCGCCGATCGAAGAAGCTCTGCCCGCCGATGAGGTGATAACGAACACTGGCGGCGCGCAACGCGGTTTCCAGCGGACGCGACTGGATATTAGTGCGGAATAGAATTGCGTGGTCCGACCAGAGATTTCTCTGAGTCAAACGGGCATATTCGATTTGCTCGACGATCGTTCGCGCCTCTTGCTCGTCATCACTGAAGGTATGCAGCAGGATTTTGGGGCCTTCGCCTTTTTGGGACCACAGTTTCTTCCCCCGACGGCGGACGTTGTGCTTAATCAAGGCATTGGCGGCGTTAAGGATGGTATTGGTCGAACGATAATTCTGCTCAAGTTTGACCACTTTGACTTCGGGAAAGTGTTTTTCCAGGTCGAGCAGGTTGGCGATCTCCGCGCCGCGCCAGCCGTAGATGCTTTGGTCGTCATCGCCGACGACGCAGAGGTTGCGATGCACGCAGGTCAGGGCGTGAACCAGCTTGAATTGGGCGGCGTTGGTATCCTGATACTCATCGACCATGACGTAGCGGTATTTCGCGCGGCAGGCCTCGAGGGCATCTGGATGCTCATCGAACAACTTCAGCGTGAGCAGGATCAGGTCGTCGAAGTCCACCGCATTGCACGCCCGCAAAGCCGATTCGTAACGCGAACGGACGTGCTCCGTCATTACCCGAACGTCCGCGTCGGCAAAAACGGAGGCGCGCTCGCCGCCATTTTTGAGGCGGCTCAACAGGCCGAGCACCGCCGCAGGGTCGACTTTCTTTGCTTTGTCAGAAATGTGCGCGAGGATTTTCTTCACCGCACTGAGCTGCTCAGACTCGTCGTAAATCACGAAATTGCGCTTATAGCCCAGCTTGTCGATGTGTTGTCTCAAAATGCGGACACAGAGTGAATGAAAAGTGCAGATCGTTGGTCCTTCGACTTTGGCCTTTGATCCGTGCCGTCCGTTTTCCTGACTTTGGACCTTGGACTTTGGACTTTGGACTATTTTCCGCACCCGTTCCTGCATCTCGCGGGCGGCCTTATTCGTAAAGGTTACGCCGAGGACGTTGCCCGGCACGACACCCCGCTCGATCAAGTAGGCGATGCGATAGGTAATCACCCGCGTTTTGCCGGTGCCCGCCCCGGCGAGGATCAAAACCGGTCCGTGGGTCGTCTCGACGGCCTGCCGTTGCTCGGGGTTAAGGGTGGTCAAATTCAACATTCGCGCGCGGAGTGTAGTGGGCGTGATATTAGGTTCAAGCAAAACACCTCGGAGGGACGTCTTAAACGAGTTTTTTTTCGAAAGATGCAGTTCTACGAGGCGAGGAAATTGAGTTGAGCCTCACGGATTTGGCCTCTTTTGAAGACCAAACAAACCCATTAAACCGCAGAGACGCGATGAACGTGGAGAACAACATGCATGAAATCTCTGCGATCGGCGCGTCTCAGCTGTTCTTTGTTGCGGGTTACAGGTTAAACGTTGCCGGTGACCGCACGCGGGTTTTTCCGCCCTGCTTTGCCCCTATACAGTCTGGGCAACCTTTGCTACCGTTGCGATGCTATGGAACTGGACGATTTCTTACTCGAAGCGGAAGACAAAATGAGCAAGACCGAGCAGGTAGTGATCAACGAATTTGCCGGCGTCCGCACCGGTAAAGCCTCGCCGGCCCTGGTCGAAAACATCCTCGTCGAAGTCTATGGTTCCCAGATGCGGATCCGCGAATTGGCCGGCATCACGACTCCGGAACCGCGCACGTTGACGATTCAGCCGTGGGACGCCAATTCGTTGCACCCGATTGAGAAGGCGATTCAAAAGAGCAATCTCGGTCTCACCCCCTCGGTTCAAGGCCGGGCGATTCGCATTTTCTTTCCTGAACTCAGCGAGGAACGCCGCCAGGAATTCGTCAAAATTGTTCGGAAAATGGCGGAGGACGGGCGGGTGGCGATCCGGCACGTCCGTCGTGATGCGATGGAACAATTGAAAAAACACGGGCACGACAGCGGCATCACGGAGGATGATGTCAAACACGCCGAAAAAGAACTGCAGAAGCTCACGGACGAGTACATCGGCAAAATCGACCAACACGTGCAGCACAAAGAGAAGGAGATCATGACGGTCTAGGCCGGAATTCAAGCGGGTCCGTGGTTAGAAATGCACGCTTAAAACCGCAGAGAGACGCGAAAGACGCGAAGAAATAAAACAGAACCGAACCTCAGCGAACTTCTCGTCTCGGCAGTTAATCCGGATCTCCGCGTCACCGGCCCCGGCCCAACTCCAGCAGGATTGCTAACGTGATCCGAAACATAATTTTTGATTGGTCAGGGACTTTAGTCGACGATCTGCCCGCCGTCTGGAAGGCGACAAATTACGTCCTGCTCAAGGCGGAGCGGCGAGAATTAACGCTGGAAGAATTTCGAGCCGAGTTCTGCCTGCCGTTCACCCTGTTTTACGATCGGCATATTCCGCACATCGCGCTCCCTCAACTCGAAGAGTGGTTCCACAGCCATTTTCGCCAGGTGCAGGACTCGGTTTGCCCTCTGCCCCACGCCCGCGATTTTCTTGAATTCTGCCGCGCCCGCAAATTGAGGACCTTTCTTTTGAGCACCGTCCATCGCGACCATTTCGCGGTGCAGGCTGCGGTGACCGGGTTTGAACCGTATTTGGAAAAGGCCTACGTGAACGTCTGGGACAAGCGCAAAAAAATCCACGACATTCTGCAGGAGAACAGCCTGGTGGTGGCCGAAACCCTCTTTGTCGGGGACATGCAGCACGACATCGAAACCGCCCGACATGGCGGAATCCATTCCTGTGCGGTGCTCACCGGGTACAATACGCTCGAGCAGTTGCGAGCGGCCAAACCCGACCTGATCGTCGAGCATCTTGGCGAGCTGCGAGATATCCTCGAGCAAAATGAGCTCCATTTACATCCAACTCCCAAATCCTTTGAGGAAACTCACGCTCCGGTCGTAACGGTCGGTGCGCTCATCTTCAACGATGCTGGGAACGTTTTAATGGTTCGCACGCACAAGTGGTCCAATCTCTGGGGCATCCCGGGCGGCAAAATTAAATGGAGCGAACCCGCCGAGGATGCGTTGCGCCGCGAAATCAAAGAAGAAACTGCATTGGACATTGACGCAATCGAGTTCCTCCTGGTGCAGGACTGCATCCACTCGAAGGAATTCTATCGTGATGCCCATTTCGTGCTGCTGAATTACCGCTGCCGCGCTGCCGGCGAGCAGACTGTCAAATTGAACGATGAAGCGCGCGAATTTCGCTGGGCGACGATGGAGGAGGCGCTGGCGATGCCGATTAACAGCCCGACCCGCACACTGCTGCTGGCGGTAGCCAAGAAACAAAAGGGGATCTGAAATCAATGCCAAGCGCCTCGCGCATTTCAATCGTTGACCTGGAAGTCTTTTATCGTGTGGGCGTGCCGGAACAGGAGCGCGCCAAGCCACAACGCCTGCTGGTGACTCTTGACCTGGAGTTCGACTTCACAGCGGCGGCGGTGAGTGACCGCATCGAAAAGACGATTAATTACCAGGCGATCACGGATGATCTGCTCAAGTTTGGCGATAATCGCAGCTGGAAACTAATCGAGAAACTCGCCGCCGACATAGCCGATCTGGTGTTAAAGCGCTACCAGCCAGGTTCAGTCCGCGTTGAGGTTAAGAAGTTCGTGATTCCACAAGCTCGCTATGTAGCCGTCATGCTGGAACGGACGCGGTAGTTCTGCGCCAACGCGTGATATTCGTGGAAATGAAGGCCAGCAGTGGGAAACGTCGATCGACAGGACGTGCGGTGCAAGGCTTTGATTTCAGAAATCACCTCACCTTTTGACTAAGCTCTTTCAGGTCGGCAGCAAAATTGTCGACGTCTTCAGGCGTGGTATCCCAGCTGCACATCAGGCGCGACTCTTCCCAGCCGCCGACATTTGTGTAAAATCTCCAGCCGCGCTTATGCGCGGCCTCAATCACCGGTTCGGGAATCCTGGCAAACACGGCATTGGTCTGAACCGGGTAAGCAATCTCAATTCCTGGTATTTGGCGCAAGGCAGACTCGAGCCGGCGGGCCATTGCGTTGGCGTGTTCAGCGTGCCGCAACCACGCGCCGTCCTGCAACATTCCTGTCCACGGCGCCGAGAGGAAGCGCATCTTGGAGGCGAGTTGCCCACCCTGTTTGCAGCGGTAATCAAACTCGCGCGCCAGTTCCGGATTGAAAAAGACAATGGCTTCGCCCACCGCCAGCCCATTCTTGGTCCCGCCGAAGCAGAGCACATCGACGCCGGCCTTCCAGGTGAGCTCCCTGGGAGCCACGCCTAAGGAGACGACCGCGTTGGCGAAACGCGCGCCGTCCATCTGGATTCGCAGCTGAAAGTGCCGCGCGACATCGGCGAGGGCGCGTAACTCGTCCAGCGAATAAACGGTGCCGACCTCGGTGGCCTGCGTGAGGCTCAAGGCTCGCGGTTTTGGGTAGTGAATATCGGTCCGCTTGCTGACCGCCTTCTCGATTGATTTGGGATCAACCTTGCCCGCTGCGCCCGGCAATAACAGCACCTTGGTGCCATTGGCAAAAAACTCCGGCGCACCGCATTCGGATCCTTCGACATGGGAAAGCTCGTGACACAAAATGCTGTGGTAGGATTGGCAAAGTGCCGCCAGCGAAAGGGAGTTGGCCGAGGTGCCGTTGAAGACGAAGAAGACCTCACAGTTCGCTTCGAACACATCGCGCAGAAGGTTCGAGGCTTTCTCCGTCCAGGTATCGTCACCGTAACTGATTTCGTGGCCCTGGTTGGCGGCGACCATCGCGGCAAATGCCTCGGGGCAGATCCCGGCGTAATTGTCGCTGGCGAAATGACGGCGGGGGGCAGGTTCGGTCATAAGGGATATTAGGAGTTGGTTGGGGCTGGCGCAATTGCTGGGTAATGCGCCGCCAGGTTTTTGGGAGGTTTTGGGGTGCGCCCGTCCTCTGGCGTTATTTTAGAGTAGGACGTCTCATCCAAAGCGCCAGGGGACTGGCGCACTCCAAGACGCTAGCGCGACTGCTCAGCGTTTCGCGGCAAACTCGATTATCGCTTCCAAATCGGCCTCGCGAACGGCGACTTCGAACGGGTGCGCTTGAGTTATGGTGCGCGCGCCAACCCACTCCACCAACGGAATTGCGTGGCCGGCGAAAAGCTGCTGCAGCAACGCGTTGCAATGTTCGAAATCGGCATCCACTGTTCTGGGCTTTGGTATGATTGCGATTTCCGCAAGCCCCCCATCAAACCAACCGGCTGGCATGCCAAACAATCCGCGCTCCGGATGCAACGCGCACCACAGCACCCGCACCAGCACGCAACGCAAAGCGACTGCGCCCGCGCCTAACGGGCCGCAGCTCTGCCCATCCGAGGCCGCTGTTGACGTAATCGCCAGCTCCAATGCTTCTTCGGTCACCTTCCACCCGAGGTAGCGCGCCGGTCCTGGCCAGGTACCTGCGCGGTTGAATCGCGGACGCAATTCGCGCAACAGCTCTGATTCTCGCGCCAGCGCTGAACGTTCATCGGCACATTCCTGGAGCTCAATGCGGTTGACCTGCCGCAACAACCTCAGGTGACGTCGCGGCAGTCGTCCCGGGTTCGCCACCCGATAATTGCCAAGTCGTTTCTTCAGGTTTTTTGCCTTCCCGACGTACAGCACCGTCTCCGCCGCATCGCGCATCAGGTAGACCCCCGGACATTGCGGCGCGTCCCTGAAAAAATTGACCCCCAACCGCTCAACGAGCGGCCGGGGGTCCGGAATTAAGAGCAGTTGCGGCATGATCTTTTATGCGCGCTGCCCGCATCGGTAGGGCCGCCTCGCCGAGGCGGCCGGGCAAGGCGGTTTCGGCAAAACCGCGCTACCTCTGAGGTAATTAAACGCCTTTCTGAATCATGAACTTGAGCAGGTCCGCTACGCGGCAGCTGTAACCCCACTCGTTGTCATACCAGCTCACCAACTTGAAGAACCGCTTGTTCAGTTCAATGCCGGAGCCCTGGTCAAAGATCGACGACGACTTCGAATGGATGAAATCCGAGCTGACCACTTCGTCCTCAGTGTACTCGAGGATCCCTTTGAGGTAGGTCTCGCTCGCCTTCTTCATCGCTGCGCTGATCTCGGCGTAACTCGTATCTTTGGTCGTGCGGACCGTCAGGTCAACGACCGAGACCGTCGGCGTCGGCACGCGAAACGCCATACCGGTCAGCTTGCCTTTGACTTCCGGCAGCACCAGGCCAACGGCTTTCGCCGCGCCCGTCGTCGACGGAATCAGGTTCAACGCTGCGGTGCGGCCGCCTTTCCAGTCCTTCTTGCTCGGGCCATCGACGGTCTTCTGCGTCGCGGTGTAGGAGTGGACGGTCGTCATCAACCCTTCTTCGACGCCGAATCCTTCCTTCAACAGCACATAGACCAGCGGCGCAAGGCAGTTGGTCGTGCAGGAGGCGTTCGACACGATGTTGTGCTGCTTCGGATCGTACTTATCCTGGTTTACGCCCATCACCAGCGTCGGGCAATCGCCTTTCGCCGGGGCGGAGATAATGACCTTTTTGGCGCCGGCGATCAGATGGCCCTTGGCCTTTTCAACATCAGTGAACAAGCCGGTCGATTCGATAACCACGTCAACGCCGAGCTGCTTCCACGGCAGTTGCGCCGGTTCCTTCGCGCTGACGACCTGCATCTTCTGGCCGTTGACGATCAGGATGTCATCTTCCGGTTTGTCGGCGGCGGATTTAGCCGAGCCAACGGTCCCGTTGAAGCGGCCCTGGATGGAATCATACTTGAGCAGGTAAGCGAGATTATCGGCCGGGACGATATCGCCAACCGCAACGACCTCGACATCTTTGCCCACCAATCCTTGTTCGACCATCGCCCGGAATACCAGGCGCCCAATCCGGCCGAACCCGTTAATTGCAACTTTTACTGCCATAGTTCAATTTCAATAGTTTAAATTCAAAACCGAACGCGCATATTAACGGCGGAGGCTGCATGGTCAACGAATAAAGGAGTTCGCAATTCAGCGTAATGTTCATAAAAACTTATTTTGAATTTTACAATTCGTGATTTGACTAATTTTACTCTCGCTTTACAATCCGACCTTGGATCGCTGGCAAGCTGAGAATTCAGTCGACATGACTAGACTTCAAAAAGCTGTAACTGTCGTCCTGTTGACGGCCGCCCTCGGGACGGCACTCTATCAATTGCGACAAGCAGCAAACGCTCGCGCTGAAACGCAAAAACTGCAAGCAGGGCAGGCCGTCTTGGAGTCAACCATAGCGGAATTGCGGCGCGAACTCAGTGACGCGACCAACCGTCTAACCGGAATCGCAAATACACTCGCCAAAGCAGGCAGAAATGAGCGTGAACTGTTGGCTCTGCGTGGCGAAGTCAGCAGATTACGCCGGGAGTCAGAAGAACTCGCAAAATTCACCTCGAGTCTTACAGATAGCCCAGTAGACAAATCCTGGCTCGACAGAGTTGGCAGGCTCAGGCAACGGCTTGCGCAAACACCCGGCGCGCAAATCCCGGAAATGAAGTTTTTGACAGAGGCTGACTGGCTTGATGCGGCCACTGGCACACTCGATACCGACGAGGATTATCTTTCAGCATTCAGCCGCCTGCGTGCCAGTGGCGAAAATCGCTTTCTCCATATTGCAGAAACGGCGTTGCAAAAATATCTGCAGAGCCATGAGGACAAGTTTCCTACCGCTTTCTCAGTTGTTGCCTTATTTCGAGATTCCTCCAGCCGACGACATCCTGAGCCGCTATCAAATCGTGCCCTCGAGCGGCGCGGCACCGGCGGGAGGCCCAACAGAAACAAACTGGCTAATCACGCTAAAAATTCCTGATTCGGAAGCGATACAGGCTGTGGGCAAAAACGGCTTCGCAGGTTCGAGTGCCGAAGATGCGCAGGAAATGAGTATTCTGGCCTCGGCGATGAAGGCGGCCTTTGATGCCGCGCCACTCATTAACGGCAAAAAGTCGATCAAGCTGGAGGATTTGGCACCCTATCTGACGACTCCCGAGCAAACGGCTGCGTACCAGAAAATGATGCAACGAAGGGATGCAACTTCAAGAAAGTAGGAGCTCAGTGCTGAGTCATCCTTAGTTGCAAGTACATTGTTTGGACAAGGTGTGGTGGTGTTTCAGAGACCGCAGCAACTTGGAAGCCTAAAAGCATTCAGGCGCAGTTGGCTTGAACTGCTCCATTCGTTGACGCGTCTGACGCACGCTATTATAGTCAGCGAACGCCCATGGATAACGATGCGTCCTCCGGCGTGGATTTTGCCAGCGCTTGGTCGCTGAGGCGAGGCATACACGAAGATGAAGACCCATAAACTGCGAGTTCAACGCCCGGCTTTGGGATTCCTCCGTTGCCTTCTCGGTAAGGGCTCATCACGCCATCCCTTA
>DATJGF010000091.1:0-3628 GCA_035495315.1 Candidatus Limnocylindrales bacterium
GTGACAAAAGCGAATCCGCGCGATTGACTGGTGGCCGGATCGAGCATCAGTTTGACTTCGGTTACGGCTCCAGCCCGTGAAAACAGGAGCCGCAGATCGTCTTCGCTGACCTCGAGTGAGAGGTTCCCTATATATAGCTTCGAATTCATTATCCCTTGCCGTGTGACGCGTCAGGGCGCCATTCAAAAGCCAGTCTAAGCTCTGCGCTTCTCGCAGTCCACTCAGGCAACCTGTGAGCCACCGCTGCCACGCAACGTGACGGTTAGGGTGAGCGTTTCGCCCTGAGCGATGGGTTTTCCCCCACGCCTGAGAATCTCCTGGCGGATGGCTCTGTAAATCTCTCCATCCGAGAGCACTCGTGGGGCCAGGATGACATACGTACGCTTGTTGGCTTCATCCACGACGACGTTTTCGATGTTCTGCACTTGCACGAGCAATTACTCCTCACTCTTTTGGCCGGCAAACAAACCCGCTGGCTCGCACTTCCCCGCCGAAGGGTTCCTCTCGGTGCAGGCTAACCTGCGGCGCGCAGGAATTCGTGCGGCTCCATCGTACCGCAAAGAAAAGGCCATCAACATGTCCCTAGTGTCCGCCAAGGCTAGTGCGTTTGCGAGATAATTCGTATTTTTGTGCGATAGACGATTGATCTGAGCGCAAACGTCTCTCCTGTGCTATTGTGCTTCTTCGTAAGACCCTGTCGATATTTTCAAGACCGGTGAATCTTCACTGAATGCATTCATTGATGATTTGAAACCCGATGTCCGGGAACTGTCCTGAGAAGAGCCATGCTCGAAGGAATCAATCATATGAATCGTTCCAAAGGTCCGATCTGTCACCATAGGTTGGGCGACTTCCTCTACGCCGATTTGTGGAGAGCCGAAGCCCGACATCCCTTCCTCTCGCAGACACCATGAACATTGCCAGAATCGTGGACGAGCCCGGCGGCGGCTTTCTCCTCGAATATGACAACACACTCGGCCGCAAGCATACCATGCGCCTCGAGGCCCCTACCTACGAGGCTGCGCTTCGAGAGGCACGGTCTTACTTGGGAATTGCTGACGACACCCGAGACCCTGAGGGCACGGAGTGGGATCTTGAGTAACCGGCAGACATCGCTCAGACTGCGGATTTACCATGTGCTGGAAGCTACAAGCTATCTGTCAGACGGCCGTTAGATGAACCGTTGCCCACCAATAGCAAGCGATGTCCGAAAATGAGCTCTTGAACCACTCCATGCCGACTGCATCTGGGAGCATCCAGGCTGAGCTTATGGTGCCCTGCCGAGAAGTCATTCTGCTTGTTTGTTGCCCGGATTGTGCAATATTCGATGCGTGTCACTGACGTATCACACTTCACCAATTGTAGTTCTGCGCTTGGAGCATGCCCAACCAACGGGGGGCATTTGAGTCGCCCGTTTCCTTCCCGTTCATTTCACTCACGCGAACCTCTGCATCGCCGCAACGGAAAGATCCGCGCGCGCGAGGTGCGGGTCCTCGACGAGACCAAGCAGCAACTTGGGGTCATGTCTCTCAATGAGGCTCTGCGGTTGGCACAGGGCAAGGGCCTGGACCTGGTCGAGATTGCGGCGAGCGCCATGCCGCCCGTGTGTCGAATCGTGAATTACGGCAAGTTCCTCTATGAAGAGGCCAAGCGCACCAAGGATGCCCATACACGCCAGTCGGGTGGCCGAATGAAAGAGCTGCAGATCTCGCCGTCCATTGACCCTCACGACCTCGCGGTGAAGCGCGACCATGCCATCCAATTCCTTTGCGACGATCTTAAGGTACGCGTGAAACTGCGCTTTAAAGGGCGACAGAAGGCTCACAAAGAAGTCGGCTTTGAGGTGATGAATAGGTTTGTAAGGGATATCGCGGCCTATGGTCAGGCTGACTCACCACCAAAAATGTTGGGCGACCGCGATCTCAACGTTTTGCTTACCCCTCTGCCGCGCGATAAACGCGCAAAGAATCCGCGCGGGGCAGTTTCGGCTCCACACACAGGCCCGACTAGTCCGCCGAGTGTAAGCGAAAGCTGAAACTCGGGTGGCGGCGCGACGCGACGCGGCATCAATAAGATCTCACGGCCTGGCCCAGGCGCTGCCGACTTGGATATACACGGCCGTATTGTCGGGACCAAAGGCAACGTCCAGCCCCATGTGAATCCCATAAGCCCGAGCGATTTCATACCGGACCCCTGTGCCACCAGTAACGATTGTTTGTGTGCTATCGAATCGTTCGAAATGGTTCCAGGCTGCTCCCCCGCCGACAAACCCCACCAGGCTGAAACGCTTCCAACACTGCCACCTCAGTTCCGTCTCGATTTGCGCGACTTCCTCGCCTTGATACCGCAGAGTCGGCGCTCCCCGCAGAGCGATATACGGCCGCAGGTAGAACGGTTCGTTGCCAAAGCTCGCCGCACCATCCACTCGCATTCCAAGAAAAAACGTCCGCCCCAAGGGAATAAATTGCATCGCCACCAACCCAACGCGCTGGAAATTCTCGTCGGCTCCGAAGGCCGGACTAAAGAACCCGGCCGAGGCCTCGACATACGTGCCACGGTTCGGGGTAAAGAAGTTGTCCCGCGTATCGAACGTCAGCGAAGGCGTGAATCCACCAACGTTCGATTCGGGGCGAAACGCCGGTTCACCAGGTGTGCCCGGCGGTTTGTCAAAGCTGACGTCTGTCGCCGCAAAGGCATAGCTAAGTCCTCCCCAGATGCGCGTGTCGCCGAACCGATACTTGGCCCGCGCCGTTCCTCCTTTCGGCTCGAGATTATAGCGCAAGGGATGATTTCCCAGCAGCTCATCGTTACCGATTCCGTAAAAATCCAGGTTGACCGAGGCGTAAATGAAGCCCAACTGGGTCTGAAGGTGGTCGTCAAGCCAATACCGAATATCTGACGCGAATGTGCCCCAACTCCCGTTTTCGGTGCCGAGTCCGCCAACCACAGTAATATTAGGCCGGCCAAGTCCATCCTGCGCATTGGGCAGAGGCTTGCTTAGGAACATTAGACCTCCGCCGGCACCGTAACCCACCGCCGGCTCGGTGATCGGAACCACGATAGGCAGGAATCCATATTTCTCTTGCAGGAAACCGCTTATATCCAGCCAGCCATCATCGGGCGAACGGAACTTCGAGGGCGCGTTCGTCCCTTCGAGCGTGCTCATCTCATTAGTCTGCGCCTGCGCGGCCGACCCGCACAAGGTCAATACGACTAAGATTCTCAAAACCCACCACCATGAGGATTCAGAAACAAGCGAAGCCAAACGAGTGGTGAATGGTCTTACCGCTGAGTAGAAATAATCGTTTGTCGGATACAAATGCTGCCAGCGATGTGAGCTTGTAAAACCCGAGCGCCGGTGTTTGAACCGTTTGGGAAACTTCCCGGTCTACTCGTTTTCATTGTTCAGGTGACCAATAACAGGCGAGAAATCTTCGAACATCCGAGTATCTTTGGGGGCTGTTGTTGAATCACCATTTTCCCCAGGAAAATTGGTGCGCATAGCAGGACTTGAACCTGCACGGGTTGCCCCACTACCACCTCAAAGTAGCGTGTCTGCCAATTCCACCATATGCGCAACCGAGCGAATACAATGAAGCAGCCGGAGGCGGTGCGCGCAAGACAATTC
>DATJGF010000092.1:0-19864 GCA_035495315.1 Candidatus Limnocylindrales bacterium
TGGTTTTTCACCTCATCATCACTCAATGTCTGGAAGCCACCTTGCGGTGCGCAGGAAGAACACGCCGATCCAATTCGAAAAATTCTTCACCCAATTCTTCACCTAAATCTTCACCCGACGCGCACTGAAGAGGCCTTAGGAGAGCGTCGAATGAGCAATAAAAAAGTCACACAAAAGTGTTGAAAACCCCGATAGAATCAGCCTATTCTTTCACTCGGAAAATGAGTGCGTTCGCGGTCGGAACAGTGAGTCACGATGTTCGATTCCGACCCTCGCCTCCATCTCTAACTGCCAGCGCAGCAAGGAGATAGAGCGATGAAAAAGCCAATGGCTAACGGTTTGGCTAACAATTTTGAGATTACTCAAATTGTTCCACTTTGTGGCACGTGAAGCCACACTGGGCTAACCGCCGGAATCCAATCTGAGATAGGCTCGACTCTCACGAGCCATGAAAGATCGTTACCGCCTGTTCCTCCGCACTGAACGGAACTACAGGGGGACAAGGCATCATGCGGCCGGTCCCCCGTGGTCTTAATCTGCGATTCGCTCGGTTCAGGGTGTCGGTCCGTAGGGCGGACTCGAGACGCCGTCGATCACCCAGATCTCGCCGGTGAGGGTGACCACGTAAGCTTTGTTGCGAATGAACTCGAGGGAGGTCGGCTGGTCCAGGCCGTCCATGATGACGGTGAAGGTGCCGTCCCCGTTGACCTTGACGAGCGCGCCGGTGTTCGGCACCGCAAGATTCAGCAATTCAGTATCCGGGTCGAACGTGCCGAACGAGAGGGCGTAAAGGGTGCGACCGAGGCCAAATTGCACGTCAAGCACCCAGGGGACGCCGGAGGCTACCTCCGTAACGGTGGACGATTCCGGCCCGAACGACACAACCTTGCCGGTTTGGGGCAGGTGAGGGTCGGAGCCGCCCTCGCCCATGTAGATTGTATTGCCTCTCACCGCCAGCCCGGTCGGGACGATGTTGTCGAAGTCGATGAACACGGAGATCTCGCCGTCGAGGGTGACCCGCAGCACGCGGTTGAGGTTCGCATCGGTGACCAGGAAGCCGCCGCGGTATGTTTCTATCGCGAACTGGAATCCGGTCGGGAGGTCGAAGTGGAACGGAATGGTCGGCGGATTGAGGATGTTGAACTCGCCGATGTCAGCGACGACAGTGAAACTCGCCGGGCCGTCCACTCGGTAGATGCCGACAACGTTGGTGCCGCCGGAGTCCGAGGCGACGCCAGTGACCAGTGCGTAGGCGGTCTTGCCGATGAACGCGACGTCGACCACCCCACCATTACCAATGCCGAAGAGTCCGGCCGGCAGACCGCTGGCGAACGTGGTGACTTGCCCGGTTTCGGGGTCAACGCGCCAGATCCTGCCTTCTAAGTTTTCGGTGATGTAGAGCGCACCATCTGGGCCGACGGTGCTGCCCTGGGTACCCTCCAGGCCGCTCGCCAGCAGGGTGGCGGTAGGCGTCTCGGACCGTGGCCTGGCGGTGGCAGCCGACGGCGTGATCATGGCGATCAGGCCCGCAGCCAACAATACCATGCTGGTCTTGATAGCTGTGGCTGCCGCTTGAGTTTTGATTTGTTTTTTCATTTTGCTGTCTTTCCTTTTTGCTTTCTTATTTGTTTGTTGCTGTTGATCTACTGTAGAAAAAGAGAATTCGCTTTCTATTCAGTCGGCATTCCCCCCGCTATGGTCCTGGAGGGCATCATGCTATCTCATACTATTTATTAGTGCGTAAACCGTGGACAATTGACGCTTTCTCTTCCCAGGTGACGCGCACCTGATTGTTTAATGGCGGCTTTCCACGCCAGCTCTCGCGAGCCATGCCGTACGACCTTGATACGCGGTGTCATCCAGTACAGCAGGAAAAGCCGGTGGAGGTTACGCAGGAGACTGAGGAAAGTGTTACAGGGTGCTCCCCCTTTTAGGCTGCAGAGCCGTGTCTAGCCAACGCTTACGAATTATTGCCTGGCCCGGAATGCTTTCAGCCGACTCCAAACGTGGGCAGTCCGACTCTTTTAAACGCACTCGGCAAAGATTCGCTGAAAAATCATGGCGATGGTGGTACACTAAGGCATGTTCCCAGCCGGCGAATACAGCGGTGCATTAGTGCCCCAACGACAGGAATTCAACACCACGCATTGGAGCGTGGTGCTCGCGGCGCGCGGGGAATCAGCGGAGGCACAGGTGGCGCTCGAGAAGTTATGCAGAGTTTATTGGTATCCGCTGTATGCGTTCGTCAGGTGGCAGGGGCACAGCCCGGAGGATGCGGAGGACCTTATCCAAGGGTTCTTCGAGCGCTTACTGCAACGGAGAGATTTGGAAACCGTTCAGCGCGAGCGCGGCCGTTTCCGTTCTTACTTGCTCGTCTCTTTGAAGCATTTCACGCTCAACGAACAACTCCGCGCGCGCGCCGAAAAACGCGGGGGCGGGCGGGCGCTCATCTCTCTGGACGAGGTCGAGGCGGAGAAGAAATTCGCCCAGGAACCCGTGGACAAATCAACCCCGGAAAAGATCTTCGAACGGCGCTGGGCTCTCGCGCTACTGGATAAGGTCTTGGAACGTCTCCGCCAGGAGCACGAAGCGAGCGGCAGGTTGCGCCTTTTCGAGACCTTGAGATGGTTTCTTTCCGACGAGCCGGCCGAACAGTCGCAGGCCCAGATTGGCGCACAGTTGGGCCTGAGCACCGGCGCCGTTAAACAGGCTGTGCGGCGGCTGCGCCAACGCTATCGCGAGCTTCTGCACGAAGAGGTGGCCCATACCGTCGCCACTGCTGCCGACATCGATGATGAAGTCCGGCATCTGATTGCGGTATTGCGAGGAACCTAGACGTAACCTCAGACCGGTTTTCTTGCTGTAAGTGATAGAGCGTCGATTTGGCACAAAACATTTCCAGAATGAATCATTGCCCCAAGTGCGGTGCGGAATTAGAGCCGAGCGCTGAGCCTGCGCCTTGCCCGGCTTGCTTGCTTGAGGCGGGACTGACAGGCTTCGCGGAAGCGGATACCCTGGGTATAGACGAGGTACACGAGCGCGGAAATGCAAGCACCGCTGGGCAGTCGACCGAGCCAGGGCCAACGCGAAGGTTCGGAGAGTACGAACTGCTGGCGGAAATTGCGCGCGGCGGCCAGGGAGTGGTTTACCGGGCGCGGCATCGCAGCTTAAACCGGGTCGTGGCTTTAAAGATGCTTATTCTGGGCCCTTGGGCTACCGAAGCCCACCTCAAACGCTTCAAGACCGAAGCGGAGGCGGCTGCTAATCTTGATCATCCACAGATTGTGCCGATTTATGAGATTGGCCAGGTCGAGGGACAGCATTATTTCACGATGAAGCTGGTTGAGGGGCCCAGCCTCAAGCAGCTCGTCAGCAGCGGACCATTGGCGCCCCGACGCGCCGCAGAACTATTGGCCGGCGCGGCCCGTGCCATCCATCATGCCCATGAGCGCGGCATTCTGCATCGCGACCTCAAACCCGGCAACATCCTGCTGGACGAACAAGGCCAGCCCCAGGTCACCGATTTTGGGCTGGCCAAGCTGGTTGAAGATGAAAGCACCGTCACCAATACGATGGATGTGCTCGGAACGCCCAGCTACCTTTCACCGGAACAGGCGACTGGCCAAGCCAAAAGCCTGACCAAAGCCTGCGATATCTACGGCCTGGGCGCGGTGTTCTACGAGCTGCTCACCGGCAATCCTCCATTCGCCGGTGGCACGACCATGGAAACCATCAGGCAAGTGGTCGAGAAGGAACCGCGTCGACCTTCACTTTGGAATCCGAAATTGGATCGCGAACTGGAGACGATTTGTTTGAAATGCCTCCAGAAGGAGCCCCACAAGCGCTACGAATCGGCCAAAGCGCTCGCCGAAGACTTAGAGCGCTGGCTGCGCCACGAACCGATCCTCGCGCGACCGAGCGGCGTCTTTACGCGCGCGCGAAAGTTAGTCCGGCGCCATCCCGTAGCGGCTGCCAGCATACCCATGGCCACAGCACTGGGGGCAGCGCTTGTTCTCATGGTCTGGCAGGAGCTCTCACGAAAGGAAAGCCCCCCCGGCACACATCGCGAATCTTTGGCGGTTGTGATACGAGCCGCGGACACAAAGTCTGCCAGTCTAAGCAAGGAATTCTCCAAGGAGTTAAACCATCTGCTCTCGGGGTTATCCGGCTTGGCCGTGGTGCCCCGCAGCGCGGTCTTGAAATCGGAAAGTTCGGCGGCACCAGCCGAAAAGGTTGGCAAGGCACTGCGAGTCAAGGCGGTGCTTCTTGGCCAAGTGCAGCAGCTTGATGAAGATTTTCGACTTAACCTGGAACTTACCGAATCCGGCACGGGTGCGCGCCTCTGGAATCGAACCATGACCAACTCACCAACCGACTGGGCCTCTGTGCAGGCGCAGATCGCCCGCGCGGTGGTCATGAAGCTTGGTATTGATTTGAATGCCGGAGATCGCGTCGCGTTGCAGCGTCCGCTCCTGACAAAAACCGGCGCCTGGTTCCCCTACCTCCGAGGCCGTCAACAATTTGAGAAGGCCTCGGATACAGGGGACATGAATGCAGTCCAGGAATTTCAAGCGGCCATCACGGAGGCCCCGGGATTCGCCGAGGCCTACGTTGGGTTGGCTGAAGCTAATTTTGACCTTGGCTATCAATTCCAGGAGCCCGCGGCCCATTTCGCACGCGCCCGTGAAAGCGTCCGCACAGCTCTGAAGCTTGATGAGACACTGCCGCAAGCCATTGTCGTCGACGGTATTCTCAGATTCTTTCTTGATTGGAACTGGCAGGGGGCCGAGCAGGCGCTGGATCAGGCCCTGCATCTGGACCCCTCAATCCTGGAGAGGGATGCCTGTTACTTGCATTGCCTGCAGACCGTCGGCCGGCCGGAAGAGGCCTTCCGGGCGGTCGAAAGGGCGGTCACTCTCTATCCAGACTGTATCGGTATCGAAGCCGAGCTGAGTTGCGCGGCCTACTACGCAGGGGATTTTGCGAAGGCGGAGGCTTACGGTCTGGAAACCCTTAAAAAAGACCCAGAGAATTTTGTGCTCTATTTCAATATGGGACGACCTCTGGCGCAAGAAGGCCATTACGAACAGGCCCTGGCGATGCTGGAAAAAGGGCGCAGCAGGGCCGGCGGTGATTGGGCCGGCATGCTGGCCGAAATCGCTTACATTCGTGCCAGACAAGGAAGGACAAACGAATCACAGCAAATCATCGAGGAGCTGCAAAACCGGGAAACGCAGCTTAAAGAGTTTGTGGACCCTTATCTTTACGCCTTGATTTATGCTGGCCTGGGCGACGCGGATCGCGCTTTTGAGTACCTTACCGCCGCCCTCAATAAGAAGTCGGCATGGCTTCCCAGTATAGTTGTCGAGCCCAAGTTCAACCATCTCCGAGACGATCGCCGGTATGGGGAGATCCTGGCGCGCATGAAGCTGCCCTTTAAGCCAGACGGGGGCCGGATCAAACCTCAGGCTGAATTGCACTGAGCCGAACTGCACTGAGCGGGCATTCCCTATTTTGTACTGGTCCTCCAACACTTTCCTTAGATTCAAGCGTCACTATTTAGAACAAACCTCACGCAAAGGCCGCGAAGGCCGCAAAGGTGAGAGTTGAAACCACACCAATGCGACTAACTCCCACGATCACCTTCTGGTGAACCGCACCTGAGACTCAAAATCTCATCTCCTTTGCGTCCGTTGCGCCCTTTGCGTGAGGCTCATCCGCCGCCGCCAATTGAGTAGCTACGGCCTCAAGAGTAACCTTCGTCTGCTTTTCCTGCTGTACTGGATGACACCGCTTATCATGCCTGGTACGGCATGGCTCGCGAGCGCTGGCGTGGAAAGCCGCATTAACAAAACAAATCCCAACCAAATACTAACAATCAGGTGGGCGTCACCCTGGGAAAGGAAAGAAAAACAAACTATGAATTCGATTACGGAACTCACCGGGAATCTCGCATTGGTCAAGTATGGGACGGCAGTCGGTGGCCGCTCATAGCTTAGAGGTATGGCCGGGGGCACTTTCTAAGTATTGGCACGTTTTTCCGGACGGCTGATGCTCAGTTTTGGATGAACCCCGCCTATATGCCCGAACCGCCTCAGCCTTTGGTTGGGGGAAGCCCCAATGTGGCAAGGTGGCATCAGCACCCGCAGTCGTTCCGACTTAAGCCATGAATGACTCCGAATCAATGGGCGTCCGTTCGTGCTTCGGCTCCCCTCTGCAAATTAATTGGCGTCTTTTGCACCAAGATTTCGGACGGGTTAACGGTGGGCCAATAATCGGCTCACCCACGGAAAATGAACTTCAACTGAAATGACACCATCATATGCTTGACCTGAACCATTCCCGAAATCTGGCTGTGCGTCGGCTTGCTTGTGGAGCTTTCACCCTGATCGAATTGCTGGTGGTAATCGCGATCATCGCCATATTAGCGGCGATGCTCTTGCCGGTGCTCGGCAAGGCAAAGAGCAAGTCGCAAGACATCTCCTGCCGAAACAACCTTCGCCAGCTTCAGCTCTGCTGGAACCTTTATGTGGACGACAACAACCAAGCCATGCCACCGATGTCGGATTGGCTCAATGCTGCTTCGAACGGTGCTGAAAGCCGTGAGCCGTCATGGGCGGTGGGCGACGCCGTGCACGACCTGACCACGAGCAACCTCCAGCGGGGCCTATTGTTCCCCTACAACCGGTCGGCGGGGATTTACCGCTGCCCAGCGGATAAAACCGCAGTCGTCGGCTACCCCAGCGTGCTGCGAACTCGCACCTACGAGTTGGATGGTTTCCTGAACTCCTGGTATATGGGAGGCATCCCCCCCTGGTACCCGGATCCCTGGGAGCGGCGAAAATTCAGCGAGCTGGTAAACCCGGCGCCAACCGGCGTGCTAACTTTCATCGACTCCCACTCCACCGCCGCCGGCGGCGCCGCCGACTTTTCGCAATTTTATAGAGCGACGGGCCAACACGACGCATGGAGTTGCCTGCCTGGTGAACACCACAACTGCGGTGCCAATATCGCTTTTGCCGACGGCCACGTGGAGCACTGGCGTTGGCGCTGGGACCGTTCGGGCTACGTTTACCAGCTGCCCCCTTGGCCTTTAGCAAACGCCGACGACCGGTACGATTTCCAACGCGTCGAAGACCACTCCCCAAAGCCAATAAAATAGGGTTCCAACCCCGCTAACGATGCATATTACCAGTTTCCTTCGTCCGACCGAAGCGATTGGCAATGCCTGGCCGACGCGACGCCCTGATCGAAGTGAATTGCAGCGGGCAGCGTTTGCGCTAACCTGGGCAATTGGATTCGTGCTGGAACGTCACCCAAAAGTCTCACACAACTCAAAGCTAATTCTATGAAACGAATCATTATATGCGTTTGGGCCCTATGGGCTGCCGGGTTGGGCGGCATCAGTACAGCACCGGCACAAGGTCTGCCCAAGACTCAACCGAAGCTGCTCATTTTAACGCGCGAAGAGGTGAAAATCGGGCGTAACGAGGAACACTCCAAGCATGAGGCCGGATTCCCAGCCGCCTATGAAAAGGCCAAGTCCAACCATTACGTCATCGGCATGACCTCCCTGACTGGCCCCAATGAGGCCTGGTACGTTAGTGTCTGGGAGTCGTATGCGGCTCTGGGCGAGTCTATGAAACGCCACGATAAAGACCCCGTTTTATCTGCCGAATTGGCGCGCTTGGACCTGGCTGACTCCCAATATATCAATGGCGCCCGAACCATTCAGGCAATCGACAATGCTGACTTGAGCGTCGGAGACTTCCCTGACCTTAGCAAGGCAAGGTTCTTCGAGTTTACTCTTTTTCGTCTGCATCCCGGGCATGAGACTCAATTCGAGGAAGCCGCCAAGGCTTATGCAGCCGCGCGCAAACGAGCTGACCCGAAAGCACGGTACCGCGTTTACCGGGTTATAGCCGGGATGCCGACGCCGGCGTACATAGTCTTTGCCTCAGTCGAGGATTACGGCCAGTTCGATCAAAAGCTGGCTGCCGGAATGGCCACTTTTAAAGAAGCCACAACCGAAGAAAAGGCGGCGTTGAAGGTGGGTAGCGAAGCGATCATCAGCGAGGAGTCCAACCGTTTTCGCGTGGACCCGCGGCAGAGCTACGTCCCGAAGGAGACCCGCGAAACCGATCCGGATTTTTGGATGCCAAAATAGGGGTAACCGTTATCCAGGCAGGTCGCGTTTCCGGAGTCACCAGAAGTGTTACCGAGCGTGCCGCAAGTGTTGGGCTAGGTTGGTCTTTGCAGGCTTGATTCAGTGACCGGAGCCCATTAATCTCTTTGTTACTGCAGCATTTAGAGAAGTTGCCGCTGCCGAATGGTTTAGGTGGGATTAGGATGGAAAGGAGCTGCCTGATTCCGACCCTTGTCTCCATCGTTAAAGTCTAACGAATCGGAGGAAATTCAACCGAAGTGTCAACAGAACTGCCAACACCTTGCTGACTCTGCCAGTGCCGCTACCACGGCTCTGATTCCACCCGATAGATTAGTCGGACCGGCCACCAAACGCAGGATCAGCCAGAGCAGCTGCTTCATGTCGATTACTTTGCCCGCGAGCACCATCAAGGCAAGGAAGGGCCGATTAGATTCTCACCGCGCCCGAACCACGAATTCGCCATAACAGGGGCAAGAGTCGGCCTTTGGGCTAAGACACGAGCCTTTGGTCTAGACAGTATCCGAAATAGTCCAGTCTAGATTTCGACCATCGTGGGGTGGCGCCGGGTTGCAGTCGCAGACTCGCCGGACAGCAGACGGCCAGATCCACAGGTTCAGGTTGTAACGGGGCCTCCCTACTCAACCATTTTCATCAAGCGAACAAACTATCTGCTCTTCTGTGCGTACATTGCAGGGTTTAGGAACAAAACCTCTTTGTCGTCACTCTCATCAGTACGCTCTCAGGTTCGACATCCATCGAATCTGTCATTCCGGAGGAACCAGAACGCCAGTTAGACATCTTAGTTTTGTTGGGCTTAGAAAGTCAGATATATGAGCAGAATGCGAGTGGCCTTTTTTGAGAATCGCGCCCAGGCGGAGCCAACCCGGCAATGCCTGGTTCAGGCCGGCATTTCTGCCGAGACCCATAATGAATCGGGATTGGCGCAACTTTGGTTCGTGCCAAGACGCAGAACCGGCGTTCGCCTCGAAGTCTCCGCCGGCCGGGCTAAGCCCATCGGAGCCCAAACTGGGGGAGGTTTCAAAGTCCCGAATTGCAAGAAGTGTCCAGCCACACCGAGCGCAACACGGTTCCACATTTTGAGGCGCAGAATTCTGAATATATCCATCCTGCTGAGCGGCATATGGCTGCTGCCCGGGAGTCACGGAAACCTCATTCAATCGGATGCGACAGCCGCCTCCGGGAACACCAAGATGCCGGAATTTGTCGGAAACAGCGACGCGAAGGCACCCACCTACCTCAGAGACGTATTGCCGATCCTGATGGGGAAGTGCGCCCGCTGTCATAACGACCAAAGCCGGTTCCTGCAGAACTGGCTGGACTACAGGACCGCCTCTGCTAAGCGATGGGAGATCAAGAGAAGAGTGTGGGACAGTTGGAAGGGCGCTTACTTTAAGCAGCCAATGCCTACAGGAAACAGCCCGGAATCTGAGGCAATCACCGAAGAGGAGCGGACGACCATCCGAAATTGGGTTGAATCAGGCGCTATTTGTGGCGTACGACCGGCTTTCAACAGTGCCCAATCCAAGACCGAAAGGATCGAACTCGGAAAACATCTCTTTACCACAATTTGCGCGGCTTGCCACCAACCGACCGGTCAGGGGCTTCCGGGGCGCTTTCCACCTTTGGCCGGCTCGGATTTTCTCAATTCGGACAAACACCGAGCCATTAAGATCGTGGTGAACGGGCTGCAAGGCGAAGTCACCGTCAACGGTCAAAGGTTCAATAACAGCATGCCCAAGTTCCCGCTCACCGACGACGATATCGCGAATGCTCTGACTTACGTTTACAATTCATTCGGAAATTCTGGCAAGGAGGTCACACCGGAAGAAGTAAACGCTGCGCGAGCAGAAAAAGATAAGCTCAACCTGACTGGACATAACCAGACCGCAAAAGTTCCTGATGAGAAGAGCCCTTTCGAGTGATCCCGTTTGACCACTCGCGGCCGACGACAGGCATAGATCGCATTATGAAATCCATTGTTCGCACTGGCGTTTTAGGTTGCCTTGTCGCCAGTCAACGCCCGTTCCGGGTCGAGCGACTCTGGGCGGGGGTGGGCACGGCAATGCTTGTCGGGTTAAACGTAGCCCACGCTTCATTTCATTTATGGGCGGTTACGGAGCTGTATTCGAGCGCAGATGGATCGGTGCAGTTTGTCAAGCTCACGAATAATTCAAGTTTCGGCACGGAATATTTTCTGGGCGGCCATGTCATCACTTGCACCGGCTCGCCAGGCATATCCAATACCTTCACGTTTCCCACCAATCTTCCTGCCGTATCCACAGTAAATAAGACATTTCTTATTGGGACAAGCAACCTGGCCGCCGTGCCAGGGGGCCTGACGCCGGACTACATCTTTACCAACAAAGGGCCCTTTCTTTTCCTGAACACAGGCGTAGCGAATACAGTTGGGATAATTGGTTCGGTCGAGCCCCCTGCCGTTTATACCAATCTACCCGCCGATGATGTGTCCTCTTTAGTGGGTTTGGGCAGCAGTCTGGTCGCGGCCACCAATTCCCCGAGAAACTTCAGCGACCAGACAAACAGCATCGTCCCGATCAGCTTTGACTCCTCTCATTTGGCCTTCACGAACTTTGTCATGAGCTTCCGCACCGCGACCGGCCTAAACGGCAGTCCCGGCCCGACCTACACCATTGAATACAAGAATGTTCTCACCGACGCGAATTGGACCGCGTTGACCAGTGTCCCGGGTGATGGCGGGACGCATTCCGTTTCTAACGCTACTGCCTCGGCTGCTCAGAGATTCTTCCGTCTAAAGGTACCCTGACCTGCCCATGGGCCAGATCCGCGGCCATGACGGGGCTGAGCAAACAAGCCCGGGCGAGATAACCCTGGGGCAGCTTACCCGATCAGGTTTCATGCGGTGCTCTCGCTGCCTGCAGCAGCGGACGAGGCACGCGGCGAGCGAGACGGGTGAAAAGTCCGGGCTTACCCTGCCCAAGAAACAGAAAAGTCATTAGTATATGGGGTATCGACCCATCTCTGGCAGGGCGTCCTCTAATAAGCTACGCTCACGATCGTCAATTCTTGCTCGACGCCTGCGGCTCGAAACCGTACCCGGTCACCTGCTCTTCGGGTCAGCAACGCCTTTGCTAGAGGTGACAGCCAGCTGATCGAGCCCACTTCCGGGTCCGCCTCTTCAACACCAACGATACGGTAATGCTCCTCCTCCCCGCACCCACGCCTGATCATTACCGTGGCACCAAAACCGACCTTCTCCCTATCGACAGGAATCTCCGCCAGCACAACTGAATCCAATATCTCTTGAAGATTGCGGATGGCCGATTCGATCTTTCGCTGCTCAGCGTCCACCGCTGCCATTCCCTCCCCGGTCGTAGACCTCATCGACTCTTTCTTCTCGACCAGGTCCGTCAGCCGCTGCCTTAATCTATCCGCCCCTTCCCGTGTGATGTAGTTCTTGGTGCCGCGTGGAAGCTGTCGTCGAACGATCGGAGTCTCCCCCTTGCCGGAATCATCCGACTCACGCGTAAAGGCCTTGCTCACAAACCAACCCTAATGTCCGCCGAAACGCAATCAACCGCAAAATACTCGCTTCCTGATCGCTGACTTCTCTACCTGTTCCCGTCACGGCGGATTCTTGGACCAAATTAGGTTTTCATCTCTGCCAGTAACTCAACCAACCGGCCCGCGTCTAATGGTTTAATGGGGTTTGGTTTTCTTGCTTTTTGTGTGAGATTCATTAGGCGCGACCATTATTTTCTTCGTCCAGTTCCGATGTGTGGCCATGAAGCCGGGATTAAGACCGTCGTGTAATCCGGATCCGCGCAAGCGGGGGCTTTGCAGCGGCATGAGCCGGATGAAGGGAAACTCTCATGTCCGGTTCTTAGGGGAGCGAGTGGCGGCAACGCTGCTCCCTTACCCAACAAATCAATTGTGGCCGTAGATTGCGCGTTGGTGGCAGCGGGCTATGGTCTCAGTGCGCGAGCTTCGGACGCCACCAGGGGCAGGACCCCCTCGAGCGCGTCATCTCCTGTAATACTGGTTGGGTGCGCCCGGTGTGGGAAGATTGCTGGCGATCGGCGCGCCGGTTTCATGCGTCCGCGTCAATGCAGTGTTGAGAGTGATCCCGCTGCCGGAGACCTGTGCATCCACGGTGTGTGAAATAGCGAGCGGCGCCGCGACGGTGATTGTAGCGCCGCCGCCTCTACGGTCACCAAAGCCGCGAAAGCCTCCGGCGATGGAGGCGACAACCGCCGTCTCCCGGTTGGTACCGCTGTCAATGGTGATGCTCTGGCCGGTGCTGAAGCCAAACGTGCTGGCGACAGGGATAACAGTCGCGCCTACTTCAGTATTAGTGCGCACCGTGCTGGCGCCTGCCGTACCAACCGCGGCTATGACGGCGGTCTCACGGTTTGCACCGGTATCAATAAAAATCATCTGGCCCGCGTTAAAATCGGCCACACTGACAACTTTGATGTTGTTCGCGTCGATGGCAGAATTCGCCGCCAGCGTGGTGGCCGCCTGCAACAAAAAATCGCGGCAGTTACTGTCGGTGTCAGCGCCGTCCGGGAAGCGGCCCGCGCTCCTGTTGAGCCCACCGCCGGGCGGGCCGCCAAAGCCGCCGAAACCACCACGGCCCCCGCCAGGCGAAGGCACGTCGCAGCCAGCACGCCCAGCTCCGGATTCGGCTTGATAACCTTCGGCAGCCCACGGATCAACGAGGCCGCCGTAATTAAGGCTGTCGACGACCCGGCTGGCGGCGTCACGCAAGACCATGTTCCCAGCGTTGGCTAGGGCAGGCCCGCCAAACCACTGGTTGGGGGCGGGAGGCCCTTGGTAGCCCGCAGTCGTTACCGCGGCGTCACGCACCACCGCGTTGATCTCGTGGTCGTAGGCCACCGGTTGGTCGAGCGTGATGCCGGTGCCAAGCGGTTGGATGGGCTCGTTGCTCGAGTGGGCAAAAGCCATCGCCGGCTTGAAGCTGATCCCCGTTCCCCGAACGCTAAAGGGAATGTTGGCAGAGTGATTAAACTTGAGCGGTTCGGCCAGATCAATGCCTGTGCCCGCGTCTCCACTACGAACGTTGTTGGGGTTGAATCTCGACTGCACGCCCACTTTCGTGACCGTGACTGTTTCGATCCCGTGCCCGACGCTGTCGATGTCCAACCGGATCTTGTCACCGACGGAGACGTTGGCGACGGAGGAAACCTTGATGTTAGTGTCACCGGCTTTCGCGTCCGCGGCCAGCCAGGCTTGTGTGCCCGGCTTCCCAACTTCGGTGACCGTGACCACCTCGTATTTTTCCTGGGTGTTCGCGACCGTGGGATAAGTGGCGCCATACCCGATTCCAATCTTCTCACCGACCGCGACCTCGAACCCGCCGCCGCCGCCGAAAGGCCCTCCGCGCGCACCGGTAAAAGGCACGTTAGTTGAGCCGACAGGGATCGTGATCACTGGACCATCGGGCAGCGGTTGCCACAGCGTCGTGCTGTTGCCGGCCGCTGTGCCGAGGCTGGCGATCTTGCGGGTTTCCACGCTCGAGCCGGGCTCGATTTCAATCGTATCGCCGACGGTCATGCCGGTGGTACTCCTGACGAAGATGGTCGTATCACCCTTGTGCGCGGAGACCGCCAGTCCGGAGTTGGCGAGGCCGAGCAGGTAAAAACTCCGAGCCGCCAGCTTCGTCCCGGATGGAATCTTCACCGACGAAAAGATGGCCTGCTGGGTGGGGTGCTCTGTCACGGTCCAGCCGGAGATATCTACGGCAGTGTCGTCGGCGTTGTAAAGCTCGATGAACGAGTCGGTCGAGTTGGATAGAGAGCCGGCACTGATGCGGAACTCGTTAATCTTAATCGGCCTGACATTCCGCACCTTTTCGGTCGTGGTCTCGGATTGGGTTCGTCCATTTACTGTCCACGAGGCGTTGCCGACCAGGTCGCCATTGAAGGCGGCCGGCCCGGACGTAACCTTGAAAGTCGCACTGACGCTCGCGCCCGCTGCGACCGGGTCAGCAAACTTTTTGGACGTCTCGGTTCCGCCGGAGAGCACAGAGGTCCACTCCCCCGGCACGGAAATACTCAACTTGACTCCTGGCGCGGGCACCTCCGAGATATTTTTAAAGGTCACGGTAGTTTCCTGCGAGGATCCCGGTGAGAACGTTTGAAGCCCCGGCGGCGTACTAGTTGCCGATGCGGGGGCCAGGTTCAGCCGCGGCACGTCGTACTTGGCAGCCACAATGTTGGCCTGCACTTTCTGGTCGGTAGCGTCCGACGGAAAAGTGCCTCCGGCAGTCATCGCGCCTTCGTAGAAGGTGCCCTGCGAGCCATTGCTGTTGTCGCCGCCGTTGCCCAAAAGGATAGCTCCCTGCTTGCGCATGGGGTCATACGTGGGGTTGACGCGCACCCCGCTGAACATGACCATCAGGTTGCCACTTTGTGCGTCTCCCCCCATCGAGGTCCAGTGGTGTGGTTCGCCCTTGGCGATTGCGGTCACGAATCGCCAGGTGATGTTTGGCAGGTCGGGGCAATTCTTGGATCCATCCGGGTTAACGCAGCCTACCAGGTTGTTCTCCTGGTCGGTCATGATCCACGGGCCGGGTGGAGGACCGTGATACCAGGCACCGGCATTGCCAAAATAAGTGGTTTCCATGGTGCCGTTGCCGTCGTCGCGGCTGTCGGTCTCGGCATTGCCATAGTCGAAGCAACAGCCGGAATTGTAGTGATGGCCGTTGATCACCCAATACTGCCCTTCCGCTTGATCGTCGACTGCGGTGCCCTTTGCGTCATTCCAGCGGAGACCCATGCCCGGCGCGATGAAGACACCGTAGGCCCTATGACCCATTATCGTAATTGGCGCCATATCGGCGAGGGGAAGGTTGTTAAAACCGCCCATGGCCGGGCCGCTGAATCCGCCGCGGGGCGCCTGCACGAGGTGGTTGCCGTTTCCGGACTGGTCGTAGATCTTGGTGATCCAGCAGTAGGTGTTAGCGCTAAAGGCGTCCTGGGCTGCGGCGTCGGCGTATCCGCCCTCATCTGACTCGGAGGGTTGGACGATGCCGATATCCAAGGTCTTGCCGTCCGACTGACGCATGACCTGGTAGAGCGGTCCATTGTAGGAGGCGTAAAGCGCGCGCGTGGTGCTGTGGGCAGCCACGCAGGCGGCGCCCGCGGCTCCATAGATGTCACAGGGGCCTTGCGGCCTGGACGGTGGAACGTTGGCCGCGGCCACGGCCTGGTTAGCAACCATCAGCGTCGCAACAGGCAGCGCCAGGGCCAGCGCGGGCGTCATCACCAAACGCATTCTCATTTTCATAGTTATCCTATTGCGCAGAGCTCTCCGTGCTGGTTTCACCACCTCCGGGCGGAATAATCTCAATTGCGCAGATCTGAGGGTTCTCGACTTTGGGGGTGAATGTCACCTTGATCTTGCCATCGGTTACTTCGACAGAGACCGTCTCGATATGCGCCTTCAAAGGCCCACCTGCCTTGACCCAAACGTCGAAGTCTTTGAATTCGTGACCCTGGACATTGAAGGAAAACACGCGCTCGCCGGGTCCGGTGATGCCCTCGAAGGTTTCCGCAAAATGCAACCTCACCAAATATTTCCCGTTGGGAACCGGCCACGAAAATGAGTCCATGCTGTAGCGTTCCGCTCGGTAGAGGTCCGGACTCTTGGTGTTGGCGATCTGAATGTTGGGCCTCTGTATGGTTTGGCCGCCCTCGAAGCCCTGGTCGGCCAGCCAGACATTGCCCTCTGCATCTTTGACCGACTCGGACTTTCCGGCTTTGATGCGGATGGTTTTCGTCGCCCGTGCTGTTTCTGCAGGCTCCCTCTGCTCGCGCCGGGAGATGATTTCCGATTTAGCAAAGTCGTCAACCTCACGTGTGAACTTGATTTCGTTACCGTTGGCCGAGAGCTTGCCCATATAGACGATTCGAATTTCTCTTTCCTGTATACTCAGCGTCTCTACGAACGAAATCGTCTCGCCGTCCACTTTACCTTCCTTGATTTCGGCTTCGCGCTTCCGATTGCCCACTTCTGAATTTGCTTTCCCGGTCAACTTTTCGCCGTCCTGCTTGAACGTGAAGGTGTAGTTCTGGTGCCCGATCTGTGAGTCAAATTCGGATTTCCAAGTACCGCTGAGATCGGTTGCGAGGGCCTTCGAGGCGGGCGCGAGCGCTCCGGCACCTGCGTCGGCAGCAGATGGCTCAGCCGCTTTCAGTGCTGCCGCTATCCGCATAGGATTGTCCTGGAAGACTAATTGTGCGAATTGATGCAGGCTTCGCCGCCAGGTCAGCCATTCGTGAGCGGTCTGCGTGGAGATGTAGTAGTAACTGTTTATACCAGCCTCTTTGAGGGCTTCGGTGTTGGCCTTGGGGTCGCCGCCGAACGGTCCACGGCCGGCACCAGGCCTGCGGTTGGCTGGGTCCACTTCGCGGCTGCCGTAGCTGACGAACACGAGTCTGACCTTCTGTTTGAAGGCGTCCATGTCGGTGATGTTCGTTGTAGCGATGCTGCCGCCACTGAAAACCCCGATGTGGGAGAACTTATCGAAGTTGGCTAGCGTGATCGTTCTGGTCTGCATCCCGCCCATAGAGAGTCCGGCCATGGCTCGATTCGGCTGATCGCTAAGAGTGCGAAAGCTGGCGTCAATGAAGGGAATGAGGTCGTTGACCAGGACCCGTTCGAAGGCGCTAAAGTCGAAGGGGCGACCGCCCGGACCGGACACACTGCGAGATGAGTTCGTGCCAGCGGCTGTCGCAGCACCGGTTTGATTCGTTGAGGCTGACCGACTGCCAAAAGTGTAGGAACTACCAGGGACGTAGCTGTTAGCCATTACGATAATGAAGGGATTCGCTTTGCCCTGGGCGATGAGGTTGTCCATGATCAGACTGGCGTGCCCTTGATTCCCCCAGCCAGTGTCGTCCTCCCCTGCTCCATGTTGCAGATACAACACCGGATAACGCTTTGCCTGATCTTTTTCATAATCCGGCGGGGTGTAAACAAAGCAGCGGAGATTCGTGTGCGTGCTTGAGGAGTAAAACAAAGCCTGACGCAGTTGGCCGTGCGGCACGTCCTTGACGGCATAGAAGTCCGCGTCGCGAGCAGGAACTTCAACGCCACTGCCCCAGCGGTTACCACCGTAAAAGTACAGCGTTCCGGGGTCCGGAACCCCAGCGCCATCGATCACGAGTTGGTAGTAGTGGAAACCTTCGTCCTGGGGACGCGTGACGCCGACCCAGGCGCCGTCCTCGTCCTTCGTCAGGGGGTACTTGGCGCCGCCCAAAAACTCGAAAACAACGGTTTGGGCCTGTGGCGCAACAACCCGGGCGCGAACACGTCTTTCAGAATTGACCTGGGGGTATTGCTTGCCGGGCTGGTTAAGCGACGACGGTTTGAAATCTTCCACCACTGGCTGGTTTGTTTGTGCCAGTGCCGGAAGACTGGCGGATAGTGCAAGATTGAGAATTGCAGTTTTCATGATTTATTTTTGATTTTGGAAACGCGCTGAGGCTTGCGTCGGCTATTGGATCGGGATCAGCATTTGTGTAAAGGAATGCGCGGGAAAGCTGTAGCTGATACTATTGCCCTGGAACTGAAACTCCTTGGTGGTGATGGCTACCGCCTCCCGGGTCCTCGTACTGTTGGTATCTACAGCTTCAGCGTTAATCACTTGTAGCGTAGCACTCCCCGTGCATGCCCCGCCCTGCAGAACAACATCGGTGGTCAAGGCATTCTTTTCATGCCTGTTTACCACATTCAAAACCATCGTTTTGCCGGAGTCGCTCAACACGGCCGTGACATCGAGATAAGGTATGTCAGTAAATATCTTGTTGCTGTATTTCTCACAGTCGGCATACACGTCCAGAGCGGTGCCGCGGGAGTTATTTGAGTACAGATAGAATGCCTTATACAACGCATTCTTGAAATCGCCTTCCGGTGCATTTCCCACCAGGCTCGAAAGCATTGTGATGTTCGCCATTTTGACGATGTCGGCGTGCCGTATAAAGGCGTTCAAGTGCTGGGCTACCATCAGGGAGGCGGTAAGCGTGTTGCCTGTGCCGGGGCCTCCGCCGGACCATTCATCAAAGGAGATGTACACCGGCCTTAAAGAGCCTGACTTGGCGGTGGCTTTCTTAATCAGCGCTTTTACGATTTCGATCTTTTGATCTATATCCAGCCCCAGTGACATCATCCCGGGGAAGTTTGTATCGCTTCCCAGGGCCTCCCTCACGTATCGGTGAACGGAGAGATAATCGATTTTGCCGATCATGTGCTCCAACACATAATCGTTCCAATCAATCCAAGCATTGTTGGTGCCCCGTCCGTAATTGGAAGCCCCGCAGGCGATGAGCTTGATATCCTTATCTACCCATTGCATGATCTTGGCCGCCTCCAGAGCGAACTTGCAATAGTCTTCGGCACTTTTCTGCCCCATTTGCCAGGGCCCGTCAATTTCGTTGCCCAAGGCCCAGTATTTTACTTTAAAAGGCTTCTCGTTGCCGTATTTCCTGCGGAGATCCGAATAATAAGTCCCGCCCTGATAATTGCAGTACTCAACCCAGTGCCTCGCCTGATCCAGTGTCCCCAAACCGGCGTTGATACAGATAAAATTCTCAGCCCCGATGAGGCTGCACAGTTTTGCGTACTCATCTGTTCCCATCTGATTGCTTTCGACCTGGTGCCATGCGAGATCGAGCCTGGTTGGACGCTGGTCCTTGGGACCAATCCCATCCTCCCAGTTATAGCCTGAGACATAATTTCCACCGGGCCACCTTACCACCGGAATGTTGAGCTCCTTTGCAAGCTGGACAAAATCCTTTCTGAATCCGTTCTCATCGGCAAAGGGAGACTTGGGATCGTAAATACTGCCGTACACGACAGTGCGGATGGGCTCCACAAATGCTCCGTAAATGTTCGGATCGATTTTTGCGATCTTGTGGTCCAGATCAATCTTGATGACCGCCGGTTGTTGTGACCGGAGGGGTGCGGTCATCAAATCGGAGAGAGCTACCAAAGTGAGGAGCAGCTTTAGCGTTTTCATGGGATAACTTCGAACAGACGTTCACAAGAAGTTTGTTCTCAGATAAGGAGAGATCCTCTCCTCGCCGCACATGGACAGCGAAACAAACCGCTGCGCGAGGCCTGAACGATCAAAGCGACAGGTAGGGTCTGGCGACATTTGTCGGTTGTTAATAGTACTTCCAGCAAACTGCGGATTTTGGACATGCAGGCACAGCCTGCGCAGCCATGTTGCAGCTGCACAAGAGCGGGCCTGCCAATGCGAGCAGGCGTGGAATTGACTTCCTATAAATCATTTGGTGGATGTGATTGCCTTTTTCGCCTCCGCAATGACGGCATCAAACGCCGGTTTTGGGTGGCTGTTGCCATCGAACAAAAGCGGCTTTCCGTTGGCTCGCCAGGAGTTCGCGTCATTCGCACCCCAGAACGTGACCATTTACACCGAATGTTTGTGCTTCACAAAGGCCCGAAAAAGTCCCGCATACGCGTCGGCCAGCCGCCGGTTGGCGTCGTCCACCAATCCACCCTCGGTGACGGAGCCGTTATTGGCGATGTCTGCCCCGGCGCTACGCTGGCCCCCTTGCGCGCTGTTGACATCCAGCTCCGTGATGTGAATCGGCAAACCGAGCGTCTCTATTTCCGTCAGCGCCTGATCCATTTCCTTAAAGCTCGTCG
>DATJGF010000093.1:0-17423 GCA_035495315.1 Candidatus Limnocylindrales bacterium
TTCTCCACAAAGAACCGCCTGGCAGATTCGATTTGGTAACGAGACAGAGCGGTTTCATCGGTCCAGTCTTCCAAGGTCTTGTAGAAATATCCCTTCCTGCTGGAATTGGACTTACACTGTGACCAGAACACGCATTGAGTAATCAGAATTGCGCCGGGAATGCCCGCGCCTAACTCCGCATACGCACGGTTGAAGGTGACGGATTTGCTGCCGACTTTGGCCAGTAATTCCAGCAGCTTGGCTCTGGCCAAGGCATCGGACAAGTGGCCGTTCCCGTTGCCCTTGACGTGGGACGACTGTTGCGGCAAGCTGGCTTCGCTTGTCTGATTCCGTGCCGCTTCGGTTTCCACCCGGGCGGCCTTTTTATTTCTCGGTTTCATTTCATTCTGACCTTTCGTTTTTGTCTCTGTCACTGCTTGGGCCTTTCACGGCGGCCCGTTTTCCGTTTGCCCCAAAGGCAAAAAAAATCAGACTGATACGCGATACGCATCAGTCTGCTTCAGTGCTGCACTTACCTTCGACCGAGACTAGAACAAGGCGGTCGAAGGGCGGCGGCTCGGAGGTTCGATAGGTTCCTATCCTGGCAGGCATGCGAGGTAAGGCACCGAGCTACCAAAAATCTGTCTACTGAGCCTGCGCTAACCTAAGAACACGAATACGTAATCACAGATTTTCGAATTGCGCAATAGGTTTTCGAATCCTGACGAAATGGATCAGTGATCCATCTTATGCCTAAGCCCTCGACACTCAAATGACCGTGCGTTAGCATCGCGTTACCTATATGGAAGAGTTCTCGCCGGTGTTGGCTATCCTCGGCTTGGTGGTGGGCATCACGTGGCTCATCTTTCCCTTCGTCGTCATGGGACGGCTGAGGGACATGTTGGCCGTGCTGAAAGACAACGCACAGGAGCTGGGCCACATTCGACGCCTCATGGGCGAGATTCGCGTTCCCACTGAACTGCTTCCCAAACCTCCGCCACCACCGCTGCAGCACCAGCAACAACAGCAGGAATCGCAGCCGACCTCACCCGCCAAAAAAGCTTACTGTGACCAGTGCGGCCAGTTCTTTGAGTTTTACCCTGAGCAGTGGCAAACGGCATGGGTGCCATGCTCGCGATGCGGTAAGTCGGTTGATTCAAGTCTCCATCAAGAGAGGGTGAAGCCAGGGCCTGACCCGCCCGTGCTCTGGTCGTGCCGCTGCCAACTGTGCTCCAAAGAGATTGAGTTCGCTCCCGAGCAAGAAGGCGCGACCGTCGCTTGCCCGCATTGCGGCATGGAAACTCAGCTTTACCGGACCTCGCGCTGAGGCCGACGGCTTCGGGCGGCCGTGTTTCTGCAGTGACTGTGCACTCTTGAAGTCTTGGGCTCGCGGGTTCAGAATCGCCACACCTATGGACGACAACCCGGTTGTTTTTCTAAGTCACTCCTCGAAGGACAAAGCCGCACTGATGGCGCTTAAAGACCTACTGGACGCACGTGCTGCCGGCAGTCTGGAGTTCTTTCTGTCCTCGGATGGTCAGAGTATAAGGCTCGGTCGGAACTGGGTGACAAAAATCAGCGACGCCTTAACGCAATGCAAACTCATGTTCGTGTTTCTCTCGCCAGCGTCCATTGATTCGAAGTGGGTTCATTTCGAGGCGGGATGCGCTTACGCAAAAGATATTGACGTCGTGCCGGTGTGCCTCCCGGGAATGGACTTCAATCAAGTTGCGCAGCCGTTGAGCCTACTGCAAGGGTTCAATTTGCACACCCACGATGCACTTTCAAATCTGGCACGCATTTGCAATCAAAACTTCAAACGGAGGTTGAAAGAGGCGTTTACTCAGGAGGAGTTCTCGGCAATTTTCGCCGATTCCCTTTTGCAGAACCAAGGATTCTTTGGTGACACCACTTGGGCAATACTGGACATCACTGTGGAGGCGGATCGTGAGCTTCGCGAAGGAGAAGACTTCGATCCAATTCCACTCCTTGCAAAGTCAGCTACTGATTCCAATGTCCAATTTGTTACAGCCAGCGCGACTGATCCAGCCCAGCAGGTTAACAGGCGACTAGAGTTCCCTGGCTGCAACGTTTATTTAAAGCGAACGAAGCGAACCCAAATGAAGGGCGACAAAAAAACCTTTGAGGTTGACCAGCTTACATGTTTTCTTTCCTCCCAGCTATTTCACATCAATGCTCCGCTGCTCGATCATTGGTATACTCAAGCGCCCTGGTCTGTTCCGTGGAACGTGAAAGTCAGGTTTAAAGCAAACATTCTTGGAGAGAAGGTCCGCCACGAGCTAACCACTAAACTGTTCAGCGGAGGTATCCGCGTGGTTGATTTTAGGGCGTTCGATTTCCAAGGCTTTGGATTCTGCCTTGAGACTGAGACACTAACAGTAGGAGTGCAAGGCCAATACGACGAGCGATGGTGCATCACCTTCAAAACCAGCGGCTCTCTTCACGAAAAGCAATTACCTCTGGTTATTAATAAGTTGTTTCAAGTGGGTGTGCTCACGACGGACCCTTACATCTACTCGCAAGCCGCGGCTGATTACCTTGATCGTTGACGCCGACGCTGGTGCTGGCGGCCTGTTTTTCTGCCACTGTTGACACGACACAGTTGGGCTCAATCAAGATTCACGCGCAGCCGCCCTGCGGGACTCGCATTTCGCAGGTCCACACAGGACGAGCGTGTCACAAGAAACCCGGGTTGGCTTGTTGCATTCCGGGCGGGTTTGACCCCGGTTACCTACCGCAATCGCGCTTCCTTCCAATTTGATTTTGATGTCATGCGGCCTCCGTGGGTTCAGATTTCCTCTTTTTCCAGGACGCGAATGGCCGCGAGAAATTCGCTTTCGTATTGCACGCACCGATTTCGAATAATGAAAGGTGTCGCTTCCGGGCTGCGCATGAGGCCACGAACCATTGAGCGGGCCGTGCACTTGCCTCTCCGAGAGGTCGAGCTGCCATGAGTGAACACGACAAATTCCACCCCGTCAGCTTGGGCGGTCTTCAACGCGTGCAAAGCCAGGTCGTAAACCTCACTCATGCACTCGCCATACGTCTTCTCCCTTGGATTGCGGCGGCCAAAGTGAAAATCAACGTATCGGTATTGCTTTTTCCCGATCTTCTTCATGCCGCCCTCCGGCTGTTGAGGGTTCCGGCTCTTGGTGCCCTTGTCCAAAAACTCTGCGCATTCGTAGAGCGTGCATCCGAAGCCGCGACCATAAGCTCGGTCGCTTAACACAATGAAGTTGGACTGTGGGTCAAGCAGTTGGTACGTCCGGTATAGATAATTCTGCGGGTCCCTACACCTACACCTCTGAAGCAGCAAACCGCAAGCCTTTGCTCTCCGCCGAACGGCGGACTCGCTCACGTCATATTTCATGCCGCCTCCGTGGGTTGAGGGTTGACCCGACCAATGCGGCGGGTGGCAAATCGGTCGCGCATCCACTGGTCCACCTCGTCTTTGAAGAACCGGCAGCGGCGCTTGCCGATCTTCATATGGGGCATGCCCTGCGCGATCAGTTGATCAATGTAGCGCGGGGTGAATCTCAGGTGGTCGGCGATTTCCTTTTTCGTCAGCACAGAGCCAGCAGGACGTGGCTGTGGGGTAACCGGCAATCGGACTATCTTTTTCTTGCGTTTCACGGCAGACCTTTCAGCCGTGCTTCGTGGTTAATGGTTACTCCTTAAACTCGACTTGAAGCGACGGCCAGAAAAGTGAGCAAGGATTTGCTCCGCCCTTTTCTGCTGTCACCGCTCAGACCCGTCCGAGTGATGCCGTCCGATTGACGAACGATAATGTATTATTGCGCACGTATTCGCGAACGCGCAATAGTTTTTCACGACCTTAGCTGGCGACTGACATGGAAGGCAGAGTGATCACATTCGCTTGAGACTGCGGCTCGATTGAAAACCACGCCGCGCCCTGCTCGGGTTTCACCAACTCGCGGTAATGCCGGAAAATCATCGCAGGCGAATTGCCAGCTTCCATCGCGACTTCGTTTGCGTTCTTTGTGACGGCGAGCTTGTAACTGATAAAACTGTGGCGCATGGCGTTCTTCTTCCACGGCACGGCGTCCTCGATGACCTCGCGGCCTTTGACAACTTCCGTTGCCGAAGCAGTGGCCGCCTGCGCTTGAGCGTAGTCGTTATCGTCGCCCGACCAGATATAACCGCGCTTCTTGGCGCATCGCGTCAACCACGCCTTGAGATTATCCGCCACAGGCACCAACCGGCGCCGGGCCGTCTTGGCATTCTGCGCCGTCACGGTGATCCAGCCGCCAGCAAGGTCTACGTCCGACCATTTTAGGCGCTGAACTTCCGCGGTCCTCAGTCCTGCGAACGCCTGAATTGCCAAACATGGCAGAAATGCCGGTGCAGCCGCGTTCAGCAAGCGACTAACCTCTTTGACGGTATAAATCTCGATCGGACCTTCGCCATTTTTGCGCTTCGTTTTGACGGCTTCGGCCAAGTTGTCACAAGAATACTGATGGTCCACGCAGTAGGTGAAGAAACTGCTCAGGCACCCTCTCGCGGTATTGAACGCACCGGGACCTGTCCCAAGACCTTCGAGCCAGGATTGAACATCGCCCGGAGCCAGGTCGCACACGTCCACGTTGCACTCTGCCGCGAATCGATTCAGGTAGCACTTCAACGTTTCCTCGTAGGCGTCGCTGATGCCCTCCGCTTTCTTCGCCTTCATGAAATCGGCAACCGCATCCTCGACGCGGACCCGTTCCAGTGGCCGGTGACGTGAGAGGTAAAACGCGACGGACTCGTGGAGCTTGGGAATCGAGCCAAGCTGCTTCAAGACGGCCTCTATTGCGGAACTCGCCTGATCGACAGTGACTCCAAAAGGTTCGAGCCGCTTGCGTGCGCCGACGTATTCGAGCGCCTGATCGTTGGTCAGGCTGGCGGCTATCGTGTGCTGCTCGCTCAGGTTCCGAGCCAACGTTGTTGCCGCGTCGATGGCTTCCTCCTCATCGGTGTAACTATCCATGCGCCGTTTGCCGCTGCTGTAGTTCGCAATCATGTAACCATCCTTGCCGGCAGGCGTCTTTCTCTTGTAGATGCGAACGGTGACTCGGCCAATGGTGACTCGCTTGGGCCATTCTGGCACCTTTGGACCCCGGACTCGGGCCTGTTTTGAGGGTGTTCTTGGTTCGGTTTCTGCTATCTTTGATTCATTCGTCATAAGGGCAACAATTGTTGCAACTTTGCGACACGCTGTCACGTGAAGACATGATGAACATTCGCAACAACACGGTGAAACCGACGTAATTGACGCATTTTTGTTCTGCGATATTGATACAGTTATGAACACTGGCAACAAGTACATCCAGGAGCATTCTGCCAGGTTGGAGGACCTTTTCATCACGCGCCGTCAATTTCTGCAACGCGCAGGCATGGGCTTTGGCATGCTGGGGTTGGCAGCGTTGCTGGGGAACGAATTGGCCGGATCGTTGGTAACGGCTGACGAAGTGGCCAGCCTCACGCCACGCAATCCGCCGCTGCCGGCCAAAGCGAGGCACGTCGTCCACATCTTTGCTCAGGGCGCGCCATCGCACGTCGATACGTGGGACCCAAAACCGGCGTTGACGCAGTTCGATGGCAAGAGCATTCCCGGAATGGAGGGCGTCGCGATGGCTTCTCCGTTTAAGTTCCAGAAGAAGGGGAAATCCGGGATCGAAGTGAGCGAAGTTTTTCCCAAGCTGGGTCAGTTGGTCGATGACCTGACCGTGATTCGTTCGATGTACACGGATATACCAGCACATGAAGTAGCGACGGTCTTCATGAACACTGGCTCGACGCGATTGGCGCGGCCCAGCCTCGGTTCATGGGTGTTGTACGGGCTGGGGACTGAGAACCAAAACATGCCCGGCTATATTTCGCTGAGGCCTGGGGGGACACCCCCTGGCGGTAGCGCCAATTGGCAGTCTGCTTTTCTTCCGGGCATCTATCAAGGGGTGAGCATCAACACCAAACTGCCTGGCCTGCATCAAATCATCCAAAACATACGCAATCAATACACGCCTCTGGAAGAGCAGCGTCGTCAATTGGATTTGGTCCACAAGCTTAACGAACTGCACAGCCAGAATCTGCAAAAGGACGCGCAACTTGAGGCCCGACTGCAGGCCTACGAGATGGCCTTCAAGATGCAGACCGAAGCCACCGATGCGTTTGATCTCAACAAAGAAAAGCCGGAGGTGAGGGACGCGTATGGGCGCACACCGCAGGGCAATCAATTGCTTATCGCTCGGCGATTAATTGAGCGTGGTGTGCGTTTTGTTCAAGTGTGGGCCGGCGGTTGGGATCATCATCAAGACATCGAGGAACGTTTGCCGGAGCGCGCCCGGGAGATCGACCAACCTTTGGCGGCCTTCATCAATGATCTGAAGCAGCGGAATTTGTTTGAAAGCACGCTGGTCATCTGGGGCGGTGAGTTCGGACGAAAACCGGTCAAGGACCGCAACGGCAACGACAATCCGGGTCGCGACCATAATGCCAAGGCCTTCACCACGATAATGACCGGCGGTGGAGTGAAGGGTGGAACAGTCTACGGCGCGACCGATGAATTTGGCGCCGCGGCTGTTGAAAACCGAGTGCACATTCACGACTTGCACGCGACCATCCTTGCGCTTTTGGGTTTCGATCACCAGAAGCTGACTTATCGATACAATGGCCGCGATTTCCGGCTTACCGACGTCGGCGGCCAAGTGGTAAAATCCGTCATTGCCTGATATGCACACAGTCTGGCGCGATCCGACGAATCGTAGCGCAGAGTTTCACTCTATGATCTCTCGGAATTGGGGCCGCTGCTGTGATTTTTCGTATCCCTATTTTGAACCGCAGGGACGCGAAGGCCGCAGAGAAAACGTCCATACGCAAATCTCTGCGTTCATCGCGTCTCTACGGTTCTCTTGGACGTTTGCTTTGGCTGCTGCTTGGCGGCGGTGCGCTACCTTTGTGTTATTTCTGACGTTGCAGGCCTTGGCAGCGGAACCCACCCTGGCTCAGCTCGAGTTTTTCGAGAACCGCATCCGGCCGGTGCTGGCGGAGAATTGTTATAAATGCCACAGCCAGCAGGCCGAGAAGGTGAAGGGCGGTTTGTTGTTGGACACGCGTGACGGCGTTCTGAAGGGAGGAGATACCGGGCCGGCGATAGTCCCTGGAGACCCGGAGAAGAGCCTGTTGATCAAAGCCGTTCGGTACACGGATGCCGATCTGCAGATGCCCCCCAAAGGAAACAATTTGCCCGATAATGCGATCGCGGATCTTGAAGCGTGGGTAAAGATGGGCGCGCCGGATCCGCGGGCGGCGGCGGTCGCGCAAAAGAACTGGGCCGATTCCGGCAAGAGACATTGGGCCTGGCAACCTTTAGCCACACCAGCGGTGCCCACCGTAACCGACGCTGCCTGGCCCAAGACACCAGTCGATAATTTTATTTTAGCGAAACTTGAAGAGAAAAACCTCAAACCCAATCCACCTGCCGATAAGCGCACGCTGATTCGGCGCGCAACGTTTGATCTTATTGGATTGCCACCGACAACTGAAGAGGTCGATGCGTTTTTGAAAGATGAATCGCCGGACGCCTTTGGGAAAGTCGTCGATCGTTTGCTCGCCTCGCCTCAGTACGGTGAACGCTGGGGACGCCATTGGCTCGATGTTGCCCGTTACAGTGACACCAAAGGGCAGGTTCGGCGTCAGCGCGAGGATCCCACCTACCCATTTGCGTGGACCTACCGCGACTATGTCATTCGCAGTTTCAACGAGGATAAACCGTATAACGTCTTTATTATCGAGCAGCTTGCCGCGGATAAACTCCCTGCCACCAAAAGGAATCCGACCAACCTTTGTGCATTGGGGTTCCTGACTGTCGGCGACCGGTTCATGGGCATGCCCAACGACATCATCAATGATCGAATTGATGTCGTCACCAAGGGGTTTCTGGGCCTGACGGTTTCATGTGCCCGCTGCCACGATCACAAGTTCGACCCGATCCCGACCAAGGATTACTACTCACTTCATGGTGTGTTCGCCACTTGCGGCGAGCCGCAATTCGAACCCGTAATTGCGAAGAATCTCGGTGGAACCGATTACAATGACTATTACAAACAGCGCATGGATCTCGAACGCGAGCGCGAAAACCTCGCGGTCAAGCTGCGTGAAATGCGCCGTTCCGCCAATCGCGAGGGGTTGCGGCAAACCCAGCGCGATATGCGTGAGAACCAGGCCAAAATCGCCCGGCTGGAGTTAACGCACCCGGGTGCCCCGCCGCGTGCGATGGTCCTCGAGGACATTGCGAAGCCGCACGATTCACCGGTGTTCATCCGCGGCGATGCCGGCAATAAAGGCGTAGTTGTGCCACGACATTTTTTGGAAGTGCTCTCAGGTTCTTATCGTCCCGCCTTTACCAATGGCAGCGGTCGATTGGATTTGGCGTGGGCAATCGCTAGCCCCAGCAATCCGATGACTTCGCGGGTAATAATAAATCGCATTTGGCTGCATCATTTCGGCGAAGGCTTTGTTCCCACACCAGATGATTTTGGCACCACTTCCGAGTCGCCGAGCCACCCTGAGTTGCTCGACTATCTGGCGTCGCGCTTCACTAAAGAGGGGTGGAGCATCAAGAAGATTCACCGGCTGATCATGCTTTCGAGTGTTTACCAGGAAAGCAGCGCCAACAATCCGCGTTTCGCCCAAATCGATCCTAACAATCGTCTGTTGTGGCGGGCTAATATTCGTCGTCTTGAATTCGAGGCATTGCGGGATTCACTGCTGGCGATTGGAGGCGACCTCGACCTGACCATGTTTGGGCGGCCAGTGGACATCGATAAAGAACCGTATGTAACCCGGCGAACGATTTATGGAAGAGTCGATCGTTCCGATATTGCCGATGTGCTCGTTAATTTTGATTTCGCCAATCCGGATATGCCAACGGGACGTCGTCATGAAACTACCGTTCCGCAACAAGCCCTTTTTCTCATGAACAGCCCGTTAGTGATTGAGCAAGCCAAGCGACTCGTGGCCTTGCCGGCCTTTCGCGAGTGCCAGGATGACGCCGGGCGTATTGCTTTCCTGTATGAGCGGATTTATCAACGGCCCCCGCGGTCGGAGGAGGTCAAACTCGGGACCGAGTTTGTGGCCGAGGCGCCTGAGGCGGAGAAGGTCACCACAGACGAGAATGCGGTTCGACCGATTTCAGACAATGGGCAGTTGCAGAAGCGGAAACCATTCAACCGTGGTGGCCGAGGTCCGAGTAACATGCGCCGTCGACCACCGCTCAAGGCATGGGAAGAATACGCCCATGCCCTCCTTCAAGCCAACGAGACCTCGTTCCTGAACTGAAACCGCTACGCTGATTTGGCGCTGATAGGATGTATCATGATCAGCGTTTACGATCGTAGATTGGCGGTTGTCAGTTCAGTGGTATTCCTGCAGCGTCTTTACTTCGTAGCCGTGTTTCCGCAGAGCGGCGATCCCCAGCGCCGCCGCCTTCGCGCCACTGATGGTCGTCATGATTGGGGTTCCCGTATAAACGGCGGTCGTGCGAATCTTGACCTCGTCCGCGCGCGGTGCTTGGCCCGCCGGTGTGTTGATCACCAATTGAATTTCGCGGTTCTTCAACAAGTCGACTGAATTAGGGCGGCCTTCGGCGAGTTTGAAAACACGGTGGACCTTGAGGCCGGCCTTTTCCAGAACCGCTGCCGTCCCGCCGGTCGCGACAAGTTCAAAACCAAGGTCGGCAAAGAGTTTGCCGACCTCCGGCGCTTCGCTTTTATGGGCGTCGCTGACACTCAGAAAGACGCGTCCGCTGACGGGCAGCGGGCTGCCGGCGGCCATTTGTGATTTGGCGTAGGCAATGCCTAGGTCCGTATCCAACCCCATGACTTCACCCGTGGAACGCATCTCAGGCGAGAGGAGAATGTCCTGTCCATGAAAGCGGTTGAACGGAAAGACCGACTCTTTCACGGCCCAATATTCCGGCCAGCTCTCGGCGGTAAAGCCCAGTTCCTTCAGGGTCTTTCCCGCCATTACTTTGGCAGCCAATTTCGCCAGCGGCACGCCGATCGCCTTGCTGACGAACGGCACCGTGCGTGAAGCGCGCGGGTTGACTTCCAGAACATAAACGGTCTCGCCTTTGACGGCATACTGCACGTTCATCAAACCGATGACTTTGAGTTCGCGCGCCATCGCGTGCGTGTATTCACGGATCGTTTCGATCACCTTTGGCGAAAGCGTGTGCGGCGGCAGCACCATCGCCGCGTCTCCCGAGTGCACGCCGGCAAACTCAATATGCTCCAGCAGGCCGCCGATCACGATAGTGCCCGCGCCGGGTTGGCTGGAACGGCCGACGTCGGCAATGCAATCGACATCCACCTCGGTCGCGTCTTCGAGGAATTTATCCACCAACACCGGGCGTTCGGGCGAAGCCTCGACGGCGAAGCGCATATAATGCTGCAGTTCGCTGTCCGAATAGACGATTTGCATCGCGCGGCCACCGAGCACAAAGCTCGGCCTCACCAGGATCGGGTAGCCAAGATCGGCCGCGACCGCCAGCGCCTCGGTCTCGTTGGTGGCGATGCCGTTGGGCGGCTGGGGGATGTTCAGTTTGCGGAGCATCGCCGCAAACAGTTTCCGGTCCTCGGCAATCTCGATCTCTTGCGGAGAAGTGCCAATGATGTTCACCCCATTCTTCTGCAGGCCCAGGGCCAGGTTGAGCGGGGTCTGGCCGCCAAACTGCGCAATTGCGCCCCAGCATTTTTCGCGCTCGTAGATATGCAGCACATCTTCGAGCGTTAGCGGTTCGAAGAATAGTTTGTCGCTGGTGTCATAATCGGTCGACACTGTCTCCGGATTCGAGTTAACCATCAGCGTTTCAAAGCCCTCTTCTTTCAGAGCGAACGCGGCGTGAACGCAGCAATAGTCGAACTCAATCCCTTGGCCGATCCGGTTTGGGCCGCCTCCCAGGATCATCACTTTCTTGCGGTCGCTGGGCTTTACCTCGTCATCGCCGCGGTCATAAGTTGAGTAATAATAAGGCGTGTAAGCCTCGAATTCCGCGGCGCAGGTGTCGACTAAACGGTAGCTCGGCACGAGCCCGAGTTCTTTCCGTAATGCGCGGATCTGATCTTCGGTGCGGCCGGTCAGATGCGCGATCTGGCGGTCGGAAAAGCCCAGCGACTTTGCCTTGGCGAGTTGTTCTGCGTTCATTCCGTCACAATCAAATTCGGCAAAGCAAACCGGAACTCTCCCCATGTGTCGAGGCCGAATTGATGTAGTGTCCTCGTCGTCGGCCTCGTCCTCGAATTGGGATGGCGATGTTTACTTTGCTCGCTCTCTTAAGAGTTGTCCCTCGGATTGAAGTGTTTTCAGGGTCAATTAGCAATGTTTCGAGGTCGAGGACAACGTGGAGGACGAGGACGAGAATCATGAGGGTGCAGTCGGATTGCCTTCATCGCAACGCACGCCACCAGGGCCAGACCACGAGCGTGGTAAAGCCCACGCCGGATAGCAGGTTGATCGCAGTTTTGTCGGCAAGGTTCGGCAGTCGCGTCAGGATGGCCCCCACCAGTAATCCCGAGACAAAACCTCCGGCATGTGCCAACAAATCCGAACCTGGACTCACGCCGAGCAACAGGAAGAGCATCACCCCGCCGACGATACCGCTGAGAATATATTTCCTGGCGGTGGGGCTCCGCCGCCAGAGCACGAACGATTGAATCGCAAGCAGCCCTAAAGCGCCCATGACCATCCCCGAGGCACCTAAACTAAAACGAGGCTGTGGCGCTATAAACCAGGCAAAGAGATTGCCGCACGCGCCGGCCAGATAGGCTGCCAATAAGCCGACGCCGGTGCCATACCGTCCCATCGTCAGTCCTAGAAAAACAACGCCGAAAACTGCATTGCTGGCCAGGTGCGACAGATCTGCGTGCAACCAGATCGCCGTGAACAACCGCCACCATTGGCCGTGAGCTACCGCCGTGGCATCCAGCTCCCCGGCGGATTCGAACGCCGCTTGGGCATTTGATATCCAAAAAAATACGCATAATAGGAGCGCCCAGGAAACGCTGGCCCAGTCGAACAACACGCCATGTTTGGACAGTCTTTGGCGCCACGGCCAGTGTCGGTTCTCGATTTGATAAAGCCGGATCGCGTCTAATGCGTTTTGGTTATCTTCAGCCGCAACCCGCAGTTCCCACGACGAAGTTTCCTCGGAACGATCAACCACGTGTTCGATGCCCTGGCTCAACAGGACCAGGCTCCAATCCAGTGCCTGGCGTCGCGAGCGCGCCGGGATGCTCACGGTTGTTGGTTCCATGGTGATCTTTTAACCGCAAACACGCGAAATGCGCAGAGATTTTGATACATGATTTCTTTAATATAGTTGGAAATCTCTTTACCCATCTCTTCCACTTTTGATCGTCGGTGGGTCTCGCTGCGCCTCTGCGGTGTGAAAGGTGCTTTTTACGCCTCGCACCAGCCTTTGAATTCGGCTCAATATCCTAACGTATGCTAACTGGCTCCGAAAGCTTCGAGACCCCGCTTTCATTAAAAGCTTCAATCGCAAAATGGTAACTCTGCCCGATCGTTAAAGCGCGAAGCTCCAGCTTTGTGCCCTGGTCGGCAAAGACCTGGTAGGTTTGGTACAGTTTATCCGACCGAATCCCCCAGAGGATGTTGTAGCCAACAACTCCGGGAACCCCCTGCCAGGTAATAAATGCGTTCCGTTCGTCCGCATCCCGGCGGACCTCGAGGCGCAGAGGGATTTCAGGGGCGGAACCTGCCCCTCGGCCGAATACGCGAATGTCGCTGATGGCGAGGTTGGGTGAGGCGGTATAAACATGCTCATATTTTATGTAGCGCGCCTGCACCGGTTGCCGTAATTCGATGTACGCATTCGGCCGATCGCGCTTCGCGTTCGTCAGGTCAGCCATGATGGACCAGGTCTTGCCATCAGCCGATGCATACAACTTGAACTGGGTATAGACATTTGTGTCACTCGCAAAAATCCCCGACTTGTAATCCGTGTAGTTCACCTGAACTGCCCTGATCTCACAGTTCCCAAGCAGATCCAGTGTCACCCATTCACCCGGCTGGTTCGTGCTCGCCAGCCAAAACGTTCTCGGGTCTTCGTCGGTGATATTCGCCACCGCATAAGGACTCACCACCGAAGAAGCCGTGCAAGGTTTGCGATATGACAGCAGCATCCAGCCGGTAAAAAGCACCTCCGAATTCTGCCACTTGCGCGCTGGCAGATAATGCGGGAAATCGCCAAAGCGCGTGCTGACGTGCAAAAACCCCTCACCATCGAAGCCTGCAGGGAACATCGAAATCCGTCGCTCGAAATCGAAATTGACCGCAACCCATGGCGTGCCGGTGTTCCAATAATTGCCGTAGTTATCCTGAAAAGTATTGCCGTGCCCGGCCCCGGTCATGAAGCCACCCGGCTTGTAAGAGACCGGATTATTGGGCGCGTAGGTGAACGGGCCCAAAGGGCCATCACCCACGTACGTGCCATTAGCGTAAACGTTGTATTCGGTCCCGGGCCCGGCGTATTGCAGGTAATATTTGCCGTTATATTTGGTCATCCACGCCCCCTCGATGAATGGTTTAATCGTGGAGGTGTGGTTTCGTCCAAAACGCTCCCAGCCGTGTAGCTCCGGGTGCAACGCGATCATTTCTTGTGCCGTGCCGATGTAAGTCAGGCGATTGGCAAAATCCAACTCGATCCCATAAATCGGATACACGTTCGAGGAGCCAAAGTACATAAACCACCGGCCCGTATCCTCGTCGTGAAAAATCGCCGGATCCCACGGCCCGGCTGCTCCCGGCATGTACGGTAACAGCGGATTAAACACGTCCAGGTGCCCATTCCACGGCGTGATAGTGCTGTAGATTGGCCGGCGCTCGAACGTCGATTGAAACAGATACAGCTTATCGCCGACAGACAATGCCGCCGGCGCGCACATGTCTTCCCTTGGCCAGACGTTCGGCTGGACGTACTCCCAATTCACCAGGTCTTTGGAATGCCACCAACCGCCCGAGATGGTGACGAACAGGTAATATTCTCCCTTGTGATTTACCATGACGGGATCGGCCCCTGAGCGATAGGAGATATTCCTGGGCTCCTGCTCGAAGTTGTATTGGTAGTTAATGTCGATAGGGTTGCAGTAGGTCTTCTGTCCTGGGAACTGTGCGAGAGCAGCCGACCCGGCCGCGGAGAATATCAGCACAGAGGACCAGACAATCCCTAGACACGAATTATGGAATCGTTCTCGGTCTCGTCCTCGAAGGGGGATCATTGGACATAGTTCGAGGACAAGAACGAGGACGACCGCGAGAGCAAGATTCATTGCGCCCCAAAATCCTTGCGGTACCGCTTCAACAACTTTTCGGGATCATTTTTCAAAAGATAAAGCTTCGCCCGAAACCGTCTTGTTTCACGAGGCGCCAATCCACCGACATGCGGATCGCTGTGCAGGCAAACATAAACACCTTGAAATAATTCGTGCGTCGTACTCGAGGCCGTCGCGAGCAGGTATTTGTCGTCGGCCGAGAAGCAGCCGATCAATCCGTTGACCGGCTGATCCGGGCTGATCGGACGCGGGTTGATATCCCGCAAATCGATACCTTTCGGGACATACAGCTGGCCGCCGTGATACAGGGCCTCCTCGCGGCGGTGCGTCTTGTCCATAGTCGTCAATCCTTTGTCGGTAAATATGAAGCTCTTGAATATATAATTGCTTTGATTCAAGCCCGTGAAGCGTTCGACGCGAATGCACGCCGGTTCGAACCAATCAATGTCGACCGTCTGATCGCCTAGATTTTTTAGCTCGAACTGAAACTCAACTTCGTCGCTTCGGGCGCGGATCTCATGCCGCATTTCGACATTCGGTTCGACCGTTGTTAAGAAACGCAGACGATGTGGTTCACTTGATACGAGCTTGGTTTTGTGGGGCAACGTGGTCTTATTCCAATCGCGGCCCGTTGCGCCCTTTCGGCAGAACGCCTCCAGATACCACACCTCTATTTTCTCGCCGGGCACATTCGAGCCGGAAATGGTCAACAGGTTGTTGGTCCAATCCAACGAGAGTGCCGGTGCGGCGGCCGCAGACGAACTAAAGTTGAGCCACGAAAGGGCGCAAAGAACACAAAAAAGGGCGGGGGATGGGTGGAGGAAGAGGGTGGATCGTGGTTGGCTCAACTCTTTGTGCTTTTTCGTGGCCATAATCTTTGGTTTTCTACGGGGCGGTTGCCCAGGTTGGTGGATGTTTCAACCGGAAGAGGCGTTCCCCGGCCTTTGGCACTAACAGGACGCCGTCCTGTTCGCGGTCGGCAAAATCCTCCTGGCGGAGCGTCGCGGGATCGCGGTAACTGAGGTTGATTGCGCGACATTTCTCGGGCGGAATTTGACTGGCCAGAGTAACGACCGCGCGGCACTTCTCGATTGCGTTTTCGAATGTCCCGCTGCCTCGTACGTGGGTCGAATGTGCGAGCACGCCCCAGGGGACGTGTTTGAACCGGTCCCATTGTTTGAGGAAATAATCGCGGCAATGGTAACCGATCGCTTCGATGTGGCTCCCGTGTGTAACGCACACTTCCCGCAAATGCGGCGCGAAAATAATCAGCTCTCCGCCATCGGCCAGCACCGGTTCGAGTTTGTACATGCACTTCCCGGCGGTCCAGAGTTCGTCGTACATCGACGGCGCGCACGAGAGAATCGTGCGAAACGGTTTGTCTTTGTAGGTGATATGAATTTGGCTGGAAAGATCCGCGGCTTTATCCCAAGCCTGCTCCGGGGTCCCGACGAACAAACCCGCCAGCTCTTTGTGATCATCAACCACCAGGCAAAAGCAGAGCTTGTCGACCTTCACCATGGCCCCCGCGCGATCCACCACTTTGCGCACCGGGGTCCGTTTATTGCCAATAATTTTAGGATTAGTGACGACCGCGCCCAGCCAATGAAAGAAGTTCAACACTTGCGGCCCGCTCACGCCAGGGAAGAGGTATTTGTTCCCGCCAGAAAAACCGACTACTTCATGCGGAAACACCGGACCGATGATGATGATTTGGTCATAATCAAAAAGCAGGCGGTTCACCTCGACTGGAACCTCCATCGCGAATAACCCATCGCTTAATTTGCTCACTTCTTCCGTCGTCAGCGCCCCGATCTGCTTGAGGGCACTCGCGTTATCCCAGGCATGGTTAAAGAATCGTACGCGGCGATAGGTGGTTGAGCGTTCACCTTCAGAAAGGTCGAGCCTTTGGCGAATCGCTGCTTCGTTCATTGGTTGGTGGGTGCCCAGCGCGATGAGGACATCGAAAGCCTGGGTAACGACTCCGATCTCATTATAGAGTGCTTTAAAAACCAAACCGATCGGCGCCGTCCGTGTTCCGTCCGGCACAATCAACAAGACTCGCTTCCCCTTGTAGGCCGCGGCAGGGCAGGCGCGCCCGACGATTTCTTCAACTTGAACTGGCGTGAGCGCGCTCATGCCCTTAGTACCTTCGTCTTGAACGCTGTAGGAGACGACGTAAGGAGACTCTGATTGTTCCGGTTGCCGCCAACCCCGCTTGAACAGAGTCTCCTTACATCGTCTCCTACAAAGTTCATTGGCGCCTCACCTGAGTTCAAATCGTTTGTGACAAGAACCCCCCATCGACTCGAATATCGGTTCCGGTGACAAAACCGCTCGCCGCATGACTGGCCAGGAACACCGCGGCACCTACCAACTCGTGCGGTTCGCCGAATCGGCCCATCGGCGTATGATTCCAGACGGCTTTGGTACGGTCGGTCGGCGAACCGTCCGGATGAAAGAGCAAGCGGCGATTCTGTTCGGCCGGGAAAAAGCCCGGAGTAATCGAGTTTACGCGCACACCCTTGGCCGCCCACTCGCGCGCAAGAAAAAAGGTCAGGTTCAGGACGGCGGCCTTCGCGGCTGAGTAGGTGGCAACGCGTGACAGTGGGAGATGGGCCGAGACACTGGCGATGTTGATAATGCTCCCTTTACCGCGTTGGACCATTACAGGCCCAAATTCCTGGCAAGGCAATAACACTCCGCCAACGAGGTTCAAATCGAAATTTGCCTGCCAATCCTGCAAGGCGATCGCTTCAAAAGCGCGTTCGGCGCTCACAACGACTTTCGGATCGTTGCCACCCGCCGCGTTGACGAGAATGCTCGCTTTGCCCAGCGACTGCTCGAGTTTCTCATGCGCGCTCCGCAGGCTTTCCTTGTTCACGGCGTCAGCGGTGAAGAATTGTGCCGTACCTCCGCTATTCTGAATCTCCTTAACACGCGCCTGGCCGCGCTCGACATTGCGGCCGAGGACGGCAACTTTGGCACCGGCTTCGGCTAAACCTTGCGCCAACGCTCCGCCCAGCACACCGGTTGCGCCAATAACGACTGCGATTTCATTTCGCAGATCAAATA
>DATJGF010000094.1:0-18019 GCA_035495315.1 Candidatus Limnocylindrales bacterium
CGATGGGATTATGCGACGCAATGGAGTTTGCCCAAACGCGAAGCTTTGGGTTCGATCATTCCCGGCCTGTTCGGCTACCGGATGGATACGCCGCAAGACATGTCAATGTTTGGAGAGGCCTATCGTGGAGGTGTTTACTGGGGCGCGGCTGGGCGGGACCCGTCGTGGTATCGCTATTTTGAAAGTGGTGCGCAAGGGCAGCAGCCGGCAGGTCCGCTCCGTTTTACCGGCGGAGGCAATTACGCGGGGATCCTCGTAGCGGTCGTCGCGCTTTGGGCCGCTTTCCAAGGCTTTCGCAAGCACGAGTCAGTCTTTTCAGCGGCGAATGCCAGATGGCTGAAGTTCTGGGCGGTGATTGCAATCATTGCGCTGTTGCTGGCCTTCGGCAGGTTCGCGCCGTTTTACCGGATTCTTTATGCGCTTCCGTATTTTTCGACGATCCGTAATCCAGCGAAGTTCATGCACGTCCTGAACTGGGCCCTGGTGGTGTTGTTTGCGTATGGGGTTCATGGCTTGTGGCGGAGGTACGTGGAAGGTGTGAAGGAAGCAGTTGCATTCGAAAAGGACGCCTCACCCCGGCCCTCTCCCCTCAGAAGAGGAGAGGGAGAAGCTGCCGCAGTGAGGAACTCTCCAGGAGCAAGGGCAGAGGGCAGAGGGCAGAGGACAGAGAGCAAATCGCAGATGGCAGAAGGCAGAGGACAGAGAGCAGAAGGCAAAGGCCAGGCTCAATGGAGCTTCAAGGGTTGGTGGGGGCGAGTGCGTGGCTTCGACCGGCGGTGGGTGCTTGGCTCGTTGGCGGCCTTCGCAGTAAGCGTCCTGGGCTGGCTGATCTATGCTTCGAGCCGCGACGGCGTAGAAAAATATCTGCAGCAAGTCGGTTTTGACGCCGAAATGGCCAAGATCATCGCCGGGTTCAGCCTGGGCCAGGTGTTCTGGTTCCTGGTCTTCTTCGCGGCCGCGCTTGGCCTGGTGACGCTGGTCCTGAGCGGGGCATTCACCGGCCCAAGGGCAAAGTGGGCGGGAATATTGCTTGGGCTGTTCCTTGTCGTGGATCTAGGCCGCGCGAACCTGCCCTGGATCATTGTCTGGGATTATCAGCAAAAATACGCGACCAATCCCATCATTGATAAGTTGCGCGACAAACCCTACGAGCACCGCGTGGCGGTTTTGCCTCGATATTTTTCCGATCCGAACTTTGTTCAGGCATTCAGATTGCCGAAGGAATTGGCGGATTTGGAACAGTACTTTCAGCAGGTCTACAACATCGAATGGGCGCAGCACCATTTTCTTTATTACAACGTGCAGTCGCTCGATCTGATCCAGATGCCGCGATTCCCCGAGGATTTGCTGGCCTTTGAAAGCGCCCTCTCGCCCCGCAGCGTCGCCGATCTGCCGCGCGTGACGCCCCGGCGTTGGGAACTGACCAACACCCGATACCTGCTTGGCGCGGCAAGGTTCCTCGAGCTCCTCAACGTGGGATTTGACCCGGCCAAAGGACGTTTTCGGATCATCGAGCGATTCCAAGTCGTGCCAAAGCCAGGGATTGAACATCCGACGAAACTGTCACAGCTAACGGCAGTGCCCGCCACCAATGGGAATTTCGCTTTGTTCGAATTTCAAGGCGCGTTGCCGCGTGCAAAGCTCTACTCGAACTGGCAAATGGCTGTCGAGGATCGGGCTGAAATGGACCGGTTGCGAACCAATTCGCTCAGTGCTGCCGATTTAGATTCCATGAAGCAAGCCGGCACAAACGAATTTCTCACACTGAAAAAACTGGCCTCAGCCGATTTCGATCCTGAGAAAACCGTGTTGCTGGCCGAACCAGTACCTGGCTCCCCATCAGCTACGGGAACTAATTCCAGCGCGGAGACCGTGGAATTTGCCAGCTACGCGCCGAAGGATATCGTGCTGAAGACTCAAGCGGCGACACCCACCGTCTTATTGTTAAACGACCGGTACGATCCCAATTGGAAGGTAAGCGTCGATGGCAAGCCGGACAAACTGTTGCGGTGCAATTATCTCATGCGTGGGGTTTACCTTTCGGCAGGTACCCATCGGGTAGAGTTCGTGTTTCAGCCGCCGATGCAAATGTTCCATGTCAGCTTGATTGCGGTCTGCACCGGATTATTGCTCTGCGGAATGCTGTTAGTGGTGAGGGAGCCGGGGCCCAAGGGGACCGACGACGCAAAGGGACGACCGGAACCCAAGAAGGAGGAAGCAGCGATAAAATAATTTAGGATTTAGGATTTAAGATTTACGAACTCGCGTCTCGCAAATCCTAAATCATAAATCGCAAATTCCGCTTACTGTTTACTGCGCAAAACAATTTGCGCCGCCTGGACGCTTTCCGTGTTGACCTTTTGAGCAAAGATCGTCCGCGAGCACTTCCACGAAAGGTTAATCAATTTGCAGAGGCTCACGCTCAAAACCCCGGCGGTATTGGTGGCTGGATAATAGGCGATGTTGCTGCTGGTGACGTAAGGCGTGCGTTGGAAGAGCGAGAAATCCCAGCGATCGCATTCCGTTAAGGCGGTCAGATCGGTTTGTCCGGTCTTGGACATCACCACCGTTCGGGCGTTGGAGTCGTACGTGAAAGTAATTGCCGCCCCCTGTGTGCTGTTGGTCAGAGTCAGGCTTTTGACGGGGAGATTTGTTTGAAAAGAGAGAACGGCGTTCGCCTGACGGATTTCCCGGCTGATGACATCGAGCGCGTAGCGGCTTTTGGTGTCGAGGTCGGTGTAGTTCACCATCGCCGTGGTCGCTTTGGCGGCGTACATCGTCAGTGAAGAAACTGCCGCCAGGACAACCGATCCCACGCTGATGGCCACCATGACTTCAACCAGGCTAAGCCCGGAGATGCCGCGACGGTACGCCTTGTGAACACCGCACTCATTCTGCCCGTTAAGACCTCGGTTTTGACTCTTCCCCTTCAAATTCATAAATCCCGCAATAATCTGTTCAGCATTTCAGCAATGTCCCTCGTCGACGACTCACCCGATCGGAGACTGCAGCTTTACTTTAAATGCGCTGGACAATCATGCCAGCAGAGAGATTCCATATAGGGCGTCCGTAGGATTGCGGATTAAAACTTTGACCCGTTTCGCAACTTTTCATAATTTGAAGTGTATCAGGAAATAATGATTTACTTCGGTGATTGAATGGCATTTGTATCGTTAAAAGAGTTTTTATCCCGCATGGGATTGGCGACTCCGGACCAGTTCGACGAGTGGAACAAGGCCTGGAAAGTGGCCGTCGCCGGAGGGTCTCAGGAGTCGCTGCTGGCGTTCATCTGCCGTGAGCGTGGCCTGGCTGAAGACGTTTTCCTGCAAAAGTTGGCCCAAGCTCTGAACTGGCCATTTCTCGATCTTGCGAAGTTGAAAGTGCCCGCCGAGGCGCGGAATCGAATCTCGACCAAAGTTGCGTTCCAGTACTCGATCCTGCCAACAATGATCGAGGACGGTAATTTGCAGGTCGCCGTCAGCAATCCCTTCGACACAGCGATGCTCAACGCGGTGCGCTTTGATGCACGCGGCCCGGTGCAATTCGCCCTGGCGACCAAGCCGGAAATCGAGAAGGCGTTAAAGAACTTTTACGGGGTCGGCGCCGAGACACTGGGCGAACTTGAGGAGGAAGCTCCATTGGATTTGGAGTTGCCGACCGATAAGGAGATCACCGAGAGCGATCAGGAAGCCAGCGTGATCAAATTCGTCAACCAGGTCATCTGGGAAGCGTACAAGGATCGCGCGACCGACATTCACTTCGAGCCCGCGGAGGATGAACTGCGAATCCGGTACCGCATCGACGGCATTCTGCATCAGACACCAATGCCGCCGCAGCTCAAGCGCTTTCAAGCAGCATTGATCTCACGTATCAAAGTGATGTCCGGAATGAACATCTCGGAGAAGCGTTTGCCGCAAGACGGGCGCATCAATGTAAGGATCAAAGGGGAAGAAATCGATATCCGCGTGTCGACGGTTCCGACGGTTTATGGAGAAAGCGTATCGCTGCGACTTCTGACTCGAGGCAAAATCTTTTTGAGTTTGGACAAGCTCGGGTTTTCGGCGCTGGAAGAGCAGGCAATCCGGGAGATTATCGTCAAGCCGCATGGTATTTTCCTGGTGACGGGCCCGACCGGTTCTGGCAAATCGACCTCACTGTACGCGTTTCTGAGCACGATCAATTCAGTCCACAAACGGATCATCACGATCGAGGAGCCGGTGGAATATGAATTAAAAGGGATCAACCAAATTGCAGTGCGGCCGGAAATTGGGCTGACGTTCGCAATGGGGTTGCGGCATATCCTGCGCCAAGACCCGAACGTGATCATGGTCGGCGAAATTCGTGACCTGGAAACCGCTGAAATCGCGATTCGGGCCGCGCTGACGGGGCACCTGGTGTTCAGCACGCTCCACACCAACGATGCGCCGAGTGCCTTCACGCGTTTGATCGACATGGGGATTGAACCGTTCCTGGTCGCCTCTTCGGTCGAGGCGGTGATGGCACAGCGCCTCGTGCGAACGATTTGTCCCCACTGCAGGGAGGAGCAAAAAGTCGAGCGAAACTATCTTTTGCGCATAGGGTTTCCGGCAGCCGAAATCGAGATGGCGAAATTCTGGCGTGGCGCTGGATGCGAAGCGTGCCGCCAACTGGGTTACCAGGGACGCATGGGCATCTACGAATTGCTGATCCTGAACGAGGCGTTGCGCCCCCTCATCCTGAATCGCGCTCCCGCGTCGACGATTGCCCAAAAAGCGATCGAGTTCGGTATGCGCACCCTGAGGACCGATGGCTGGAACAAGGTCAAAGCTGGATTAACCACAATCGAAGAGGTGCTGCGCGTGACGCAAATCGAAGAGCATTTAGATGCATTGATGGAGGACACCAAAGCCGAAGTGTGGGTGAAGAGCTAGTGATAAACCATCATCCTCATAAAACCGCAGAACTGGAGGAGTCAATCCGACACCCGACGTTCGAAATCGGAAACAAATCTCAATGGGCGAAAAACCAAATATTAAAACGCTACGCGCGTCAAAGTAGGAACCGGGTGCTTTGGGTTTCGGCATTGTTTCGGATTTCGGGTTGCGGATTTCGGATTTCTTACTCTATGGCCCGGCGTTGCCTTTGTGCGGTCATCTTCGGTTTGGCGGCACTGGTCTGCCTGGATTGCTTTGCCGAGGCGGCGACTAATCTGGCTCCTATGCCCCAACGGATCCGCGGGTTGGGAACCAACATGTTCCCGGCCGGCCCGCGCCCAGGGATCGGCACTAACCAGTTTTCCCGTCCGCCAGCTAGTCGACCTCGGACCAATGTGGTCGCCGCGCCGGTGGTCCGCACCCCTGTTACCAACACTCCAGCACCTGTCTCCGCTCCGGCCCCCGCAAGCTCGTCCGCAATCGTAGACACGTTGCGGCGTTGGCAGCAAAGTCCCGCTTTCTATCCCGCTGTCGGATTTGCGCTGGTGCTGGTGGTGCTGGTGCTTTTCCGCGCGTTTAAGGGAACCGAAAAGGCGGTGGAAAAGAAGCGCGCGCCAAGCCCGGTCGGCCGCGCACGGATGCGGAAGGCCGGTACAAAGGCGGTGCATTCGTGCAACGTGCTGGAGGTGACCACCCAGGCACGCCAGGTCTGGCAATTCGATGCACGCGGTGGCAGTTATGTTTTGAGTCGCGAACAGACGTGCCTGGACGGGGAGCCATTGCCCTCAAAATTGGTAGGCAAAGATTGGCGCTCATTTTTTCAGCCCCGCCTGAACATCGCCTGGCTGCCGTCCGAGCAGGTATTTCTACGTGTCGCCCAGTTACCCAAGAGCGACGCAGACGAGACTTTCTCGATGGTCGAACTGCAGATGGAAAAGCTCTCGCCGATGCCGGTGGCACAGGTGGTGTGGAGTTTTCATTCTTTGTCCCGCGCGGACGACAATATGCAGACGGTCATCGTGATGATCGTCGCGCGTTCGGTGGTCGAGGAATTTCTGGGGGGATTGGAAGCGCAAGGATATCTCGCCGACCGGCTGGAATTGCCCTTGCTGGACCAGTTGCACTCCACGGCGATCACAGAGGACGGGGCGTGGATTTATCCCGAAGCGATTGGTGGTCGGAACACCGGATTGGTCGCCTGGTGGTATGGGGGCGTGCTGCAGAACCTCGATTTACTGCGTATACCGGCGACGAACCCCGCCGCTTCGATAAAGGAGCAATTGATGCAGATGGCCTGGGCGGGGGAAATGGAGGGTTGGTTAACATCGCCGCCCGAATGGCATCTCGTCGCCGATGTCGCCGCGGCCGAGTGGGAACCCGCCTTGCGCGCCGGCCTTGAGCAACCGATTGAGATTGTCACCCCGCTCGCGACCCGCGAAGTAGCGGCTTTAACCGCGCGCCGCTCCACCCAAGCTGACTCGAAAATCAACCTGATGCCGCCCGAGTTCGGTGAAAGGTATCATCAGCAATTCATCGATCGCCTCTGGATGCGCGGACTCTTTGCAGTAGCCGGGCTCTATTTGATCGGGGTCGCGATTTACATGGTCGCACTTGGATATTCCACAATTCAGACGCAAGCCGTGGAAAACCGCGTCGCCGATCTCGGGCCGACTTATACCAACGCGATTCAACTGCGAGATCGCTACAGAGTGCTCAAGGATCGCCAGGAATTGAAATTCGCCGGCCTGGATTGTTGGAATACGACGGCGAGGTTGCTGCCTGAGAATGCCACTTTGGAAAGCTTCACCTTCAGCGAGGGCAAAAAGGTTAAACTGGATGGAACCGCACCGGCGGATCAAATCCAGAGCTTACTCGATTTCGAGCGCGAGCTTCGTCACGCTACGGTCAACGATCAGCCGCTATTTGACGTTAATAAAGGTGACAGCCTCCAGTTCCGTGCGCAGGGGACGACCGCTACCTGGAGTCTTACGCTGGACCTCAAACGTTCGGAGGTGCAATGAAAGGTTACTGGGAAAATCTTCGTCCGTTCGAAAAAAGAGTTGTGGTGGGCGTCGGAGCCCTGTTCTTTATCGTGCTGAACTTTCTATTCGTCTTTCCTCATTTTTCGGACCTGAACGCGATGCATTACCGGATGGAAGAGGCGCAGCGGAAGCTGGCAAAATTCCAGGGGGAGATCGCCCAAACGAATGTCTATGTGAAGGAGCTGCGAAAGATGGAGGGGGATGCCTATGACGTCGCTTCGGAGGAACAGGACTTCCAGTTCGCAAATGCGATCAACACGCAGGTGCTGAGGAGCGGAGTTCACCAAAACCAGGGTGGCGCGACCAAGACCCAGACTAATCAGTTCTTTTTGGAAAAAAGTCAGAGCATCAACGTTCAGGCGACAGAACAAGCCCTGGTCGATTTCCTTTATCAACTGGGGTCAGGTAACTCACAAATCCGAGTAAGGGATTTAAGTCTGCGTCCCGATCCCTCCCGGCAACAGCTGGTGGCCGGGGTGAAGCTGATCGCCAGTTATCAAAAAAAATCGACACCTCGACCGGTGATCTCGGCCGGTTCGAATACAAATTCGCCCGCCGTTACCATACCACAGCGCGTTTCGAGTCCACCTGTCCGCTCCAATAGCCCGACAGCCAAACCGCAAAGTACAACCACAAAACAATCGTGAGAACTACCCTTTTTGCTTTTCTTCTTGGGCTAGCCCTGAGTGCGCGAGCGCAGACTCCGCCAGTGTTTCAGGACACACCGGACGATACAACTAACCGCGATCAGCGGCTCGAAGAGGCATTGCGCCGGGCGTTGGCGGGCGACACCAACGTCGTCGTTAGCCAAAGCGCACCAGCGACAGGCCCGGCCACGAACGCAATTGCGCCTGCGGTCTCGACGGCCGCTCCCAGTTTGCCACCATTGCCTGCACGCCCAACGGTCCGCGGTCCAGCCACCAACAACGCCGCGGCAACCAGCAACCCACTCGTTCCTGTTCCATCATTCCCTGTGCCAGGACCATCGACCCAAACCAATACTGCCACTATTGCATTCAGTCCCGCCACAAATGCGGCGCCCGATGAGACTTTGCCCGCCGGCACCATCAATTTTCCCGCGACCGACCTGAATCAGGTCCTGCAGATCTACGCCGAACTTGTCGGGCGCACCGTTTTGCGTCCAAGTTCCTTGCCCGCGCCCCAGATCACGTTGAAGACACAAACACCGCTCTCGCGCCATGAGGCGATCCAGGCGTTTGATGCCGTGCTAGCCCTCAATGGCATCTCGGTGGTGAACGTCGGAGACAAGTTCGTCAAGGTCGTGCCCGCTGCTCAGGCGGGACAAGTAGGAGCTCCTTTCAGCCACGAAAAGCCGGATCTGCTGCCCGAATTGGGCCAGTTCGTCACAACCGTAATCCAAACGACCAATGTCAAACCGACCGACGTGGTGCAGGCCTTGACTCCATTTGCGACGGCAGGTTTGGCCAACGGAATTCTCCCCATCGATACGAGTCAGATCCTGGTGCTGCGGGACTACAGCGAGAATGTGAAGCGCATGCTCGAGATGATTAAAAAAATTGATGTCGCAGTCCCACCGGAATTCACTCAGGAAGTGATTCCGATTAAGTACGCCTTGGCGGGAGATATTGCCAATGCTTTGAACAGCTTGAGTAGTGGCGGCGGTGGGACCTCGATCGGGACCGGTGGTGGGGCAGGGACAACCGGTGGACTCGGTCGAGGCGGCTATGGAGGAGGGATGCGCGGCGGCGGCATGGGCGGATACGGCGGATACGGCCGGAGCGGCTATGGAGGCGCCGGCGGATATGGTGGTTACGGCGGATACGGTGGAACGACCCCTTATGGTAGCATGAGTCCGATGGCGGTTGGCCAGCCGACGCCGGCACAGCCTGGAGCACAAGGCAGCAGCTTCACGCAACGACTACAGAACATCATTCAAAAAGCCTCCCAAGCTGGCGAATTCCAGGTGCTGGGCCAAACCAAAATTATCGCGGATGAACGGACCAATTCCCTTCTGATCTTTGCGTCGCGCGACGACATGAAGGTCATCAAGGATATCGTTAATAAGTTGGATGTCGTCTTAGCCCAGGTACTGATCGAGGCAGTCATTATTGAAGTGTCGTTGAATACTGCCCGGGATCTCGGCATCAGCTATCTGCAGAGACAGCCTCAGCCGGGCGGAAACAGCTATTTCCAGGGCATCGGCGCCATCAACAATGACAACATCCTTTCATCTCGTAATTTCAATGTGATCAGCGCCAACACCACGAATGCGGTCGCCTCGCTCCCCAGCGGTTTCAGCTATCTGGCCTCTCTAAATAACGACCTGGACATCACCGTAACGGCGTTGGCCTCCGATGGTCGGGCACGCATTTTGCAGCGACCGAGAATTCAGACCTCGCACGCTGTGCCGGCAACATTGTTCGTGGGTGAATCACGGCCGTATCCGCAAGGCAGCTATTACGGCGGCGGCGCCTTTGGCGGTTATTCGACAATTCAACAATTGCAAATTGGTGTTTCTCTTGAGGTGACGCCCTTGATTAATCCCGACGGCCTCGTCGTAATGGATATCCATCAACGCATCGATAGTTTCAAAGGCAACGTTACCATCCAGGGTGTCGGCGATGTGCCGGTCACCAGTGAAAAGGACGCCTCAGCAAAAGTCGCTGTGCGCGACCACGATACCATCATGCTCGGCGGTTTGATTGAAACTTCCAAAAATACCAACAACTCCGGCGTGCCCTTCCTCAAGGATATTCCCCTGCTGGGCTTTCTTTTCCGCAGCAGCCACGCCGATGAAGCTCGCGACGAACTCATCGTCCTGATTCGTCCGACGGTCCTGCCTACGCCGGAAGTCGCCGCCCTCGCAGCGAAAACCGAAAAAGACAAAATGCCCGGCATTCGCCGCATGGAGAGGGAGATACAAAAAGAAGAAGCCGACCGCCTCAAGGCAGCGGACAAAGACGTGCCACGCAAGTAATCGCTCGTCAGAACATAACCTCTCCTGAACTCGCTTTGACACGCGCACTCACCAATCGTAGCGCAGAGTTTTACTCTGCTGTATCGCAGGTTTCCAACTTGCAAGCGGGTCAATTCTCAAATGCGGTTCGTGAGTGGCCAGCCTGGCAGAGTGGAACTCTGCGGTACAGCAGAGTGAAACTCTGCGCTACGATTATGCCGATCGCATTGCGTTATTGCGGACTCTTTTGTGTGCTTCTCTCATTAATCGGCTCGGCGCGAGGCGCGGTCGCCGTCGTTGCCGGTTGCACCGAGCAAGCTTTTACCAATGCAGTGGCCGCTGGCGATACCGTCAGTTTCACCAATGATTGTACTATTACCCTTACCGGCCCGGTGCAGATTAGCGGGAATACGACAATTGATGCCGCCGGGCATACGGTCACGATTAGTGGCGGGAATGCGGTTCCGTTATTCAACGTAAAGGGGACACTCAATTTGCTGGGTCTAACTTTAGCCGATGGCAAGAACCAGCAAGGTGGGGCTGTGTACGTCAACTCAGGTGCAACAGCGATTGCAAACAATTGCACCTTTCTGGGCAACAGCGCAATCGGCACGAATGGCACTGCAGGCTCAAATGGCTCGGACAACCCGGACGGAAGCGGAGGAAATGGTGGCAGCGGCACCGCAGGTACTGCCGGGTTGGGGGGGGCGATTTACAATCTCGGTGATATCGCCCTTTGGAATTGCGTTCTCGTTACCAATACCGCCACCGGAGGCAACGGGGGTACTGGCGGGGGCGGAGGAGACGGCGGCGGCTCATTAGGCCAGGGCGGAAACGGAGGCAACGGCGGTGCGGGCGGTTTCGGACAAGGTGGTGCCGTTTACAACCTGGGCAATCTCAGTTTGTTTAATTGTACGCTCTCAAACAACATCGCCACCGGTGGAACCGGCGGGAAAGGCGGCACAAACGGAAACGCCCTTTTCCCAGGTTTAATCGGCAAAGGCGGTGCTGGCGCAACGGGGGCTGGTGGCGCAGTTTTTAATGCGCGCAACACCACAATTTTAGGGTGCACGTTTTCAGCTAACAGTGCCAAGGGCGGCGCCAGTGCTGCCGGGGGAAACCGATCGAATGGAATCGGCACTGACGGTTTACCAGGCGGTGATGCCGCCGGCGGAGCCCTCAGCAGCGTTTGGTGGGGCGCTATCACGAATTGTACGTTCTACAGCAACACGGTTGCGGGCGGCACGGGCGGCAACGGAGGTGATGGCACAGGCACTGCCTCCACGGCCGGGACCGGCGGCAATGGTGGGAACGGCTTCGGCGGCGGTATTGAAAATGAGCTGACCTTAACTGTGGTGAATTGTACGCTCTCAACCTGCAGTGCGGTTGGCGGCACCAACGGAGTGGCCGGCAGTGGGATTTTTAATGGTTCCAACGGCAATCCGGGGCAGGCGCGAGGCGGAAACATCTCCGGGGTCGCAGGAACGTTGATGCTGGCGAATTCCATTTTAACCGCCAGTCCTTCGGGCGGCAACGGCTACGGTTTCGTCACTGATAAAGGTTACAACATCAGTTCGGATTCGACTCTCAACTTGAGCGGCACGAGTAAGAGTAACAAGGCGCCAAAACTTGTGGCATTGGCCAACAACGGCGGCTCGACCTTGACAATGGCGCTGCAAACCGGAAGTCCTGCCCTTAACATAATCCCGCGGGACCACGGTGGTTTTCCAGCAACTGACCAACGGGGAATTGAGCGCCCGCAAGGGGCAGGAGCAGACGCAGGTGCTTTTGAAGTCATGACGGCGGTCGAATCGTTCCGCATCCAGCCGCCAACGCTGGTTTCCAATAGTATTGTGATTGTCTTTCCGACGTCGACGAATTTAACATATATCCTGCAGTACAAAAATGATCTGACGGATACGAACTGGACCGGCTTAAACACCAATACGGGAACGGGAAATCTAATCACCAACCAGGATTCGACAACCACCCAAACAAGCCGGTTCTATCGGGTTCAGGCCAAATAGGAATGCATAAGGTCGTTGCTAAAAAGAAGCTCAGCCCGAACGTCACCAGGCTCGATGTAGAAGCCCCAAGAATTTCTCAGATCCGTCAACCGGGCCAATTCGTCATTGTGCGCCTCGGTGAAGGAGCCGAGCGCATTCCCTTGACGATCGCCGATGCAGATCCAGCCGCCGGGACAATTGCGCTGGTGATTCAGGCGGTGGGAAAGAGCACAATGGATCTCGTCGCGCTCGAGCCAGGCGATGCGATAGCGGATATCGCCGGACCCCTGGGCAAACCGACCGAACTGATCAGTTCCGGACGAGCACTTTGCATCGGCGGCGGCGTGGGGACGGCGGTGGTACATCCAATCGCTCAAGGTTTACAGCGGTTGGGAGTTTCCGTCGTAAGCATCATTGGCGGGCGCTCAAAGGAATGGGTCATTTTCGAAACAGAACTGCGACAGTTGGGCGAGATCGTTGTGTGCACCGATGACGGCAGTTACGGCCGTAAAGGCTTTGTGACGGATGCTGCTAAAGATGTCTTGGCCGCCGGCGGCATCCAAATCGTCTACGCTGTCGGTCCGGTGCCAATGATGCGTTCGGTGGTGAACCTGACCAAGCCGCTGGGCGTGCACACGATCGTCTCGCTGAATCCCATCATGGTTGATGGCACCGGCATGTGCGGTGGCTGCCGCGTCGCGGTCGACGGCCAAACGCTCTTTGCCTGTGTCGACGGTCCAGAATTCGACGGGCACCTCGTCGATTTTGATCTCCTGATGGATCGCTTGAGCACTTACCGCGCCTTCGAGCAGGAGTCGCTCAAGTCCTGTGAGGAAGACCATTGCAAGATAGGACTGCACTGAGGGGTTCGCGTGCCGACCAAACTTTCGACCAAACAACGGCTGCAAATCGAGCGGCAGAAGATGTCGGAACAGGAGCCGCTCATCCGGAACGCCAATTTCGACGAGGTGAATCTTGGATTGCCGGAGAAGGTCGCATTGTTGGAAGCGGAACGATGCCTGCAATGCAAAGATCCCAAATGCGTCGCTGGCTGTCCGGTGATGGTAAACATCCCGCGGTTCATCGAGCTGCTCTCACAGGGCAATTTGCCCGGAGCAGCCCGATCTTTGTTGAGTGATAATGCTCTGCCGGCGGTGACCGGCCGAGTTTGTCCTCAGGAAACCCAATGCGAGGTCGAGTGCATCCGCGGCCATAAAGGGTTGCCCGTGGCGATTGGATACCTCGAGCGCTATGTCGGCGATTGGGCGCGCGGTCAGAGCGGCTCCGAGGACTTGACAGTCGCGCCGCCCAGCGGAAAAAAAGTGGCTGTCGTCGGTTCCGGTCCGGGAGGACTTACCGCAGCGGGTGAACTGGTTAAGTTCGGGCATTCGGTCACCGTCTTTGAAGCCTTGCACAAACCGGGTGGCGTGCTGGTTTATGGAATTCCCGAGTTCCGGTTGCCAAAAAAAATCGTCGAAGCGGAGGTCGCTCGTCTCGAAAAGGCGGGAGTCAAAATCGTCTGCAACACGGTGATTGGGCGGACCTACACCTTGCAGGAACTGCGCGACCAGTTTGACGCGGTATTTGTCGCCAATGGTGCCGGCTTGCCGGTCTTCATGAATGTGCCCGGTGAAAACCTGAAGGGCGTCTATTCCGCCAACGAGTATCTGACGCGAGTTAACTTAATGGCGGCGTATCAATTTCCGCGCAGCGACACGCCGGTTCTAAAAGGCAAACGCATCGCTACGGTCGGCGGCGGGAACGTCGCGATGGACTCTGCGCGCACGGCAAAACGGATGGGCGCCGATGCATCAATCATTGTGTACCGCCGCACCCGCAAAGAGATCCCTGCCCGAGCAGAGGAACTCCATCATGCCGAGGAGGAAGGGATTGAGTTCGAGTTTCTCGTCGCACCAATGGAGGTCGTCGGCAATGAGAAGCGTTGGGTTACGGGGCTGAAGTGCGTCCGCATGCAACTAGGCGAGCCCGATTCTTCCGGACGCGCGCGCCCGGTTCCAGTCCCAGACTCCGAGTTTGTAATCCCTTGCGATATGGTGGTCGTCGCGATCGGCACACGCGCCAATCCGCTTCTCACCGCGACTTGCCCCGACTTAAAACTCAATAAATGGGGTAATATCATCGTCGACGAGCAGGGCATGACGAGTCTGCCGGGAGTCTTTGCGGGTGGTGATATTGTTCGCGGCGCGGCGACAGTGATCCTGGCAATGGGCGACGGCAAACGCGCCGGCAAAGCCATTCACGACTATCTCACACGCGCTGCCCGCTAGATAAATTCTCCTCTGCTGAGCGTTCTCTGCAGCGCAAATCGTGAGAATGCAGCAATTCGAGAAAGATTTTGTGCGTGCTTGAGAATTGCTTTCTCAGCATTTTTCGCGTCTCTGCGGTTTATCGGGGTCCTTGGACGCAACAAAACCGCAGAGACGCGAAAAACTCAACGGCCGCGGTTTTCCTCGTGTTTCGGTGCTTCCCCAGCTAAGTTTTTGCTCATGATTTCGCGGACGAAGTCCGAACAATTATTCGCTGAAGCCCTGAACTACATCCCCGGCGGCGTCAACTCCCCGGTCCGTGCCTTTCGCGCCGTCGGCGGACATCCCTTCTTCGTTAATAAAGCCAAAGGCGCCCACATTTGGGACGTCGACGGCAACGATTACATCGATTACGTCGGCACCTGGGGGCCCGCAATTCTGGGGCATGCGCATCCAAAGATCATTCAGGCGGTGCAAGCCGCCGCGGTCAACGGGACAAGCTTCGGGATTCCAAACCCGTTCGAAGTGAAGATGGCAAAGTTGATCTGCGCGATGGTGCCGAGCGTGCAAAAGGTCCGGATGTGCAATTCCGGGACGGAAGCAACGATGTCAGCGATCCGGTTGGCCCGCGGTTTCACGAGACGCGACAAAATCATCAAGTTCGACGGATGCTATCATGGTCACGCCGATTCGCTGCTGGTAAGGGCTGGTTCGGGTGCGCTGACCTTCGGCAATCCCGATAGCGCGGGGGTCCCCGCCGCTTTTACCGAGCACACCATCGTGTTGCCTTACAATGACCGCGACGCCGTCTCCGCCGCCTTTGCCGCCAACAAGAATCAAATCGCCGGCATAATTCTCGAGCCCGTTCCCGGCAACGCAGGATTGTATTTGCCTACACCCGGTTACCTGGAGTTCTTGCGTGAGGTCACCCAGACACATGGCGCGCTCTTAATCTTCGACGAGGTTATGACGGGATTCCGACTCGCCAAAGGCGGCGCACAGGAACGATTCGGCATCAAGCCCGACCTCAGCTGCTTCGGCAAAGTCATCGGCGGCGGATTGCCCGTCGGCGCCTTTGGCGGGCGTGCGGAAATAATGGATTATCTCGCGCCCCTGGGGCCGGTATATCAGGCTGGGACGCTGAGTGGAAATCCCGTGGCCATGGCAGCGGGGCTTGCCGCTCTGGAAGAACTTCTCCTTGGTGACGCCTATGCAACGCTCGAAAAGTTGGGTGCGCTGCTCGAAACAGGCATGCGTGACGCCGCAAAAGCCGCAGGTGTTCCGGTCCAGTTTAATCGCTGCGGTTCAATGTTCTGCGGCTATTTCACCGCGCAACCGGTCCATAGCCTGGCCGACGCCATGAAGAGCGACCGCGACCGATTCAAACGCTATTTTCATGGCATGCTCGAAAACGGGGTGTATTTGGCGCCCTCTCAATTCGAAGCCGGCTTCCTCTCCACCGCTCATACTGAAGCCGAGATCGACCTGACCATCCGCGCCGCTGCTAAGGTCATGAAAAGCTTATAATCCTTCAAAGTTCGATGTTCGAATGTTCGCTGTTCAATGTTCCAATGTTCGCTGTTCCGACGTTCCTCTCTGTGTGATCCTGTGTTCCGCATTTTCTTCCGAGCTTGGCGCCTTTGTATGAGAATCCTGGCTCTTGACCCCGGCACCAAGCGCGTCGGTGTTGCCGTGAGCGACGAACTGAAGCTAATCGCCCAACCGCTTGAGTTTATTCCCGCTGCCCCATTCGCAGCGTTCGTCGACCGACTGCAGACAATTTTGGCAGAGCAAGAGATTGAATTGATTCTGGTAGGCATGCCGCGCAATATGGATGGCACTTATGGCCCGGCAGCGCAGAAGGTGCAGGAATTTGTCGCCGCGCTCAAACTCGCCGTTAAGGTGCCGATCAAAACCTGGGATGAACGACTTACTTCAGCCCAAGCCAATCGTCTCTTGATCCAGGGCAATGTGCGGCGCGATAAAAGAAAACAGAAGGTCGATCAGACGGCTGCCGCAATCCTGCTGCAAAGTTATTTGGATCAGCTATCGTAACGTCGGGCGTCTGGGTGGTACCGTCAGGCGTCCCGCCTGACGTAGAGGGCGGCGTCTCGCCGCGCAGGTGATTCGCGCGAGCAGGCGCGAACTTTAATCCGCCGGGCAGGATGCCCGGCTCTACTGCAGCCGAGACGGCTGCCGCTACAATGTTCAGACTTTGAAATTCAAACTAACCATAGCTTACGACGGCACCCAGTATCAGGGCTGGCAGGTCCAAAAGATCGGCCTCGGCGTGCAGGAGAAAGTTGAGGAAGCTCTGGCAAAAGTCTTTTCCAGCAAACCGCGCCTCCACAGCTCCAGCCGCACCGATACCGGTGTCCACGCATTAGGGATGGTCGCTCATTTTGAACTTGGATCCCATGAACGCAAGCTTTCCGGTCGCAAACTGGCTTTGGCCTTAAACGCCTGGCTGCCCGAAGACATCCGGGTGGTCTCCGCGGTTCAAACCCGGAACGACTTTCACGCCCGATTCGACGCGAAAGGCAAGCAGTACCGCTACTTTGTCTGGAATCATCCCGCGATGAATCCTCTGATTCGCCACACCGCCTGGCATGTTCCTCGCCGGCTAAATATCCCTGCCATGCGCAAGGCGCTTGGGCTTTGCGTCGGCCGCCACGATTTTCAATCCTTTGCCGCCAACCCGGGCTACACGAACGAATCAACCATCCGCACAATCTCCAGCTGTGCGCTGAAGAAAAATGGTCCGCTGCTCACCTTCATCATAGAAGGCGACGGGTTTCTTTACAAAATGTGCCGAGGCATCGTCGGCACGGCAGTCCAGGCCGGACTCGGCAAGTATTCAACTGCGGCAATTCAAACGATGTTGCGTAAAAGGGATCGCCGCGTCGCTGGCATGACCGCACCAGCACATGGACTGGTGTTGTGGAAAGTCATGTATAACAAGCGGTGAAACCGTGGTGTCATAGCGTCTACCTAGACTGTTACGAAAAGGGAGGCCCGACACAATGACGAATGACGAATCAAATTCAGAAGGTTCAAGAAAACAAACAACCTCAGATTAAGCCTCTGGGTTTATTCGACATTCGACATTCGTCATTTGTATTTCGACAGTGGCCCTACATTTGCCGCAGCCTTTAACTAGCCTATGCATGTCGTATTGGTCGAACCAGAGATCCCCCCCAATACCGGCAATGTCGCGCGCTTGTGTGCCGCCACCGGGACGGAGCTTCATTTGATCGAGCCTTTTGGTTTCAAACTCGATGATACACAACTCAAGCGCGCCGGTATGGATTACTGGAAGCACGTCGTTTGGCGCCGCTGGCGTAACTGGGAGATGTTCCAGAAAAGTCTGCCGGGCGGAGCCAAGCTCTGGCTCGTCGAATCCAAGGGCCCTCGGGTCTATACGCAGGCAAGTTTCGCCCCCGACGACTATCTGATTTTTGGACGGGAGACAGCCGGACTGCCGGGAGCGTTGCTGTCGAAATATGCTGGGCACTGGCTGCGGATCCCGATGTTCAACACCGAAGCCAGGTCGCTTAACCTATCCAACTGCGTCGCCCTGGTCCTGTTCGAAGCATTGCGCCAGCAGGGATTCCCAGGTGAGGTGGGGCACTGCGCATGAGCCGTAACGCGCCGAAGATGTCCGCGCGATGGGTCTCTCCCCTCTGAAGCCTTGTCATTACCCATGTCGCTCAAATATCGACTCTGCCTGATACGCTTTTGTAACCCCGCCAGGGGTGACCTCTTTGTAGCTCCCGGTCATATCCGCTCTCGCTTTTTTGTTTTGCAGCGGCGCGGCGGCCACTGAGCTGGTTAGCGTCCTAGCCGTCGGCCG
>DATJGF010000095.1:0-2734 GCA_035495315.1 Candidatus Limnocylindrales bacterium
CCTGCTTTGCGGGTGAGCCAAAGATATGACCAAGTGCTTCAAATGCGGCGGGACGGAGATCGTGAAGGGCAAGATCACTCGATCCAGCGAGGATTATTTCTCGGACATTGTGTTCGGGCCCGAGGGTCTCCGGTTTCTCACTCTCACGCCACGGCACGGCACAAAGCTCCAACCGGAGAGCTATGCCTGCCTTGGGTGCGGCGCGGTTTGGTCGCAGACCGACGCAAATGCCCTGAGGGAATTTATTCGGAAACACTGCAAGCCCCAGGCGCAATCCAAAAGCTAGATGGCTGAGCGAGGGCGTTATGCAAGGTAAGCGAGTATACGAGATCGACGGCGCTGCCTTTACAACCTTGGAGGAATTCTACGACGAGGTCAGCCGCGTGCTCATCCTAACCGCGGAATGGGGACACAACCTGGACGCCTTCAACGACATCCTTCGGGGCGGGTTCGGCACTCCTGATGAGGGCTTCGTCTTGCGTTGGAAAAACTCCGCGATTTCTCGAACGCGCCTCGGTTATCCCGAGACAATTCGCCAACTGGCGCTGCGTTTGGAGCGTTGCCATCCAACCAACCGCGCTTCTGTAGCGACGGAGTTTGAGCGCGCCAGGAGCGTGGCGGGTCCCACCGTTTTTGACTGGCTGGTTGAAATTATTCAGGTTCATTGTCCTGGCGGAACAGAATCGGAGGATGGCGTCGAGCTGGAGCTGAAATGAACGGGAATCGGTCAAAAGGCATATCAATGCCGACCGCGAAAAGCGCCGAATCCTGGCCGCGAGATCGCATGAGAAAACTAGCCGCCTTCGCCGGAATGGTCGGCCCGGTGCTGTTCGGTGGTGTCCTGGTAATCCTGACACTTGTCGAGTACGACTTCATGCGCGGCCTGGGTTGGGAGCCGCTCGGCCTCTCCAATACCGACTGGCCCAGCGGTTTGGCACTGGGACCTTATGGCTACGTGATGACCGGCGCGTTCCTGATCAACGGCCTGTTAGTGGAATTCTTCGCGATCGGGCTGCTTCGGGCATTACCGTCGACCCGAACCTCCCGCGCTGCCGCCATTCTTTTGCTGCTGGCCGGAGCGGCGATGATGGGATTGGCTTCAACAACCGACCACAACGTTCGGACGCCACTTGCCACGTTGCATGGCCGCATTCATGATGGATGTTTCGCGGCGATTGGAATAACGCTCTTCCCGTCCATGCTTCTTTTCGGTTGGGTATTTCGTGGGATTCCGGCCTGGCGCAGCCTGAGCACGTACACATGGGTGACGGCCATCCTGGCAGTGCCAACGTTCGCAATAAAGGGGGCAGCGTTTTACGTTTTCTTAGCCGGCGTGCTCGCCTGGACGATAATTGTTGCCCGGAGATTGTATGAGACCTGCAATGAGACCTGCGCCTGATATATTGCCCGCAGCTGCTGCCGCGATTGCGCTTCTGTTCATTTTCATATACGTTCGGCACGGCGCCTGAGGCAAAGCGTGCCTGAGGCAAAGCGTTAGTCGGACCAGCACCCATGAAAGGTTTTGGAGAATTCTCCAGGAATCCGGTTGAAAGCGTTGTGGCGCTCATCCTCCTCGTCCTGTGTGTGCCCTGCCTCCTCTTCATCGCCGGCTTCATTCGCATTACCTCGGAAGGCCCGGTTTTGATTACGGACCAGTGGCTGACCAGCGGAGGCAGGTCTATCCGCGCCGCCCGTTTTCGGACCACCGGCACAGGCTCGGCCGTTTTCCGAGCGGTCGCACGTTTAATGCGCCGGGGGCCGATTGATGAGCTACCCTCTTTATGGAATGTTGTGCGGGGCGAGGCCAGGTTGAAGGATCTGTCCTTGTTCAAACCGAGGCGCAGATGACGATATTTCGGACTAACGAGCCACCCAGAGTGGCCGCGGGATGGCCGCTTCTTTTTGCATTTGCAGGCGCCAGGCCCCGCGCCGCTCAGGCCGGGCGTTAGACCGGGAAGCGTGCGATGAAAAGCTGCGGGTATTGTGGTCGAGAGAATTCTGATGTGGCAGCAAACTGCTCTGAGTGCGGGACACAGCTCATGGAGCCAGCCGGTGCTGCGCCTGCCGCCCGACCTCACGATCGAACGTGGCTGCAAGGGCTGGGACGCGGGTTGGTTTTTGTCGGCCTAATCCTCATCCTGGGCTTGCTGTACCTCTTGAGTTTTGGGCCCGTGGAACATTACTGCGGCACGGTGATCTCACAGAACTCGACACCCACAAGCTATGTTGCGAACGGACAGATGGCGGTGCTCACCTCGGTCCGGCAAGTGCAATACCCGCGCTGGGTGGGGATTCTCTACCACCCGGCTTTCATGCTGAGCGGGAACAGGCTGTACCGGCACTATCTCCAGTGGTGGGATGAGCAGCCCAGATAAAATGGCAATCATGAGCCAACCCGGCACAAGCAATGGACGGCGGAATCCGGCCCCTGTTGCAAGCTGACCGCGCTCGGTCCGCCGCGCCTCAGAGGTGCTTCCGTTTGCGAGTGGAATCAAGGGGCTTAGAGGGCTTAAGCGGTGCTCATTTTTCAAAGAGCTTTGCAAGAATGCACGGCTGACGAAGGCGGGCAGCGTGGTAAAATCCGCAGACTTAAATCCGCCGTTATGAAGCACTTCAAACCGTTCCTATCCGTTTTGGCCGCCCTCGGGTTCGTTTTGCCGGGTTCGTCCGCCGTTTTGCTCGACGACCAATGGATCGATGGCTCGCGCAATGAACAAAACCTGCCGACCGAGTC
>DATJGF010000096.1:0-5905 GCA_035495315.1 Candidatus Limnocylindrales bacterium
GTGGCTTTTGTCATTTGCTTCAACCCATTTTATGAACTTACAGTCAGCAACAAATTGGCAAAAATACCACCCTCCCGCCGAGGCAGCGGACATTCTCCTGCACTGCAAGCGGCTTATTATCGCTAACACGACCGAGGAACTTGTTGACCTCGCCTGTGGCAACTCGAAGTCGAATCGCTTTGAAGTAGCCTATGAAATTCCGGGTAAGGGTATGATTACTGAAGCGACCGTCGCTCGAGTGCGAAACGGCGTTGCGGCCAATTACCCCGAGCCTTATATGCGCCGCCGGGACCCGGATTGCATGCTGATAGGTGACGGTTTGCCCACCGACAAGGAGGCTTACAAGCTCCGGTTTGGAAATGATTTCGGCCCGGTGAGGCAGCAGACTTTAGAGTGGTTGAAGAGCCAGGAATTGACGATGTTCGGTTTTGTGGCCGGCGGCGCGGGTCTGGGCATGGATGCCATGGTAATCGCGCCCGCTAATGCCGCTTTCTTCGCGCTCGGCTTAGCGATGTTGCAGGGAATTATTCCATCCGATCTCATCCCGGCAACTTTTATGCCCCGGGCGATTATCTACGTGGCACCTGTCTTCCGGCACACCCATTTTGGCGGGAAGCAGATCGTAGTACATAACCGATGCGACGGCTTGCACGAACTGTTCTCCTACAATCTCTATCCCGGCCCGAGCGCCAAGAAGGGTATTTACGGGGTGCTGCTTGGGTTGGGTGAGCGCGAAGGCTGGGTGACCAATCACTGCTCCACGGTCCAGGTCATTACACCGTATGATAACGTGGTGACGATAATGCACGAAGGCGCCAGCGGCGGCGGCAAGAGTGAAATGCTCGAACAAGCCCATCGAGAGCCGGACGGACGTCTCCTTTTGGGCGAGAACCTGGTCACCAGCGAGAGGCGTTATTTGGAAATTCCACGCAGTTGCGGGCTGGAAGCCGTCACCGACGACATGGCTTTGTGCCATCCTTCGCTGCAAAAGGGAGAGGGAAAGCTGACGCTGACGGACGCCGAGAACGCCTGGTTTGTGCGCGTCAATCACATTGAACATTATGGGACTGATGTGCATCTGGAGAGACTTACCGCCGAACCGCCGGTGCCCTTGCTGTTTCTGAATATTGACGCGGAACCCGGCAGCCGCGCGTTGATTTGGGAACATGTCGAAGACGCGCCCAAAAAACCATGTCCGAATCCGCGTGTCATCATTCCGCGCAGCGTGTTTCCGGGCATTGTTGAGGGCGCAGTTTCGGTTGATATCCGCAGTTTTGGCGTGCGAACACCGCCATGCACCAAGGACAAGCCCAGTTACGGCATCCTGGGTTTATTGCACATACTGCCGCCTGCTTTAGCCTGGCTCTGGCGGCTGGTTTCCCCACGCGGACATGCCAACCCCAGCATCGTGGAGACTGAAGGGATGACCAGTGAAGGTGTTGGCTCTTACTGGCCGTTTGCGACCGGACGGCGAGTCGATCAGGCCAACCTGCTGCTTCGCCAGTTTGCCGAGAACACACGCATGCGTCACATTCTCTGCCCGAATCAGCATATCGGAGTCTGGCGCGTGGGATTCATGCCGCAATGGATAGCTCGCGAGTACATGGCCCGACGTGGAGCCGCCAGGTTCAGGCCGGAGCAGCTGCGGCCCGCGCGCTCGCCATTGCTTGGCCATACCCTGCATCAATTGCAGATCGAAGGACGCATGATCGCCCGTTGGTTCTTGCAGGTGGACACGCAGCCGGAGGTCGGAGAAGAAACTTATGACCAGGGCGCTAAAATCCTGCAAATGTTCTTCCACAAGTGCCTGGCTGATTTTGGGGACCCGGATTTGGAGCCGCTTGGGAAACAGATCATCACCTGTTGTCTGGACGGGGGCAAGTTGGAGGATTACGAGCAACTCATTCCCGCGGTCTGATTCACCAACATGGACCGCATCCGAGCTTTTCCATAAATGGCCATTCACGCCACCGAAGCCAAGGCCATCTCTCTTATTGGCGTAGATTACGCGTGGCTCAGGACGCGGGATGGTGGCGACCTTTACTTGACCCGCTTCGGCGCGCCGTTTGGAAACCATCTTGCCCCGGAGAATTGGTATGCGTCGGACTGGTTTACTGCGCGGCGCGTGCGGTTGGCGGGCACAAGCGTGATTTACAAGCTGCCCACCAGGCCGGTGTGCGGCACCAGCCTCGACCTCGTAGTGCGCTTCAGCCGGGTCGGGGAGGAAATCCCTCTCGATCCTCTGCTCCTCAGTCAAAACCTTCAGACGGAGTTCAACAGCCCATTCGAGGAGATTGCGCTCGTTATGGAACTTCGGGCAGGGAGTGTTGGCACTTCCCGACCCCGTATTTTTACCAAGAAACCGCTCGCGATTTATGTGCCACCGGAACGGCTTGAGGACTGGCAAACAGGGCGCCTGGAGAGCAAGATGGCGGTGAAACTCGCGCGGCATCCCGAGGCCAGGCTCGACACCTCTCGCCAATACATCCTTCTGTATGGCTGGATCGACGGGTTGAACGCGGTGCAAGCCGCTCAAGCTCTCGCAATGGCTCCCGATCCCGCTAAGCAGTTTCTGTCTGAAGTCACGCGGAACGCGATTAGCGATTTGGCAAGCCACGGTTTCCGCATGCTGGACATCAAGCCGGAACACGTTGTTCTCCGAATCCGTCCTGATGGTTCGCTGCTTCGGCGCGCTGGAAATCCTTGTTATGCCCTGGTGGATTATGAATTACTGGAGCGCATAAGCCAGACATGCGCGTCCTGAAACATCTCTTTGAGAGCAATCGGGCCTGGGCCAAAAACGTCCGCCAGGGCGATCCTGAGTTCTTCCAACGGCTTTCCAGGCAGCAATCGCCCAGTTACCTGTGGATCGGGTGTTCGGACAGCCGCGTGCCTGCGAATCAAATTGTGGGCCTGCTGCCTGGGGAGATGTTCGTTCACCGCAATATAGCCAATATCGTCGAGCATGCCGACCTCAATTGCATGTCCGTGATCCAGTTCGCGATTGACGTGCTGAAAGTCAGGCACGTCATTGTTTGCGGTCATTATGATTGCGCTGGCATCCGGGCGGCTCAGCGGGGCGACCAACTCGGCCTCGTTGACCACTGGCTGCGGCACGTGCGCGGCGTTTGCGAAAAACACACGCCCCGGCTCATCGAAGTTACCGATGAGTCGCAGCGCAGCGACCGGCTCTGCGAGTTGAACGTCATCGAACAAGTCGCGAAAGTGTGTCATGCACCGGCTGCTCGCGAGGCATGGAACCGTGGCCAGGAATTATCGGTCCATGGCTGGATTTACGGGTTGCATGATGGCCTGCTGAGGGACCTGAATACGACCGTGACGGCTTTTCACGAGACGGAGGAAACCTATAAAGCCGCGATTTCATCTGTGCTTTAATCCATTAATCCGCGACCAACCCGGCCTCCTGCGTCGGCCGGCTTGCGCGTTTCACTTATTTTCCTTTAGCGCGTCCCGAAGAACTCTGGGATTTTCATTCGCCCTAAGCACGTCACCTGCCAGGGACCAGGCCGGTCCCTGGAAATCCAAACTCAACGCGCGAAGCCTCTCAACCGCATCGGGAGGTAGCGGACAAAGGGCCAGGAGCCCCGTAACCGCCTGCCGCCGCTCTTTCTCCACTTGTTGTGCGCTTGGGAAGAATTTCTGGGTCAGCGACAAATTCGCGGCATAACGTTGAGCGAGTTTTGAAAACCGCGACCGAGGCGGGCGCTGTTCCAATTTTTGAATCAGGAAAGCGAGGCCGTTGGTGCCAATGGTGCGTATAGCCGTGAAGGCCTGACGGTGGTCCTCGGCGCGGGATGTTCCTGGGCCGGAAGCGCCGCCGAAAAACGGGTTGGAGTAGACAACATTAACTCCGGACAGAGAGCTTCCGGACGGCCCCTCGACGGAAACAATCGGCAGTTGGTTCAACCAGAAGGAGAGCGGTTGACCGCCATACGCAGGCAATCTTGAGGGCCATAGTGCTGCCCAAAGGGCGGCGACCAGCAGGCACGCCGCAACGAGCAACCCAAAGCGCTTAGAAGCCTTCGCTGTCACGATACAGAAGCTGAGCGAGCGACGCTGCCGGGGCGCCCCTTGCTGAAGCCGATAATGACCTGCAGCGAGTGGCTCACAAGTTCAATCTCTCAGCGCTTCGCCGAGAGCCGTGAAGGTCCCCGGCGAGGCCACAGCCAAAACCTGGAGGATGCGAGTTCATGTTGAAGCAAGACTGAGCCGCATAGAGGAATTGTACCAAAAGGTACCCCGACCTCCTGGAACGCCGAGCTCGCACGGGGAATCCGAACATTCCGGCGAGCCGTTTTTCGAAGCGCATCTCTCTTTTCGGCCACCCGACCGAAATCCTGTGCCAGGAGATCTCCGAAGAATGAGCCCGAGCGCGTGACATCGCCGCTCAATACAGCCTTACCGAAAGCCAGCCCTTGACGCGCTTGAAAAACCGCAATCCATTAGCCCGCCGTCGGATCACCTATGGCGGCCAGAGTGCTTAGCGATCCCCTAATCGTGATCCTGGGAACAGTGCTGCTGCAGCCAAACAACGTCCTGGTTGTTGGGAGAGGCCTGGACGTTCAAATCGGTCGTTAACGGGGGCATCGTGCGCGGATCCTTCCACTTATGAATCTCCGCGTGACCGTCGCAGAAAGCAAAGCCACCGGCCCGGTTGTGGTAGCTCGCCGGCCAATCCACAATTTTGGTTGTGTTCGGATCCGGAAAACCGTCCATCTCGGTAACGAAGTATGCGTCATTGATGCTGTCCTTGCGTTCATCAAGGAGCACGAATGTATTGGCCGGGCCGGGTTTCACCATTTCCTGAATTTTGCGATAAACATGCCACTTCCCGTTGAGGCCCCAGAAGCCGCGATAATCCGATCCTTGGGCATCGCCATTGCCGCCGACCCAATTGCTCATCGACATACTTCGAACCCGCGGGACCCGTTGGCCCTGGGCATTCACCGCGGTGCTCGGGTCCCCCGGGCACCGGAAGATGCCCGGTGATTTGCAATAAGGCCAGATCATCCCCTGCTTGAGTGTGCTATCGATATCCCAATTGGCTTGAGCATTGTCGTTGTTTACGTCGATGTATCCCTTGACCCAAACGTAGGGCGCTCCCGCTGCCACGCCATAAGCGAACGGCAACAAATCCCGGTTTTCCTCCGAGTACATGCGCCAGGCCAACATGAGCTGGCGGGAGTTATTCATGCATTGAATCGATTGCGCGCGCACCTTCGCCTTCGACAGGGCGGGCAGGAGCATGGCGGCGAGGATGGCGATGATCGCGATGACGACGAGCAGTTCGATCAGGGTAAAACCGAATTTGGAGGCGTTGCTGAACCGGGGCCGTTTCATAGCGGACATGAGATAAATCGGATAAAGCAGGCTACCGGTTTGGGCACCGGACGTCAACCAAACTCCTCGCCCTTGTCAAAGTCCTCGGCTCTCGCACGCCAGGTTCCTGCCTGGGATCTGACACTTTGGGATGAGAAAGGAGGGGCTTACCGCGGGTGCATATTAGTCATTGGTCATTAGTCATTAGTCATTAGTCATTCCCTCGCCTCCGAGTTGATCACGGCGGACGCGCAAGCGCCTGGAACCTGGCGTCCTGCTTTAGCGCGTTGAACCGGGGGTCTTGCTGCAAGGTTTCATTCAGGTCCTGTACCTTATCGTCCTGCCTTCGGCGGTGGCGGTTCAGGTTGAGTGCGCGTTCGAGGGCCGGCCAGGCCTGGTCGGCCTTGCCAACGGAGGCGCGGACAGCCGCGAGGTCGTACCAGGCCTCGGGATTTTCGGGGTCAACCGCGACCAGTCTTTCGAGCGTCCTCTCGAGCCCCGGCCAGTTCCCGATTTGTGCAAAGGCCTGGGCGATATTCAACAGGTGGCGCGGTTGGGCGGCGGG
>DATJGF010000097.1:0-13372 GCA_035495315.1 Candidatus Limnocylindrales bacterium
ACATGAAATCCCGTTTCGCGAGCATCAACGACCTGCCGATCAAAGAAACTGAACGAAAGTTTCGCTGAGAGCAGAAATCGTGGATATTGGTTCGCACACGCTGACGGACTATCCTTGGTTGAGCTTTATCCAATCGGGGTACGATCCTACAAAACCTGCGTTCGGCGTCTCCGGTAGAATTGAAATGAATTCGAGCGAATGCCCACCGGGGTCACGAAAATAGATTTGTGCGGAAGGCATCCAACCGATCACGCTCGGCTCGATCGCGAGCTTTCCTCCGAACCCGGACGTATCGATTCCGCGTTCGTTCAACTTAACAATGGCGCGCTGCAACTGTTCGAAGGAAACCGCAAACGCCAGAGGACACGGCGTGAGACTCCGTTCTGCCGACCATAGCCCGTGCTTGCGCCCCACAGGCCGATTACGACCCCTCGAGCCCTGAGTTCCTGTGAAATCGTCTTCCCTCCTCTGCTCGCGCGATTGGACTCACCCGTGAGATAAAGGATGCCATTGGATAACTGCCGCCGGACCAATGCAATGGCAAAGGTGATGACTGAGAGAATCCGAGGCATGGCGACCAAGGGAAAAGGGCCTTTTCCCTGACGACTTTTGGATGAGGGGGACAGCGGCCGCTCTAGGGATTGCGACGCGACGCGCGATTCGGGCAGATTCTTTGTAAGGGACAGCCCAGACCCCCGACCAATCTGTAGAATTCAGAGATCTGGAGCAAAATTTGAAACAATGAACGTACTGCTTAAACTCTAATGACCACTCGATCGATCCCCGAGTTGTCGATCGGCAATTTTTGCCGCACTCCTCGACCATCACCAAACGTAGAAAGGCATCATCATGAGCAAAAAAACTGCGAATAGCACCGTCCGACCGTCAAATGCTCCCAACTTGACCCAGCGCCCGCCGCGCAGCCCGCGCTCTCGCCTCGGCGGCTACTCGCTGCTGCCACGGATGCTCGACAAGGCCCGCGCCACCCTCGCCGGCACAAACGGCGAGTATCACTTCGACTGCCCGCTGGACAAGCGCATCCTCAGCTTCGTGGGGATTGACCCGAATAAGCTTCTCGCCGGACTGAAGAAAGGCAAGGGCGATGGCGAAATCCTGGAATGGATTCGGGACAACGCCAAACACAAACGCACACCGTGGGAAATCCAGCAGTGGAGCGATCACATGGATCGCCGCGGCCCGGACAGCGACGCGGAAACGCTGCAGTTCTTCGCCGAGTCCGTCGCCAAATTCACCAAGACCCGCGAAGACGTTAAGACCTGGGCCGACCTGCTCGAACTTGACGACTTGGTCAGCTTCGGGGGCAAAGCCTGATAAGACCTGGAAACAGGGGAACCGAAAGTGAAAGCGACCATCGAAACCAACTTCGAGAGCGAAGTTTTGAAATCCGAACATTCCCTCCTCGCGGACTTCTGGGCGGAGTGGTGCGGACCATGCAAAATGCTTGACCTGCGATGGTGGCGGCACAGGGTACGCCAATTTCCGAGCCTCACAACTGAATGTTTTATGCTATGAAACGCAAAGCGGGAGACATATTCCCCAACCTGACGCTTACAACCTCTCAAGGGAAGCCGTTGACGGTTCCCGTGCTTGGTGCCTGCTTTACTCATGTGCAGTTCCGCCGCTGGACAGGGTGCCCGATCTGCAACACGCACATCGGGTCGCTCCGTCGTAACGCCGACCGGATCGCTTCCGCCGGCATTCACGAAGTACTGTTCTTCCACTCCTCACAGGAGGATGTTAAATCGTTTCATCAGGACTTGCCGTTCGACGCGGTTGCTGACCCTGGCAAGCGATACTATCGCGAACTGGGGGTGGAGCAATCGTGGGCATACGCGATGCATCCTCGGGCGCTGTGGGCGGCCTTTAGGGGTATGGGCAGCAGATTCAACCTTGCCATGACCGGCGGCCCGACTGGACTGCCAGCAGAGTTTCTCATCGCGGCCGACGGCCTAATCAAAGCTGTCAAGTATGGCCGCCACGCTTACGACCAGTGGTCAGTCGAGGAGGTGTTGGAACTGGCAAAGAAGAGCGCCTTTGTCTGGAGTTCGGAACCGCTAATGGATGGCGCGACAATGCGGCGCTAAAAAATTCGCAAGCGCGATTTGCCGCAGTCAAGCTGACGCTGACGTGAGGAACGGAGTGCTGGAACGTGGCGAGCGCGGCTGGCAGCAGCTCCGTAGCAGGGGAAGGCGCATAGCGGACGTGAAGTTCGCCGAATTCGACGCGCGCCGCGCCAAGATCGTGGTCTCCGGTCGACGGAAGCCCGAAGGCGAAGCGGTGGTCAAAGCCATCCGTGAAACGGGCGGCATTACCAGCTTCTTTCAGGCGGATACGAGCCGCGAGCCGGCTGCTCAGGCGCGGGCAGATACCGAAGCGCAGCCTTGGTGTTTATCTCGGTGGGATGAGCGTTGCCGACGCGTTGATGGTCGGTGCAGGCTATTCGGGCGGCCAGATACTGTTGGCTGCAGAAGGCGGCGATGATCCTGCGCCTCCGGCGTTGGGAGTCCTGGCTCTAGCCGGCCCGCTTCCGTCCCGCAAGCAGGACGGGACTCCGAACCTTCGCGCATCGGACCAATCGGCCCTAGTTTCCGGCGGCCAGCAATTGTTTCTGAAGAACTGCGCGCATTGCCACGGCGCGGACGCCCACGGCGACGAAGGCCCGGACTTGCACAACCTGGACTGGACCGACGAGCAAATCGACATGCGCACTCGCAACGGAAAGAAAGGCCAGATGACCGCGTTCGCGGGAAAATTTTCGGCGGATGACAATCCGGGCAGTCATCGGTTACCTGCGCACGTTGAAGTAGCTCCTGCCCGTTCACGGCTTCGAACTATCCTTCGTTGAGCTTTACCCAGTCGGAGTACGATCCTAGAAAACTGGCGTCGGGAGTCTCCGGCAAAATCGTGATGAACTCCAGCGAGTGCCCATCCGGGTCGCGGAAGTAAATCTGTGCGGAGGGCATCCAACCGATCACGCTTGGCTCACGAGTCACCTTGCCGCCGAAGTCGTGTGTTTCGATCCCACGTTCGTTCAACTTTATGATGGCGCAAAGCAACTGCTCGAACGAAACCGCAAACGCCAGGTGACATCGCGTGAGCACTCCGTTCTCCCGACCGTAACCGGTGCTTGCACCCCACAAGCCGATCATTCCCTTCTGTTTTTCATCAACCCGCAAAAATGCGATGTCTCGCGTCGGGTCGCGATAGGCGAAGGGCAGCCCGACCACTTCACGGTAAAAGATCTCCGAGGCCTTTGTGTCCATGACGGGGATGTGTGCTTCGTAAAGGTGCACGCGCAAGCATCAGGTTTGTCGAAACCCACGGCGTCGGTCAACGTTTGCGTAGCATACCGTAAACACACCGCGGCGTTCGGGCAAGACGTGTCTTTCACCGAATCTATTTGCCAGCGACGGCGCGGAGTTGCTGGCAAAATTCCTCCCCGGCCGGAGTAACATCCCCTTTCACCGCGCGGACGATCCCGACTTCAAACGGCGCAGGGTCAGGAGTAAGCGGACGCAGTTTCAGACGTTTGCCGAAAACTCGGCTGAAGACCTGCGGCAGGACGGCCACGCTATGACCGGATTCGACTTCGTTTCGTCGGAGAGGCGAAAACCAACAACGCCCAACGCGATTGGTTGGCCGGCGTGCATCCCGTTGGACGCATCGGCACTGCCAACGAGGCCGCGCAAGCGGTCGTCGCACTGCTGGAAAATCCGTTCATCACCGGGAGTATTCTGACTGTGGACGGGGGCTGGACAGCGCAATAATTCAATCACGGCGTTCCCGAATCGGCACGACTGCATAAGCGCGTCGTGCCGATTTTTGTTCAAATGAGAATCTGGGGGTCACTGGGGCTTTAGTTCCATTCGCTGTAAGGAACAAAAGCCAGGCTCGACTTTCAAATAGACGCGATGAACTCGAGAACCATCTTTGCCCTGTGCTCAATCGGGATATTGATCTGCTTGGTGTTTTCGGCGGGAGCACAGGAAGTTTCCATTTCTGATCCGGGGCTGAACGCGGCGATCCGCGAGGCGCTGCAAAAACCAAACGGGCCGTTGACCGAATCAGACCTGCTGAGCTTGACCAATCTGTCCGCCGGCGGCCGAAATATCAGCAGCGTGGAAGGATTGGAATTTGCCCGAAACTTGAGAATCCTCGACCTTGATAATAACTCCATCACCAATTTCACCATTGCCAGTGTGTTGACGAATCTTTCGATCCTGGACTTGTACAACAATCACCTCGGCAGTTTTGTCCTGTCGAACGCCTCGCCCAATCTCACCATCATTGACATTGCGTTCAATTCACTCGCCCAGTGCTCTCTGCCAGACGGATTGACGAATCTGAACACCCTTTTCCTCGAAGGGAATGCGCTTGAGAATCTCAGCTTGCCGACAGGGCTGACGCAGCTCACCCAGCTTGATCTCGCGGCCAATCAACTAATCACCTTTAGCCTGCGCGCGGACATGACGAACTTGGTCTCCGTCGATATCTCCGGCAATCAACTGACAAACCTGACCTTGCAGCCCAATCTAAGGCGTTTGGCCAGTCTTACGCTCGATTTTAATCCCCTCCAGACCCTCAGCCTGCCTGTGGGCTTGACCAATTTGACCGATTTCTTTGCCCGCGACAATCAGCTAACAAACCTGACTTTTCCTGCGGATATGACGAATCTGACCTTTGTCGACATTGCCGACAATCAACTTCTGAATCTCACGTTTCCTTCTGGTCTGATTCATTTGATCCAGATCGATCTTGGTCAGAATAAACTCAGCAGCCTCACCTTGCCCGGGGGCATGACCAACCTGAGCACGCTTGTTCTCACGGCAAATCAACTGACCAACCTTGTGCTCCCTTCTGATCTGATTCATTTGGTCCAGATGGACCTTGGTCAGAATAAACTCAGCAGCCTTACCTTGCCTGGGGGCATGACTAACTTGGTCGTACTTGAGCTCCAGGGAAATCAACTGACCAGCCTCACCTTGTCTTCTGATCTCACGAAGTTGGCCACCCTTTTCGTGAACGGAAATCCGCTCACGACCCTCGTGTTGTCCGAACAGATGGCGGCCACAAATTTGGCTGCGACGGTTGCCTTTCTGCGGTCTCAAGGTGTTTCCGTCCTCACCTACCCACTGGCGATCCGTTTGATTGGGCAGCATGGGACTGAGCTTGGAGCCTTCGAGTTTGCGCTGACGGGACCGCCACGCGTTTACGCCGTCCTCAGCTCTACAAATCTGGCAGCGTGGAGCGGTTTGGTCGCTGTGACCAACACACTCGGCAGCATCCTCTTCACAGACGTGACGGCCCATCTTTCTCCTCAGAAATTTTACCGCGCGTTGGCGCAAAGCCCTCCTGCGAACATGGTATTCATCCCATCTAATACTTTCACCATGGGCAGCCCGACCAATGAGCAGGACCGCAGCATCAACGAAGGTCCGCAAACCACGGTGATACTCAGCCGCGGCTTTTGGATCGGGAAATATGAAGTGACTCAGGGAGAGTACCTGTCGGTCGTGAACACGAACCCGAGCCCATTTCCAGGTGATTTGAGTCGTCCGGTTTCCAACGTGAGCTGGCCGGACGCAACCAATTACTGCGCAAAGCTGACGCAGCGGGAACTGGCGGCGGGGCGGATCCCCGCCGGGAGCGAATATCGTCTCCCAACGGAGGCTGAGTGGGAATGCGCCGCGCGCGCCGGAACTTCGACGCGATTCAGCTACGGAGATGATCCGGGATACAACAGCCTGACGAACCACTCGTGGTATGCCGCGAACAGCGGTCTCACGGCCCACCCGGTCGGCCAGAAGCTTCCCAACCCATGGGGACTGTACGACATGGAAGGGAACGTTGTGGAATGGTGTCAGGATTGGTTCGCTTCCTTGCCTGGCGGAGTTCAGACCGATCCGACAGGCCCTGCGTCCAGTGCCAGCGGACGGAAGGTCGTGCGCGGTGGCGCTTTCGACAACACCGAACAGTCCTGCCGGTCGGCTTCGCGGCTTCTCTTTTCCGCGGTCCCACCCCTCACCGATACAGATCTCGGTTTCCGCGTGGTACTGGTTATTGGGACGCAATGAATCTGAAGTCCCATTCAACCGGAATGAGTACAACACTGAGCCGTCGGACATTCCTGGGGCTGACAGCCGGAACAACCGTCGGCACTCTTCTCCAACCAGCGCCGCTGGATGCGACGGAGACGAGCGCCCAAGTGCGCGCCGTCGCCTTCGATGCGTTTCCCATCTTTGATCCGCGCCCGATCTTTGCATTGGCCGAAGAGCTTTTTCCAGGAAGAGGGGCGGAGTTGAGCAAAGCCTGGCGAACGCGGCAGTTCGAATATACCTGGCTTCGCACCGTCGCCGGTCGCTACGCCGACTTCTGGCAAGTAATCGAAGACGCCCTGGTCTTCGCCACGAAGGATCTGAAACTCGATTTGGATTCGCAACGGCGTGCGCGATTGATGAACGCGTATCTGGAACTCAAGACCTGGCCCGACGTGCCCCAAGCTCTTAAATCTCTGAAGGCGGCCGGCATCCGGTTGGTCTTCTTATCCAATTTTTCATGGCGGATGTTGCAGGCTGGAATTAGAAACTCAGGCCTCGATGGAATGTTTGAGCAACTCCTAACCACCGACGAGGTCAAACAATTCAAACCCGCTCCGCGTGCCTACCAGATGGCAGTGGACGCGCTTGGCCTGAAACGGGAAGCCATCGTGTTCGCAGCGTTTGCCGGATGGGACGCTTCGGGCGCGAAATGGTTCGGCTTTCCGACCGTCTGGGTTAATCGCCTAAATTCGGCAATCGAGGAGTTGAATGTCTCGCCTGACTTAACCTGCAGTGATTTGTCGGGCCTTGTAGCCTTCGCTATCTCCCGCCATTAGACAATGGACAACGTCCTGCGGTTCCGGATCTTAGTTTCTCACCCGGCTCTTTGTGTGTAAGGTTTGAAAGGGTGTACCCGTCATATACTTGGAGCTTCGAGAGAACTTCGAAGAACCGAATGAGAATTGACCGAAACATCGAAGTGTATGTCCTTTACTAAAATTGCCGTCATTTTGACAGTCGCCTTGTTGGCCGCAGGCCTTTTCGCAAAGGTGCGCTACGGGCGCGCACAGTCCGCGGAGACGACAACCGTTGGACCTCAACACATGAACGATTTCAAAAAACCCGAAGTGGCGGAGTTAAAAAAGAGACTGTCTGCAGAGCAATTTGCGGTCACCCAGAAGTGCGGCACAGAACCGCCGTTTCGCAATGCCTATTGGAACAATCACAAGCCAGGCATTTACGTAGACGTGGTTTCGGGCGAGCCTCTGTTCAGCTCACTGGACAAGTTCGATTCCGGCACCGGCTGGCCGAGCTTTACACGACCGGTGAAAGGGACCGAGATTGTCGCGAAGAAGGATACGGAATTCGGTATGGTGCGGACGGAAGTGCGCTCAAAGGTGGCGGACTCGCATCTTGGTCACGTGTTTGATGACGGGCCGGCTGACAAAGGAGGTTTGCGTTATTGCATCAATTCGGCGGCGCTGAAATTCATCCCCGTCGAAGAGATGGACCAGGCCGGTTATGGGCAGTATCTCGAACCATTCGTGAAGGCTGGCCTGGCCAAAGCGCCTTTGCACGGGACGGCTATCCTCGCTGGCGGTTGTTTCTGGGGTATGGAGGAAATCATTCGCAAAATCCCGGGTGTGATCAAAACGACGGTGGGTTATTCCGGCGGCACAACCGCGAACCCGAATTATGAGGAAGTCTGCACCGGTGGCACTGGCCACGCGGAGGCAATTCAAGTTGAGTTCGATTCCTCCCTCTTGAGCTATGAGGAATTGCTCAATTATTTCTTTCGGATGCACGATCCGACGACGCTGAACCCGGCAGCACAACGACGTGGGGACGCAATATCGCTCGGCTATTTTCTATAACAGCGAAGCCCAGAAACAGACTGCGGAAGCAGTAAAGGCGAGGTGGGGTAAGGCTGGCAAATTTAATCGGCCAATCACGACGGAGATAACGGCTGCCGGGAAATTCTATTCGGCCGAAGAATATCACCAGAAATATCTCGTCAAGCATCCCGGCGGCTATACCTGCCACGTTTTGCGGGACTAAGAAGGCGTGGCCAGTACGGGCACGAATTGTAAGGTACTCCCTCCCACCCCGACCAATTCGCGTATGCCCGAACATTTTGACGTCATCATTATTGGTACTGGCGCCGGCGGAGGCACTCTCCTGAATCGCATTGTGCCGAGCGGCAAGCGTATCCTCGTGCTGGAACGCGGACCCTTTCTGCCGCGCGAAAAGGACAACTGGAGCTATCACGGGTCCTTCAAATACTACTCGTCCGAAACGATGTACAACAAAGCCGGCGGCGAGATTCATCCAGGGTTTTGTTACTACGTTGGCGGCAACACCAAAGTTTATGGAGCTGCGCTCTTCCGCCTACGCGAAAAGGATTTCGAAAAGTTCCGACACAAGGACGGTTACTCGCCTGAATGGCCGTTGAAATACCGCGACTTTGAATCGTACTACGACGAAGCCGAAGTGCTTTACCAGGTCCACGGCAAGGCCGGCGAAGACCCCACCGACCCGCCGCGCAAAAAAGAGTACCCCTTCCCGCCCATCAGCCACGAGCCGCGCATCAAAGAAGTCTTCGAGATTCTCAAGGCCCGCGGGATGAAGCCTTATCCGGCCCCTATGGGCGTCCGGCTCAATGAGGCGATGATGCACCTCAGCCCTTGCATTCGCTGCGATACCTGCGACGGCTACCCTTGCATGGTGCATGCGAAATCAGATGCCGACGTGAGTGCCGTCCGGCCGGTGATGCAGGAACCAAACATAACACTGGTCACTGAGGCGAAGGTCTTGCGTCTCCATACCAGCGCATCTGGTCGTGAAGTGACTGGAGTTGTCGCCGACGTGAAAGGCGAACAAATCATGTTCACAGGCGACATCGTGGTCGTGTCGTGCGGTGCGGTGAATTCCTCGGCATTGCTCTTGCGCTCGGGTAACGACAAACATCCAAATGGGCTGGCGAACAATAGCTCGGGTCTGGTTGGTCGCAACTTGATGAAGCACGTCTTGGGTTCGCTCGTCGGCGTTTCCACCCTCAAAGCCAACCCGTCCAAGTTTCAAAAGACGATGGCCATCAACGATTTTTATTGGGGAGAGCCAGGCTACGAATTCCCGATGGGTAACATCCAACTCATGGGAAAAACAGTGATCGAGGGGCTTCGCGGTTATGAGGACAAATATGCTCCGCTCTCCATCGAAGAAGTTGCCAGGAACTCGATTGATTGGTGGCTTACGACCGAAGACCTGCCCGACCCGAACAACCACGTGCGTGTGGAAGGAGATCAAAGGATCGTAATTGATTACATCGAAAACAATTCAGAACCCTTCGACAGACTGGTCGAGCGTTGGAAGGGGATCTTAAAGGAAATCGGGTGTGGCTGCCACATTGTGCCGCAAGCCAACTATTTTGCACCCAAATCCGGCTATTTCACGACGAAGATGCCGATGCACAGCCTGGGGCACCAGGTTGGCACCTGCAAATTCGGCGAGGATCCGAAAACCTCGGTGCTCGACCTCAATTGCCGCGCGTACGACGTGGATAACCTTTATGTCGTGGATGGGAGCTTCTTCGTCTCCAGCGGCGCCGTGAATCCCACGCTAACCATCATCGCCAATGCGTTGCGTGTAGGTGACCACATCCTGAACCGTCTCGGAACGAGCCGATGTGAGGACGCGGATGGTCCGGTTTCTTACAGCCCGTCGGTTCAACTTAAGTCAATTCAAGCTCAACCTGAACCTGTTCTCGCCCAATGATTGCTACTTCTCCTGAACTTGCACAAACACCTCGGATGGACGATGAACTTTCCATGGACGCACCATCTCATCAGCTCGCCGGAAAGGTCGTTATCGTCACCGGATCGGTCGGGAATCTTGGACTCTCGACCGCACTGGAACTTCAAAAAGTTGGGGCAAAAACCGTGTTGGTGGACCGTTCAAACGAGCGGCTCCACGAGAATTATCCCGACCTGATCAACTCCCCGGACCACTTCCTGGCAGGCGGCGTGGACCTGGCAAACCCCGAGTCCCTTTCGAAAACGGTTCAAACCGCCCTTGCTCGTTTTGGAAGAATCGATTCCTTGGTTAATACCGTGGGCGCCTGGAGGGGAGGCAAGCCTGCCCACGAGACGGATTTGGGGGATTGGGATTTTCTTTTCGGCGTGAACGTGCGCACTACGCTTCTATGCTGCCGCGCGGTGATCCCACAAATGCTCCGCCAGGGCCGTGGGACAATCGTCAACGTTGCCAGTCGCGACGGTCTCCAGGGAAGCGCCGGCTACAGCGCTTACAGCGCCTCAAAGAGCGCCGTGCTTCGACTTACCGAATCGATGGCCGCCGAACTCAAGAGTTCAAACATCAATGTGAACTGCGTCATGCCGGGCACTATCGACACGCCTCAAAATCGCAAAGCCATTCCTGCCGGAGATTTTTCAAAATGGGTCGCGCCGGAAGCAATCGCGGATGTCATCCTATTCCTCATTTCCGATGCCGCACGTGCCATCAACGGGGCGGCAGTACCGGTCTATGGTAGGAGTTAACTGTCCGGCTAGTTTGACGCTATCACAGCCGCGCTCCGAAACACAAAAACAGAAGCGTTCCGGGTGTTTCAGCCGCAGCGGCCCGAGTTTGCTGCCGTTGCGAATTGGTCGCGTGACATCTTCCGAGTGAGCGCTGCGGCTGGGACAGCCGCGCTCCGGTAAGTGCCCAACTCACGTGTAAGGGTTCCTGGTTTCGATCGACTAACTGGAAAACGAGATGGAATATCTTCATCATGCCAGTTTTGGAATCGGCGTCCTGGGCGTCCTGGTAATTGTCTTTGGCGTCCTATGCGGATTGGTTCGATTCGTTCGCGCGGAATTTTCAGCCGCCCGAGGCTTGGGTGTGGATGAGGAACGCAAGCAACTCCGCCACGTCCTGGGCTACTATCTCTTGCTCGGGTTGGAGTTCCTCATTGCGGCCGACATCATCGACACCCTGATGAAACCCAGCACTCAGGATCTGGTCATTCTTGGGGCAATAGTGGCGATTCGAACGGTTATCAGCTACTCGCTCAACTCCGAACTCGCACACGAACAGCCGCACAAACCCACTTTAACATGATCGCGTCAGCCTTCTTGATTCTGAGCGGTTTCTACCTCGCTTGCGGGTTGGTATTCGCCATTCCGTTTGCGCTTTTGGGTGTAGGAAGAATTGATGCCCATGCCGCTCATGGGACTTGGGGCTTTCGGCTTCTAATCGTTCCCGGGACAATTCTGCTATGGCCGGTGCTCGCTCACAGGTGGCTTAAAGATATTCATGAACCTCCCGAAGAAAGGAATGCCCATCGTTGTGCCGCCAGGAGAGAAGGTCCGTTATGATCCGTCCGCTCCGCCAGCGCCATCGCGTGATGATCTTCACCTTGAGTGTCGTCGTCCCGGCCACTTTCGCAATAGGAATCGCGACCCGTAAGGCATTGCCCGCCCTGAGCGTTACAGCCCCAGGTTTCTCAGCAGAGGCCCCTGGTCACAAAGAACTCTGGAGCCGCGACGGCCTGTGGGAAAAGAAAGCAATTCGAACGTACATCCTCAATCTCGGTGCAGGCAATGGGCAACTTGGTGTCGAACTCATCGCGCAGGACCAGATTGCCCGAGCCGATGTTCTTGTCTATTGGCTACTGGGGCAGCGGAAAATCGAGAATGTCCTGCCGGATGACGCTATTTTGCTGGGGAGTTTCGACCCATCGATTCCGTTGCCTCTGGCGTTGCCCCAACAGGCTGCCAACAATGCGGGAAGGCTGCTGCTTTACAGCCTGGGAGATCACGAAATCGTGGCTGTTTCCAAGGCCTTTTTGCCCCACGAAATGAGGTGAACCATGGGCGTTGAATATCGAGCTGTTCAGTGGAACCGACAAAAGAGACTCTATGATTTTGTCCTGCTGGGAGCGGTGGCCGGTTACCTGGTGACCTTCGGCATTCTTACCAAGGTCATGTTCCCGTTCATCACCGATGAAATCATGCTCATGCGGGCGTTTGGCACTGCGGCTTTCGTGCTCCTGCACGTGATCCTCTGTATCGGTCCGCTGTGCAGATTGAGTCGAAAATTCCTGCCGCTCCTTTACAATCGCCGGCATGCAGGAGTGACGATGTGTTTATTGGGCCTTATTCATGCGACTCTCGTTATCCTCACCTATCACGCAGGCGGAGACACCAATCCCATTCTCGGAATCTTCGTATCGACCCCGATAACGGGTCCTTTTGCGGGAGTTCCATTCCAGCCTTTTGGGTTTTTCGCCTTGGTCATTCTCGTTTTAATGGCCGCCACCAGCCACGATTTCTGGCTCGCCAACCTGAGCGCTCCCGTTTGGAAATCGCTACATATGCTGGTTTATGCGGCGTATGGCTTACTTGTGCTGCATGTGACATTCGGGATTCTGCAGTCGGAGGTCAGTCCGGTGTACGTTGTGGTGGTTGCTTTGGGGTTTGTGACGGTCCTCGGCCTTCATCTAACCGCGAGCCTGCGCGAGATTCCGCCAGATCGTAGCGTTGCTAAAACACCAGGCGTTTCTGATTCCCTGGACGGTTATATTCACGTGTGCTCCGTTACTGAGATTCCTGAAAAAAGAGCGCGCATCGTTTGTCTTAGCGGCGAACGGGTCGCTGTTTTCAAACACGACGGCAAAGTTTCCGCTATATCAAACGTGTGCCAGCACCAAAATGGACCTCTGGGCGAAGGCAAGATCGTCGACGGGTGTATCACTTGCCCCTGGCATGGCTACCAATATTTGCCGGAAACGGGCGCCTCGCCTCCACCGTTCGTCGAAAAGGTGCCTACGTTCAATGTGCGCCTTGAAAACGGGCGGGTACTGATCCACCCCAAACCGAATCCGCCCGGCATTCGTGCAGAACCTGCGGTGATTGGATCAATCGCGCAGAAGCTGGATGAGCTGAAAGCTTCAATGCCCCCAGAAAACGAACGTCGCCGCCTTACTTCGATTGCTGTTGCTAAATAGCCATGAATCAGACAGATGAATTCTACATTGGGTGGCAAGGCCAGGCGCCGAACGGCATCGGGCGGCACCTGCGCAAAACCGTGGTCGCCCTTCTGGTTCTTCTGCTTGTCTTGGCCACCATGGTCGCTTTAGCCCAGCGAACAATCAGCGTGGCAGTCTTTGAATGGGGCACGCTGAAGACCTTCAGTGGAATTTTAAGAATGGCCCCCTACCCGCAACTGTTGGTGCAACGCCCCGGCCAAAGCGGCTCTCAATCCACCTATTATTTGGTTGCTCCTTTCAAGTTCGGACTGAAACCTGAAACCAT
>DATJGF010000098.1:0-8835 GCA_035495315.1 Candidatus Limnocylindrales bacterium
GATTGCAGTGACTGGCAGTCCGTCAATAATCGCTGGGATGGCGACGTTGCCTCCGGGGCCGATGTAATTCGTTATGGTTATCGAGCCGTTTGTGATGGTGTATTGAAAGTCTTCTCCGCGCAATCTGCCACTCAGCGGCAAGGTTGCGATGGCGCAATATAAAATTAAACTTCGGGCAAGCCGGTTTGATGCGTCGAGTTTTCCCTTGCCACACATGTTGGCTTAACGGTTCCGGTCAACGAACCGGCGCAACTTGGCCTCGGGATGGCATCGAGCCGTTATCGCCGGGTTCGTTGCGGCGGGATAGTTCGGCATGGTCATTTGGTCTCCGATCCCTGTGAGCCACGGGTTTCTATGGTGCAAGAGTAACCTTCCTGTTGTATGGGCTCCAAAGCAACTTCCGGCCATGATTCCCGGCAACAAGCCTCGCACAGATCCGTCTTTCTCTCCGACTGATCAGTCAGCTCTGTGATGTGGACAGTAGCTTCTCTCTCCTGACATTGCTGACAAATCATAACGGTATCAAGGCACATCCACGTGCCGAACGACCAAGCGACCGGTGAGCAGCATCTGCCGGCGCTGATATTTCAAATTGACGTTGTGGCCGCTCATTCGGTGCGTCGACTTGTTGGGGATGCAATGGATTCGGCTCTGTGCCTGAAGAACTCCCGGGCAGGTCTTCTGTTCAGCCAAATCAATAAGAATCCTGCGAGAAGACCCCTCAGGACCAACGCCCCTCTCTGAAGAGTCGAGGCGGATGGGAATGCCAAGAGGTTGAGCAAAACGATGACCGAGCCGATCAAGACGACAATGCGTGCCCAATTCTTGCCCTTCCAATAGCGCCACAGAACTACGTATGACAGGCCAATGATCACACTTCCTACAAATACCTCAACGGGGCGAGGTGGGAACCAGAAAGCAGGGAGCGGAGCACATAACCCCATTAAGATCGTTGTTTCCAACAGACCTTTGGGTTTCACATTCTTTTCCCCCAAGGACGGCACTCAGGCGCTGCGCAAGAAGGACCTGGGAAATGCATACAGGACATTGTCGCGCAGTCGCCTGCAGTAGCATGGTTGGACAAGGTTTTCATCCCGTCATGACTCGCTCAAACCGAGCGAGGTAGTTCGGCTCGTTCATTTCTTCAGGACCAGTTTTATCTGAGCGCCGTCAGGCACGTCTTCCATCTGATGGGCCATGTCGCCGCAATACGACAGCAACTCCAAAAGGCCAGTTTTCCGAATATTGTCCTCCGTATACTTGCCACCGAGAAGTCCTGGAATCACAAGAGAATACACCTGCCCTTCTGTCAGTGGGCCATGTGCAGCTTCCGCACGGGCGACCAGTGGCAACATTTCCCAGTCGCGGATAAAGTCCTCCCGTTTTCTTTTGTTTTCGAGGTCCGCTGCCGAAATAGCGAGCAGGTCGCACTCCCACTCTTCGGGAATGATTCGAAAGTATTGCCCTGCCTGGTTCTTCACAATGGCGTTGCCAAATTTGTTCGTGTCGACAACCTCGATTGGTTTTCCGACTTTCCAGCTCCACCCTTCGGAGATCGCTTTCAGTAGATCACTCATGCCGAACGGGTAAATGAGCCGCAGCCGCTGGAAACCGGGCCGATGGAACCTTGGAGCAGCAACGCCAAAATTGTGGAACCTCAGTCATCATTTGAACCGAATAGAGCATAAATGCCATTTGAGCAAACCAGATACCACATCAAAAACTGCTCATGCCCGGGTATCACTAAGACCTTCTCGTCTTCGGGGAAGATAACCCGGTGCGGCAGGTGTGCGATCAGGAATCCTATCAGGAACACGATTGTAAAAATCATACAAAACACGCGGTCGGAATTCCTTTCCAATTGGAAGAGGCGTTCACAAACGAATAAGGCCAGAATAAGACCCTGGGCTATTGCATAGATAGTCCACGCTGGCACCATCGGTCCGCCTCCTCGACCCATGCGGCTGCGCAACATACCGAAGAAGTGCTCGCCGATTGGCGCACCCGATGCAAGCCCGTATAGGATGTATCCCGCCAGGATGGTGATTGCCAGCGGCAGGTTGACAGTGCAAACGGTTCTGAGCGTTCGAATCATTAAAGTATTGTCGAACACCAAAGTAACCGACAGCGGCGCACACATGCTATAGCATCCGTGGCCGAACGGTCCACACCAGCGGCCTCGCGCCACTGGCGCATTACGCAAACACCGCGCAGTCGCGGGGTCCGCCGCGTGCGGTGGTTCGACTGTGGGCTCAGCATCACCTTATCCCGTTCTCTTTCTCGAAAGTGTTTGCAAGACTCGTGAGCCCACTGATGAAGAATCGATGTGCGCCCAAGGGGCCTAAGGGTGTCTGCATCGAGTGAATATTTTTCCCGTCGTAACCCAGGATTACTACGGCGCCTTGCACCTTCGCTTGCCAGGCTTTGGAGGTGTTACTCACCACCTCATGCAGTGGAATATACGAAAGCGAATTTGTGCTCGGAAAGTCAATCGAATGCATCATTGCCAAACGGGCGGTGCCCAGCTTTACAAAGCCAGCGCTGTCAACCTCAGCTTTTTGATTGCTTGCCATCTCTAATGCAACCAACTGCAATGATTTTACCATTTTTCCCAGGTATACCTCCATAAGTGGAAATTCACTGGCAGTCGAGTCCACAAACCCTACGGCCTTTGCGCAGCGACGGAACCGCTGCAATGGAATGAGAGCTTTGTCCCCTCTAAAAGCTGCCGGAAAATCCGCGATGGGAACCGCATTAACCTGGAACTTTGATTCAAGACGTTGCCTCTTTCCCTCGGTATTATTTAAGGAGGCTTGTAGGGCAACCGCCGCGCCACAGATGCTCTGCTCGAATGCCTGGTCGTGCTTTTCCGTGCTTGGCAGATCGTAGAAGAACTTTATTACAATCCCTTTGGCCTTGGCAGCGGTTAGCCTGTCGATGGCCGTTGCCACAACTGCACGATTGAATGGAAGGCTCCCATAAACAGCCTCGGTTTGCGCATCAATCATCACGAAGGCAAACGGAGACAGGGTGCCTGAAGAAGCCGAAGCCGCAGCAAGCGAAACCAGCCCGAGATTAATCCAAATAAAAACCCTTCTCACCCGCAATCTCCATCCGAACGACAGCCCTCCGTGTCTCATTCGTGTTTTGCCTATGCTCATTGGGTCCCAATGCTCCCCATCAGCGAAACCGCGGTTTTGATGCCGGGAATGAAACAGGCGCATCATCGCGGGTTTCGTTGCATGGGGCTTGTTGGGCGCCGAGATCCTCGGTCTGTCCAGTCTGTAAATGCAAGTGCCTGGAGCTCCTGCTTTTTCCTTAGTCCGGCGATGGCGTACAACTCATCCTGAAGAATTGTCAGCTGCGGACGGTCCTCCATATACCAAAAGTTCGCACGCCATCCCAGGTCATCAAAGGGAAGCGGAAGCTTCACTTCGTAGGACTCTCCGGCTGCCAATCGCTTCGATCGTGGGTGGAACGGCAAGACTCCCATTAAATCCTTATCGAGGATTTTCGCGCTGGTCGGGATCAAGTTAGTTCGCCATCCCCCGGAGCGCTTTTCCATGCCAAAGGCCGGTACCAGATACGCTCCATGACTTCCCGCGTTCGAGAGCAATAGGCTTGCTTGTCGTATTCCCGACGCATCGTTGCTAATTCCAATTAGCGTGGCTGTGACCAGACATCTTGGAGATGGCTTGGGCGATCGCAGGGTCACCCAACCGAACATCAGCAGGAACACGCTCAGAATCACGCAGCCAGTTATTCGCCTCATGGTACTATTATATTCTCGCCACGCCTGAAAGCGGACCGTACCAGCCCGCCGAACGATCAGCTCACCGATGGCGGCTCTTCCAGAGCTCCCGAATTGCCCAACGGTGCTGCGAGGCCGCCATTCGGTGCAGTGCCGGGTTCGGCGCAATATGATGTTCCAGAGCGGGCCGGACGCGTTGCGCGAAAGCGGAACCGTTGGCAGCCTCGCTCGACGGCGACCTCCGCGAAGCCCGCCGCTTCCAGCCTCCACGCGAAGGTGTCGGGGTTAACCGGCGTGTAAGTGTCGCCCAGGTGGATCAGCCGGAAGAGGAAGGAACCGACCCCATCGAAGCCAGCGAAGACAGCACCGGGACGCAGTACTCGCCGCGCCTCGGCCAGTAGCCGGTCCTGCAACGCCGTTGTCGGCATATGGTGGAGCATGGTGAGCGACACCACGCCAGAGAATGAACTGTCCGGGAACGGCATCGCCGCGCCGTCGCCGTGAACGACGCAAACGCCTAGGTTGTTCAGGCGCTTCTGCAGCGCGGCCGCCGCCGTGGCGTCCACTTCCAGGGCCGTCAGCCGCTTCGTCCGGCCCCGCAACAGGTCGGTCGTGGCGCCTGGCCCGGGGCCGATCTCCAGCACGTCGTCGCCCAGTTCCACTCCCTTCAACGCCCAGGGGAGCAATTCCCTCTTCAGCCGGCGCCGCCACCGCCCGGACCGACACACCTGCTGATGGAACCAGTTCATGTTCTCCTTCGCCCAATGGCCTCCGCCGCCCAACGGTGAGGTGAGCGATTGCGGCGGACTACCACATCCGGAATTGCCAAATACGCGCTGCCCGCCGCAATTCGCTCCGCCGAAAGGTTCTGCACTCAGACCTCCACGTAATGCGTCACCGCAGACGGCTCAGGCACGGAAATTCCATCCTCACGCAAACCCTCCAAGTGAAACTCCACAGCTTCCTGGATCAACCGTTCGGTGTCTTTGAGTGTCTCTCCCACTGCCACACACCCCGGAAGATCCGGGACATAAGCTCCGTAACCGCTTTCGCTCTTTTCGATTACCACCGCGTATCTCATATGCTCATTTCCACCCAGCCTGTTTAAATATACTGTTCAATGTGCCTTTGGGAATGTCCAAATGTGGGTGGCCCGACACAGTGACCCGAAGGTCGGGGAAAGAGGGGTTGAAAAACTGTCGGTGGCTGCCTTTCTGCCGTCGGAGTACCCAGCCCTCTTGATGGAGCCTCTGGAGAACCTCACGAACTTTCACTCCACGACCGTGCCCGGAGCAGCCCGTGCGGTCAATGCAGAACGCACGGCCTGAGTGGCGCGGGGCCGAGGCCATTGAGATGCAAACAGGACGCGCCATCCCGCGTCCACTCCAGGCCGCGGGTTAGATGTCCAGGTCGTCCTCATTTGGTCTCTTGAAGCACAGCCGCAGTATTCGTACTGGCTTCGTTCGGCGCCTTCACAAATCACTCTCCACCAGTTCCGCAATTTTCATTAAAGCACGCAGCAGTCCGATCTTCAGCGGCCGATTTCCGTGAATCGGAATGACTATTCTCTCACGCCGGCCGGGCTTCACGAATATATGGTGACTACCAGCGATTCGCGCCAAGCTCCAACCCTTTCCCTTCAACCGCTCTGGCCAACTCCTTCCCCAAGACCTGTTTCACAGTGCAAGCTCAATGACCCGGTCATTTTCTGCCACTTTGGCATCTGTGCTATCGACCGATAGCCACCCCTCGACCGCTTCTCGCAGATTCAAGGTCACCTCTTCTACTGTCTCACCTTGGGTGACACAACCCGGCAAAGCCGGAACCTCTGCCCAATAGCCTCCCTCTTCCGCCTGGTGGATGATCGCCTTCACTTTCATGACTCGATCCTACCAAAGACTCACAAAATCTCAAGTCTCGGGAAATCGGCTCCAGGACCGCATCGCCGAACGGTCCGCACTCACTCGCGCCGGGCCACTGACGCTCGATGTGTAACAGAGCGCGCTCCCGGCGTCGAGTGCAGCGCGATAGTTAGCGAATCCGTTCACTTGCCTTTGAAGCCTGCAATAATCTTCTTCGCGTCCTCTTCGCTGACCGCGAAGAACTTGTCTGTTCTCGATTTCAACCAACCTTCCTCCGTCCAGTTCGGGGGCCTGTTTGTAGAAAGCGTGGGGTGGCACTCAAAATCGCCCACCTGCTCCACAACTTTTTCACCCGCATGTGCTCGCCGAAAGCCCAGCATCTTCTTAGCGCCTGTCTCTGTATATTGCCAAAAAACGGCAACCTTGTTTGTGCCGCCCGGAGAGGGACGCTGCTTGATGCTGCTTTGAACGATGTCCTCGGGCAGGATGCGGATGGTGGGGGGCAACTCCTGCGCAGGGACAACGACCGCCGACCAGCACAACACGAATAGAGGAATGAAGAATGTCTTCATAGGGTGATGTTTTCGCTAACGCCTGAACTCCGAAGCGCCGCGCCACTGACGTCCAGAATGTAACAGAACCGTCATCGCCCCGTCCTCTGTAGTGACCTCCTTAAGCGGCGTTTTCAATTGGCACTCCAATTAAATAGGTAACGGGAATCGGTGACATTTTGTACTTCACTGTGCCAATGTCCCAATGGTAATCGTTCGTACCCAGTCTTGCGGTCAGGTCGCGCAACTCCTGGACGCTGTAGGTCCGCAAACACGAGACCAGACCATCGAACAGCGTGACCAAGGGCACCAGCGGAATCAGGTATGTCCAGAACAACCGTGACCAGCGAAACGGGCGAATGAACGGGGTCACGACCAGTACCGCCAGCGGTGCCGGGAGCGTGAGAAGCACCGCCAAGGGGCCGCGCTGAGTGGCCTCAAAAACTCCGATGCCTTGGCGCTTCCCAACTGCATCGGCCAGCACTGCGCACGCCTGCTCAGGGCGGAAATGGTGAAAGGCCGTGAACATCGTCCGCAATCCGGGCAACTCGCTTGGAACTCGTGTCGCGTCCACAGGCTGAGGATGGTAGCTGATGGCCTGATGCGTCAGGCGGCTCAACCGTCCGAACGCCTCAAGGTTTGGATACTTGTCACTCAGGCAAACCGACACGCTCACTCCCCTCTCGGCCAAGCCAGGCCGCAGCCAAGGCCACGGCCCGGCTGCGCCTGAACACAAATCGAGAACATGCCGTGTGCCGGTGCGCTGGAGTGCCGTGGCCAGAATTGGAATCACGGCCGCGTAGGGCTTCGCCGCCGCCAAGGCGAACTGAAGATAATCGGTGGCCGCGTCCCGAACCGTGCGTGGGCACCAATCCTGGTCTTCGATTTCAATCAGGTGAAGACGTTTCATGCAGTTCGTGACGCGCCGACGGCGCTTAACGACGCGCACCAGCGACCTCGCGCAACTGGTGCTCAGCATGTAGCAGGATGTTCATCGTGGGTTCGCTGCGTGCGCTGGTTCGGCATGCACTGTATTGCTCATATGGAGCGTTTGGTTCCACTAGCTTTGTTATTTGGACAACAACCGGTAAAACATTCGACCCGAGGGGGAAGGAATATCGACTTGGTAAACCACCTGGGACTGTGAACCGGACAGCATTGGCGTATTGGTTAACGTCAGCCAGTTCGAGCCGGTCAAGCTGGTATTCTGTTGCAAAGCAAAAGTCCAGCCTAGCCAGCAGGAGGGCCATGAAAACACAAGCCGGTTGGTGCTGCCAATGACGACGGTAAGTGGAGCAGGTAAAGGCCTAGCAGGCGGATTGGACTCAATGGGAACCATTTTAAACGGGGTCAAGCCGGTCAAAGGAAATGTTGATCCTGGCGGCCAGTCAAGCAATGCCGGAAACAGGGCCGATTCTCCTACTCTTGCAGTCGGGGAGGTAGAGTTCAGGACGGCTTCGTAAGAATCGCCGTCTGGCGCGTCCCAAACGCGAACCTGGACAGTGATATATAAGCCGAACGGGTATCCGGGAATGACTCTCTCTCCGCCTAGAAAATATCCATTTGTGTAAAATGGGGTCGGCTGACGCAACGGCGTGAGGAGCGCAGGGTCAGTAGTTCCCAAAGGGCCATAGTAAAGGTCGGCAGCGAATGTGGGGCCGAACAGTTCATTCGTCCCATCCCAATCATTGATAGGTGCATTGGCGCCAGCACCCACGTTGGCGAGAACCAGCATACCATCAGCGAGGCCACACAGAGAAACGGATATGAATATCGCCGTTAGAAACGATTTCACTGGTGAAAGCTGGCCAAAATGGCAGTTGCCCTGTTTCACGGCGCTTACGCCCAACGGTCGCCATCACCGGCTCCGCACCGATGATCTCCGAAATTAAATCTAAAGGTCATCGCGGAGTCCGTGTGCATGGCGTTGTTAAGGCATGATGATTATAGTCGCGGCCAAAACTCCCAAAGAAGCCACAAAATGCAAGCCGCCATGGTAATGCTTGACATCATTGGCCTGCGATGGCGTGCGACTAATGAAAGGATGAACCCGATTCCGGTGGTTACCAAGCCAGCGGGACTGAGAATTTGGGCCCTCACCCCGGGATGCATATTCCCAACAGCGGCAAGATCAACGATCCAGCAAATCAGCGTGTAGCCGATGCACACTCCCATGCCCATGGTTTCGAGTCCCCAGAGAGTTTTGGTGCATGAACTCATGATGCCTTAAGGGACCGGCTCAGGCAGGCCGGGCCAGTGATGTCCGATTGCCAACCGAGGGGCGATCCCGGCCTTGCCTGCAGCCGGACGGTTGGAAATAGCGTTCATCAGCCGCAATTCGATCCACTGACTCGTTTGGCTGCGGGTTCGTGTCGATTGGTTTCATCGTCTGTTGAATGCTTACCTGCTTTGGTCGGCACGACCCATCAGGACGTTCGAAGGCAAACTCGGATCAAGGGCCTTACGCGCGCTTTCAATACCCGCGACAGGCAGGGTGCCGGCCTTGAGCAACCCGAGTTGAACGAGCACCGAAGCTTGGTCCCAATAAATGTGCTCGTGCGCCAGTTTGCCCTCCCGGAATTGGACAATGGCGACCAACGGCACCTCCACTCGCTTTCCCGTTGGAGCAAGGCCCGGGAGCATCCAGTCCATGCGGATGCTGTGAGTGAAC
>DATJGF010000099.1:0-12944 GCA_035495315.1 Candidatus Limnocylindrales bacterium
TTGCGCCGCATTTCGGGTGTGACCAGGTCAGGGAAGACGCCGTACACTCGGGCGGCGGTCGCAGTGTGAATGTCGGTCCCCGTCTTGAACGCTTCCAGCAGGCCGGCCTCGTGGCTGAGCGCCGCAATGATCCGCAATTCGATTTGGGAGTAATCGGCCGATAAAAGCAGGTATTCTTCGTTGCGCGGAACGAATGCCTTGCGGATTTCCTGGCCGCGCTCCGTCCGAATGGGAATGTTCTGCAAGTTGGGGTCTTGTGAATTGAGCCGTCCGGTCGAGGTTGCGACCTGGTTGTAGGTGGTGTGGATACGCTGGGTTTTTGGCCAAATCGCCAGGGGCAACGTGTCGGCATAGGTCGATTTGAGCTTGGAAGCGGTGCGATGTTCGAGCAAGCGCTGCACGATTTCGTGCTCAGAGGCCAACGCGACGAGGGTCTGCTCGTCGGTGGCGTATTGTCCGGTTTTGGTTTTCTTGGGTGCGTCGCAAATTTTCAAAACGTCGAAGAGGATTTGTCCGAGCTGGCGCGGGGAATTGAGGTTGAAGCTGGTGCCGGCGAGCCGACATATCGTCTTCTCCAGTTCGTCGATCTCTTTGGCGAGTTGCGTGGCGAAATCAGCCAGCGTGGTCGCCTCAACTTTGATGCCTTCAAATTCCATCTCCACCAGAACGGGGATTAACGGCAACTCGATTTCATAAAAGACGCGTTCCTGTCGTTTTTCCCTCAGCAAAGGTTCCACTGCCGCGCGCAATTGAAATGCGACGTCGGCGCTCTCGGCGGCGTACTCTGCAAGCTTGTCCACCGGCACGTCCGCCATGTGAGTTGGGAGGCCATTTCCTTCTCCTATCAGCGACGACCTCGAAATCGGAGAGTAACCGAGGAAAGTTTCGGCGAGGAACCCGAGCGAGTGGCGCATGTCGGGTTCGAGCAGGCTATGAGCCACCATGCTGTCGAACAGTTTCCCGCGAACCAAAAGGCCATGCCAGCGCAGGACACTCAGATCGAATTTGAGATCGTGGCCAACCTTCTCAATCTGCTCGGACTCGAAAACCGGCCGAAACTCTTCCAGGAGGGCTTGAGCCCGCTGGCTTTCCGTGGGGACGGGAATGTAGCAGGCTTCGTGTGGGCGGAATGAGAACGCGAGACCGAGCAGCCGTGCCTGTTTGGGATCAAAGCCGCTGGTGACGATCTCAAAGCAGAACGACTTTTGTTTCAGGAGTTGCTGGATTAAATGCGAGATTTGAGCGGGTGCGGTAAGAGTGACATGCGTGTGAGCAGTATCACGAAGTGTGTTGAGATTGGCAGCCTGCATTGGCACGACCCCAGGGGTTTGCGCGTCGGCTTCGCCGATCAGCACTAATTCCCCTGATTTTCCTGATGTTGCCGACTCGCGCTTATTTGCTGGTGCGGGAGGTGAGCTGTCGGATTTGAAACCGCGGCCAGCCTTAAAGTTTTCACCGAAAAGCCGACGACCAATGGAGTTGAATTCGAATTCTATGAGCAGCCCCTTGAGTTTGTCCTCGTCGGGCTTTTGCAGTTTTAAACTCTCCAGATCGACTGGACACGGGGCATCACAAATGATGGTGGCCAGACGTTTTGAAAGGCGGGCCTGCTCCTGGTTATTTTGTAAATTCTCTTTGACGCGCCCGGTAAGTTCCTGGAGCCGGGCCAACAGGTTCTCGACCGAGCCAAATTGCGCGATCAACTTGCTCGCGGTCTTTTCGCCAATACCCGGGACGCCGGGGATGTTGTCGACAGAATCACCCATCAGCGCCAACACATCAATGACCTGTTCGGGGCGTTGCACACCCCACCGGGCTCGGATTTCAGGCAGTCCCATCACTTCTACGGCATCACCCATGCGTGAGGGCTTATACAAAAACGTATTCTCATCGACCAATTGGCCAAAATCCTTGTCGGGCGTGACCATGAACGATTTGAACCCGGCCTTTTCGGCCTGACGCACCACCGTGCCGATGATGTCATCGGCTTCATAGCCGTCGCAAACCAGCACCGGGATTCTGAATGCCTCGATCATGCGGCGCACATGCGGCAAAGCTAAACTGAGATCCTCCGGCATCACCTGACGAGTCGCCTTGTAATCAGGGAACTCGGCGTGCCGCTGCGTCGGCGCGTCGGTATCGAATGCGACCGCAATGTGTGTTGGTTCCTGATTTTTAATGATCTCGAGCAAGCCTTGGGTAAAGCCATACAGGGCCGAAGTATTCACCCCTTTTGAAGTCATGATCGGACGGGCGATTAAGGCAAAATGGGCGCGGTACACCAATGCCATGCCGTCCAGGAGAAACAGCTTTTTCACCATGTTAGACAAAGTAGCGTGTTTTGTCAGGCAGACCCAGGAATTTTCGATATACTGCGCAGGGACACGCGAAAAGGCGTCGCAGCGGCGTTTGCAGGCGCATCTTAATTCTTGAGAACCTGACCGAATCCTAAATGATTGAATACGGTGTTCTCATTAACACCCCGCTTCAGCTTCAGCGGGGTGGGAGACCGACTTCCGGCCTACCCAACCGCTTTAGCAGATTCCGATCAGGCAAAACCGGCTGAATTCAGCGGTTTATGGTGCCTGACTGCGTGAGCACCTCAGAAAACCGCTGAATGAAGCGGTTGGAACTATCTATGCCCGTCTACACCCCGCTGAAGCGGTGTGTTAATGAGAGCAGCACATTCAATCATCTACGGCTCGGTCAGGTTCTCAAAAATTGGGATGCGTCGGGCGCTTGGTTTACGCCTATTACCGCCTTGACCCTTGGGCCACTTAGTGGTGTAAACTGGTTTTAGAACAACGCCAGCGCTTCGGCCTCTCATGAGGCGCGGACTTGGAATCGGCAACTAACGCCTACGTTTATGGCTGACATCAAATTCTCCTGTCCTCACTGCAACCAACACATCACTTGCGACGAGCTTTGGGGCGGCCACGAGCTCCAGTGTCCTGGTTGCCAGGGAAATCTCATCGTGCCCGGTGGCGCGGCGGCTCCCACACAGCCCGCCGAAAACCCCTTGGTGCCCAGACCGCCCGCCGGAGGACCCAAAGTGACCCTCAATCGGCCCCAGACGCACGGCGCCGGTTCCGGTCCAGCGGCTTCCGCTCCGGCCCGTAATATCCCTATCCGCAACCTCGCACCACCGGCTAAGAAGAAGCAGAGCCCAGTCGTAAAGTTCGCAATAACCGCGGCGGTTCTAGTCGTTCTCGGAGCCGGGGGTTACTTCGGTTACCTATGGCTGAGTGATATGCAGAGCAAAGCCAACGCCAAGAGCCGCGAGGCGGAGAAGAATTCAGATGGCGGCCAGGTCGGGCATATCGCCGAGCTCAATGGTGTGCTGGATGCGACTGAACCTGGCAAAATACCATCCGAGCCCGGTGCTCGACGCAGGCAACGCCAGAACCCGGCCGTCCAACAAGCCGCGATGGCTGTCGATGCGGACGGCAACCCTGCGCCCGCAGCTCCGGCCGACTCACGACCGGTTGTCCCCGCCGTCTGGACGCTGGATTTAGCCACCGCCAAAATTCCGGAGGGTCGCGTTAATGGCGCGATTTCCGGCACCAATTTTGTGGCCGATGCCGCGCGCGTTGATCCCGTTGGGACAGCCCAGGTGTTGCGGTTCCTCCAAGGGCAGGCTGTTTCGCCGGATCGCGAGATCCTGGTTTACCTCCATCTCAAAGCAGGCGAGAAACTTGGCGGACAGACTTTATCTATCTCGCAGGATATGAGAGGTGCCGGAGTGCCGCAGGTCACGAAGCGATGGAAGACAAACCCGAAATATGCCCCGACCCTTAAGTCATTTTCTACCGGCTATGCAATGAAGCTGGAACTGGGGCAGTTCACCAACAACACGGTTCCCGGCAAGATTTTCCTCGCGCTGCCAGACACGGAGCAAAGTGTCGTAGCGGGCGTTTTCAATGCCACTGTAACTGTGCCTGACCCGAACATGCAGCAGGCCATGCCGATGGCCTCTCCAACTAGTCCGACTGCTCCCGACGCGTCTCGCGCCGCCTTCGATCAACGCTATGGGATTCGCCGCTAAGCGGCGTGTATTGCTTTCGGTCGCCTCCCAAAATTGAGCGCGTGAGCATAAGGCAACTGTGATCCGGTCTCTTGCATTCACCACGCAGGGTCGGCTGCACAGCAACGGTGTTGAGCCATGGCTAATGACCTGCGTGCTCAGTGATACCAATCTCTTTCTTTGGGTGGATCTCGAAGCCCCGAGCCCTGAAGAAACCAAGCTGGTGCTCGAGAACGTCTTCCACTTCCATCCCCTCTCGATCGAAGACGCCGTCGCCACGAACTCCTCCCCCAAAGTCGAGGAGTACGTCCCACGCGAAGAGGACATGTTTAAGCCGTACCTGTTCATCGTGGTGCATGCGGTTGATTACAGCCGCAAGGATGGCACTTTTGCCACCAGTGAACTTAATCTGTTCCTGGGCAAAAACTTCCTGGTCACCTATCATGAGGGAGCGTTGCGGACCATCAACCAAACCGAGGAAAGCGCCCGCAACAGCACCATGCGCGTTGCCCGGGCTCCGGATCGCCTCGTCCATACCTTGCTGGATTTAATCGTCGAAAATTACCGGCCGGCCCTGGATGAACTGGCGCAGGAAATTGTGGTGCTTGAGCAAAAAGCCTTGCAACAACCTAATCAGGCAACGCTCAACCAGATCCTGAACGTCAAAAACGAAGTGATCCATCTGCGCCAAATCATCGGTCCACAACGCGAGGTCCTGGCCCGTTTTGCCCGGGGCGAATTCAAACTTATCCGAGCGCACCTGGTACCTTATTACCGTGATGTTTACGATGGCCTATCCCAGATTGCCGAGCGTGCCCAAAACTACGCGGATGCCCTGACCAGCACCCTGCAGATTTACCTCAACGTATCTTCCAATCAAACCGGAGAAGTCGTCAAACTGCTCACGCTCATTACGGTGATTACGACGCCGCTGATGATGATTGGGACCTGGTACGGCATGAATTTTCAGCACATGCCCGAGCTTAGCTGGCAGCACGGTTACCTGGTTGCGGCATCGGTTACCGCCGTTTCCACTCTCGTCACTTTTTGGTATTTTAAGAAGAAAAAATGGTTCTGATACTGCCACGATACTCGCGCGCTTCCATCCATGGCCGCTAAATCCAGCTTTCTCGATAAGGTCCTCGACCGGATTGGCCGCCTGGACAACGAAGGGCTCCAGACGGTGGTCCAGCGCTTGGCTCGGGAACGCTCATTCCTCGAAACGCTTTTCAATACGATTGAGGATGGTGTCCTGGTGGTTGATGAGAACGGTCGCATCCTTTATTTCAATCAAGCGGTGACGCGGTTATTAGGTTTGCAGCCCAACGTCGAAGGCCAACCCATTACGAACTTTATCCCTGAACTCGACTGGGAAAACATTGCTCGGATTGACTCTCTTGGCGGACAGCGTGTCGTGCGGCACGAGTTCGAGGTGAGCTACCCGCGCCCGCGCTTTTTACGATTATACGCCGCACCGCTCGATGGGCGCGCCACCGGCAGCACCGGAGTTGCATTGATTCTCAATGATGCGACGGAAGCACGGCAGCAGGCGTTCGAGGCGATCGAAAGCGAAAGGCTGCAAGCATTGACGCTTCTAGCCGCAAGCGTCGCTCACGAGATTGGCAATCCGCTCAATGCGCTGCACATCCACCTCCAACTGATTGAGCGTGAGTTAAGAAAGCTCAAGATGATTTCAGGCAAGCCGCCTGCGTTCGAATCGCGCCGAGTTCTACGCGGCAGGACCGCTGCACAAACAGTCAGCGGTGAAAGCGACCTCCCTGAACTAACCCGACGGCTGGAACAATACCTCGGCGTGGCCAAAGGGGAGGTTGAACGACTCGACTATATCGTTACCCAATTCTTGCACGCGATTCGCCCAGCCCCTCCGCAGCTGAAACCGTTCCTCCTGAATGAAGTCGTCCTCAAGACGCTCGAACTGCTTCGGCCGGAATTGGACAACCGTGGCGTTCAGGTGCGGGTGAGAACCGCTCGACAATTGCCCCTGACGCCGATTGACCCCAACCAGGTGCAGCAGGTGCTGGTTAACCTGATCAAAAACGCGATGCAGGCAATGACCAAAGGCGGGATTCTGACTGTTCAAACCGGCGAAGGCCCTGATGGAGTTTGGGTGAGCATCGCCGATACCGGTGGCGGCATTCCACAGGAACAACTTAATCGCATTTTCGAGCCCTTTTATACGACTAAAAAAAAGGGATCCGGACTGGGATTGATGATTGTCCAAAGAATCGTCCGGGCTCATGGTGGGCGCATTGAACTGGAGAGCCAGGTCGGCCGCGGCACTACTTTCCGCATTTGGCTTCCGCTTCACGAACGGAAACCTCGCTTGCTGGAGGCTCCGGGGCCGTCCTGAACGATTGCTCAGGCCGCCGGTAGTGCGGGCCTCTTCGCCTGCGAGTTTTAAGGCTGTAGGAGACGACGTAAGGAGAGTCAGTTTATTCCCTGCCTGTTTGCGGGTCCGGTTTGATCAGAGTCTCCTTACGTCGTCTCCTACACAATAGTTTGAAAAAGCCGCTTGGATTGCCGCAACTTTCCGGTAGATTTTGCGTTTAAGTAAAAGAAGAATTACGCGCATATGCCTCAATTCTCGTACAAAGCCCGCAGGCGCACCGGTGAGGTAGTCGAAGGGGTGCTTGACGTAGCCGATCGCTCCGCGGCATTGATCCAAATCGAGCGGCTGGGCCTTTTCCCGGTCGTGGTCGACGCGGCCAAAGGGGGCGCGATGGCCCTGGTCGACAGGCCGGCACGGCAGAAGACCGATTGGCGAGCCCTCCTGCCTCCTACCTTGCGCGCCGCCCTTTCGAAAAAGCGCAAGCCGAAGCTCCAGGAACTGGCCACTTTTACCCAGCAGTTGGCTAACCTGCTCCACTCCGGCATGCCCTTGACGGTTGCTCTCAACAGCATGACGCATCTGGAGAGCAAAGGTATCTCAGCCGATGTCAGCCGGGAATTGCGGCAAGATGTCATGGAAGGCCGCAGCTTGTCTGATGCAATGGCCAAGCAATCACGCATCTTTTCAGACCTTTACATCAATATGGTGCGGGCCGGTGAATCGAGCGGCGCATTGGTGGAAGTCTTGCGGCGCATGGCCGATCACTTCGAGCGCTTCGCTCAGGTCCAAACCAAATTTACCTCGGCCTTAATTTATCCCGCTTTTGTCGCGGTCGTCGGCATCGGCATCATGTTCTTCTTTATGACGTACATGCTGCCGAAATTCATGAGCATTTTCCAGGGCATGAACGTCCCCTTGCCGATGATGACCCAGATCTTGATCGGCATCAGCCATCTTTTCGCCGGCTATTGGTGGTTGATGCTGCTGCTGGCACTGGCGGTGGTCATTCTCTTCAAACGTTTCCAGGCCAACCCGGAAGGGCGCCGTAAAATCGATCAATGGAAAATGAACGCGCCGGTCTTCGGTAAGGTCATCAAATTGAACCTCTTCGGACAATTTGCCCGCACTCTGTCGACTCTGCTGGAAAACGGCGTGCCGGTGTTGACCGCATTGAAAATAACCGAGCAAATCCTATCGAATGTGATTGTCAAAGAGGCGATTGCCAAGACCCGTGAGGAAGTCACCGACGGCAAGACGATCGCCCAGCCGCTGGCCCGAAGCAAAGTATTCCCTCAGCTGATGGTTGACCTCGTCAAAATTGGCGAAGATACGGGCGATGTGCCGGGGGCATTGAAGAACGTCGCCGATACTTACGAAAATGAACTGAATATCGCTCTGCGCGTGATGATGAACATGATTGAGCCGGTGATGATTGTCGTCATGGCCGTTGGTGTCGGTTTCCTCCTGCTCAGCGTGCTCTCGGCGATGTTCGCGATGACGGCCAATATAGCAAGGTGAGTTCAGGTGAGTCCAAAGTCCAAAGCCCAAAGTCCAAAGTCTGAGGCCGCCCGGTCTCGCGCATTACGAGACCGGTGGGCCGACGTAGCCCCTTCGCAACGGAACACGAAACACGCAACAGGCAACACGTTTCACGTTTCACGTTTTACCCATCACCCCGCTTTTACCCTTCTCGAAGTAATGATCGTCGTCGGCATCATGGGGCTGATGCTGACAATCGGCGTTCCGCTTATTTATAAAGTCTGGCACCGCGCACCGATAAATCAGGCCACCGCCGATCTGTTTGAGGTCCTAAGCAACGCCCGCGCCCGAGCCATTCTGCAGGGCAAAGAAGTCGATTTTATTTTTCATCCGCGCGAGGGGCGATTTGAGATCGAAGGTGGCGGCGCTGTAGCCGGTTCGGGGCAGGTTCAAGCCGGCCTGGTCCGCGGTGCTGGTAATGGCGCCTCCGGCAGACTTCCGGAGAGCGTCGTCATACGCATGCTCGATATCAACAAGCTGCAACATGATTTCCTCGCCGATGAGGTGGCCCATGTCCGGTTTTATCCAAATGGCACTTCGGACGAACTGACTCTAATTCTCCAGTCGGGTGCGGATCAACGTGGCGTCACGTTGGAAATTACAACCGGTTTGGCGTCTGTCTTGGGAGAGTCCGACCTGCAGCGATTGCTCAACCGATCCCTATGAATCCGCGCCCTGTAACGCAGAGTTCCACTCTGCTGTATCGCAGGTTTCCAACCTGCAACCGGTCCGACTCTCAACGGCTTTCGCATACTGCTTCTCCCGCGCTGCGTTGCCTTACCCGCGCTTTCACCCTCATGGAGGTGATGATCGCTTGCGGGATTTTTTTCATGGCGACGTTCGCAATCCTGGCGCTGGTCTCGACGACCTTGCGTAACGCGAGGGGCTTGCAACGAGGCGATATCGACGCTGGCATGGCCGCTGCGCAAGTGTATGAAGTTCTGAGAACCAACCGGCTCGAGCAGGGGTCAATGTCGGGAGATTTTGGCGACGCCCATCGCGATTACTCCTGGGAGGCCAACTGGGACATTGACTATGACTCAGGTGCGACCAACAGTTTGTTGAAAGTCGATATCGTGGTCAACCGGCGCGGAAATCGCCAACCCGTGGATGCCTTAAGCATCCGCGTATTCAGTCCTAACGCACGTTCCGGCATCGGCCCCAATTTTCGCTGATGAACATCCCGTCGCCTACATCGCGTTTGAGGCCCGGTAGTCGGCCCGAAATAACCATTCCGCACTTCGCACTCCGCATTCCGCATTTGAGACGGGCGTTCACGCTGGTTGAAATCATGATCGCGATGGGAATCCTGGCGCTCGTGCTTGCGGCGATTTACTCGAGTTGGACTGCCATCCTGCGAGCCTCCAAGGTCGGACTCGATGCCGCCGCGGCAGTACAGCGGGCGCGTATCGCCGGGCGCATGATCGAGGAAACGCTGGGGTCCGTTGAATCGTTCGCTGCCAACCAGCGTTACTATGGGTTCGTCGCGGAAAATGGCAGCGAGCCCCGCCTCGAATTCGTTACTCGGCTTTCTCCGTCCTTTCCACGCAATGGGAAATTTGCCGGGCTGGACGTTCGCCGCGTCATCTTTTCGGTGGAACGCGGGGAATTAATGCTGCGCCAGAAGCCATATCTCTGGGACGATATGGACGAAGACGAGAAGAACTATCCGTTGGTGCTGGCCAAAAATGTCAGGGAATTTAAAACCGAATTCTGGGACACTCGACTGGGCGACTGGATGGACGAATGGAAACAGACCAATCAAATCCCGACGCTCGTAAAAGTTACGCTTAAACTGGCCGATAATCCCTATTCGACACAAGTTGGTGAAGAAGTGACCCGGGTTGTAAGCATACCGGCGGTGATGGTCGCACCCGCCTGGCAGATGCCCCGTCCGTTTCCAGGTGCTCCCGGCGTGCCGGGCGCACCGGGAACTCCCGGTGCGATTCCTGGTAATCCTATCCCTGGCAGTAGTGTGCCAGGTACGGCGGGGAATCCGAACGTACCTAATCCAGGAGGCCCAATGTTCCCACCGCGATGAACCTGATCAGTCATCCAGTCTGGAGGCGACCCCCGCGCGTTAACTGTCACGCAGCACGCAGCACGCAGCACCCATCACGGGCTGGTTCGGCGCAATCCGAGGGCGCCATCGCCCTGGTCATCGTGATGATCTCCATTTTCGTCCTGACTATTCTTGCGGGCGGGTTTGCTTATTCGATGAAAGTCGAGACTCGGCTGGCGCGCAATGCCAACAGCGAGACGGAATTGGAATGGCTGGGACGCTCCGGCCTTGAGAAGGCCCGCTGGATCCTCTCAGAGCAATTGAAGATCTCGCAGGAGCCTTACGACGGGCTCGACCAGGTTTGGGCTGGCGGACCTGGCGGAATCGGTACCTCCAACAGCCCGTTGGCTATGGTCCAAATGAACGTGGAGGTGCCTAACGGTCGTGCCGACATCACGATCGTTGATTTGGAGCGCAAGGCAAACATCAACGCGGCAAACGAGGCGATGCTGCAGCAGGCCTTGATGGTCATGAACGTCGATGCAGGCGAAATGACGCCGCTGGTGAATTCCATTCTCGATTGGATCGATCCTGACCAGAACGTTCGAATTCAAGGTGCCGAAAGCGAGGCCTACCAATCCTTTATCCCAAACCATCCCTACAGCGCCAAGGATGGCCCTATCGATGACCTTTCCGAATTATTGATGATTAAAGGCGTTACCCCAGACCTTTATTTCGGCGGTTCAGCCACAAATTATCAGCAGCGAAATTTCCGTGCCGGCCGCTTTGGCCAAAATGTTCCTCAAGGGCCGACCTATTCCGTCGGACTTACCAACCTCTTTACTCCGCTTTCCGACGGTAAGATCAATATCAATACTGCTTCTGCTGAGGTGCTTCAGCTTATCCCCCTCGTGACCCCCGAAGCCGCAGAAGGGATCGTCTCTGCGCGCGCCGGCATAAATGACGGCAGCGGTCTGAACGGCCCTTACATCAACGTGGGGCAGGTGCGCCGCGTGCCCGAAGTCAGCCTCCCCATGGCCGGGGCTCTCGGGCAGTTCTGTGATGTCCGCAGCAGGACCTTCGAAGTTCACATCAAAGCCACAATAAACGGCTATTCCCGGGATTTTGTCGGCATCCTGGGACGCAATAATCAGGCAGACATTCAAATCCTGAGCTTCTACTGGATCAATTAGCGAAATCTGAACCCCGCCTCGTTTTCATAACGGGTACCGACACAGGCGTAGGAAAAACATTTCTCACGGCCCTGCTCCTGAGGCACTTACGCCGGCGCAACGTGCCGACGCTAGCGATTAAGCCTTTTTCCTCTGGAGATCGCCATGACGCAGAGCTCTTAAAAACACTGCAGCAAGGCGATCTGCGCCTGGAGGAGGTTAACCCATTCTTTTTCCGGGCCCCACTTGCACCTTTTGTCGCCGCTCGCAAGACTCGTCGTGACATCGATTTGGGTGAAGTCCTTGAATATGTCTGCTCGATCCAGGAGCGCTTTAGGCAGCCAAAAATCACATCTCGACAAGGTCGAATGGAAACTCCCATTCTGCTCATCGAGGGAGTAGGAGGTTTGCTGGTGCCCCTGGGGCGGAATTTTTCGGTCCTCGATTTGATTAATGCCTTGCAATGTGAAGTCCTGGTCGTCTCGCGGAATCAATTAGGCACCCTCAACCATACGCTGCTGACAATCCGTGCCCTGCAAAACCCGCGGCGTAAGATTTCATCAGGGGCCTGCGCGGTGGGAAAATGCAAACGACGCTTCGAACGCGTCGGCAGGGAGCAGCACGCCGTGAAACTAGTCCTCGTAGATCAGGAATTCCCCGACGAATCCGCTAGTTCCAACGCTGAAATACTGAGGGAATTAGTTGCTCCGATCAGAGTCCACAAGCTTCCTTTTTTCATTGGAAACTGCCTGTTTGTTAAGGCGATTGAACAAGTGGAAAAAAAAATCGAAAAAACACTTGCTCAAATCCTGCGGTGATCTACTGTGTGCGGCCTTGTTCTTTGAATGGATGCTCGTCGAAGATGTGAAATCGAGCGGTTAACAAAATTTAAAAAAAGTTGTTGCAGCCGGTTATTGTTTCAGTAGTATTAACAGCACGTTCTTTGCGAGATTGAAAAAGGGAAGCGCAGCAATGCTGCCAGGGGGCAATTAAAGCGGTGCCCGAGCTTCCGAAAGTAAGACAGATTTCCGAGTCAGTACCTGTTGAAAAACAGCGAAAGATCGCTGTTGACAATTGGGGCAGTTCGGGTAAAAATAACTGCGAATTTAACTGAGGTCTGAGAGGCCGAGTTAGGAAGAATAAGTCGGCCCTCGGATTTTTTGTCCCCCAAACGGGACGTTTGGCTCTGAAAACGGGTCAAATTCGGTGAATCAGCCGCACTCAAAACCGGTCCTTAGCCGGTTAAGGTTGATTCAACCAAAAGCAATTTTTCGGGTGGAAGCACCCGCTGCTCATTGAAAATTGAATTGTGCGATAAGTTAAGAGCCCCTTCGGGTCTGTCCTGTTAGTGGGATGGCCTGAAGAGTTTTAAAGATTAAAAGACCGTCCGGTTTCACGACCGGACAATTAAGTCGAATCAACTAACGTTTTTTAACGGAGAGTTTGATTCTGGCTCAGAACGAACGCTGGCGGCGTGGATAAGACATGCAAGTCGAGCGCTGATTTCAGGGTAGCAATATTCTGAAGTCGGAGCGGCGCAAGGGTGCGTAACACGTGGGTAATCTGCCATGAAGTCTGGAATAACTTGCTGAAAGGCGAGCTAATACCGGATGTGACCATCAGGAGGCATCTCCTGGTGTTTAAAGTTGGGGACCGTAAGGCCTGACGCTTCTTGATGAACCCGCGGCCTATCAGCTAGTTGGTGAGGTAACGGCCCACCAAGGCTAAGACGGGTAGCTGGTCTGAGAGGACGACCAGCCACACTGGAACTGAGACACGGTCCAGACACCTACGGGTGGCAGCAGTCGAGAATTTTTCACAATGGGCGCAAGCCTGATGGAGCGACGCCGCGTGGGG
>DATJGF010000100.1:0-42105 GCA_035495315.1 Candidatus Limnocylindrales bacterium
ATGGGGTTCGAGGCTAGCCGGAGTGCCTGCACCCTCGCCATGGGGTTTATACCCGGGATGGAATTCAACGGAATGAAACCTCTATCAGTTATCACTTCTCCGCCCTGCAGTATCCCAAATTGTTGCACAGGCTGCGACGAACCGACTTACGCCACGCGACCACCGTCGGATCATGATGCACAAAAACTTCTTTCATAGGACCTACGCCGATTGCGGCAGGTTTCCGGATGCTCATTGATGCTCATTGATGCTCATTTCCCAAATAATCCAAAACCCCAAAGCAACAAAAGGAGCAGTAACAAAATTCCGCCAACAAGTAATGCGCGTTTCCTGCGTTGCCGAAAAAAAACATCGGCGGCTTTATCATTCATATAGAAACGACCGGCGGGTGCCGACAAGAACACGCCGCGGCCGGCCATCTGATCAAAAATCCAGGATCGGCGTTCACCGAGCGCCTTGAGCGTAACAGCGTGCTCTTCGTCAGTCGCGCCAACCTCTCGAAAGCGTCTGACTAATCTTTTTCGCCGAATTGCAATTATGGTGGCCGCACTCATGAGGGCGAGTTTTTGAGGTCGATAAGTCCGGTCACAGGCTGGATGCCGTATTGGCGCCGAAGCTTAGATTGTTATCCCCACTGTTGCGGCATCAAAAAGCGCCTCACGCAACTCGCTCGTGCTTGACTCAGACTTGCGGCCCTTGAGGAAGTCCAACCATCTCATATCAGCACCTCGGTCCCATCAATCTCCACCCGTTGGCGAATGAGCATTACCGTTTCTCTGCGGTGTGGCCTTTCCCTACGTCCGACTTTATCAGAGTGTCGGCCCATTTCGCAATCGTATCGGCTACCTTTTTCTCTTGCCCGGCATACATGTGATCCGCGTCTTCAATCATCGCGGTATCAACACGACTGGGACCCGTTGACAGGCGCTTGAGCGACGATTTGAGCAGTTCCAGGTCTTTCTCGCTGCCCACATCTGCCCTGGTTCCGAAGAAGGCGAGGAGCGGACACCGGATGCGCGTAACGGCCGGGTTGGTGGCGGTTGGTTGGATTCCAAAAAAATCTTTGGATTCAGGCGGCGTGCTGGCGATATCCAGAAGCGTCGCGGCGCTGATGTAAGACGGAAAGGAACGTTTCGGGTCGCGTACCAGAGCGTCCCCTTCACCCTTGGCCATCAGGCGAGTCGCTTCGGCAAGTTGGTCGGCATCGGTCGGCCCGTTCGCGGCAATCGAGCCCGACGCGAGAACCAGCCCCACCACACGGGGGTCCTGCTTCTCGGCTTGATATGTGCGCACGGCCGCCGCGCCGGCGCTGTGTCCAACCAGTACCACCTTTCTAAATCCGCGTGCTTCAGCAAAATCAACCCAGGCAGCGAGGTCGCGCACTTCTTCGCCCGCCACGCCCCAATAACCTCCGCCGCGAATCCGCTTATTTCCCTTCCACCCGGCCACGTTCCCGAGGTCATGCATGCGCGTGTTGCCGGCAATGCAGGTATAGCCACCCTCAGCAAGGGCGCGACCAATCGCAACATACGTCGGCTGGTAAAAGTTGACACCCCATCCGTGAATCCAAATGATTGCAATTGGCCTGGCTGAATCCTTCGGCGCCGTAAAAACCGCCCCACCACTCACAATGTCATCCTGCGACCGGACATAAACGATTTGTTCGGGGAATTTTCCGGCGGCCATTTTTTCCGGTGCGGTCGCGCCCCCTCGCCCCAGCAGGAACGCGGTTGCAATGAAAGCCAACACAGTGGCCATCGCGGCAAGGCGGCGCATTGTTGGCCTGCAATGTCGGAGCATCGTGGTTAGAAAGTATGACCCCGTTGGACGCGGCCTGGTTTCAAAAAAAGCAATCGGGGTTTATGGGCCAGCAGATTTGGTTGATGCATGGAGGTTGGCCCGAATTCTGTGGCGTCATTCTCCCAGCCGATCCTTGGGTTCACGTCCATTCACCAACAAAACCGCACCGGAAGCAAGGGCCGGAAATCCGCCGCTTGCCCCTGCGACTCCCCATCGAAACCAAGCTCGACCACATATTGAGTTCCGACGCGCAATTGTACCGGGCCGGCACTGGTCACAGCGGCCAGCTCAACAGAAAGGCTCTCCGCATGCGGGCTGGTGAGTTCCACCCGCGTTACCTCGCGCAGACGGGCGCGGTGTAACAACGGCGGTCGTTTTTCCGGTGGATAACTGTCGGCTCGCCTGGCAAACGAAAGATAAAACAACAGCGGTTCTGTCACCACGTCGGCGTTCGTCGCGACATGCATGCACAACGGTGCCGGCAGATACGACGGACGATACTCCCAGCTGCTGAAGGAAAAACCGCCATCGGGCTGATTCCCCGGGCGGAAGCCCATTCCGAAAGGACACGCACCACTCGCTCGATCATTCCACCGTTCCCAAAGGTGCATCGGCCGCGTCGTCGCAGACTGCGCCTCGGCGGCGTCGCTTACCCACAGCAATTCAAGGTAGCAGTTGGCAAAGAAGAAACGCCGGCACGCCGTCCCTTGCCCCGGATGCGTGTTTGACATCCCTTCGGTCAGCCCAAATTCCGACAGTCGACCGGCCTCCTCGCCGCTGCAAGAAACGCAAATAAAGATGTGGTCCAATTCACATTTCATGTGCTGTAGCGGCAGGCGTCCTCGCCTGCTAGAAAACCGGGCGTCCCGCCCGGCGGCACGACGTTACCGCTAGATCCTGACAACGAGACGCCGCCCTCTATGTCAGGCGAGACGCCCGACGCTACGGGCTTGCACCCGCCGCCATCCATTGAGCACGAGTTGGCACACAGCAAAATCGACGCGTTCATCAAAAGTGGGGTAGCGCTGTTCGGTTCAACGCCGCATCAACCAACGTTCCGGCATAGCTATGGGCGAGGCTCGCCGGCGTTGTGAAGCTCATTCCGCGCCGCCAACTCTCCGGCGCCTCAGGATGCACCCCGCAGAGTATCACCCAGCCCTGGCCCGAGGTCCCCTCGACCACTGCGGGTGTCCCGTCCGGATATTTGCCCACGACATCGCCCCAACCGGCAAACTGCGGGCCATCCTCCCAGTACTGTTCGAGTGCGGGCGTGCCGATACCCTCTATTGCCACCGCGGTCTTGTGAATGCCTCGATTCACCACAGCGTAAAAGCCGAACCGCACGCCGGCAGTCAGGTCCAGACTATTACACGCAGCGTTTCCGGCCAGAAGACCGCCCGCGCAGATCCCCAGATAATTCAAACCACCTTGAACAGCGTTGTGAATGTTGGTGGTCGCGGCAGGTGTCAAACCATTGCCCATCGTGATGTAGTTCCCTCCGGGGATTATCAGCAGGTGATGACCCATCAATTGCGTTACGCTCATGCGGTTTAACTGCCGTGAATCGACGGTCGCATAGACGAGCTGCTTGCCCTTCAGAATTGCCTCCACCGCCTTAACGTCGTTCGGCGATGTACCCGTTCCAGTGAACAGAAGAATCGGAACAACATCATTTGGTGCCGGTGGCGCACAGGCAGTCAGTGCAACCAACACACCACACAAGTGTTTCACGCCAAGTGCAGTCGACATAAGCATCAATCCAGCTGCTCCATTTTGCGCTTTCACCAACCCGCAAAAAGGAAAATCAGTGCCGGTGGCAAAAGAGTCCAAATAAACTGACCCAAAACCAACTCTCCTCCAGCGCTCTGCGCTTGGGCCTCCCCCAGGAAAACAACCATCGAAGTAACAGTCGTCATCAGAGTCGGCTCGAGGAAATGCGTCTCCGTAGGATCGATAAATGATGGAACTGAGCGATGCGGGCGGCCCAGGGCGGGCGTTCGGACGGGCAACCGTGACAGCCCGCCCGCATTCGCTCCAGTGATTTTGTTCGGCTTGGGGCTCATGTCGGGAAATCGGGCCAAACTCTCATGACCATCTCAAATGCTGACTCCACCTTGGTGCGGGTGCGATGCGAAAAAGAGCCGCCATGCTCCCGCACCACATCCTTCATTGCCAGCCCCAACTCCCCAATCAGCTCCGAGCCGGTTGTCCACGCCACTTTGTGGATCATGAAGTGCAGGCGGTCGGCATCGGCGCACAGACCGTCCGCACGCAAAGATGCGATTAGTTCGTCAAACGGAACGTAAGATATGACGGGACCTCTCATGCGTATGAAGCCGAACGCCCGGCCTCACTGGTGCGGCGACAGCGACCCCCGGAACGCAACGCAAGCAGAACGTGATGGCCGCGTCCAGTGCAGGCCGATAGTTAGCGGATGGGTTCACTTACCGTCTTGGTTGTGACGACGTGCCTGTTCGATCCGAACTTTGAATTTGTCTTGAAGCACCGGGTCTTCAGTTTGCGGCATGAACTGATTAGTCCAAGTATATATATTCGCGTCGGCTCCGCTAACCTCGTCACGAAAACGCCAATCCACGACGGTCTGCTGCATCCTGGGATTAAAGAGACCGTCCGGTGCACCCACCTCGCGAATCGACTTCAAGGTTCCCACCCCCCGCTTGAACCATCCTTCATTCTGCAGAAAGTCGCGTCCCTTCTGGAAAAACTCGAACCGTAGCGGGAAGGTCCGTCCGAGAAAATTAGTGGTTGCCGTAACTTCGTAATGAAATGTGAGCGCGCCTTCCGTTACGTTTGTCACAGCCAGCCGCATCCATTTCAAGTAGCGAACGCCCCAGCCCTTGTAGAAGTCCTCCACTGAAACGAGATAACGCTCCCTGGACATAAAGAGATCGACTGAACGCGGTAAGCCAAAATCGTCAGAGAATACCACCGTCTGGTCGGTATAGGCATAACGGTCGGGCGTATGCCGGAGGTCCTCGGAAGCCAGAGGAACGAGCCGACCCTCGCGCCCAAGGTAGCGGCCCGAGCAGAACGCCAGCCACTCCATATTGACTGTCTCATAAGCTAGCGGGTGCCCGTCTGATGAAGGCCAGATATTGATCGTGAGGTTGGACCGTGCCCTCTCGAAAGGAACGATTGCGGGTCCGCCCGCTCTCTCCAGGTTGTGCTGCATCTCCTGCGACGAGGGGCTCACTACCTGCAGGCTTTCGTACACATTGGTTCCGTCGAAGAACCATTTGTTCAGCCCACCCTCGACCCAATCATCTATGCGCCAAATGTTGGTCCCCGCGATGCAAACGGAAGAGATCAACCTCGACTTCGCTTTAACCTCCTCATTCGTTACCCCGGATCGATAGCTGGTCAGTTCGATGGTTGCGGAGATTTCCACGAACTGGGCCGACGCCCACCGTGGAAGGGTTGCCAGAAACAGAAGCAGCAAGCCTCTTCGCGTCCACCTGGTTGGAAACCTCTTCATAAGCAATTGCAGCCTTCGCCGCTAACCAGTAAATAACCGACAGCGGCGCCCAGAGCCATACGAATCCGAATGCGTTCACCCGCCGCTGTTCGGTTCATTGCCCGGGGGCTTTTTCATTTTGGTTCGCACGTCGTAACGAAGCGCCACCGTGCCGCTCTTGTAGCCTTTGACTTCTACCAAATGAAGAGCGACATCTCTGCCGAGCTTCTCGAAGAAGGGGATTCCATCACCAATCAAGATTGGCAGGATAGAATAACGGATTTCGTCGGCTAGCCCGAGACGAAGGCATTCGCCAGAAACTACACCACCTCCAACAAACCAGATGCTGCGAAACGCTGGCCGCAGACGCCCATTCACGAATTGCACAATATCGCCTGAGTAGAACTCGACGGTATCCCGGGTCCGCGGCACCGTGCGACGAGTGAGGACGAAAACAGGTTTGCCACCATACGGCCACCCCAATCCTTTGGCTTCAAAACCCAACGCGGTCTCATAGGTTCTTGAACCCATGACGTAACAGTCAATCGACTTAAGGAAGGCCTCGACAAATTCTGGGTCCATGGTGGCCCCGCCAACGAATTCGTCTGAGGTTTCCATCCAGTCGACGCGCCGGTCCTTCCGAGCGATAAAGCCGTCAAGGCTCGCAGCCATGTGAATCGTTACACGCGAATCAGTGTTTGCCATTATTTTCGGTTTTGGCCCAACACTGCCCATCACTAGCGGCGGGCCGGCAACGTGCGCTATGAAACCAAAACAGGATCCCGCCGTCCAGTGCATGTGGCGCGTCAGCCACGGCGACATGACACCTGCTGACATTTGAACTGGATAGCACTGGTTGGAACCCAAACCGTCCCATCGCGAAGCCGACAAACGAACCTCGACCACTCCAATACTCCATCCTCCATCCCTCACCCCCCCCACCTCTCCATTACTCCGTATTGCCAAAGATATGTTAAAGTGCAGGGTGGCGGCACGCGGGGCAACCCGGCAACCCGGCTTCACTCTGCACCAGAAACCCGCCGGAGGAAACAATTGATATGCCCGAGATCGACGCGGATGAGCAATTCTATCGCGACACCGAGAGCATCGCCTTTCCGAAGCTCAACGATGGACAACTGGCGATGCTGGAGCCACTTGGCAAGCGCCGCATTCTCCGCGCCGGCGAACTGTTATTCAAAGCCGGCCAACGCGACCTCGGCTTGACCGTTGTCTTGCGCGGCGGTCTCGAGGTCTTCGACTCTCGCGACGGCCAGGAGCTAATCCTCGCGACGCCGGGTCCGCGTGATTTTGTCGGTGAAGTCGGCATGCTGATGGGCACGGCGGCGCTGGGCAGCGCGCGGGGCAAAGCTGAAGAAAGCGAGCTCCTGGAAGTCCCCGCCGGGCGGCTGCGGCAGGCACTGGCGGAGTTGCCCGGGGTAAGCGAACCAATCGTGAGCGCGTTCATCATGCGCCGGCAGCGGCTGCAGCGTGATCGCGAGTTCGCCGGGTTGCGCATCCTGTCCCAGAGCGATTCGCGTGAGGGCCGGCAACTGGACGATTTCCTCGACAAAAACCATATCCCGCACCAGCTGATCGATTTTCAGAGCGATTACGGGCGCGCGCTTTGTGATCGGTTCCACCTGACGAGCCGGGACTTGCCAACCTTCATCACCTCCAACGGCATGCCGCTTCGGCGTCCCTCTTTGCGCGAGGTTGCCCGGGTCGTTGGACTGTTGCGCTCGCTCGCCGGCGAGGAAGAGGACGGTGAGATCACTTGCGACCTGGTTATCGTCGGTGCCGGGCCGGCCGGTCTGGCGGCTGCCGTCTATGCCGCTTCCGAAGGCCTTAAGACTGTTATCCTGGAAGGCTACGCCCCCGGCGGTCAGGCCGGCGCATCTTCGTTGATCGAGAATTTCTTTGGCTTTCCCACCGGCGTCCGCGGCGGAGACCTGACCTACTACGCGCAACTTCAGGCGTTTCGATTCGGCGCGAAGTTCTCGACACCGTCGCCCGCGCTGTCGATGTCATTTGCGAATGGGGATTACCGAGCGAATATCCACATCGAAGGCTGCGAGGCGACGTTGCGCGCCAAGTGCGTTCTCATCGCGACCGGCGCCCAATACCGACGGCTGGAGGCCGAAGGACGTGAGGAATTCGAGGGCTGCGGCGTTTACTATGCTGCGACGGGGCGTGAAGCCAAACTCTGCCGCAATGCAACCGTGATTGTTGCCGGAGGCGGCAACTCGGCCGGACAAGCCGCGATGTTTCTCTCCGAAGTTGCCGACAAGGTTTTCCTGATTATCCGCAGCGACGGTTTGGCCAAGAGCATGTCGAGTTATCTGTCGCGGCGCGTCGAGACCCGCGAGAATATCGAGATACTGAAGCACACGGAGATTCGGAGAATGCTGGGCGGCAAAGCGCTCGAAGCCGTCGAACTGGAGAACACCAGCACGCACGAACACCGCACCATCCGCACCTCGGCGGTCTTTTCCATGATCGGCGCTTTGCCCTGCACGAGCTGGCTGCCGCCCGAGATTGAGTGTGACGCCAAGGGGTTCATCAAGACTGGACAGGCCGTAGCGGGCGCGCCTGCATGGAAAGCGATGGACCGTTTGCCCGGACCGCTGGAGACGAGTCGTCCGGGGATATTTGCCGCGGGCGATGTGCGTTCGGGCTCAGTCAAGCGCTGCGCGGCGGCGGTCGGCGAAGGCGGCATGGCGGTCGAAGGGGTGCACGAGGTGCTGGGAACCTATTCTTGACTGGAGCATCGAACAATCAAACGGAATAAGCGAACGGCGAGCAATTTGGAATATCGAATTACCGATGTCCTGACTGCAGCCTGACCCGAACATTGAACAATCGAACACTGAACTGCCGGCCTCTGTCATTGCAATTTGAATTCTAAAATTTGGAACCTGTCATTCGTCATTCGCTCCCGTCACCCAACCTACCTTTCAAACCTGTAATCATCGGGAAAGGCATTAGCAATCCGGCTATGGTGTATTGTTCTAGAAACCACAATGCCCCGGTTGGGCGGTTCAACAGGACACACGGGGAGACTCGCCAGCGACAGCGTGCTGAGAACTTTAGGCGGGCAAACAAATGAAAGTAATCGGCCAAAAATGCGGGTGGGTCGTCGCTCAGAAAGAACGGCGCGTCCTTAAACTGTTGCGAGGGCATACCCGGGACTGCGAGCACGACTTTGTGACCAATACTCCGGGCACCCCACGTCAGATGCGCGGCGCGAAAATTCAGGTTGAGTTTGCCCCTGAAGAGCTATCGGGATTCGAGCCACCTATCTACATTGCCAAGGCGGAGGATTTGGCCGCCTGAAATCGGAACGCCGGATTCCTGCGAATGCATGCAGTCGCGGTCGTAGATGCGTGCAAGTCGAGTCGTATCTGCTCTCATTAACCCCAGCTTCAGCTGGGGATTGGCGCGTGGGGAACCGAGCGGAACCGAGCACGCTCGGAAAACCGCTTAAGCGGTTCGAACTATCTATGGGCAGTCTACACCTCGCTGAAGCGAGGTGTTAATGAGAGGGGCTCACTACGACGGCAGTTTAGTACCATGTTGCCCACCGCCACGCCGTGCACTCCACCTCGCCGCCCGCCACAACGCCGCCCGCCACAACGCCGTCAGTACAACGGCGCCCGCCACAACGGCGCCCGCCACAACGGCCCCCACCACAACGCCGTCAGTACAACGCCGCCCACCACAACGCCGCGACCAAAATGCCGCGCCCTACGACGCCGCCCGCTATCAAGGCCGCCCACTAGAACGCCGTCAGTACAACGGCGCCCACCACAACGCCATCTTCCGGTTTGCCTCGGCGATCGTCGACGTGATCCAGCCAGATACTGCGCTGCGTGTGCCTGGCTTCCCTCCAAACTCACCAAAATTTCCCAGGCGTGGGACTGGATTTCCCAAAGATGAACCTCGGACTCTCACTGGAGGCTGACGTCTTTTAGGATAACCCATGTAATCAAGCTGGTTACGAGGCATCGCTCGGCTGGCACCGGCTTTGCTTTACCAATTGCTAGTCCGAAAAAGAACCCAATTCGGGAACCGCAACAGGAAAAATTAATTATGCCAGTGCTATCGAAATTTTACGGGATCGTGATCCGGATGCTGTTCGTTCGCGAGTTCACCGCGCACTTCTACGCGTATTACGACAAGTCGGAACTCATGATCGGTGTCGCCCCGGTGCGAATCATTCAAGGTGAGGCACCCGCCCGCGTACGCCAACTCGTGCTCGAGTGGGCAACGCAACACCAATATGATCTGCTGACGGCATGGAATTCCATGGCCCGCGCGCGCCAACCTCAACCCATTCAGCCGTTGGACTGAAACGCGGAGAATCCAATCGGGTTTTGAACGCAAAATGAACGACCTGAAATTCGCCCTTCGCCAATTGGTGAAGAATCCCGGCTTCACCGGGGTGGCGGTGCTCACACTCGCGCTGGGGATCGGCGCGAACACCGCCATTTTTACGACCATCGACAAATTGCTGATGCGGCCCTTGCCGGTGGCGAACCCTGAACAGCTTGTGCTCGTTGGCCAGGCGCGTGGACCTGGGCAGGTGGAGTTCGACTTTAACTACCCGCTTTTTCTGGATTACCAGCGTGAAAACAGCGCGTTCAGCCAGTTGACAGCCACCGCGGAGATGGATGTCGGCCTGGGCACCGGAGGAGCGACGGAGCGCCAACGCGCGATGTTGGTATCGGGCAACTATTTCACGATGTTAGGTGTGAACGCCGCGCTAGGACGCACGTTCGCAGCAAATGAGGGGCGCGAAATCGATGATGCAGCGGTCGCGGTCCTGAGCTACGGGCTATGGCAACGGGGTTTTGGGGCAGAACCGCAAGTGATCGGGCGCCGCGTTACGGTCAATGGCCGGCCGTTTACAGTTATCGGCGTGGCTCCACGTGAGTTCACGGGAACCTCGCGGGCAACAGTTCCGGACATGTACCTTCCGATTACGACGTATGGTCAACTCACCGGACCGCTTCCCGGAGGAGAGCACCCGCTGCGCACACGCTATTTCACCTGGCTTTATATAATGGGGCGTTTGAAGAACCCAGTAACGCGGGAACAAACCCAATCCGGGATGAACGTGCTGGCGAGCCAGATCTATTCAGTATCGCCAGCCAACACCTCAACGAACATCGCGATATTGCCGGGGGCCAGGGGCTTTACTCACGACCTCAAAGAAGCGCGTTTGCCGCTGAATCTCTTGTTCGCAACGGCCGCCCTGGTCCTGCTCATCGCTTGCGCCAATCTCGCCAGCCTTCAGATCGCTAGAGCCACAGGCCGAACCCGTGAGTTTGCCATACGCGCGGCGCTGGGGGCCAAGCGCGCGCGCCTCATCCGGGAACTCCTCAGTGAGAGCCTTATTCTCTCGTTGGGGGGTGGGGCTATGGGGCTGTTAGCGGCAAACTGGTTCACTTCAGTGTTGGAGCATTTTCGGCCGGCAGAGTTTAGAGTCGAGTTCGGAACCGTGTTGGACAATCGCGTCCTGCTGTTTACCCTTACCGCGTCTGTCTTGACTGGAATAGTGTTCGGCCTTGTTCCGGCATTGCGCGCCAGCCGGCCGCAATTGGTCGTCGAACTAAAAGCCGGCGGGGGGACGACCGATAGTCACCCCGGCCGCTGGACTCTCCGCAGCGCGTTGGTGGTTTTTCAAGTCGCTCTTTCGCTGGTCGTGCTTGTCAGCGCAGGCTTGTGCGCGCGGAGCCTCGGAAAACTTCAGCAGCTCGATCCCGGCTTCGAACCTTCCCGGGTATTGCTGATGTCCTTCAACCTCGAGCTCAACAATTATACGGAAGCGCAGTCAAAACAATTCTACGACCAGCTCCTGGAGCGAGTTCGGGGTTTGCCCGGTGTGGAGGCGGCCAGCCTTGGTTTGACGACACCACTCAGCGGCCGCGGCCCGGCAACGAGCGTTGAACGGATCGAAGGTTACCAACCCGGGCCGCGCGAATACCCCTTTGGAGAGTTCAACATCATTGACGCTGACTACTTCCGTGCGCTCGGCATCCCGCTGTTGCGAGGACGAGATTTTAATTCGGCCGATGCCTTTAAGGCAGCGCCGGTGGTGATCGTCAATGAAGCTTTCGCGCATCGCTACTGGCCCGGCCAGGACCCAATCGGCAAGCGCATTTTCCAACACGGGCCGAATGGAGGAATCGCAACCGAGGTGGTTGGCTTGGCTCAAAGCACACACAGTCGATATCTGGGAGACTCGCCGCGACCCGGCCTTTATTTCCCCCGCGCGCAGAAGCTCGAAGGCACTCAAACGCTGGTCGTACGAAGCGGCGTGGAGCCCTCGACGGCCATCCGCGCATTGCGCGAGATGGTGAAGTCGCTGGACGCCAATGTGCCTGTATTCAACATCCGCACCTTGGCCCAGCAGAAAGATGGGTCGCTGGCGATGCAGCGGATGGCGGCAACTCTATTGAGCGGTTTCGGTCTCCTGGCACTCTCCCTTGCAGCGTTGGGTATCTATGGAACCCTGGCTTACGCGGTCAGCCGACGCACTCGCGAAATTGGCGTCCGAATGGCTCTCGGTGCGCAGATGCGGGACGTGTTGGCTTTGGTCTTGCGCCAGGGAGTCACGCTCGCTGGAGTCGGCATTCTTCTTGGACTGATCGCTGCGTTTGGGGCGACGCGCCTGCTGCGAGGCTTCCTGTACCAAGTGGAGCCAACTGACTCGCTCACAATCGTCAGCGTTCTGGCCGTGCTCGGTATTGCGGCCGCACTTGCCTGTTGGTGGCCGGCTCGCTGCGCGGCCAAAGTCGATCCCTTGGAAGCACTGAGATATGAATGACCTGAAATTCGCCTTTCGCCAACTGGTGCAGAACCCCGGCTTTACCGCAGTGGCGGTACTCTCGCTTTCGCTCGGTTTGGGCGTAAACACCGCGATGTTCAGCGTGGTAGATTGCATACTGCTAAAGCCGCTCCCTTACAGAGAACCGGAACGATTGGTCAACGTATTTGAGAACTGCAAAGCTCAGAAGTTGGATTTTGTCGATCTGAACGCGCCAGGTTTTCAGGATTGGCGCGCGCAGAATACAGTTTTCGAAGATATGGCTGCTTACCGGGTACGCGGTTTTGACCTGACGGGTTTTGCGTTGCCCGAACGTCTCCTTGGCGTCCGTGCCTCGGCCAGTCTGTTCAGCTTACTAGGCGTCAATGCCGGGCTCGGGCGCCTGTTCGATGCGTCGGAAGACGTCTTTGGAAAAGAGCGGGTAGCCGTGCTCAGCTACGGTGCCTGGTGGGAGCGCTTTGGGCATCAGACCAATATTTTGGGCAAAACCATTACTCTTGACGGCAACAGCTATTCAATCATCGGGGTTCTGCCCGCAGAGTTTCATTTTCAGAACATTGCAGCGGAGGTATGGGTGCCCCTGGCGTTGGAGCCATGGGAGCTGGAAAGCCGAGGAGCTCATGACTATCTCGGCATCGCGCGGCTCAAGCCAGGAGTCACTCTCGACCAAGCGCGGTCCGTCATGGGTGCAATTACGACACGGCTGAGCAATCAATTTGAGCTGGCAAAGGGGTGGGGTCTTACACTCGTCCCTATGCAAGAGCAGATTGTGGGTGGCTCTCGAAAGGCGCTGGTCATGCTCATGGGAGCTGTCGGCCTGGTGTTGCTGATTGTTTGCTCAAACGTCGCCAATCTCTTGATGGTTCGCGCCGTCGCTCGTGAGCGGGAATTTGCAATGCGAGTGGCCCTGGGCGCGGGGCATGGACGCCTTGTGCGCCAGCTCCTGTGCGAGAGCCTGCTGCTGGCTGCCGCCGGGGGTCTTCTCGGAGCGCTAGTCGCGTTCTGGACCCTCGGGACGGTGGTTAAATTTGGAGCATCTACTTTTCCGCGTCTGGATGAGGTTGGGTTGGACTGGCGGGCGTTGGCGTTCGGGGTGACGCTGACGCTCGCCACTGTTCTGGTCTTCGGGTTGGTACCCGCGTGGCTAAGCTTCAATCACAAATTAAGCGACGTCTTGAATAATGGAAATCGAGGATCAACCCAGGGCCGGCGCCAAATTTTCAGGGTCGGTTTTGTCACCTGTCAGGTGGGGTTGTCGCTGATATTGCTCATCGGGGCGGCGCTGCTGCTTCGCAGCTTTGCCCGTCTTTCGTCCGTTGATCTCGGGTTTCAAACCGATCACATTTTGACAGCGGCCCTTTCGATGCCCGAGGCTCGTTTTCCAGGGAGAGAAGCGCAGCGCAAAGCCTTTCTGGCGCAAGTCGTAGAACGAGTTTCAGCACTGCCCGGCGTGGACTCCGCCGCTTCGCTGATGGGTTTGCCCCTGGTCTTTGGGGGCGCGCGTTCTGAAGTCTTTGTCGAAGGCCGGGCCGAACCGAAACTCAATGAACCCAGGGCGGCCGGCTATTCGCAAATCAGTCCGGATTATTTTCGCACGATGAAAATTCCGTTGTTGCGCGGACGCCCGTTCAACTCCACCGATACAACCAATGCTCCATACGTGGCCATTGTGAACGAAGCTTTCGCGCGCACTTTTTTCAAAGGCGAGAACCCTATCGGCAAACGACTGCGGGTAATGGACAGCCACCGCGATGAGCCCACCGAGATCATTGGGGTAGTGCGGGACATTCGCCAACGCGATATCGCCAACCCGCCGCGCGAAGAGATGTACTTCCCACTGGCTCAACGGTGCTGGTTCGATGCCCAGTTAGTCGTGCACACCAAAACGGACGCTGCCACCATGATCCCAGCGTTGCGGCGGGCCGTGGCCGAAATCGACTCGGCACAAGCATTGTACCTCGTCCGCAGCTTCGATTCTGTAATCCACGGTGTTCTGGCACCCCGGCGCTTGCCGATGCTCCTCGTGGCAAGTTTCGCCAGCGCCGCGCTCCTCCTGGCGGCGCTCGGACTATATGGCGTCATGACGTTCGTTGTGACCCAGCGCACTCGAGAAATCGGCCTGCGTCTCTCACTCGGCGCGCAAAAACACCAGATCCTTGGTTTGGTTCTGCGTCAAGGGCTTGGCCTGGTCCTGGTGGGAATTGTCCTTGGTCTTGGGGGAGCCTTTGCGTTGACCCGGCTCTTGCGCACCCTTTTGTTTGAGGTGAGTCCCATCGATTTACTCAGCTTCACTTTGTTGCCAGCCGTGTTAGTGATTATAGGATCTTTGGCCTGCTGGCTGCCGGCCCGGCGCGCGACGCGGGTCGATCCCATCCAGGCGTTGCGTTACGAATAATTGAACATCGCCGTTCGCAGTTAAGGAGAAGCCTGCAAATATTTAACCCCGCGGGTTCCCAGACTTTGCGTAACGCGGATCCTGCCGATGGTTTTTGGGGAGCTTCGGCTGTATTCGGGCTTTGCATCTTCGTTTGCTGTGCACAAACTCACGTCGGCCGCCATTCGCAATCCATCGGTGCGCGATAAAGGCCCAGTCAGGAGCTTTAAGCCTGAGGTAGCTTTGACCAGAACTCCACGGGCTTATTGTGGCGAACGGTTGACAAGCCGGGCGGCGAGGACATTGCAATGATAACAGCAACCACAACTGAGAAATCCGATCTAAAAGCCAAATATAATTTCGGATACGTCTGGCTCACCTCGATCGTAGCCGCAATGGGAGGTTTACTCTTCGGCTGGGATTGGGTGGTGATCGGTGGCGCAAAACCATTCTTTCAAAGATATTTTCAGTTAGCCAGCGAAGCTCAAATCGGCTGGGCCAACAGTTGCGCTCTTATCGGATGCCTGATCGGCGCGCTGGTTGCCGGAGCCTTGAGCGACCATTTTGGCCGGAAGCGTCTGTTAATTGCCTCAGCGCTGTTGTTCGCCGTTACGTCGGTCGGAAATGCGCTTGCACCCACCTTCACCATTTTTGTCGGTTGGAGGATACTGGGTGGAGTAGCGATTGGGCTGGCATCGAATTTGTCTCCGCTTTACATCGCCGAAATAGCTCCCGCCCAGATGCGGGGCAAGCTCGTCGCCATCAATCAACTGACGATTGTCATTGGCATCCTCCTGGCGCAGTACTTCAATTGGTTTCTGGTGAGAAACCTGCCGCAGGGCGCGACCGATGAATTCATCCGCAACTCCTGGTTCGGTCAGCAAGGTTGGCGCTGGATGTTCGGCCTGACGGCCGCCCCCTCCCTGCTGTTCCTGTTTGGGATGGTGCTTGTCCCAGAAAGCCCGCGCTGGCTGGCTAAAAATGGACAAATGGAGCGCGCCCGAGGCGTGCTCGCGAAAGTCGGGGGTGAAGCGTACGGCCAGGCTGCGCTGGCAGAGATTCAATCGACGCTGGCCAAGGAGGAGATACAGCATGTGCGTTTCGGCGATCTGCTGGAGCCACGCATCCGCAAGGTTTTGGCGTTGGGGATCGTCCTGGCTGTATTCCAACAATGGTGCGGCATTAACGTCATTTTCAATTACGCCGAAGAGATCTTTCGTGCTGCCGGCTATGACATTTCCATGGTTTTGAAGAACATTGCCTGGACGGGTTCGGTTAACCTGGCGTTTACGTTCGTGGCGTTAGGCGTGGTCGATCGCGGCGGGAGGCGTCCACTAATGCTGTTGGGCTCCGCCGGGCTCGCTTTGATTTACCTGGCGATTGGCTTTTGTTACCGCAATGGTGTCAAAGGCGTGCCGATGCTTCTGCTGGTGCTCGCGGCCATCGGTTGCTACGCGATGTCCCTGGCGCCGGTTACCTGGGTGGTCATTTCAGAGATTTTCCCGAACCGCATCCGAGGCGCAGCGATGGCCGTGGCGGTTTCCTCACTGTGGATCGCTTGTTTTATTCTGACGTTAACCTTTCCCTACCTCAATGCACACCTCGGCTCGGCAGGCACTTTCTGGCTCTACGCCGCCATTTGCGTTGCGGGGTTCATATTTATCCAACGCCGATTACCTGAAACGAAAGGCAAAAGCCTCGAAGCAATCGAGCGCGAGCTGGTAGACTAGGTTGAAAGCGATGCAATCAGCGAAAGCAGCTGTTGGAAAAGGCAGCAAGCGTGCGAAAAGCGGCATTACGAGTCCGCGCTCCCGGCATTTGCCAGCGGTCGAGATTCGCGTTGAAGAGTTATTGATTCCGACTTACTTGCCCGCGGCTCCTGATCCAAACCCAATGTTTCTCGAGAAACGCGTTTACCAGGGCAGCAGCGGAAAAGTGTATCCGCTTCCCTTTATTGATCGAATTGCCGAAAAAGCCGTCAACCGCCGTTGGAAAGCCGTTTGGATTGAAAACGAATTCATCCGCGCGCTGGTCCTGCCGGAGTTAGGCGGGCGGATTCACCGTCTACAAGACAAGCGCAACGGTTACGACCTGATTTATAATCAACCGGTGATTAAGCCGGCCCTGGTTGGGCTCGCTGGACCCTGGATCAGCGGCGGCATTGAACTCAATTGGCCTCAGCACCATCGGCCGGCAACGTTTCTCCCGGTCGATTTTGAAATCGAAGAACAAGCCGACGGTTCAAAAACCATTTGGTGCAGCGATCATGACCCTGTGACCCGCATGAAGGGCATGCACGGTGTGTGTTTGTATCCGGACAAGGCTTATCTGGAGCTAAAAGTTCGCGCGTACAACCGCACGCCCCTGGTGCAGACGTTTCTATGGTGGGCCAACGTAGCAACGCGCGTGCATGAAGCTTATCAGAGCTTTTTTCCGCCAGACGTCTATTACGTCGCTGATCATGCCCGGCGGTCGATGAGCGAGTATCCCCTTTGCACGGGCTTCTATTACGGCGTTAATTACGGCGAACGCGGAAGAAAAGGTGTGCCACCCGGCGAGCGACCGCGGAAGTTTGTCCCACCACATTGTGGCGGCTCGAAATCAAAAGTGGATTCACGCGTCCCCCAGTACCGCCCGAACGACCTCTCTTTTTACGCCAACATCCCCACTCCGTGCAGCTATATGTGCATGGGCAGTAATCAGGACTTTTTCGGCGGATACGACTATGTCGCCCGAGCAGGCATTGTTCATTATGCGAACCATCACATTTCTCCGGGCAAGAAACAGTGGACCTGGGGCAATCATGATTTCGGTTACGCCTGGGATCGGAACTTAACGGAGCAAGATGGCAAAGGTGAGTATGGGCCGTACATCGAGATCATGGCGGGCGTGTATACCGACAATCAGCCCGACTTTAGTTTTCTGCAGCCGGGTGAAACCAAGACCTGGAGCCAGTATTGGTATCCGATACAGGAGATTGGTCCGGCACAGCACGCGAATCTCGAAGCCGCGATCAGCCTGCAGTGCGGTGACCGCAAGTGGCACCTGGGTGTAGCCGTTACCAGCAGCCACCCACAGGCGGTCGTGCGGATTTCGGCCAAGGGAAAGCAACTCGCCTCCTACCGACGTGAATTGTCCCCGGCGGCTCCGCTCCTGGCTGAGGGCCGACTCCCAAAGCGAATCTCAGAAACCGATTTGCTGATTTGCGTAACGGATCGAACCGGACGCGAGTTGATATCCTTCACCCCCAAACGTCCCGTTCGGCGGGAGGTTCCGCCACCCGCGACCGAACCACCCCCCCCGGAACAAATTGAAAGCGCGGATGAGCTGTTCATCGCCGGTCTTCACCTTGAGCAATATCGTCATACGACGCGTTGCCCCACGCTATACTGGAACGAAGCGCTGCGACGAGACCCGCTCGATGCACGGTGCAACAATGCGATCGGTTTGTGGCGACTGCGCCGCGGCGAATTTGAGGCAGCCGAACAACATTTTCGGAGAGCCGTCGAACGCCTTACCCGTCGAAACCCAAATCCTTGCGATGGCGAAGCGTTCTATAACCTGGGCCTCTGCCTGCGATACCAAGGCCGGGATGAGGAGGCTTACGCTGCCTTCTACAAGTCAGTCTGGAATCAGGCATGGATGGCAGCCGGATATCACGCGCTGGCTGAAATCGATTGCAAACGCAGCGATTGGAGACGGGCCCTCGAACATCTTGATTGCTCATTAAGGTTCAATACTGAGAACACGCGCGCGCGCAACCTTAAATCCATCGTGCTACTCAAGCTCGGCAAAAAGCGCGAGGCAAGGGAGTTGCTATCGGCAACTCTCGCTCTCGACCCACTTGACTGGTGGGCGCGGCATTTAGAGGGGCGACCGCTCGAATGCGACCTTCAAACAGCGCTCGATCTGGCGGTCGATTGCATCCGCGCGGGACTGTATGCCGAGGCGATTGTTCTACTCAAAAGCAGCCGCCCTGCCGGCGCATTGAGCACCGCTCCCCCGAGCCGTTTCAACGGTTATTCTCAATCCAACCTCCCCAACCAGAGCTGGGGTGCTGGTCCCTTGGTCCATTATTACCTTGGCTGGCTCTACGCAAAACTAGGCGATGCTAAAGCATCTGCCCTTCAGTATCGGACTGCGGCTGATCTGCCTCCCGATTACTGTTTTCCATCGCGTCTCGAGGAAATCGCCACCCTTACCGCAGCAATTCAGAGCAATCCGCGCGATCCCCGCGCGCCGTATTATCTCGGAAGCCTCTTGTACGATCGGCGACGACATGAGGAGGCCATCCGATTGTGGGAGCGCGCGGCCAAGCTCGATGCCGGATTTTCCATCGTCTGGCGCAACCTCGGTATTGGGTATTTCAACATTAGGCGCGAACAGGCAAAGGCCCGTGCCGCCTACGACAAAGCCTTCGCTGCGAACCCTGAAGATGCACGGCTTCTCTATGAACGTGATCAACTCTGGAAACGCCTCGGCGAATCACCTTCTAAACGGTTGCAGAAACTGGAAGCTCACCAGAGGCTGGTGCGGCAGCGCGATGATTTAAGCATCGAGCTGTGCGCGCTCTACAATCAGGTGGGCCGCCATCAAGACGCGGCTGCCCTGCTGCATTCACGTCGTTTTCAGCCGTGGGAGGGTGGAGAAGGAGGACCCTTAGGCCAGCATATTCGAGCGCATCTCTGCCTCGGCCGCCAGGCATTGGCGCAAGGTAATGCCTCCCAAGCCAGGACTTGCTTCGAAACTGCTCTGTCCACGCCTGAGAATCTTGGCGAAGCCGCCCATCTGCTCGCCAACCGAAGCGATATTTATTACTGGCTGGGCGTCGCTAGCAATGCGCTTGGGGACAAAGTGTCTGCTCGAAAGCATTGGCTCGCGGCCGCAACGTTCAAAGGTGATTTCCAGGAAATGAGCGTGCGCTCCTTTTCCGAAATGACCTACTTCTCTGCGTTATCGTTGATACGGCTCGGGCGCAAAGTTGCGGGACTTAACTTGCTAAAGCAGTTACTTGCTTACGGGCAGTCACTGGCTTCGGCGCCGGCGAAAATCGATTACTTTGCCACCTCACTCCCCACCATGCTGCTGTTCGAAGATGATTTACAGCGACGCCAGCAAACTACCGCCCTGTTCCTGCAGGCCCAGGCGCACCTTGGGATGGGCCATAAAACCGCTGCCAAAAAACTGTTCCGAACGGTTCTGCGTCGGGATCCAAATCATCCGCTGGCCGCAGACTATATTCGCGAGACATGAGCACCGAGGTCCGCACACTCGCGCGGGAGCTTATCCAGAAGCAAGGCCTCGCGGTGTATATGCTGCGCAGCCGCGAACTTGAACTCGCAGTCGTTCCCGAACTGGGCGCCCGGATCATTTCCCTGAGGAATATCCGCACCGGGCGAGAGTGGATGTGGCATCCTGAGAAGTCGTTGAAGCTGTTCAGAAACCGTCTCGGTGATGATTTTTGCTGTAGCACACTTGCCGGAACCGATGAATGTCTTCCGACGATTGCGGCCTGCTCCTGGAACGGCCGAACCTTGCCGGACCACGGCGAAGTGTGGAGTGCCGCGTGGAAGGTGGACGAAAGTGCCTGGCAAGCCGGTGCGCTGAAAACCTGGTTGGAGCTTCCGATCTCGCCGTTCGAGTTTGAGCGCACTATCCAGGTGAAAGGTTCCAAAGTCCGAATGAGTTATTTGCTGACCAATCTCAGCAGGACCGAAGAAAAATTTCTCTGGGCATTGCATCCGTTGTTGCAGCTCCGACCTGGGGACCGCCTGAACCTGCCTCCACAAACCCGGGCGCTGCTGAAGGGCGACACCTGGATTGATGGGGTCGACGCCTTCGTACCTCAGGGTGGCTGTGCAAAAACTTTTGCACGACCGCTCAGCCGGGGCTTTGCAGAAATAGCTAATGCCAAAAGCGGTGATCGGCTGATCTTCGATTGGGATCCGGCGGAAAACAACACGCTCGGGCTGTGGCTGACACGTGGTGGCTGGAACGGCCACCACCATTTCGCCATTGAGCCGACCAATGGTGCGCCAGACGCCCTCTCGGAAGCCGCACAGCACGAGCAGTGCGGACGATTGACTGCCTTGGGATCCACCCGATGGAGCGTCACTCTTCAGGTCGCATCCTAAACGAAAGGCCGCGGCAATGCCTGGCAATTCCGTCATCATAATTCCGCGCAACAATTTTCTTTGAGCTTCAGAATTTCGTAATGCGGCTTTCCATCAGTTCCTCCGTTTTCAGGAAGAATGGGCCGTTAGTGCTATTCACACCGGGAACTGAATGGGTTAGAACGTCTCTCACCCTCGGCACTATCGCACCGTATGTCGGGCGATGCCTGTGATACAGCCAATGATGAACGGTAACAGAGTCGCCAGCCTGAACCGGGTTGAGCAAATTTCTCTGGTTGAGGGCCTCTTCATCGTCCTCATCGCAGCAGACCCTGCCCGTTCTCAGTTGGTTCTCGACCCAGTCCCTGGACTTCGTGGAGTCGTGGCCGGTTCGGTCGCCTGGGGCGGCTATGACAATGATAGCAAGTTGGATTTACTGATCGCCGGATTGACCAACTTTTCGGGAGGAGCCGTATCGCAGCTGTGGCGAAACTCGGGCAGAGGGTTCACCAGGCAGCCGATCACTTCTTCCAGAAGCATAGCTACCTGTCTCGAGGTCAGTTTGGGCATCGCTGCGAGAACTTTCTTGTCGCTTTGTGCCATAAATTTACACCGATTTATGCCTACCCCACGAAATTATGTCCACTTTCGAAATGGCTTCACACGCGCCAGAGTAGTTAAGCCTCCGGGCTCATTCCGGTGGCGAATTACAGATTTGAGACTAAGACTATAAACGAACATCGCCCATGGCGGCCAACTTTTTGAAACTTGCGGTAACAGATTCCGTGCGCAAAGCACAAGAACAGTATTTCGGAGCCTCACTAGGCCTCACGGGCGCACCGGAGCGCGACGCATTGACGGAAGAAGAAACATCATTCATTCAGGCACGCGATAGCTTTTACATGGCGAGCGTCACGGAAAGCGGCTGGCCTTATGTGCAGCATCGGGGCGGCCGACCGGGCTTTTTGCGGGTGTTGAATGTGCAAACCTTGGCCTTTGCGGATTACCGCGGCAATCGGCAAATGCTTTCGACCGGCAATCTGACCGCCAATGACCGGGTCGCGCTTTTTCTTATGGATTATCCCCAACGCACCCGGCTGAAGATCCTCGGCCACGCGCGCGTCGAGGACGCTCGCGAGCAGCCGGAGCTCGTCCGGCAATTGGCGGAACCGGATGTTCAGCGGATAGTGGAACGCTTATTCTTGATCGACGTTGTAACGTTCGATTGGAATTGTCCCAAATACATTACTCCGCGGTATACTGCGGACGACATCCAGGAAATAGTAGCTCCGTTAAAAGCACGTATCGCTGAACTGGAAGCTAAATTGAAAAATGCAAACTAACATGAATCCACGTCCACCCGTGCCGCCTTTCACTGAGGAAACTGCTCGCCAGAAAATCCAGGCGGCCGAAGATGCCTGGAATACTCGAGATCCGGAGCGCGTCGCCCAGGCTTACACCGAGGATACTGAGTGGCGCAACCGTTCTGAGTTTCTGAATGGACGTGCACAGGTGATTGAATTTCTGCGCCGTAAATGGAACAAGGAACTCGAGTACCGTTTGAAAAAAGAGCTTTGGACATTCCGCGACAATCGGATCGCCGTTCGTTTCGAATACGAATGGCACGACGATTCGGGCCAATGGTATCGCTCCTACGGAAACGAGAACTGGGAATTCGATGCGCTGGGCTATATGAAGCGTCGCTTTGCCAGCATCAACGATTTGCCGATCAAAGAAAGCGACCGCAAGTTCCGCTGGGAGCGGAAGTAGCAGCTCGAACCCTCGGCGCATCGTCCCTGTTCGTAAGGATTCCATTTAGGTACAGGCTCAATCGTTGATCGAATTCCTTATCATCTGTACCCTCACCTCACGCGATGAAAGCAAAGGTCTCTGTAGCCGCCCACGCACTGAATCGTCGTGAATTCATGCGACTGCTGGCGCTGGCGGGGACGGGAACTTTGATGGCTCCTTTAGCCACCCGGGCCAGTCAGAACACGCCCGTTTCAGAGCAACTCGTTCGCTTTCCGCAGAAAACCGACCTTATCCTTCGGACCGATCGGCCGCCGCAGTTGGAGACGCCGCTGCGGTTTTTTCGGGAGGATCTGACTCCCAACGAGGCTTTTTATGTTCGCTGGCACCTGGAGGGAATCCCGACTTCGATCGATCTGGAAACGTTCCGGCTGCAAATCGACGGACAGGTCGAAAAACCAATGTCGTTCTCGCTTGCCGACTTGCGTGGCAAATTTGAAACCGTCTCGCTGATTGCGGTTAACCAGTGTTCAGGAAACTCGCGCAGCTTTTTTGAGCCACGCGTGCCGGGCGGGCAGTGGAAAAATGGCGCGATGGGCAATGCCCGATGGACTGGAATTCGGCTCCGCGACTTGCTGGACAGGGTCGCCGTGAAAGCGGGCGCAGTGGATGTGGCTTTCAGCGGGCTTGACCGTGCGGCGATGTCAGGCACGCCGAATTTTGCGAAAGCGCTGGGCGTCGATCATGCAAGGGACGGTGAGACGATGGTGGCCTACCAGATGAATGGAGCGGAGTTGCCCATGCTCAACGGCTTTCCTCTGCGACTCGTGGTTCCTGGGTGGTATGGCACGTACTGGGTTAAGGCTTTGAATCACATTGAGGTGCGCGCCGAGAAGTTTCACGGCTTTTGGATGGATAAGGCGTACCGCATTCCAACCTCGCCGGATGGGAAAGAATCGCCCGACCATCTGGCTGCGGAAACGACGCCGATTCATCGCTTGAACTTGCGCTCTTTATTTGTCGTCCCCGAACCGGGCGAACAAATATCCACGAAAACTCCGTTTGAAATTCAGGGAATCGCCTTCGACAGCGGCATTGGCATTGAGCGGGTGGAGATCTCGACCGATGACGGCGAGACCTGGGGAATCGCGCGTTTGGATCAAGACCTTGGCAAATATTCCTGGCGTCGTTGGCGTTTTCAGTGGAAGCCATCGCTTCCGGGCAAATATCAATTGAAGGTGCGCGCGATTAACAGGCAGGGCCAACAGCAAACGACCAACCTTTGGAACCGGTCCGGTTACATGCGCAACGTGATTGAGCAAATCGAAGTGGAGGTTGTGTGATGCGGCGGCTCCGCAAGGTCCTGTGCGCATTTTCGATGTTATCGCTGTGCGTCTGCGGCTTTGTCGATAGCGCTTCTTCGTCTAGCAGCAGTACAGCGGCTGACTCAACAGCGCACGCTCAGAAGAGCGTGCGCTCGATCACGCTGCCTCATTTCGAACCGCAGCTTCCGATGGCCGCCGGCCGAGACGAATACCTGGCGGTGTGCGTCAGTTGCCATTCGCCACGATATGTCGTGATGCAGCCATTCTTTCCGCAACGGCAGTGGGAAGAAACTGTCGACAAAATGGTCAAAGTCTACGGCGCACAAATGGACCCTGAGCAGAGGTCGGCTATTGTTCAGTACCTTGTCGCCACACACGGTCCCGATTCAGCGCAGAGGCCTGCCGGCGATGAAGATGCTGTTTTCACCTCTCTCCCAAAGCCCAGCTCGCGCCAAAAGACTGCCCCATTGCTGACGCTCGTAACCGAAAGCTCAGAAGATAAAGAGCAGGTGGATCGCGGAGCGGAATTGTTCAAAAAAGATTGCGCGGGTTGCCACGGCAATGCGGGCCGCGGTAATGGCTTCGTTGCTGAGGTGCTTTGGCGGAAACCAAAGGACCTCGCCAGCACCCGGTACTCGATGCCGCTTCTCAGCGACGTTCTTTGGAACGGCAAACGTGGTACTGCAATGCCGTCCTGGCGAGGCGTGTCGCAAGCGGACTTAAGCGCGCTCGCGGCTTATGTGCAAAGCCTCCACCTGCCTGTCACGGCGGAGGAGGTATCGCCTGCATCGCTTCAACGTGGAAATCAGCTTTTCCTTCAGAACTGCGCGCCTTGTCACGGTGTGTCAGGAGACGGGAAAGGCAACGCTGCCTCCACGTTGATTCCGGAACCAGCGAACTTCAAATTGAAACAGCCTGACTTCGATTACATTTCGGAGGTATTGCGCGAAGGAATCCCCGGCACAGCGATGCCCAGTTGGCAGAACCAGATCTCCGATCCCGATCGGAGGGCATTGGCCGATTTTGTGCGTTCGCTGTTTGTTCCTCCCGATTCGAGCACGCATTGATAGCGAATAATACGGGTTCGTAGAGAGCCTCGATCTTTTTCAAGCCCCATTAGAACCATCAATTTGCCGACATCTACTCGTCCTCGTTCTCGTCCTCGATCTTCGCTGGATTGTTTGAGCGTGACGCAGGCGCGTTCGTGGAAGTGGTTACCCTCGTCTAAAACAAAGCGCCTTGGTTTCGGTTGGGATCTCGGCTGGCGACGAACGCTTCGCGGAGAGAGGCCAATTTTTCAGGCGTATACTGGCGTCTGATTTTCTGTATCTCCGCGACGGCGAGTTGGTCGCAGCGTTCGTTGTCAGCATGGCCGGCATGACCCTTAAGCCACTGCCAGGAGATGGTGTGCTTCGAGGCGGCTTGATCAAGCTGCCGCCACAGGTCGTCGTTCTTGACGGGTTTGCGTTCGGCGGTCCGCCATTGGTTTGCTTTCCAGATCGATAACCATTCGGTGATGCCCTGGCGCAAGTATTCGGAGTCGGTGAAAAGTGTCACCTGACAGGGTTCTTTAAGCGCAGTCAGTGCGGAAATGGCCGCTTGCAGTTCCATGCGGTTGTTAGTCGTGGCGGGCTCACCACCGGTCAACTCACGCACGCGTTCTCCAAAACGAAGGACTGCTGCCCAACCACCAGGCCCGGGATTTCCTTCACACGCGCCATCGGTATGGATCGTGACGTTCTTTGGACCACTAGGTGCAACCATATAAACAAATACTCCGATGCATTGCTGGGGAGTCCAGGATTATCGCAGTCCCAAGTATGCATGGATGCAAGCTAGGACGGAGTCACCATTTTGGGCGAGGCGGGGTATGGGTTTTAAGCTGGTTTGGCCGTACTTAGCCTGACCTAAGTTGGAACCAACGAATAGTGCCGGTGAGGGATAAGGGTAACGGACAGAGGAAGGGGGTGTATGTAGGTCTGGAGGTGCTACGTTGTAACAACCCGCATTTTACCGAGTGATTTCGGGGTCGACCCGCTACAGAGGCGCTACGCAGCCGCAACAGGGTGTTATAAGAAGGAAGCCATTGCTAGGCTGGCGGACCTGGAACCCGTTGTGTTTCGCAACTCTTGTCAGTTGAACTCCACGAGAGTGGAAGCGGCATAAGTAGGACCAAAGTCAAACTTGACAATGGATTGGGAGACGCGGCAAGTGCGAAGCCCACACCCGTTACGTGTTGTCGCGGCCGAGGCAACACCAGAATAACGTGTGCAGCGGCAAAAGGCCATTCGGTCCTGGTTCGAATTTCCTCCCTTGATGAAAGGCGTTTGCGCGGCGTCCGTTTGATGGTATTATGCCGGAGCGGAAAACAACACAGGACTAACCCACCATTGTTCATGATCTTGAGATGCGCTTTCTGTTTTATTCACACGACGCTATGGGGTTGGGCCATGTGCGCCGCCATTTGGCAATCGCCTCAGCCCTAGTTGAAAGCTCACCCAGTGCCAAGATTCTCCTGGCCACGAGCGTAGACGAAGCGGCGCAGCTTGGGCTTCCGCCCAGGGTTGAAACTCTCAAGCTTCCCGGCCTGCGGAAGGTCGCCAATAACCGATACACCTCAAGCCGACTGGGGCTGGCAGCCTCCGAGATTTGCGCCTTGCGATCTGCGTTGCTGCTTGAGGCCGTAAAAGTTTTCAAGCCAGTGGTAGTGCTGGTGGACAAGCATCCGTTTGGAGCAGGTGGCGAACTTGGCCCCGCGCTCGACGCGGTCAAGGCCTCCGGTGCGCGAGCGGTGCTCGGGTTGCGCGACATCCTGGACAGTCCAGCCGCGGTGTTGAAGGAATGGTCGCCACGTGGCTTCCCTGAGCGGGTTAATGACTACTATGAGCTCATCCTGGTTTACGGACTTGATTCTATTTTCGATCCGATTTTGCATTATCAATTTTCGGACGCTTTGGCGGAGCGGACCCGGTTTTGTGGTTATGTGGTGAATCATTCGTCCTCGCATGGTCGTTTAGACGCGGCCTGTTGCCCTGCCAACCCGCGTTCCGGGCCTCGTCCGACGGTCCTGGCCACTACTGGAGGAGGCGAGGATGGGTTCACGCTGTTGAGGACGTTTATTGAAGCTGCGGGGGGAGTGGCTTGGAAAGGTGTTGCGGTCGCCGGCCCCAAGTTGAGTCAGGAGGAATTACAGACACTTCAGCGATTGGCGATCGAGAGTGACGTGACGTTGCACACGTTCCTTCCTTGTCTTTACGGTTTGCTCCAGACGGTGGATGGTCTGGTGTGCATGGGAGGCTATAACACTCTGTTGGAGGCAGCTTCACAGGGCGTGCCAACGGTATGCGTGCCCCGTACTTCGCCTCGTTCTGAACAACTGCTTCGTTCCCAGGCCTTCGAATCGTTAGGGTTGCTTCGGACCATTCATCCCGATCACCTCACCGTTGGACAGTTGCAGCAGGAGGTCGCCCTGACGCTTCAGCTTCCTCGAAAGCAATTGCGGGAGCGTGCCCATAACGCTCTGGACTTCGGGGGCGCGGGCCGTGCTGCGAACTATTTGCTCGACCTGGTTCGCAATGACCAGCGGACCAAAGCCACCCGGCTGGAGCGCGTAGCCTGGTGAAGCCTAGCTTCCTGAGCTTGCCGGACAACAAAGTTGAAATGCAACAGATCGGTTATGTGCTGAAGATGTTTCCGCGCCTGTCGGAAACCTTCATTCTTAATGAAATCCTGGAGATGGAGCGCCGGGGGCTCGCGCTGCGTATTTTCTCGCTCAAACGACCGAGCGCGACCGAGATGGGAATGACTGACGGCGCGGTCCGTTCCACGGTCATATACCTTCCCGATCGAATCTGGCGTGAGCCGCTACGCGTGCTGCGGGCACAATTCGGCGTCCTGCGGCATCATCCGCGCGGCTATGGGCGTACTTTGCTGCACGTTTTGCGCGGGCGCGAACTTAGATCGCTGGGGCGGGGCTTGAGACGGTTCTGCCAGACATGCTGCCTAGTCCACGAAATGGGGCCGGTGGAGCACTTGCACGCACACTTTGCGACGGATCCCACTCGGCTGGCCTCGTGGGCGCGGATGATTTGCCAGGTTTCCTTCAGTGTTACCACCCATGCCAAAGATCTGTATCAGGACAATCGCATCGCTTCGCCGGGGTTGCGATATAAGCTGAGCGCTGCCCGGTTTGTCATCACCAACAGTCAGTCCAGCGCAGCGAACTTGCGAGCCGCTTTCGATGGCGCAATTCCCCCCAAGATCTGCACTATTTACAATAGCCTTGATTTGTCTGTCTTTCCGCAACGTCTGGAAGCGCCGATCGAGCCAACGATTCTTGGAGTGGGCCGCCTAGTGGAGAAAAAAGGCTTCCATGATTTAATCAAGGCGTGCCAGTTTCTAAAAGATTGGAAGGTGGCGTTCGGCTGTAAAATTGTCGGCTCCGGATCCCTCCACGAATCTCTGCGCGATTCGATCGAGAATCTCAATCTCGGAAATGAAGTAAAACTGCAAAGTCAGATGCCTCAGCGAGAACTCCGCGATGCTTATGTGCGAGCGGTGGTTTTCGCCCTGCCCTGCATCGTAGCCGCAAATGGCGACCGTGATATTCTGCCCAATGTGCTAAAAGAGGCGATGGCCGTCGGGGTGCCTGTGGTCACAACGCGACTGCCGGGCATCGAAGAGCTGGTCGTCCACGAGCAAAGCGGACTGCTGGTCTCGCCTCAAGATCCGGAAGCATTGGCGAAAGCGCTCCAACGATTGCTGAACGACGGCGCGCTGCGCCAAAGGCTGGCAACGCAAGCGCGTAAGACGATTGAGACGCGGTTCGAACTTCATGCCAACTTCGGTCGGCTGAAAGACCTGCTATTGGACTCGATCGGCAAGCGAGAAACCAACATCGTGTCAACTCAGATATGTAAGGAAGCAGCCTGATGCGCATCGCTTATATCACAGCGGATCCGGGGTTGCCAGTCTTCGGAAAAAAGGGCTGTTCCATCCACGTCCAGGAGGTGCTACGGGCAATGGGCAGGCGCGGCACCCGAATTGATTTGTTCGCCACCAACTGCAGCTCTGGACGCGAGCAAGCGGAATCTGGGGAACTTACTCAGGCTACGGCTTCCCAGCTGGCCGTGACCGAACTTGGAGCGGTTCGACTGCATCCTTTGCCTCCGGCGCCTAAGGGAGATTTAGCCTTGCGCGAGCAAAAGTGCATCGACGCAAACGAACAAATCAGTCGGGCGCTTCAGTCTGAGGGCCCATTCGATCTGGTCTATGAACGTTACTCGCTTTGGAGTTTTGCGGGAATGGAATACGCCCGGAGCACGGCCACGCCAGGATTACTGGAGGTCAACGCGCCCTTGATCGAAGAACAAGCCGAACATCGCGGGTTGGTGGATCAGGCCAGCGCGCGGCTAATCTCAGAAAGAGTGTTCAGGGCTGCCACCGCGCTCATAGCAGTGTCTGACGAAGTCGCTGAACATCTTGAAGCCTTTCCCGCCACTCGGGGCAAAGTGCGAGTCGTGCCCAACGGGGTGAACCCGGACCGTTTTCCTCCAGGCATCAGAGCCTTGTTGCCTGCAGAGCCCGGCACCTTCACCGTTGGGTTCGTGGGCACGATGAAACCGTGGCACGGCTTGCCGACCTTGTTGGAAGCGTTCGCGCGGTTTGTTAGGCGCCACCCGGAAAGTCGCTTGCTGTTGGTAGGCGACGGCGCTGCGCGCGCGAAGCTGGAAGAGCAAGCTTCGGCGCTTGGGCTGGCGCAGAGAGCTCACTTTACCGGGCCGGTGAGTCCGGGCGAAGTGCCCGGACTGCTTGCTTCGATGGATGTCGGCGTCGCGCCCTACCCGGCACTCAGAAATTTTTATTTTTCACCGCTCAAAGTCTATGAATACATGGCGGCAGGCCTGCCAGTCGTTGCCAGCCAGTTGGGGCAATTGCAGAAATTGATCGAGCCTGAAATAGACGGGTTGCTGGTGCCGCCGGGTGAGGTTTTGGCGCTGGTTGCCGCACTGGAACGGCTCAAGGGCGATCCCGAGCTGCGTCTGCGCCTGGGCCAGGCTGCTCGGGCGAAAGTAATCCCGGGTCATACCTGGGACGGAGCAGTGCGGCGCATCTTCGCGATTGCCGGATTAGACTCCTCCCCACACGCTGAAAATGAGCCACGAACGGCCAATATCGCCTGAAAGTTTTCAAAAACGTCTGCCGGGCTTGTGGCGCATCCTGGCCTACTTCTGGCCCCACGTTCGTCAGTATCGGCTGCTGATCGCGGGTTCGTTGTTCGCGCTGTTTGCCGAAGTCGGTCTCCGTTTGCTGGAGCCCTGGCCGTTGAAATTCGTTTTCGATCACGTCATCAATTCCAGTTCCAAACGCGGGCCGGAGTACGTCCGCCGACTGGAGGCGTTCGATTCGACTACCCTGCTGACGTTTGCCGCCCTGGCGGTAGTTGCGATCACGGGTTTTCGCTCGGTGGCTTCTTACTGGCAGACGATCGGCTTTGCCCAGCTCGGCAATCGGGCTTTGACCAGGGTGCGCAATCAGTTGTATCGCCACGTCCAGTATCTGTCGCTCTCGTTCCATACGAAAGCGCGGACCGGCGACCTTATCGTACGCATGATGAACGACGTCGGCATGTTGCAAGACGTGGCCGTCACCGCGCTGTTTCCGCTACTGGCAAAAGTCTTGGTCGTCAGCGGCATGATCGGGCTGATGTTTTGGATGCAATGGCAACTGGGTCTGATCGCCGTGCTGGTTCTGCCCTTGTTCTGGCTGCGCTCAATCACCCTGGGCCGGCGCATTCGCGAAGTGGCGCGCAAGCAGCGGCGCCAGGAAGGCGCAATGGCCGCCAGTTTTGCCGAATCCATCAGCGCCATCAAAACCGTGCAGGCGCTATCGCTGGAAGAGACTTTCGCCCGCGCTTTTTCGAGCCGAAGCGAGAAAAGTTCAAAACAGGACGTGCAGGGCAAGCGGCTCTCCGCCACGCTGGAACGTTCTCTGGATGTGCTCATCGCGGTGGCCACGGCCCTGGTATTGTGGCAGGGCACGCGCCTGGTCTTGCGCAAAGAGGTGACTCCGGGGGAGCTGCTGGTTTTTCTGGCTTACCTCAAATCGGCTTATCGGCCAGTGCAGGATTTTGCCAAGTACACCAGCCGCCTGGGCAAAGCCTCTGCCGCGGGCGAACGGGTGATTGATCTGCTGGAACGCGTGCCGGACGTTCGCGATTTGCCGGGCGCGGTTCGCGCGCCGGCATTCGCGGGCCGAGTTCAATTGGATAACGTAAGCTTCGCTTACGAGCAGAGGCAGCGGTTGTTGGAAGAAATCCAACTCGACATTCAGCCGGGGCAACGCGTTGCCCTGGTGGGGCCTTCCGGCGGCGGAAAAACCACCCTGGTCAGCCTGCTGCTGCGGCTCTACGACCCGCTAAGGGGAGCGGTGCGCATTGATGCGCGTGATGTTCGTGACTTCACCCTCGAATCCCTTCGCGCCCAAATAAGCGTGGTCTTGCAGGACAACGTGCTGTTCGCGGCCAGCGTGCGCGATAACATTGCTTGCGCCGCGCCCGGCGCGGGGGATGAGGAGATTGAGGCTGCGGCGCGGTTGGCCAATGCCCAGGAATTCATCGTGGCGCTGCCCGAAGGCTACGACACCGTTCTCGGCGAACGTGGGGTGACGCTGTCACAAGGCCAGCGGCAACGAATTGCCATCGCCCGCGCGGCCATTCGCAAGGCGCCCATTCTCATCCTGGACGAGCCTAGCTCAGGTTTGGACCGAAAGAACGAGCGCGCGGTGCTCGATGCATTGGACCGGCTCGATAAGCGGCGCACGACTTTCCTCATTACCCACGACCTGCAACAAACCGTCCATGCCGATCTGATTCTTTACCTGGAGAACGGGCGCATCGCCGAACGCGGCACGCATGTCGAGTTAATGCAGCTCGATGGCCGCTACGCCGCTCTCTATCGCCTGCAAAACGCAGGACGTGTTCCGATAGAACAAGAAGTCCATACGCTGCCGGGTGGAGCGTAGCACTTTGTCTTTTGCCGTGATCCCCCGCTGCATTGTTTACGTGCTGAGAGTTTTCCCGAAAATCTCGGAAACCTTCATCGCGTCTGAGTTAGCTGAGTTGCGCCGGCGTGGCATTGATCTGCGCATCCTGTCGCTGCTGCCGCCCCGAGGCGATTTGATCCACGACATCGTCTCGCGGGCAGGTTTGGACAAAATCACGTGCTACGAGCCGAAGGATTTTCCAGCCGTGCTCAGAGAGTTTCGTCCACAGCTCTTGCACGCCCACTTTGCGACCGAGGCCACCGCGGCGGCGATCGAGTTGGCAACCGAAGAGCGGCTCCCGTTTACTTTCACGGCGCATGGTTACGATATTCATCGCAAGCCACCGTCAGATTTCGGTGCGCGCGCGAAAGCAGCCCGGGCCGTCGTGACTGTCTCCCACGCCAATGCCGCTTACATAACACAAACCTTTGGAGTGCCCGCTTCACACATCCGCGTCATTCCCTGCGGGGTGGATACCGAACGGTTCCGACCCGCTCCCCTTGCAGCCGCCCGGGTTGGCAAGGGCTTTGAGTTGTCTGGATCGCAGGCCGGCCCTTATCCTCGCAGTCATTCTTCAACCGTCCTCGATTACGAGGCCGAGGACGAGCCCCCCCCACTGATCGTCTGCGTTGCGCGGCATGTGTTGGTGAAGAACCTTGGGCTGTTGTTGGACGCCTGTGCCCTGCTGGCGGAGCACGGCGTGCGGTTCCGTTGCATCCTGCTTGGCGACGGCCCCTGCCGCCGGGAGCTGGAGGCGGCCCGCGCCCGGCTTGGCCTCCTGGAAATTGTCGAAATGCGGGGCGCGGCCGAACAGAGCCAAGTGCTGGCATGGTGGCAGCACGCCGCCGTTGGAGTGCTGACCAGTGACAGCGAAGGCGTGCCGGTGAGTTTGATGGAAGCCGCGGCGTGCGGCGTGCCGGCGGTTGCGACCTCCGTCGGCGGGGTGCCGGAATTGGTGGAAGATGGCGTGACGGGCCTTTTGGTTCCACCGCGGGATGCCCCGGCACTGGCATCGGCCCTGGAGCGATTGCTCGGGGACCAGTCCTTGAGAAGGCGCTTGGGTGAGGCCGCGCGACAACGCGCGCAAGAGAAGTTCTCTGTAACCCGGCAGGTGGACCAGTTGCTGGGGCTTTGGTCGGAAATCCTGGCCACGGGCGGCGCGACCCCGGTTTTCGTCAGCGACAGTTTCGGAGCTGAAAGCGACTCAGCGCTGCCGACGCTCGCTCTGGCGCTGGACCCGGTCGAAGCCAGGAACGAGCTGAAACGGCGCCTGCCGCGCTTGTCCGGCGAGAATGGGAGGCTTCGCTTGAAAGCGATTCGCGTCGCCCGGCACAAACCTGGCCGCCGCTGTGTGGTCGAGTACGATGTCCGCGTGGAGCGGTCGGGCAAGCCGCCCGAAAGGGTGACGCTAATCGGAAAAGTTCGAGTGCGGCGCTTTGGCAACGAGGGCTATCGGCTCCTGGAAAGATTCTGGAGCGCCGGCTTTGATGCCCAGAGCGCCGACGGAATTTCTGTGCCGGAGCCGATCGGCGTTGTCCCACGATTCCAGATGTGGTTCCAGCGCAAGGTGCCCGGCGAGACCGCCACGCGTTTGTTGGGTGGACCTGAAGGGATTGAACTGGCGCGCCGAATCGCCGCGGCGATTTACAAGCTGCATCAAGCGAACATTCCCGCCGAACGCCGGCACAGCATGGCCGATGAACTACGCATTCTTCGCGAATGTCTGGCGAAAGTCGCTGCGCTCAAACCGGATTGGAAGAACCGCTTGGAGCGAATGTCGGCGGCGTGCGACCGCTTAGGCGCGGACTTGGCTGAGCCTCGTCCTTGCGGCATTCATCGTGATTTTTATCCGGCGCAAGTGATCGTGAATGGCCCACGGCTTTACTTGATTGATTTCGATTTGTATTGCCTTGGCGATCCGGGGCTGGACATCGGCAATTTCATTGGCCATATGACCGAGCAAAGCCTGCGGGAACACGGCGATCCTCGCGCCCTGGCGGCGCAAGAAAATGCGCTGGAGGAAACCTTCCTGAAGCTTGCGGGGGATGAATTCCGCGCTTCTGTGCGTGCCTACACCACGCTGACGCTTGTGCGCCACATCTATTTAAGTACGCAGTTTGCCGATCGTCAGAAGCTCACCGAGGCGCTGGTGCAACTATGTGAGCAGAGACTCCGAATCGCGTGATTACTGCAAGTGGATGCGGTAAAACCGGCTCGGCGCGGTTGCATTTGTGTCCGCTTGGTTAGTGACATTTCCTTGGCCGATGACCCCCGGTAAAACGGCTGACCAAACCGCGCTAGTCATTGAGTTTTTGTATTCCAACACGTGATTCGATCCGGCGAGAGTGGTGAAATAGACTGTTGCGGTCGACCCCGTCTTTGTGGTGGCAGTGATTGTAACTCCCGTAAGCGCGCAGTTCGTGGCCAGCGTTCCGAAAATGCTAATGTTCCCCAGAATCGTTCCGCAGCCTGTGACCGTGGCGTTGTCGGAAATGACCAATCCATCGGCGAACGAGTACGTTCCGCCGAGCAACTGGAAAGTGGCTGGATGCGTTCCATCACCGACAACGAACGGCAGTCCGTTCGACACTAGCGCGCTCTTGGCCTGTAATGTGCCGCCGTTGAAGATGAATTGGCCGGTACTGTTAGTCAAAAGCAGGCTGTCGGTGGTTACGTTGCCTTGGTTAAGCGCGAACGCGCCACTTTGGACAGCCAGATAAGCTGGGCTGCCGCCGCTGGTGATGGTCAGGTTGCCACCAACCACTGATACCTGACCGGTGGAGATTGCCGAAGTGCCGACCAAAAGATTCGAGGTGAGTAGCAGGCTTCCTCCAGCAAGGGTTAAGGTGCCACTTGGGACATTGGTTACGGGCAGCATCGTGAAGGAGTCCGTCACCACCGTGGATAATGCAACAAAGGTGCTCCTTGCTTGCATTGTGCCGTTGGATATCGTCAGATCACCCATACCTTCGTGCCCGACCCAAATGATGTCATTGGTCAGGGAAAGAAGGCCACCATTAAGCAGCACATGGCCCACAGAGTTGCTGAATCGGCCAATTGAAAGCGCATCGAGCATGAACACCTGGGCGTTGCTTTGCAGAGTGAGCGTGCCAACCGCCCCGTCATGCCGGCCCACTGACACGTTGGTCAGCATGACGAGGGCATTCGATACTGTCATTTGCCCCGGACCGTACCTGCCGATCGCCGTGGTGTCATTAGTGGCAAAGAGTTGGCCTCCAGTAATCAAGGCTGTTCCCGAGCCAGTTCCAAAGCCGCTGCTATCGTCGCCAAGGTGAAGCTCTGCGAACGAAACTACAGTACCGCCGCTCAGGTTGAATTGCCCCTGTCCTATATTGCCAATCTGAAGCCAATCGTTGGTCGTCCTTGACCTGATGGTCAATTGCCCGCCAGTCACTGAAAGAAAGCCATCGGCGTTATTTCCCACTGAAAGGGAGGCGAACGTGGCATTGCCACCGGTTATGGTCATTTGGCCAAATCCGCTCTTCCCAACATAAGTAATATCATTCGTCGCCAGTAACTGCCCGCCTGTAACCGAAACCATCCCGGTGGAATTGACCGCATAACCTACCGTGAGTAACGACGATGCATTCAGCGTTCCGTCTCCAACAGTGAGGATACCTTGTGCGCCACTCACCGCGCCCAGTTGCAGCGAGGAAACCAGCATTGTGCCACCGTTCAATGTGAGACTGCCGACGCCCGTATTTTTCCTCCCCAGCCGCGTCGCTGTTATAGCGGTACAATCTATCAAACCACTGTCCAACACCGCGCTGCCGGCCCCGAGGTCGAAATTTCCCAAACCGCTCGTGGCACGCAACGCCGAGTTAGTGATATAAAGAGCCCCACGCCGATCCACAACCAGGGCGCGGGAAAGTTGCAACGGCAGATTCGTTGTCAAATCCACCAGCGCGAGTGTGTTGGTCGAGCCGGCAGGAGCTGAAATAGTCAGATTTGTAAGTGCGAGGTTCAGTGAGGGGGTGGCCGCGTCAATGGTAACTGTTTTGGTGCCTGTATTCGTAATCAGGATGTAAGTAAAGGTGGAATCTGGGGGTACACCGCTGGACCAGTTCGAGCCGGTCCGCCACAAACCGCTCGAACTATTGGTCCAGAGGTTGGTTGTGTCGGCAACCAATGGTTCACCCGAGCCGAGATAGACCGCCAAGCAAGCCAGCCAAGCAAGTTGCGGCCGAGATAAGCAGCCGAACATAAAATGCGGGTCATTTTACACTACAAATCTGTGTCGGACGAATTCTTGCTCATGGGGTTACTAACCTATATCGTCCGCATTTTCTTCGGAGCAAGCTATCTTCTAAAGATCATTTCTCGTTTTGACTCAAGTGCTGCTATCGTAATTTTGGGCAGCGTTGCATGAAAAGACCCTTCAAGGTTCAAGGCTCGGAGTTCAAAGCTCAAGCTTGGAGGCTGGATGACCCGATCGCATGCCGCTCCTCCATCGAGCCTCACTCCTCGAGACTCAGGCTTCTTGCACTCGTTATTCGTCATCCGCCAATCGTCATCGCTTCTGCCTTCAGCCTGATCGAGTTACTGGTCGTTATTGCAATCATATCTATTCTTGCGGGGATGCTACTTCCCGCTCTGGCGACTGCCAAGGAAAGGGCCCGCAGCATTGCTTGTATTAACAACCTGAAACAGATCGGCGCGGCGATGACCATGTACTCCGACGACCACAGCGGCTTCCTTGTTCCCGTCGAGTATGATGTGAAAAACGGCGCCGCTTTTCGCTCAGGATGGCCCAGCCTCCTTTACGACTCTAAATATCTTCCCGCAGAGACGGCCCCGACTTTTTACGCCGTCAAGTTGGGTAATTACGTGTTCCACTGTCCGGCCGGGCTGCCCAGCGTTTACCGGTTCAACCCTACCAGCCGCGATGATCCCGAAGGCGCCAAGGCTTGGCCTTCGCCTTCCGAGAAGACGCATCACACCTATCACATTGATTGCTGGTATGGTATTAACGGCTCGACTTCACATCCCGAAAAGTGGCCTTTTACCCGCATTCCCATGGATGGCGCTCCAAACTCCACCTGCAACAAATTTAGCGCGGCCGCCAAATACCCCCGGATGCCAGTCATTTTTGATGGGTTCTGGATGCACAATGGCAAGGATGAGCGGATCAATGCCCGCCATAACAGGAACCGGCGCTCGAACATTTTATTCTTTGACAACAGCGCAGCCTCCTTCGACACCTTTGCGGTGCCCACGGTGCATTCCAGCAAAGTGCTCAATGGCATCCAATGGCGGTTTCCACACGAGAACTGAAAGCCTGAAGCGTTGAATCGCTGAAGGTAAGGGATGCAACAGATGGGAACTGAATTTGACGGTTGAACGATTGAACGAGTCAAGGTTTGAGCGAATTCACCTGGCCAATGCCGCCACGAACAAAAAATGCCCTCCTCGCAGTCATATCGCTGCTCGTTATCGCCTGCTCGGCGGCATGGATTTATTATTATCAATTCAAAGCGCCCAAACATGATGTAGGCCTACATCAGCGCATCGGCGAAATCATGGCTGAGCAAACCGCAAGTCTCGTTGGTCCCAAAGGTCGCCTCGTCCTCATCACCATCCCGACAGGGCCGGAGCCGGAATTGCGCACGCAGTTGGAGGCCTTCCGTCGTAGGCTCAAAACGCTTGGCGAATACGATTTCAAAGAGCATGAGCTGGATACGAAGGACCAGCCCAAATATAGTCTGGGCGCTGGCCTTTCGGGGCGCCGTTTTGTTCGCACGGTCAAAAACAATCCCAAGGCCGACGGCATCGTGTCCTTCGTTGGCGCGCCCAAGCTCTCCGACGAAGAACTGGCCGACCTGTCTAAAGCGCCAAAATTCATCGCCGAAGCCCGTTCACCCGACCAACTCCCGAAGCTTTTTCAAAAGCAGATTATTCAGGTGGCAATCGTTTCTCGTTTTGTTTTCCCCGCCCCGGACCCCCGAGCACCCAAAACCCCCCAACAATGGTTCGACAAGCGCTATCAAATCGTCACCGCCGACGCCGCTAAAACTATCCCGGAGACAGTCGAATGACTTTGGTCTTCGCTCGACGTCAGCTTCGACCCCGGCAGCGGCGCGGACGCGACCGTGAACGCGATCCTGATCCAGCCCGACGCGAAAATTTTGGTCGGCGGAAACTTCTCCACTATCAATGGAACGAACCACGCCAGTATCGCGCGACTCAACGCCAACGGCAGCCTCGACACGAGTTTCAATCCGGGCCCGGGCGCGCTGTTTTGGGTTAACAGCATCGCACTGCAAGCGGACCGGAAAATATTGATTGGCGGCCCGTTCACGACCTACAACGGCACGGGCCGCAGAGGAATCGCGCGACTGAATTCCGACGGCAGCCTGGATGCGACCTTCAATCCCGGCAGCCGCGCGAATGATTGGGTTAACTCGGTTGCGCTCGCGCAGGATGGTAAAATCATCATCGGCGGCATCTTTTACGAACTTCAACGGTGCCACGCTGAATCATCTGGCGCGCCTGGGCACGAACGGCGTGGTGGACGCCGGGTTCAACATCGGCACCGGATTCAACGACACGATTCAGAGCGTACTCACTGCAGCGGACGGCACGATCGTAGTCGGCGGATTGTTCACCAGCTTCAACGGCACATCGATGAATCGCATCGCGCGATTGCTCGGCCCGACGGCTTCGCCCTCTCCACGATTGAGCGTCTCGGTGACTGGCAACTCCGCCCTGTTCTCATGGCCGCTCAGCACGGCCGCGTTTCAACTCCAAGCCAGCCCTGCGCTCGGCAGCACTGCCTTCACCAACGTGGCCGCGCCCCTGACAACCAATGGCAGTTACGTTTCTACGACCTTGCCGGTCACAGAAAACCAGCGGTTCTTCCGACTAAAAAAACCGTGACCCTCCGAAATTCCGTGCCGACAAGAATGTCGGCGATACGGCAGACAGGAATGTCTGCGCTACGTTAAAAAGGAGAGAGAGGCCCCATCAGTTTATCCTGAGCAGTTCCAGGTCAATGATATCCGGGTTGCCCGATCGGATCGAAGCGACAAGCTGCGTGCTGGGCTCACTGTTCAATTGAATGCGGCAGCTGGCGGTCGCGGCGCCTTCAAAAATCACGTTCTGTACTTCCTCAATGTTAATGTCGGCGCGCCGGAGCTGATCCATGACGAAGGCCAACACACCGATACGGTCAAAGTGTCGCACCCGCAGCAGCCACTTCGCAGGCGTCCGGGTGGCGAGGTTCACGCAATTAGGGACAACGCCGGTCCCAACAAACGTTCGGATAATCCTGATCACCTCTTCAGCAATGGCTTCCTGCGCTTGCTCGGTGGACGCACCGATATGATGACTGCCGTAAAGTTTGGGCAAGTCAAGAATTGGGTCATTGAAATCCCCCGCAGCCTGCGCCGGCTCCGGATCGAACACGTCGAGGCCCGCGCGGAGTTTCTGGGATTGAAGCGCAGCGCGCAACGCCTCCTGGTCAATTACTTCACCGCGCGCCGTGTTGATGAGGATGGCATTGGGTTTCATTAGCGCAAGGCGGGTCGCATTGACGAGCTTGCGCGTTTCTGCTTTCAAAGCCAAATGGAGCGTAACGATATCCGACTGCCGGAAGACGTCATCCAGTTGCTCGCAACGTTCGACCCCGAGTTGACGGGCCCGTTCCGACGTCAGCGAGCGCGACCAGGCGATCGTACGCAACCCGAATGCCTGCGCACGAAGAATGACCTCGCGGCCGATCTGGCCGACGCCAATGACTCCGAGGGTTTTTCCAAAGACGCCGTCGGCTTTGGAGAATTCTTTTTTATTCCACTTGTGTGCCCGCAAGGCGGCGACGTTTTCGGGAATGCGGCGATCGATCGCCAGCAGCAACGCAAACACAAGTTCTGCGACCGCGATGGAGTTTTTTCCGGGGCAGTTGCTGACGAACACACCGCGAGCGCTGGCTGCCTTAATATCAATCGTATTGACACCGGCGCCCGCGCGCACGACCAGCGCCAATTCGTTCGAAGCTTTTATCGTGTCTGAGGTAACTTCCTTGCCCCGCACGACCAGGATTTTATAGGGGCCAATGATGGCTGGTAATTCTGCGGCCGCAGCCGAGGGCTTACAGGTGACTTCACAGCCAAGCTGGGTAAGGCGAGCGATATGAGTTTCCGAGAATTTATCAGCAATGAGCGTCTTCATAAAACTTGTTCTTTTCGCGATGCAAAAATCAGATCCGGGATGTCGAAGTTGACGCTAGACAATCCCCTGGTCGAGCATAGCTTCGGCAACTTTGCGGAAAGCGGCGATGTTTGCGCCATCGACATAATTGACAAAACCGTCTTGATGGCCGAAACGGACACACTGGTTATGGATGGCTTTCATGATTGTACTCAGCCGCTTGTCGACTTCGTCGTTAGACCACTGCAACCGCATGCTGTTCTGCGTCATTTCCAACCCACTGACTGACACACCACCGGCATTGGCGGCTTTGCCAGGTCCAAAAGCGATCCTCCGGTCGAGAAATACTTTCACCGCCTCGGGAGTAGAGGGCATGTTGGCTCCTTCGCCGACGCAGATACAGCCGTTGCTGGTTAGGGTGACGGCGTCGCCGCCGCCAATCTCGTTTTGAGTCGCGCAGGGCAGCGCCACCTGGCATGGAACTTTCCAGGGCCGCTGGCCCGCCAAGTATTCGCACTTGAAATGTTTGGCATATTCTTCAATGCGTCCACGCCTGACATTTTTGAGTTCTTTGAGAAACCCAAGTTTCTCAGCGTCCATCCCCTCTTTGTCGTAGGCGAAACCGTTCGAATCAGACAATGTCACGACCCGCGCACCCATCATCATCGCCTTTTCGGCTGCGAATTGGGCAACGTTGCCCGATCCGGAAACCGTTACGACTTTCCCGCTGATGGAATTGCTCTTGGTTCGCAACATCTCCTCCACAAAGTAGACCAGGCCGTAGCCGGTAGCCTCCTCCCTTATGCGGCTGCCACTCCAATTAATGCCCTTGCCCGTAAGCGCGCCGGTGAATTCGTTGCGCAGCTTCTTGTATTGACCAAATAGAAATCCGATCTCGCGGCCTCCGACACCGATATCACCGGCCGGCACATCCGTATCGGGACCAATATGCCGGGACAACTCCGTCATGAAAGCCTGGCAAAACCGCATCACCTCATCGTCGGTTTTGCCTTTGGGATCAAAATCCGAACCGCCCTTGCCCCCGCCCATCGGCAGCGTCGTTAGCGCATTCTTGAATACTTGTTCAAACGCTAAAAACTTTAGCATTCCCAAGGTGACGGACGGATGGAACCGCAGGCCGCCCTTATAAGGGCCGATAGCGCTATTCATTTGGATTCGGAAGCCCCGATTGACCTGCACCTCGCCCTGACGATCCGTCCAAGTGACGCGGAACAGAATCACACGCTCCGGCTCGGTAATCCGCTCAAGGATCTTGGCCTTCTTGTACTGGGGATTCTGCTCCACAAAGGGCCAGACTGATTTGGCAACTTCAGTGACCGCCTGATGAAACTCGGTTTCCGCGGGGTACCGAGTTTTAATGATTGAAATAAAATCTGAGAGCTGAGGCGTCATAGGGAAATCTTTCTCCTCGAGTCACAATACCATTTCAGGCGCATGAATTTATCCATTTTCGACCACCTGCGCATTTCCATAAAATGCCGCTAAACTGCAGTTTCGCCAGTCTCTCCAATTTGAATGCGAATTGGTTGTTCGGTGGAGCTTACGAAGGTTTTGCCGTCACCGATTTTGCCAGTTAGAGCAGCAGCCGCGATGAATAACAGCCTCCATAGCGGCTTGCACCCGGCTGTGTGCCGCCAACAAAATTATTACGCCGGGAGCTGCAGGGCAAATCGGCAGCCTCCCATATATTCTAGTCATACAACGTTAGAGTCGTATGGTAAGTCGGTACCGCCGGTTTTCGGCAAGCGGACGACAGAGAAAAGTCCGCGTCACAGCGAACTCCCTTTGGACGACACCTTAGACAGCCTTGCGTATGGCGTTAGACAGTGCCTTTCCTTGCCCCGGCATTGCGGAAGTCCGCGGTTCGACACCCTCGATAAAGTAATAGGGGGCCATGTGGGGCCGGACCCGGGCAGGGCCGGGGCTCTTCTTCGGCCAAGTGTAGTGGCAACGCTCACAATAGTAGTCCTTTTCTACCAAGCCCAATTCGGCAGCAAAACCTGCAGCCATATTAGTCATCACGGAGTTCTTCGCGAATTGCGGATAGTCCACGCGGAACGATTTGCACTCTGGGCATTGAATCGCCTGCCGTAGCGCCCCACCTGCGCAGTCCCAGGCCAGTAGAAGCTGTTCAGCGCGTTCCAATTGGTCCACTGCAACTTCGAGCCGCGCTCCCGCAGCGCGGCGGGAGACAAACCAGAGTTTCTGCA
>DATJGF010000101.1:0-6781 GCA_035495315.1 Candidatus Limnocylindrales bacterium
TTACACCATCAGTTTCGACAACGCCAGCGCGGGTGCAATCACGCCGCGGGTGTTGACCGTGATCGCCACGGGTGTCAACAAGGTTTACGACGGAACGACGGCCGCCACAGTGATCCTTTCGGACGATCGCGTCGCAAACGATGTGTTAACCAGGAGCTACGCAGCGGCGACGTTTGCCGATGAGAACGCGGGCAGCGGCAAAACTGTGAATGTGAGCGGCATTACGGTCACCGGTACCGATTCCGGAAATTACACTTTCAACTCGACAGCGGCCACCACCGCGAACATCACCCAGGCCGGAACGGCTAACCTGGTCACTTCATCCGCCAATCCTTCGGCCGCTGGCTCGAGCGTCATCTTTACGGCCAGCCTGACCGCGGTAGCGCCGGGCGCGGGGACTCCTACCGGCGCGGTGCAATTCAGGACCAACGGCGTGGCGGCAGGCGACCCGGTCACTTTAAGCAATGGGGCCGCCAGCTTCAGCACAGCTCTGCTCAGTCCGGGCACGAACAGCATCACGGTGGAATACGCCGGCGATGCCAACTTTACCGGCAGCACCAGCAGCCTGAACCCCCCGCAGGTGGTGATCGAGCAATTCTTCGGCATCCTCGTCGGTGCGCTGAAGAACCATTCGGTGGCGGTGAGGGCCGAGAAATTGCTGGCCACTGACGTCCCGGTAACGCTGGCCGGCGTTAGTGCCAACAGCACCAACGGCGGCACCGTCATGCTTTCCAACGGCTTGGTGACTTACACGCCGGCGACGAACTTTATCGGCGCTGACTTGTTCACTTATGTGGTCAATGATGGCTCCACCTCTTCAACGGGTTCCGTCCAGGTGGTCGTTGCGGATACAGGCACCGTGGCCCCGAACCGCATCGGGAGCGTTGTCCTGGGGACGGAGGGAGCGCAGGTGCGCTTCGCGGGCATCCCCGGCTTCACCTACATCATCGAGCGCTCGACGGACGGGGCTGATTGGACTGCCGTCGGCAGCGTCGTCGTGCCCGCAAACGGCCTGTTCGAGTTTCTTGATAGTGCCCCGCCTTCAGGCTCGGTGTTCTACCGGACGACCGTTCCGTAGCCTCGCGACTGCTCCTCCAACCGGGGACATCGGACGGTGCTGGAAGGAACCCGATTCCTTGTCCCATACACCACGGAGCGCAATTCAAGGAGAGGCTGCGTCTTTTCCACCCCATCGGCGCCCAGTGTGAATTCGACGGTTAGGCAATCGGTGGGAACCGTCTTACCCCCATAACATCACCCAAAGTGTCTGATCCAGAACACTTTGTAGCAATAGCATCGCTTATCATTTTCGCCACCGGACCCGGGGGGACCCTTGGAACTTTATCCATATTTTATGCGGTAGAACGATTGTGGTTTGGCCCGATTGTTCGAAACCGTGACCCATGGAAGAATCAACGCACGACGGTTGAACAATTCGTTGTGACTAAGATTAAAAACATGAACCAGAGCACGAAACAGAACTGCGCGCGACGGCAACCGGCGGCGCGCTCAAGCTTGCTGAAGCTTTGCCTGACGGGGACCGCGCTCGTCTGGGGCCTCACCGCTTCGGCGCAAACCTTCACCACGAGTACGAATTTCACGGTCGACGCAATCATTCCGGACGGCGACACCTCCGGCCTGGCCAGCGTCCAGACCATCTCGACACCCATTACCAATCTGACCGGCTTGAGGGTGGCGCTCAAAGTCAGCGGCACCTGGAACGGCGACCTGTACTGTTTCCTGGCGCACGGCCCCAACCACTCCGTGCTGCTGAACCGCCTGGGCCGCGCCGCCGCCAGCAACCTCGGCTACAATGACGTTGGCTTGGACCTCATTTTCGACGATGGCGCGACTAACGGCGACATCCACGTTTATCGCCTTCAGCTCAGCGGCAGCCAAGGCACACCCATCCCCGGCCCGTTGACCGCTTGGGCCCCCGACGCCCGTGTTACCTCTCCAACCAATGTGCAGGACACGGACGCGCGCTCGGCGTTCCTCGACTCGTTCAATGGCGTGGACCCGAACGGTGAGTGGGTCCTCTTTGTGGCAGATGTGGAAGCCGGAGACATTCACACGCTGGACAGCTGGGGTTTGGAAATCACCGGCGACACCGCACCAACCGGCCCGGAGCAATCCTTCGGTCAGAGCGCCGAAGGCTCCACAAGCGGCGCGACCTTCACCGCTGGCTCGGGCCGCGCGGCTTCCACCTACGCGGTCGAGCGCGCGGCAGGCCTGCAAAACGCCGGGACGGTCTGGGCAAAGATCGGCACGACCACGACTGACAACGCCGGCCAGGGCGAATTCACCGACACGAATCCGCCAGCGGGCCAAGGTTATTACCGGACGGTTTCAGTTTCACCGTAGTGGAAGCCGAGCATTCCTGTATATGAACTCTTTCTTTCAAATGCTACGAAATCAAGCCATTAGGGGCTCGTCACTGGCGTGGCCTTCTTCAAAAGGAGATAGGGAGACCATGAAATTCAGTATCGAAGTCGGTGAGCTGAAGAAACAATTTCCACTAACGACGCCTGGGTCAAACCGGCATTCATTGCCGGACCGGATGCGTCAGTGGAATTGCCCGGGGCGGCCCCGGAAACAAATCCAGGTCTCGACCGGGTTGTCAGTTGCGGCGGGATCATGTAAAAAAACAAAAGAACAAAAGCAGCGCCCAACTTTGAACCAAGTTACAGGTTCATTTTTAGAAAAGGAGATTTAAGAAGTATGAAATTGAGAACTTGCCCGATGGGGCTAAAGCCTAGCGGAAAAAACGAGGGAACTTCGGCCTGTGGCTTCACCCTGGTGGAAACCCTGGTGGCCGTCCTTATAACCGCATTCATGTTGATGGCTCTTTATGCCTGCTTTGCCTCCGGTTTTTCGATGGTGCAGGTGACACGCGAAGACCTCCGGGCCACCCAGATTCTTCTCCAGCAGATGGAAGCCATACGAGTGTCCGATTATACCAAGCTTACCGATCCTGGGAGTTACCCCACGAACACGACGGTCTATTTTGATGAAGAACACGAAGCCATCGGGAAGGGGGGGACGGCTTACACGGTCACCTTTAACGCCCGGCACCTGCCTTCACCCAAACCGCAGTCCCAGTTTTATACCAACATGTTGGAGGTTACGGTCGGGGCCTCGTGGAAGTCCGGCAATGTCCAGCGCAGTCGTTCCATGCAAACCTATGTTGCCCGACAAGGAATCCAAAAATATGTCGGCGGCGGTTACTGATCTCTGCAACCACTCTTGAATATGAATCTGAACATCTCCAATTCAGCATTGGGAACAAAACGAAAAATGAAAACTTTCCCCATTGGGCTCACGCCAGGCTTGAATAGACCCTTTTTCCGTTCCAAGGCGGCCCGGGGCATGACCGTGCCTGAAATGATGGTGGCGGTCGCTATCGGTTCGCTCGTCTTGATGGTCATGGCCATGGTTTTCACGACAAGCGCTCGTAGTTTTGTTGCTTTGGGCAACTATGTCAGCATGGACTGCAACAGCCGCAATGCGCTGGATCGGATGACCCGCGAAATCCGGCGGGCTGGAGACTTGGTCGAGTTCAGCCCCACCCACCTCAAGTTTGTCGATTATGGGCAGACCAATTCCTTCCTCGAGTATGATTGGGACGCCAACTCCCGCCAACTCACCGAATGGAAGACCGGGCAGGCCATGCCCAAGGTTTTGTTGAGCGAATGCGATGAGCTCGCATTCTACATGCGCAAGGGATCATTCGCACCAACCGCGGTTGTTTCAGAAGGCAAAGCGATCAAGGTCGCCTGGACATGTTCGCGAACGATTTTAGGGAAAAAGACCAATTCCGAAGACATGGGGCAAGCACTCATTATTATCCGCAACAAACCAATATGAAAATTCGACACCAACAGCAGCAGCTTGAACAAGGCAGCGTCCTGGCTATCACACTGATTATTTGCGCCATTCTCAGCATTCTGATGGGCAGTTATCTCCACATGATCCAAACACAACGCTTTTCCGTGGCACGTTCTCAAGGGTGGAACCAAGCCCTTGTGGTCAGCGAGGCCGGCGTTGAAGAGGCCATGGCGCTGCTGAACAGCGGGGTCAAAGCGCCCAATTTTGCAATCTTCCCATGGACCAGCGCCGGTGGCGGAGTTTTCAAATCGCCCACCAATCGAACCGAGAAGCATTTCGGGGACAGTTATTACGAAGTGATCATCACCAACGGATTTGCAGGCACCCACCCCATGATCCTCTCCAAAGGACGGGTTCCCGGACCAATCGGGTCGCCACTCCTCATACGCACTATCCTCGTCGAAACCAAACCCAGATCGACCTTCCCGGTCAAATCGCCGATGATCGTCAGGCAGAGTTTTAACGCCAATGGAAATAACGTCGCCACGGATAGCTTTGACAGCACCGCCGGAGCGTACGATCCGAAGACGGCCGGGACAAATGGCGACGTGGTGACGCTCACCACAAATGCGAATTCGGTTATTATCGGCAACGGGAATATAAAAGGCAGCGTGCGCACTCCACCTGGGGGCATACAGGGCGTAACCGCAACGATTGGCATGAACGGCTCGGTCGGCGACGTGAACTGGGTGGACGGCGGCCACTACGGTTTTGAACCCGGCCATTTTAGAGATGATTTTATCTTGAGCGAGTTTCCTGACGTGACGCTGCCAAACGTGGGCTCATGGTTTTCGCCAGTGGGCGGGATAGCTCCTGACGGTCTCAGCTATGATTATCTGTTGGTGGGCAAGAATTATCAGGTGGGCACGCTGAGTGGCAGCATTTACGTCGGCTTGACCAATACGGTGTTATATGTGACTGGCAACATCTCGATCGGCAGCGGCGGCAATAAAAAAGGATGGGCGCCACCGCAAATTCACATCGGTCCGGGCGCCAGCCTGACCATTTACATGGCGGGTGCCAGCACGAGCATCGGGGGCAACGGGCTTGTCAACGATACCCAGGAGGCAAAGAACTTCCAATATTACGGGCTGCCCACCAACACCCGAATTGACATCACCGGCAATGGTGCCTTTTACGGGACCATTTACGCCCCGCAGGCCGATTTCAATCTCAAAGGTAGTGGCAAAACAACCGGTGATGACTTCACCGGCGCCTCTATTACCAAGACCACGACCATGGCTGGTAATTTCAGATTTCATTACGATGAGGCCTTGGGCCTGCTCACCACTCTCGCCGGCTACGACGCTATCTCCTGGAAGGAAATGTAAACCGATCCTGAGTCTGTCACTTAGCATGCGACAAGGTGTGGAGAACGCGCAAACAATTATGTTCCCCTCTAAAATAACCGCAAGACTGGAACAGCTGTCGCGGAAGCGCCGGTTGCTGGGGAGCGACCAACTGTTGTTGATGCACCAACAAATATCCCCTTTGTTCCGTTGAATGTTGTACTCTTCAAAAAAATCTCCAGGGGTGTGATGGCTTGGGACCGTATGCCCCCGGGAATGCGTTTCGACCCAACCCCGGGATCTATTTAGTCCCTTGCCCCGATTGTCCCCGCAGCGAACTCCGCTATGATTCTGTACATAAAGTGGACTGTGCATAAAGTAGACATCAACTCACTCGACGATGAGATGATAAAAATCAATTACAAATCGAACAACAACCGCAACTGCACCCGACGTCGCAGGATGAACTTTAACCAGAAGCGGCACGTCCCCCACGGTCTTCAAAAGCAAACGGCGTAATAAGAAACAAATCGGGAAGGCGGTCTCTTACCACAGTGCCCATCCTCCGGGCCTACTTCACCACTGGCCGCCCTCCCGATTTCCCCAGTTCTGCCGCCTTGCTTTTAAGCTATGCGGTGGTTTGGGTCCGATAACCCGCGTCTTGCAAACGGGCTGATAAGCCACATTAGCAACCCTCAAAGCGGTTAGGTTCGCACCATCCTTTTGCAATTCCTGAATCGCCTCGTGCAACCGCGAACCGTTTCCTTCATCGTTTCGATGAGTTTAACGAACTCAGCGGCTTTTTCTTCAGGAGGCCTGCCCATGTGGGTTATTAATGCGGGGCGTCGGCCACTCTGGCGAGCATTTCCTCAGCGCAGAATTTCGTCCGCTTGGACAGGATATGTCCAACTCGGTGCGATATTCTTATGCCATGGACAAGCGTTTTTATCGCTTATAAGCTCAAGGAGAACCGGTTAAATGAATGAAACTGCCATGATCGAAGAGCTTTGTGCCGCGAGTTTCTTATGAGCCCGGCAGCGCCCCGACGATGGCTGTCGAGGATTATATCAAAGGTGGGAAAAGCCTGCACACTACCGCGCGGGCGCGCTGTTTTCTAGGCGACTTCGTTGATGCTTAAATGAAACTCGCCGCTGGCAATAAATCGTATTCTGCCGGCACTCCGCCGGTGAAGGCGGATGGATTGTCGTTTTCACAAGCGGAACTCGACCTCGCGTTAGAGCAGCGATAGCCCCCGCTTCTCCGCGATGTCGCGGGGAAAACCAAAATTGAGGAGTATCTCGGCGGGAATACGGGATTTCGTGGCAATCGCTGGCAACCACCCCAGGCCATTTTCCTCCCGGTCCAGATACATGCCACAAAATCAAAGCCTGCCTCCTTAAACGGCGAGTGGGAGTCGTGCCAGAAAGCACTTGCCACCCCCGCCGAGGCATAGTTGATTACGACTCGTGAGCCAGATTCAACCATTACGAATCCTGGTAGCTGAAGATAATGAGAATGATGTGTTGATCCTGACCCGGGCTTTTTCGAAAGCTGCGCCAGAGGCAAGCGTGCATTTTGTCAGAGATGGGGAGGAGGCAATTGCA
>DATJGF010000102.1:0-8763 GCA_035495315.1 Candidatus Limnocylindrales bacterium
CCTTGTTGAGCTGCTCCGCTGAGAAGGACAACGCGCGCGCTTTGATTGGATCGTCCCGCTGATTCCAGAAGTGGCAGGAGGCGCTGAGTTAGCGCGAACCGGCTGAGATAGTTGAGAGCAAAAGTGGATTCGATACCTTCAGCCGTGAGTTGGCGGCGTCCCCGAACCGCTCCCGCGCCGAGAACCAAGTAATGAAGCTCCGGATACAGGCTGGTGATTTCATCACCCAGGCGGTATGTCTCGCTCATGAGGCTCAAGTCAGCCTGCATGTACGTGATCTCCGCGTTTCTCGTCGCCTTCTTGATTTCGCTTGCCGCTCGCTCTCCCTTCTCTCGGTCACGGCCCACCACGATCACCTGGTGCCCGGCGATGGCAAGGCCGTGAGCGACTTCCTTGCCGATTCCGTCGGTGCCTCCCGTCACTAGCGCGGTCTTGCTCATGGAATACTTCATTCGCGAGCGGCATAGTTGGCGCCCTATCGGATGGATTTCACAAAGTTCTGCAATGCGCTGCCAATCTCATGCGGAGAGTCTTCCTGCAGAAAATGCACCCCTTTGACGGTGATTTCAGTCTGGTTCGGCCAGGTCCGGCAAAACTCTAACGTGCGACCTCTGACAATAGCCCCAGGCTCGCCGATGATGAGCAGCTTCGGTATAGCGCTTTGGGACATGGCTTTCCCGTAGCTTTCAACGATCTCTGTAACGTCCGCAGGCTCGCCTTGGATTGGAATTTGCCGCGGCCGAACCAGCGTTGGCAGCCGCGATTCGCGCTCGAGAAAGGGCGCACGATAGTTGGCCATCTCCTCGTCGCTTAGTTTTCGAAACATTCCTCTGGGCAGAATCGTTTCAACGAAGAAGTTTTGGTCGAGCACCATCTGTTCGCCCTTCGGAGAACGCAGCGCCCGGAACAAGCCCTCGGCTTCGCCGAAATCTTCCCATCGGCCTCTCGGCGTCTTCTCTCATTAATAGAGACCGGATAGCCCCCTGATTTGTGACACCGACACCTTTTCGAGAATGTCAGGAATTGTTCCTTGAGGAGCCGCTTTCCAAACAATTGATAGGCCTATCGTTGATGATGGTATAAAAATTTATGAGATTACCGTCGGGATCTCGAAAGATCATCGATCGGTTGCCCCACGGCTGGTTGCTCGGCTCCAGGACGAATTCCGTGACCAGGTGTCGCAGACGAGTGCGCTCTTTATCCACGTCCTTGACTTCAAAGTCTAAAATCACGGAACGATTTGCCGCTGGAACAGCGGCACCTCCACCGAATATGTCCGCGCTTCGCTTGCTGCAAATGGCCAGCGCACCTTCGAGAAACTTGAATTCGACATATTCGTCACTTCCATCGGGGACAACGCCGGTGAGCTCTTCGTAAAATTTTGCCAGGGAGGGCACGTCTCGGGTCACGATCCTGGACTGCATGAGTTTCATTCCATCTTCGGAGAGGCGGTCGGCCATTCCCCAGCTAAAGGGACAAATCTGCGCTTGGGCTCGCAGACTTGCGGATCTTGCTCCGAGATCCCTCTGAACCTCGTTCGATGGAGTGTCCGCTTCCGAATGAGCCCATAGCTATTCTGAGGGAGGCCAACTGGTTCCAATAGCGGTATGAGAAAATTGCGAATGACAATATGACTAATGGAATAAGAGCTTTCGGACCTTCCCCAGAACAGAGGTGGCTGTAAGCGGCACCAACCAGATTAAAAGTGAAGCCTGCGTAGGCCCACTCCTTGAGCCTGGGGGACTTGTCACTGAGAATCGCCACCGCGCCCAGGAGTTTGGCGGCACCCAGGAATCTAATGAGGTAGAACGGGAAGCCCAATTGCGCCATCCCCTTGACGATGGGAGGCACGGCTACTGAATACCCAATCCCGCTCGCAATCATTGGAACAGTGAACAGAAGTGTAAAGGTCCAGTACAGGTTTTTGATTCTCGATTGCATAATATGTTATTCCTCGGAGGTTTTGCCTCACTCGGTTACAAAGGGTTCGCGTCGAATATGGCGCAGCTTGTCCGGATTGGTGATGATGAAGAGGGAGTGAACGCGCCCATGTCGAATTCCAAAGGCCATCACGCGCAACACCTGATTTCCTTCGAAACTGATAATCCCGGGCAATGCGTTAACGGCAGCGTGTCGAAGCACCTGCGTCTTGCTGCCGAATTTCTTCCTCGCCCCTAGGAGCAAGCGCGCCACGTGGTCCGCGCCCAGGATTGGCCTCAAGACCGCCCGCGCTTTGCCGCCGCCGTCGGATACCAGCACGACATCCTTCGCCAACAATAACAGCAATCCTTCGACATTGCCGGTTAACACTGCCTGTTCAAATTGCTGGATTAATTCCTCGGCTTCCTCAGGCGAGGCGTCAAAACGAGGGCGACGTTCTTCGACACTCTTGCGAGCACGGGCCAGAATTTGCCGGCAATTGGACTCTGTCTTCTCAACGATGGGAGCAATTTCTGAAAATTCGTAGCCGAAGACTTCACGCAACACGAAGACGGCCCGTTCAGTGGGAGTCAGTGTCTCCAGCAAAACCAGGAACGCCAAGGAGAGAGAATCCGACAGCTTCGCGTTTTCGCCAGGATCAACTCCCATGCCAGCGACTAACGGTTCCGGCAGCCATGGCCCCACGTAGGTTTCTCGTTGAACGCGGGCCGACTTCAGATGATTTATGCACAGACGGGTGACGACCGTGGCAAGCCAGGCTTTGGGCGATTCAACCTTGGCTTGTTCGCAGTTTTGCCAGCGGAGGAAGGTTTCCTGCATCATGTCCTCGGCATCCATAACCGTGCCCAACATTCGGTACGCAATCGAAAAAAGGAGGGCTTTATGCTCGTTGAATGCACTTATGGAGTCAGCAACCATAATTCTTTTAAGATAGTTCAATTGACGAAGTTCAACTCCACCGAAGATGGGAGACAGCCCCGGTATTTGGATCGGACGGCCTTTGTGTTCATTCAACAAACAAGACAAGTGGGCGAGGTGATTTGTGACATCTCAGCAAATCCACACTCCCGCGCTTTCGCCCGATTCAACCAACCAGGGTGTTTGCGAATGTTTTCTCAGTTCTATTCGCCCGCGAGAAGATTGGCGGTGGTCCGGGTGAATAGTTGGCGGCATCGTTGCCGACTCAGCGCCTCATTTTGCAATGGGCACGTGGAATCCGGTTACTTTCCAGGACAAGATTCCGTCGATGCCTGTCGCCGTCGCACTTTCGCTCCTTGAAGGGATTAGAGGGCATCGGACGGGAGCCTCATAAAGAATAGATCCGTGATTTTCTGCGCTCCCAATCCTTCGTAAAAGGCAGCGGCAAGGTCGTTCGCATGATAAACGGACCAGATCATCTCCTGTGCATCTGACGCTCGCGCAACTGCTGCCACTGCCATCATCAAGCCTCTGCCAACTCCTTGCTTCCGGGCCTTGGCATCCACGTACAGATCCACAATGTGCAGATTTCGAAAGGCACCGTCCGAATCGTAGCCAAAATGGTAAAGCAGGTAGCCGATGACACGGCCTTTTTCTTCCGCCACCAGACCCTCAAAAGCAGGCCGCAAACCGAAGCCATCGCGCAGGTATGCCTCAGCGGTCAGCTTGAAATCGGTCCGATCCCCAAGACCGCGCAGGTAACCGGCAAACTGATTTGCTAAGCTACCGATGGCGGGCGCGTCTGAGGCCAGCGCGGCTCGGATCGTGAATCCCATAGCTACAAAATCTTTTTTGGCGTGTTTGGTTTCCGGGAGTTAAGAACCAACACGAGGCGCTTCGACCCTGTAGCAAGAATTGGCAACTTCCAGAGCAGAGCAGTATAGTTCAAATGGATCATTTCTTGAGCCTCACTTCGTTTGAGCAAAAAGCAGAAAAATGCGCGGTCCTCTGGCAGTCATCAATTGATGTTGTCGCTCCTCAAAATCCTCGGGTACGGCCCGCCCGTCGCAGTTTTTGTCTGGCGCTGGAACGCCATCAACCAAGAGCATATAACGGTGGGTGCGGTTTCCGGGAATTCCATCGAGCCTGAGTTGCCATGTATCTGTGACCTCGTCCCGCGTGAACGGTAGCGCGCGCCAACCAGTGAAGGTCCCCGCCACTTCAACAGAGACAGGTCGTGGAGTGTCCGGGGGAGGTTGCCACCGGAAAATCTTGCTAAAGATCGGGCCGCTCCTGGAAGTGGCCTTTCGCTGGGCAATTCGATTGATGGCATCATTCGGGGAAGACCCATCGTTTCGATGCGGGCATGCGCTGTGGAGGTTGTCGAACGAACTAATCATTATTTCAGAAGTAAATGTTCATCTACCACTGTCTCGTCGTGAATACCGTGCTCATCCTTACAACTAATTCACCTCGAACTCGGTTGCCCCGGCTCAAATAGAAATGGCGAGCCGGAGCGTCAGTTCGAAGTCCCGCTACGGTGAAAAAAAGACCATCAGTGGAAGCTCCTTGTGCCCCACTGATGTGTGTTTTCGTTTTGCTCCTACTGGCCTGCGAGGCCGGCCGCGCTAGTGGGGATCCCGTTCAGGACCATCCGAGGCTCGAGCGAGCCATTTGGCTTCACCGTAAAGGCGTGAAGCGTCCCATTTCCATTGGCCAGGTTATAGAGGAATCGGCCATCATGGCTCTGAGCCATATCAACCGGGTGACTACCGTCCCCTGTCACAGCCGTCCGACCGTCCGCATCCAGCAATTCAAGGCTCCCATTGTGACCGACCCGGAAGCCGGAAATTGAACCACTTCCAGCATTGGCCGTATAGATAAAGCGGCCATCATGAGAAGCGAGCAGCCAACACGCGGCGGTCTGCTCCGTTGGCACAGCCCCGCTGATCACCGCCAGGTTGCCGTCGTCGGAAACGGTATACGAAGAGGCAGAGCCACTGCCGGCTTCCGATACGAAGAGTCGATCCTCGCGGCTTACATCAAAGCCGAACGGAGTGGTCCCGACAGATTGAAAAGTTTTAAGGCCGTCGGCCAATCCATCGTCCTCGACATGGAAAGTATCGATTAAGCCCGTCACACGCTCGGTAACGACAAGTGTATCGCCATCGCGAGTGAACGAGACTTGAGCGGGTCCAGTGTTGTCACCGCTCAGGGTCTGGGTCGAATCGGGCAATGCCAATAGTTTGCCGTTGGCGAAGATGAAAGCGGTGATGTTGTCTTTGTCGCCAACGCCACCGCCAGCGTTCAGAACGTACAATAAGTTGTGTCGAAGGGCCAAACTCACGGGCATATGGCCGCCGGAATCCACTTTGTCGGCGAGCGACAATCCTCCATCATGGTTAACCGCCAGGACCGAGATTTCGCTGCTACCAGCATTGCAGACGAACACCCAATGACCGTCCCGGCTCAGGACGATTGAGCCCTGGCTGGACAATCCAGCCCCTGCTCCGGCCCCTCCCGTGGCGAAACTGCCGGCTCCAGTGAGTCCACCGCTTTGCGACCTGTGGAAGGCGATTACATGGTTGGCACCTGCGGCGTTGTCCATCGTGTAAAGTGCTCCGCCTTCATCGCCCCTGGCCGATGGGGCCAGCAACGCCAAACCAAATGCCAATCCGCTGCAGTAACGTAATAATGATGTGAATTTCATACCTTGTCAGAACTTCTGGTTTTCTCGTTCAATTGCCGGAATTAGTTTTGCGCCCGAGCGCAAGTATTCCGGATTTTTTTCATGTGCATGTCCGCCTCAGTCACATCTAGTGGCCAGGCAGCCGCACACTGCAAAGTCGAACGAGAACCAAATTCCTTACAACAACATTGACGAGGTTTAAGAGCGAGGATTCTTCAGCGCCTCTTCCAGGCGTTTGCGTATTTGTTCTTTGGCGTCCGGCGAAAGTTTCTCGGCCGATGTATTTTGAGTCTCGATGGCTAATCCCTTCGCGGCTTTGCGAAGGACTTGGACCTGGCTTGCGTAGCGCCGGCACCAAACGCAGTAAAGCAAATGAAAGCGCACCGCCAGGCTTCGGTACCACGGAAGCTTGGTGTCCATGGATTGGGATACCAGTCGGGTGATTTGCCGGCAGTTTAGCATATTATGGGTTCGTCGATTTACACTACCAGATCCCTGGTGGTCTCGCCGTGTTGTTCATTTATCTTTTCGGTGCTTTTCGAACCAGTGAACCTCGAGACACCGCCTCAAGCCCATGCGGGCGCGATGCAGCATCACCCAAACATTGTTCGGTGAAACTCCTAAATCCTTACAGATTTCGTCCGAAGATACGCCATCGATTTCTCGCAATACGAAAGCTTGTGCGGCCTTATCCGGCAATCGAGACAGGCAGCGCTTCAATACTTCCTGAAACTCCTTACTGGAAAGGACTTCTTCAGGCGTTTCCCATGCTTTGGGCCCGACCCCGTGAAGCCATCCGTCTTTGGTGAGTCCGCTCGACCCAAATGCACCTTGTTCTTCCGGCAAGACCGATTCTAAATCGGCCAGAGAGACCTCCCGGCCTTGCAACCTGTAATAGTCGGTTAATTTATTTCGCAAAATGCCGAACAGCCAGGCTCGTTCGGTCGAACGACCACCAAAGCTGTCCCTGGCCTTTATTGCTGCGAGGAAAGTCTCCTGGACCAAATCCTGCGCGATGACGCGATCTCGCACGCGAAGTGCGGCGAATCCGAAGAGCATGTCGCCATATTCCTCCACCCATCGCTCGGGATTCACGCTCGAACCGGAATTCGAAACTGAAGTCTCGGTCTTTGGGCCGGGAGGGGAAAGGCTTCCCTGCGCTGCTTCTTTGGTTGTCATCTTTTCTTTCGAACCCCGTTCTTAATTGCTGCTCTGAACCATTCACCAACTTTCCTCGAAATCAAGAAACGGCCGTTCAACCACCGGGGTTGCTGTGGAAAAGCAGTACAATATTGAAGAAGAGTGCTCACGGAATAAATGAGACCAATTGTAAGGGTTGCCCTTCCTCAGCGACTCAAGAATCAAACGGCTGTTGCCTTAATGGCACAAAACGAAAAAAAAGACCGAAAAGAATACAACCAAAACAAAACAGGACTCAAAAATATGAAATCCAGAATAATTACCTCATTCGCTGCGCTTGCCTTGCTGGCCGCGACCAGCGTTTTTGGGCAGGAAAGCCACACCAGCACTAAATTCGCTGGCCCGAAGGCAAACACCGGAACGGTTACCCACATGGTTGTGGACGGAAAAAACGTACTGACCCTGTCTGACGACTTCAAAGTGCCCGGAACGCCCGACCCGCACTGGCAAGCAGTAGACTCCAAGGGCAACACCTATTTGCTGCAAAAGCTCAGCATCAAAGGCGACAAGATCAACCGGCGCATCACATTGCCGGCTTATGTTCAGGATGTGAGCAAAGTTCAAATCTGGTGTGCTTTTGCCGAGGTAGTCCTCGGGGAAGCCTCCTTTGACCACCCTCTTCAACTCACCAGCAAATAATTACCAACGATGGCATGACGAAGCCTGGCTCCATAAAGGGGCCAGGCTTTTCTTTTCCCTGGATTACTTGTCGCGTGTTGCGCGGCTGACTTTTCTACTTTCACCATTCAGCTCAGCTTGCAGCTTTTCCACCTCCTGCAGCAGACGCAGGAATTTTCGGCCAAAAGCGGTGAGCCGATATTCGACTCGCGGCGGAATCTCAGGATACTGAATCCGCTCGAAGATTCCGGCGCGCGTGAAATGACGGAGGCGGTCGGACAGGACCTTCGCACTGATACCTTCGATGTGCCGTTCGAGCGCGCCAGGCCGCTGAATTCCCTTGGCCACCGCCCCCAAGACGCTGATTGTCCACCGACAGCCGATTACCTCCTCCAACAGAATCTCGACATGCCGTGACCTCAGTTTGGGCATGCTCGTCAAAAATTTTTGGTCGCTGTCCGTCATCATTTTACACCGATTTGTAAGTACCCCACCAAATAATGCCCAATGTCGCAACGACGACTCATCCATCAGATTGCGACCGCGGCCGCGCGATTGTGGCAGCGAGAGAATAGCAATTCTGAAACACAAAACATCAAATCAATACTATGAAAAAGATCATTCAGTCCATCGCGGCGTTCGCGCTGCTGGCCTCCTCCGCTTTCGCCGGCGAGTTGGTCAATGTTTCCGGGGCGAGCAAGATTGCCGTGAGCGGATACGATCCGGTCGCGTTCTTCACTGAGGCGAAGGTGGTGAACGGGTCGCCGTTCATCAGCGCCGACCTTCAAGGCGCGACGTATTTCTTCGCCACGGAGGAACACAAGAAATTGTTCTCGGAAAACCCGGCAAGATACACGCCGCAGTTCGGCGGTTATTGCGCCTACGGCGTGTCGCTCGGGAAACTGTTTCCCGTGGACATCAATACGTGGCAGGTGCGCGACGGGAAGCTCTATCTGAACTTGAACGCCGACATTCTAAAGAAGTTCAACGCCGACCTGAGCGGCAACGTGGCCAAGGCGGAGCAGCATTGGCCCGAACTGCTGAAGAAGCATGGAAGGTAATTCAACCGCGGCGCAGCTTGCGCTCCCTGCTGGCTGCACCGCCAATTCTTTGAACAATATGGCCAATCGATTCAGGCAAACAATGTTCACGCCGTCAGTTCTTGCGGCGCAAGAGCGTTACTACGGACGGAGCGCTGGTGTCGTCGGGGCGCTGGAGCGTGATCCATTCACGGACGAGGAACGCGAGTTCATTGCCGCTCGCGATTCCTTCTACTTGGCGACCGTCACGGAGACTGGTTGGCCGTACGTGCAGCATCGCGGCGGCAAACCGGGTTTCTTACGCGTGCTCGGTCCAACCACCTTGGCCTTCGCCGATTTCGGCGGCAATCGCCAGAT
>DATJGF010000103.1:0-21337 GCA_035495315.1 Candidatus Limnocylindrales bacterium
TAATCTCTGCGCAGACGTAATCTCTAGGCGACAAAGACTTCATTATTGGCTTGGTTTTTCGTCACATACCTTCCGGCCAACGGCGGGTTTCTTGCAGTGATTCGCCCGTCTCCAGCAGGCTTTTGAGACTCGACAAGATCGGCGGCCAACCTTCGGAGACCGAATCGATGAATTTCGACCGCGGTTTGTTCATTTCATGAAGGATCGTCAGCTTCACCGCCGCGCCTTCGTTTTTAATCTCCAGCGTCATGCGGGAATAGCCTTCCTTGCGCATCTTCGGAATGAATTCATTGCGCCATTTGAGGACCAGCCGGCGCTGCGGTTTGATCTCGAGAATGGTGCCGCTGTCGCAGGTGCCGCCGTCGGGTTTCACGATCCGCCACGTCGCCCCTTTCTTCCATTCCGATTCCTGCGCCGTGCCGTAGAAAAACTGGCGTTGGAATCTGGGAGTAGTCAATGCCTGCCATAGTTTTTTCGGCGTGGTGCGGATATACATCACATAAACGAATTTGCTTTTGGCCATAGTCATTTTTCTGGTTGTTCGAGATCTCTTTTCAAATCGCTCAGTGCCTGGAGGCGACTGCGCTCGTATTTGCCAATCCAGCGCTCGTAGATCTCCTGCAACGGCACCGGGTTCAGATAATGCAGCTTTTCGCGCCCATGCCAGACCACTGCCACCAGATTGGCTTTCTCCAGCAACGTCAGATGCTTGGAGACTGCCTGCCGCGACATGTCCAGATGCTTGCACAACTCGGTCAGGGTTGGGCCATTATCGTTGTACAACACATCCAGCAACTTTCGGCGGCCTGAATCGGACAAGGCTTTGAATACTGCATCCATTGATGGCGGAATATGCAACCAAAAGGTTGCATGTCAAGTTAGTAACTTACTGCACGCTGACGACACGCATATAGACCGGACGCGGAACGCCGCGTTCAGGCGGTAGGATCCTGAATTTAGCGAGGGCGGGTGACAACCGCCGCCTAACGGCGGGTTCTGTTCCGTCGATCCAAGTTCGAGCCAAATGCTTTCCGCCGAAAAAATTCCTGTAACCGTCCAAGGATTTTCCCGTAGAGCTCGATGAATCCCACGACTATGGCGGGTTGGAGCCGGGGATTGTAGCAACGAAAAACTCAAAACCTGAGGCCAAAACGTGAAAAAGACGACCCTTGCTAACCAACTTTGTCCGGGAGCGCCGGGGCGCCGGCTCCAGCAACGACAGTCGGCGTTCCACACAATCGCGCGCCGATCAATGCTTTGTGCGTTGGTTCTTTGCGCGACTCTTCGAACCACCGCGACTACTTATGTCATCAGCACGGACGATACGCCGCTCAGCGGCGACGCTTTGCAAGCACTTGGCGCGACTCAGGGTATCAATACTCCGGGCTACGTATTTCTCGGGCCAAGCAAGTTGGGCTCGATCAATGGCACGCCGATCAATTTTGGTGGCTATGCCGATAACACCGCCACCTTCGGCATCGCTGGGGATTTGAACCTCGCTAGCGGCGACCGAGTGCTGGGAGTAGGCCATAATTTCCTCAGGCTCGAGGTGGGCAATGACGCGAATATACAGGCTGGAGCGCTGTTGAGCGTGCAAGGGTTCGGGCCCTTGGCTGGCGCTGGGGGCGGGGCTGGAGGTGCCCCGGGGAAAAATCTAATCGATCCAGCCCGAGTGAGCACCGGTGGGGTGGGTAATACTTCGCCAGGCGATGATGTCAATGGCTCAACTGGATCCAATGGACACTACGGCGATCCTTCGAAGATTACCACCAGCGAGGTTGACATTAAATGGGGGTATCCAATTGAAGGTTCTGCAGGAGGGGCACCCATCAGCGGGTTCACTGTGCCAGGCAATGGCGGTACACATCTGCTAACGCTCTTCGCCCTTACAAACTCTCTGGGTGGAGCCGGGGGTGGCGGTGGTTTTCCTGGACGTGCGGCGACTACTTTTTCTGCGGGTATGGATGGCACCAACGGTAATCCCGGTCACGCAGGACAAGATGGTTTCGCTGGAGCGGCCGGCAACCCGGGCTCATCTGCGACCAAGCCTCAGGCTTGGTTCGATTTGGGTGGTCTCTATGGAGGCGCGGGAGGGGGCGGCGGCGAACAGGGAGCCTACGGATTGGCGGGCGGAGGAGGGGGCTCGGGAGGGGGAGGTGGAGAAGGAGGCGCTAGTCTATTTTGTACGGGCAGCGGCCTTGGGGGCACCGGCGGGAATGGTGGTAACGGCGGGAATGGAGGGGTAGGTGGCGTTGGCGGAGCCGGAGGTGGAGGCGGCGGAGGATTGGAATTGATTGTACGCGGGGTTCTCAGTGGGAGTGGAACCATTTCCGCTCGTGGTGCGGACGGCGTACCTCCGGTCTCCGGCGCATTTGGCGCGCCTGGCCAGGAAGGCGCTCCGGGCACGAACGGTGCAGTCTGGGACACCACGCACTGTTGCTGCCCAGGCGGCACCGGTGGAAAAGGTGGCGCCGGTGGCAATGGAGGAAACGGTGGTAAAGGTGGCGATGGAGGTCAAGGCGGTGGCGGGGCCGCGGGCACAATCATTCTGGCGGCAACTCAAATTGATTGGGCCGGACAAATCGATCTAAGTGGAGGGTCCGGACCACTTGGCCAGGCGCCGGGCGGCCTATTGAGGTATCGATCCGACCTGAATAACGTGTTTAGTGACCTTTATGCCCCCACGGCGGCACGCAAGAACCCTTACGTTTCTTATTTGTCTGCCATCATTTTTCCAGGAACTCCCGCGACGAATGAAATGACTCCAAATATCGACATCACCAGCGTCGGAGGGCAGACAACTGGAGTAGAACTGGTTGGCGGTCCTGATACGTTTGGATTAGCTGCCGCCGATGCTGCTGGAACTACTCCAGATACTGCTCTTTCGCCCACTTTGTCTGCTTTCGTGCCGCATCCACCCAATGCGGTGGGCGCAGTCTGCCGGTTGACTAGCTCCGGTGATTCACTCGTCTTTATGAACTTGACAGGCCTGCCGTTGTCCAATCCTGGTCTCGCCGTGAATCGGGCAGGCGACGATCATCAAGTCTTGGTCCAGCCCTTGCAAGTTCGCGGTTACGTTCGCGAGCCGCTGTTTGTTCCAGGAACTTCAGGCGCTCAGACACTGACGACCCTGGACGCCTTTAACACTTGGATGACTTACGTCCGACCCGGTGACGCCACCGTGATCGCCGTGTTCAGGCCTTATACAAATGCGGTGACATTCTCAATGCTCGCCAGCGGCGGCAGCGACTCTTTTCTATGGCTGCTGGATACCGGATTGTTGTCGGTGAGTGCCGCCCTGCCCGGGTCCTTTTTCCCGACCTTCGCTCGGGCCGACCGAAACACCAACTCGATGACCATCTCCACCTATGCACGAGCCGGTGCCGGGGGTGCGCCCGTCTCTTTGCAAATCGCAAACGTCGGCAATCAATCCTCACTCATGTCGAGCCTGCCCGGCTCGGACGCGACCTTCGCAAACCAACCAAGCAGCGGACAACCGCTGACCGTGAATTGGGTCGTAGGCAATACCAATGTTTACGGAATTCAGCCTCCAGTCACGTTTAGTGTTATAACCGATGCGGGCAGGGTGAATGTCATCGACAACGTCAACGTGATCGGACCCGTTCTCAATAGCACTCTGACTGGCGGCGGCGATGCGGGAGCAGTGTTGATCGGGCAAAACGCTGCTCTGGCCTTCAATGCCCTGAACTTCTACCCCGCTGACCCGCTTAATCCTTCCGGACCTGTCCATGCGTTTTATGACTTAAACATCCTGGGGTTGACGGTCACCGGGCCGGACGCAGCGTACTTCAAGGTATCCGGTCCTATGAGTGGGGCTGTTCCTCTCAAATATGACTTGGCGGGTGAGCCAAATGTTCCTTGGACATCCTCCATCGTTTTCACACCCGACTCAGCCCGGACCTACAACGCTACTCTTTCCATACAAACCGACGTAAACGCCGCTGCAGGCCAGCCGGGCCAGGTTTACACTTTCCCATTGAGCGGCGTAGCGGTAAATCCAGGGATCTATATCACGCAAGAGCCGCAAGATGCCCAGGCACAAGCGGGCGGCACGGCGACCTTCTCCGTTGCCGCTAGTGCTTATGGCACGACTGGTTCGTTAAACTTTCAATGGAAACGCAACGGCAACCCCCTGAACGGTGCTACTGATGCGACGTATACCACCGGCTCACTGGCTGCCGCCGACAATGGCGCCAGCTTCTCTTGTCAGTTGGTCGCGGGGACCTTCACCGTTGAAAGCGCGACCGCTTACTTGAGCGTTATCAATACTGGCTCACCATACCCACAAGCCGTTTTAGCCGACAATCCCTTGGTCTACTACCGGCTCGAGGAACTCGGCGGCCGCACCGCTTTCGACTCATCGACTCATGGTTATAACGGCACCTATTTCAATGTCGACCACCGAGCCAGCGCCAAGTCTGAGCTGGGCTCCTCCGCAAGTTTTCATGGATTCGATTCACCTGGTAGCGTCAGCGTGCCGGCACTGATTAACCCCGCCACCTCCGACAATTGGTTTGGGCAGGTCACAGCAGAGCTTTGGGTGAAACTCAACTCCTGGACTACTTTCCTCGATCCACTCTATAATTTGCCGCTGAGCGGCATTTTCTGCAACGACGGTATTCCTTGGATAGGTTCGTTCCAAATTGTCGCTAACAATCCCAACCAGCTCCAATTTAGTGTCAATACCGCCGTCGGTGGGGGCCAAAATAGCACGTTCACCCTATCCGATGCTTCCTTGTTCACTACCAGCACCTGGCTACATGTCGTTAGTGTATACGATGCCGGCGTGGGAACTTTCAGCTTCTATATTAATGGCCAGCCTTACTCCGAGATTCCGCTGGACTACGCTCCGCCAACGCTCCTGACCTCATCGCAATTGGGCGCCTGGCTCGCGCCTGACGGTATTCGTTACCGCGACCTGGACGGACAAATTGATGAATTCGCCATTTACGCCGGGGCCCTGACCCCGGACAGGATCGCGGCCCATTACCAGGCCGCTCTGGCGACGGTCACTCCAGTTTCATTGGTGATGACAACGCAAGGGGGAGCTTTGCGGATCGAGTGGCCGGGCTCCGGTTGGGTGCTCCAACACAACAATGACCTTAGCAATTCCTCGAGCTGGAGCAATGTCCCGGGGGGAGACACCAGTCCTGTCATTATCAACCCAAACAACACGAAAGACTTTTTCAGACTGCAACACCCATAGACTCCCGAAAAACAGAAAAAGGCCGATGGAACGCCGGATTAATGCGAAAGAAAATTGCGTTCTTATCGGGTGAGGTCTTATCCCTCTCGAAGAGGTTTGGAGTGGCGGCGGATCTGAGCGTGGTGAACAGGCGAACAACAACCCCGTTTCGCCATTTCATGCTCTGACCCACCACCAAGGCAGAGGTAGACCATCAATTTAGAGCAAGCTAGGTAGGTCCACTCCGCAAAAACTCGAGCGCGGAATTCTCTGTGGCAATCCTGTCTTGAACACTGTTGGCAGCACACCGAGCATTCGCTACAGTGCATCTTCGAAATGAAAGCGACCTCAGGGCAAAAATCTCGACTCCTTCCCCGCATGCGAATCGTCTCTGGTAGAGAAGTTGCCCTTGGGCCAGGCAAAGCCGATCTGCTGGCCTGGATTGCCAAGACCAGTTCGATTCGCGAAGCCGCCGATCACATGGGCATGTCATACATGCGCGCCTGGACACTGGTCCAAACCATGAACGCCTGTTTCCGGCAGCCACTCGTCAACGCCTGTCGCGGTGGCAAAAACCACGGCGGTGCTGTCCTGACCGATACCGGACGAGCCGTCCTTGATCTCTATCGCGAGCTGGAAGCGCAGAGCCTCAGGGCGTGCGCACAGACCTGGCCGAAGCTCCACAAGATGCTGAAGGATTGAATTTCGTTGGCAGTGGATCAGGGTGGGGCCGGCTTGCCGTTATATTTGACAAAATATATCGCACGTTGCGCAATTTTCGCGAGCCGGGTTCCGACCCTGCGATCCCCGCTTACCCGGGCGACTAACCCCCATCGGGTTGTCGCAGGATCCGAGCGTCACGAGTCAACAAAATCAAACCAAAGGTCCTTGTGAGGTTGGTTATCAATAAACCAACGGCGGGCCCACGCTTCAGATTTCTCGAACAGCTTTTCCCGTTTGACGGACTCAACGTGCCCATCGCAGGAAGCCATGTTGTACGCCGGATGTCGGCCTTTGATTTCGCTGTAATAATGGCGGTTAAACCCCAACAGAAAGGTCCCGCCAGGCTCGATAGGTTTCCTAATCAAAACCGAACTGAGAAGACCTCCAACAATTGCCTTGGCCACCCCATTGTCAAAACGGCCAGACAAATTTCCACTGCGAGCACACACCCGTAATCACGCTGTTTGTGTTCAGGGTATAAATGGTTTTACGCGTCGCAAAGAGACGATTCGTGCGCCAAAAGAAGCGTGCCTCCTCTTCGATGCTGAGGGGGTAAGCCCTCCAATAGCTTCGCCTACCGATGGACGAGCCGGACTGTGATACAAGCGCGACCGGGTTTGTATGAATATAGGTCCAAACATCATCCGCGGTTGCGCCAGCTACCAAGAGTAATGGATCCCTATGTGGTGTTACTATCAAACCAATACTCGCGATGATCGCAGCAAAGCCTATCACCGCAGCCGTCAGGAAATTCCATTTCCGGCTCATGAATTCCTTAAGCTGGGTCCTGCCCAGCCCACGAGGAGTCTAGGCTACTTCATCCACTCTTGTCTGTCGGGCAGCAGCCGAATGCGTTGTAAGGAATGCCCCTACACAAAAGCACGAGGTTGCATCTTCACGCATTGCGGGACACTACCCTACTGCCCCGCCCAGCGCATTAGCTCCAGGGCGAAATCGCCAAAATTGCTTTTTGGCTCGATTCCATTCATTCTGTGCCGGGAACCAGCCATACAATGAAAACGCATTGTTTCTTTATCTTTCCGCTGCTTGTAGCGTGTCTTGGTCTCTCCCTGCGCTCTTTTGCCCAGGCCCCGCCTGAATTCACCCGCGTCCAGCCGCTCACCAACCGCGAAATCGGGCTGACCTTAACCGGTCAAGCTGCCGCGTTTTACCAGATCGATACGACCACCAATCTCGCGGCTTGGGATGGCCTGGTCACCGCCGGTTCGGGGGCCGCTTCCTCAATTCAGCACACAGATTCTGCCGCGCCATTCCTTACGGCCCGCTATTACCGCGCTCAGCAAATTATGTCGTCCAATGTCTTTACCGGCGACCACTTCTCGACCACTAATGGGGATCTCCTCATTCATCCCGATCATCATGCGACGCTGATCCTGAACTGGCAGAGCAACACTATTTACATCGACCCGACCAATTCAGCAGGCTATGCCGGCCTGCCCAAAGCCAATCTCATCTTGGTTACTCATTCGCACCCTGATCATTTCAATACGGCGGTCATCAACGCCGTCATTAAGACCAATGGACTTATCGTTACCTCCCAGGAGGTTTACAATCAGCTTACCGCATCGCAAAAACCTATCGCGCGTGTCCTCGGGTACGGAGCCACGACCAACCTGCTCGGAGTGGACATTCAGGCTGTCGCTGCTTACAACTCTTACCATCCCTTCGGCACGGGCAACGGTTACGTGCTCACGCTGGGCGGTCGCCGCATTTTTATCAGCGGCGATACCGGCAATACCGCCGAGATGCGCGCCCTGACGAACATTGACCTGGCGTTTGTCTGCATGAATCAGCCCTACACGATGACCGTCAGCGAAGCCACCAATGCGGTCACCGCTTTCCGTCCGAAGATCATTTATCCTTACCACTACCGCGACCAGAGCGGTGCCAGCGCTAACGCGGCGGTCTTCAAACAACGACTCCGTCCAGACCTCGGCATCGAGGTTCGCCTTCGCAATTGGTACTAAATAGGACGACGAGGACGATTTACGGAACACGGAGCACGGAACAAGCAATGCCCCGACTCCAACAACTCGCGCACAAAATGACCATCTCTCCTCGAAACATTCTGCCCCGTGGGGGGTCTAAGGGAGACAGTCTTGGTGCTAGACAACCATGCCCGGGCAAGTTAATTGATGATTATGAGTGTTTTCACGCGCGGACCCTTTTTGCCTTGGAACGTCCCGTCGTTCCCTGAACTGATCAAACGCGGCGCTGCCCTTTCGCTGATGGCAGCTTTCCTCGTCACAGTGACCCAGGCCAGCTTCGGACAGGACCTGGCCTCTTTTGAAAAACGCGTCACCAAACGCGTGCTGGAAAATGGCCTGACCGTTCTCATTGTCGAACGACCCGAGGCGCCCGTTTTCTCCTTCTTCACGCACGTCGATGTCGGTTCCGACCGCGAGTACCCTGGCATTAGCGGGCTAGCGCACATGTTCGAGCACATGGCCTTCAAAGGCACCGACAAGATCGGAACCAAGAACTACGCCACCGAGAAAGAGGCGCTGGCGAAAGTCGAGCAGACCTACCAAGAGTATGATCGCGAACGTCGCAAAGAGACGGGTTCCGACACCAACAAGGTTGCCGCCCTCGAAAAGACGTGGAAAGACGCCATTGCGGAGGCGCAGCAATATGTCGTCGAAAACGAATTCGGCCAGGTGATTGAACAAAAGGGTGGCACCGGTTTGAATGCGTTCACCGATAACGAGGAGACCGGCTATCACTACTCGCTGCCTTCTAACGACGTCGAATTATGGGCCTACCTCGAATCCGAGCGCTTTCTGCATCCGGTGATGCGCGAATTTTACAAGGAACGCGACGTCGTGCATGAGGAACGCCGCCTGAGCGAGAGTCAGCCAATGGGTCGGCTTTTCGAGCAGTTCATGGGAGCGGCTTTCATTGCGCATCCTTATGGCAAACCGGTAGTCGGCTGGCCTTCCGACCTCGAGTCTTTCTCCGCGACCGATGCCCAGAATTTCTACAAAAAATATTACGTCCCCGCCAATATGGTCGTGGCGTTGGTCGGCGACGTCAAAGCCGCCGAAGTGATGCCGATCGTCGAAAAGTACTTTAGCCGGCTCCCCAAACAGCCCAAACCCGAACCGCTGCGCACCGTCGAGCCGCCGCAAAAAGCCGAGCGAATCGTCATTTTGCACGAAACCTCGCAGCCGGTCTTCATCGAAGGCTATCACAAGCCCGGTGCGCGCGACAAAGACGACGCCGTTTACGACGCCCTCCAGGATTTGATGTCAAACGGGCGCACGTCACGACTTTACCGGGCGCTGGTGCGCGACAAGAAGATCGCCGCCGTCTCCGCTGGGTTCAACGGTTTTCCCGGCGCGAAGTATCCGAATCTTTTTGTTTTCTATGCGATTTCCACTCCGGGCCATACCCCTGAGGAAATTCGCGAAGCCATTCACCAGGAAATTGAGCGTGTGAAGACTCAGGACATCACTGAGGAGGAGCTGCAAATGATCAAGACACGAGCCAAGGCCGACCTGGTTCGGCAACTGGCGGATAACGAGGGATTGGCGCTCCAATTCGGAACTTACGAGTCACTGTTCGGTGATTGGCGCCAGCTCTTCCGGCATGTCGATGATATCGAAAAGGTCAGCAAGGCGGACATTCGCCGGGTCGCCCAAACCATTTTTGTCGATTCCAATAGAACCGTCGGCATCATTGAATCGAGCAAGCTCGCCCAGGCCGGCAACAGTGAGGAAAAAGAATGAAAGTGAAAACGCGGATTCCACGGGAAAACAAACCGGCTATGGACGCACAGAAACCTGAATTCAGAAACCCGAGAAGAGCAAGTTGGGGTGAGGGGAATTTTCGCGGTGCGCTGTCCGCGGCTAGCCCACCCTGCAGCGTAGCATATTCTGCACTAATTTCGTTTTGTCTTTTAGTGCTTTTGGCGACTGCGTTCGGTCAAGCGAGTGATTGGAAACAAATCCAGTCAACCCCGCTGCATACCTTCACGCCGCAGGTCCCTAAACGAGTCGAGCTGCCCAATGGCATGGTCATCATGCTGCAGGAAGACCATGAACTGCCGCTCATTCGCGGCCAGGCTGTGATTCATGGCGGCTCGCGTGACGAGCCGGCGGGCAAAGTCGGCCTGGTCCAGGTCTTCGGCCAGGTCTGGCGCACCGGCGGCACCAAAAGCAAAACCGGAGATCAACTCGACGATTACCTCGAAGCCCGCGCCGCCAAACTTGAAACCGGCGGCGGCAGGGACTCGACGTCCATTTCCTGGGATTGCCTCAAGGAAAATCTCGACGATGTATTCAAGTTGTTCATCGAGCTGTTGCGCGAGCCCGAGTTTCGCGCCGAAAAGATCGGTCTGGCAAAAAACCAGATTACCACGTCGATTTCACGTCGCAACGATAGCCCATTCCAAATTGCCGGCCGCGAAGCCGCCAAGCTCGTATATGGACCGGAATCGCCCTACGCACGCGTACCCGAGTACGCGACTGTGGCGATCGTTACCCGCGAAGACCTGTTGAACTGGCACAAATCTCATGTCGCCCCCAATAACATTATTCTGGGAGTCGTGGGGGATTTCGATTCGGGCGCGATGGAAACCAGGTTGCGCGACGCTTTTGGTTCCTGGGCCAAGGGCACGGAGGTGGCCAAGCGCCATGATTCATTCAAAGACCCCAAGGCCGGTGTCTACTTCGCCGCCAAGGAGGATGTAACTGCCAGTATGATCCAGATGGTCGACCTGGGCACCACCAAGGACAATCCGGACTATTACGCGATTGACGTTTTCAACGAGTTCTTCGGCGGGTCGTTTTCATCTCGGCTCTTCTCGAATATCCGTTCGAAAAAGGGCCTTGCCTATACGGTGTCGGGCGGTGTCGGCACCGATTACGATCACCCCGGAGTGCTGCGATTATCGATGGGAACCAAGAGCGGCACGACCGCCGCTGCCATCGACGCCCTTTATGAAGAGGTCGATGCCCTAAAGACCAACCCTGCCACGCCGGAAGAATTGGCTAAGGCAAAGGATTCCATCCTCAATTCGTTTATTTTCCGGTTTGATTCGAAGGAAAAGGTGTTGTGGGAACGCATGACCTACGAGAAATACGGTTATCCGGCGGACTTCCTGGAAAAGTACCGGGCAGGCATTGAGAAAGTCACACAGGATGATGTGAATCGCATCGCGCAGAAATACGTGCACAAGGACAAATTGGCGATCCTGGTCGTCGGCAACTCATCCGATTTTGATCGCCAGCTGTCGGCGTTCGGTCCAGTCACCACTCTCGATATATCTATTCCACCACCTCCCAAAAAGCAGGCCCCGGCGGCGCCTGCGCCGTAGGAGGGTTTTGGGGGGGGCGATTAGGATTAGGAGTACGAGTTCTCCTAATCCCTAATCGACGCCTCAGCAAGTTTCGCACTCATTAACCGGTCCCGCTGCCCCCGTTTGTGGCCTCCTCCGCGGAACCACTTTGACTCTCATTCATCGTACATCTGAAAGGATAAATCGATGGTATGAGCAGAGTTCGATTAGCACTCTTCAGGGGTCGCACCTACGCCGAAGCTGTGTGCCAGCGGCTCGCGCAGGCGGGCATCCATGCTGAGGTCCACGATGAACTCGGGCTCGCCAAGCTATGGTTCGTCTCCCGCCGCTCGGCCGGCGCGCGTTTGGAAGTTCGGGCTGCAGCCGCCGCTCGGGCCCAGCAGCTGCTCATGGAATGGAGCGCTGCCGGCGGGCAACTGGAAGGTGCCATTCATTGCCCGGAATGTGCTTCGCTGCATATCGCCTTCCCGCAGCACACGCAAAAATCCCTATTTACAAATCTGGCGATCGGGCTGGTTGCTGAACTGGGCTTAATCGAACGCCAATTCTACTGCGAATCGTGTCATTGCATGTGGTCAAACGGAAGCCCTGGGCCGCATCGTCAACGCGCACACATGGCGCCGAATTATTTCATCGAAGATGTGGGACCCAAACGGCTGCGTCAGCGTTCTCGTCACGCCTGACAGGGATTCGGCAACAACGCGTGCTGCTCGTTCGGACCCGCGACCTCGGCCCAATCAACATGGTACGAGCAGGCCTGGCCCTGGATTTCACGCATTAACCGGCTGCGCACATGAGCGCGCGAATTGCCTGGAGCTTCACGCTTGGCCAGCTCGAGATTGGCAGGATTCCAGAACCCATCGCAATTCGCCAGCGCCAGGCCCAAACTTCGGCTGGGATTAATCTGGTGAAACTCGAGATCCTGTGATTCCAGCCACGGATCACCCCAATCCAAACTCTCGCGCTCACGAAACTGGCTCAGCAGGTGGTGCTTGGTAACCCAATCGATAATGCCTACGAGCGATGCGGGATCATCCGTCAACTGCTCCAGCGTACGACCCCAAAGCTGCAGCACCGCATCGGTCTCGGCGTCCCGGCCTTGGAACAGCTGCCGCGCTTTGCGATGATACTGGCGCAGCAAAACAAGTGCGTCGCCCGTGGCACCATCGGCCAGGGTAACCCGCCAGGGCGGCTCCAAAGTGCGTGAGATCGAGCGCAACGCGGCGACCGGGTCGGCAAGCGCGACCACCGGCATCTCATCGGCTTCCAGCAGGTCCAACACCAGCCGAGTCGCCCCGACCTTCAGGAAGATAGTTGCCGGAAGCACGTTGGTGTCTCCGTGTATCAAATGTAGCCGGCGAAATCGCGCGTCGGCGAGCGGCTCATCCCGAAGATTCAGAATAGCGCGGTTGTGCTGCACCCATTCGAAACAGTCATTGACGATGAAGTCGGCGCGCTGGCTGATCTGGAAAGGAACTCCCTTTTCACCGGACGCGCTCTCTCGTCGCGGCAGATTTGGCCGGTTGCAACCGACCCTGCCCGCCCCGGTAAATAAGACGCGCAGGGTCAGAAATGCGACTAACGAAAGCCAGTTTTTCTTTTTTACCGGCAACGTGCGGTCGAGGTTGTAGTTCTCGTGGCAACCGAACGTCGCGCCGGTGTAATAGTCTACGTTGTTGCGAATGAAGCTGACATGGCTCTGCAGCTTCAAGGCGGAGACCGCTTCCAGCAGCAACAGGTCCCCGGCCCGATCATAGCGGACCACGTCGAGGGCCGAGGCGCATTCGGGCGTACAATATTCCAAGTGGCCCATGTCAATGTAGACACGGCCGCCGTTGAAGAGAAATCCACCGTTCCCGGCCGGCTCATCCCAACCGCGCGGATGAAGGTCGATCAACCCGTATCGCTGCTTCTCAAAAAGCCAATCCCGCACCCGTGTCAGGACGTCATGCGGCTGCGCTGGCGCTTGAACCAAACAGCCGTATTCGGTCTCCAGACCTGTAATGCGTTGTGACATAGACCTATGAACCATCCCAGGGCCTCAACACGTTACTATTCCCCCGTTCACGGCCGAAATCAACTTACGTGGCCCTAATATACCATTAACCGAAGCTTCAGAGTATCAGGCGAGGCTGGTATCGCTCGGGCAAATTCAGGCGCGCCGCCTTTGAACTGAACGTGCCCGGGCAGGTTGCAATACAGGGTAGCCCACCATCTTTTTGCGTTGCTCGTCCCACAAACGGAAACCGAACGATTTAAAACTGCTTAGCAGTGTGATTGGCTTTACCGTTTGAAAAAGTGGCTCCGATTTGTGCGCTTTCTCCAAGTGATAATTGGGGATACGCGGGCTCAGATGATGGATGTGGTGAAAACCGATATTGCCCGAGAACCACTGCAGTACCTTTGGGAGTTTGTAGTACGAGCTGCCTTGAAGCGCGGCTTGGGCGTAATCCCAATTTTGGCCGCGTTCCCAATAAACGTCCTCGAATTGATGTTGCACATAAAAAAGCCAGACGCCGGCAGACCCGGCGACGACCACCAGCAGCAATTGCAGCAACAGGTAAGCTCGAAAACCAAAGACATAGCCCAAACCGACAATCATTCCCAGCAGCAGCAGGTTCGTCCAGTAAACGGACAAACGTTCCCGCTGTGGCGCCTTCGCGGAAGGAAACCGCTCGATCAACAGAAACAAACAGACTGGGGCAACCAGAAAGAGAATCAATGGATTGCGAGCCAATCGGTACGAGAAGCGCTTCCAGCGTGAAGCTTCGAGATACTCCTGGACCGTGAGGGTCCAGACATCGCCGGTACCGCGGCGATCCAGGTCCCCCGCTGTGCTATGGTGAACTGCATGTTCCCAGCGCCAATGATAATACGAAGAAAAGCAAAGCAGCCCGGTGACGATGCCTAGAATGTCATTCGCGCGACGAGACTTGAAAAAGGAACCATGGCCGCAATCGTGAAAAATGATGAAAATCCTCACCAGGAAACCACCTGCCAGCAGCGCGAGCGGTATCGTGATCCACACTGAGGCCCATAGGCTCAGATACATTAGGTACCAAAGTCCGCAATAAGGCACTAATGTGTTTGAAAGTTGCCAAATGGCCCGCCAGGCGACAGGCTTTTGATACCGGGCAACAACCTGTTTCCAGTGTAGTGGAGTTTTGGGCATTGAGCGGTCGTTTCGTTCGGGTTCGTTAGGCGATAGATCCATAGATATTCACGGCTTGTCGCTGAATGGAAGTTTCGACGTCAAGCCGCTTGAGCAACGACACATGGTCGTGGAAATAGCCAACAGATTTCAGTCGCGGCGAACACTGGCATACAACCGCCAACATACCAAGCGAAATAAAGCGCCCCTTACACCACGCTCGGGCATGGGTTGAACCCGAAATAAACCGGAAAGTTGGTATCTACTAGATTCCTGAAAAACGAACTTGCTATTTGCGCCAAAAAGGCGAGCTTGACGGGAGTCAATAGAGAACTTGTCGCTTCCAGGACTTGGTGAATCTTCAGTTGAACCCTGTTCAGTGATGATTTGAAACCCGGCGGTCGGGAACAGTTTGGAGAGAATGGGGCATTCACTAGGGACAACAACATCACATGAGTACAAAAATATTTGTTGGAAATATTTCCTTCAACACAACCGAAAACGATTTGCAGGATGCTTTCGCTGCTCACGGTACCGTGATCGAAGCCAACTTGATGGTCGACCGCGTCAGCGGCCGTCCACGAGGGTTTGCCTTCGTCACTATGAGTTCCCCGGAAGAGGCGCAGCGGGCTATCGAAGCCCTTAACGGCGCCAATCTGGATGGACGGAATTTAACTGTTAATGAGGCGCGTCCGCGTGAAGAGCGAGCTGGCGGTGGAGAGCGCGGTGGGCGAGGACGCTCACCGGCCGGCCGGGAGCGCCGCTATTAAAAGGGAATCCTTTCAGGGCGTGGGACTCATCGCGTTTCGCGCCCTTTTCTGCCGGCAATAAGAACCTATGGGAGATCATATTTCAGTCGAAGGCCGCATCACATCGGTCTTGGCGGGCACAATGTTTCGCGCAAAACTGGATAACGGACACGAGGTGCTGGCACACATCTCAGGCAAAATGCGCAAACGATTCATCCGACTTACGGTCGGTGACCGCGTCCAGATGGAGATCTCCCCATATGATCTGGACAAAGCGCGTATAGTCTATCGCCTCTAGCTTCACTCAGCCTCACCGCTGGGTTTCATAAAGTTAGGCAGAGTTTCAGTTTCTCCATTCCATGCTGTCCGGTTTCTCGTCGTAACCTCATGCCGGCGAGTACCTTCCCTTGCCATAAAAGCCCCAATTCCTGACCTTCCCGTCAAGCCTGCATTCGGGCATTCTACTGTCCCGCCAAACCGCTACCTCTTCGGCGGTTGCGTCCGATAACATCCCAGCAATCCCCTGGTACAACTCCCGGTGAACCATTAACCCGGAACCCGGGTTGCCCTGGTTGTTGCCAGCACGTGCTCGTGAAATAAGAGAGGAGCACGCGAAATGGCTACTGGTTTTATGCAAAAAAAAGACGGTTTGGGATTTTGGGTGGGCTCACTTCGACCCGTTTGGGTCTGTTGCCTGTTGAGCGCACTGCTCTCATCTGAAGTGAAGGTGCAGGCGGTGCCTCCGCCAACCGGGGTCGCACCCGTCTCAGTCCCCAGCGGGGGATTCGCCATCGAAGGCGACCTGCAGGCTAATACGCCGAGCTCAGGTGCCGGCGATTGGTTGCCCGGACCGGCGGGTAGCGGCGGCTCGGTGCTCAACGCCAGCGGCCTGCCGTTAAACTCGAGCACCACCTTTCACTTCACCGACCTGGCCAATGATTCTGGCGACAATACCTTTGTGGGTGGGTTAAAGTGGACCGATGATCCTAATACGTGGGGCTGGACCACCGGATCGGCCTCTTCCAAGACCGATATTAATAACGTGCTGATGCACATCACGACCGACGCCAATGGTCATTCCTGGCTGATCATTGCTGCCGACCGCGCCAGCACCAGTGGTGATTCGTATATCGATTTCGAGTTTCTACAAAACAAACTCACCCTGGGCATCGGCACCTTCAGTTCGGCCGGGCCTAACGGTGGACGAACCGCTAACGATTTGCTCTTGAGCCTGGCTTTCACCAGCGGCGGCAGCGTCGCCGATTTCTTTGCCTGGCGTTGGCAGGACGACGGCAGCGGAACCTACACGTATACGAACGCTACGGCCTCGTTGCCTTCGGGTCGTGTATTCGTTGCGGCCAGTCCGGCTAATACGGCGGTACCTTTTGGGGCTTTCGGCGCGAACACCTATTCCGCCAACCAATTTGCTGAAGCGGCAGTCGATTTGACGGCGTTGCTGGGAAACTTTGACCCGTGCCTTTCCATTGGTGTCGCGACCATTATGGTCAAAACCAAATCCTCACAGTCGAGTTCGTCAACTATCGTTGATTTCATCAATCCGATACAGTATACGCTGCGGATTGGGCCGAGCGCTTATGCGGGTCCGAATCAAACCAACTGTACGCAGGGGACATCGACCGCGTTTAGTTTGCAGGGTCAGGCCACCCAGGGCATGCAGCCGATTGCCTCGACCACTTGGAGTGTGGTGTCAGGTTCCGCGACTATCGATGCACCGAGTTCTTTGAACACTACGGCACACGTCAGCTCTTCGAGCGCGAAGCTGCGGCTGACGGTTATCCAATCCAATGGTTGCACAGAGACTTCGGATGTCGTGCTGACGGTTGCGCCGATCCCGACCTGTTCGATTTCGGGTGGCGCATCCATGTGTCCCGCGTCGAGTTCGCAATTTTCTGCGCCAGCGGGTTTGGCCAGCTATGGCTGGAGCATCAGCGGCAACGGCTCGATTGTGGGAGCGACTAATGCGCAGATGGTGACGGTGAAGGCCGGAGCCAGTTGCGGTGCGACTTTCACGTTGTCGCTAAACGTTGCCAACAGCACCTGCCCCAGTTCCTGCAGTACGGATGTACTGGTGCAGGATACGGTTGCGCCGGTGATTACGAGTATTCCGGCCGATGTGACGGTATCGTGTGCCGGAGCTGTGCCTGCGGCCAACGATGCCGCGGTGGTGGCGACCGACGACTGCAACGGGAAAGTCACTATCGGTCACAGTGACCAGACGATTGCGGGCAGCTGTGCCAATAATTTTGTGATTAAGCGCACATATACCGCGACTGATTCGTGTGGCAACAGCAGCAGCCAAACCCAGACGATAACGGTCAGTGACACAACGGCGCCCGTAATTACGAGTATACCTGGGGATGTGACGGTATCGTGCGCGGGGGCGGTGCCTGCGGCCAATGATGGGGCAGTAGCGGCGAGCGATAATTGCGGTGGCAGCCCAGCGATCAGTCACAGTGACCAGACGATTGCGGGTGCCTGTGATAACAAATTTGTAATCAAACGTACCTATACGGCGACCGACGCGTGTGGCTTGAGCAGCAGTCGGGTGCAAACCATTACGGTCAATGACACCACGGCCCCGGTGATCACGAGTATCCCTGGTGACGTCACCGTCAAGTGCGCGAGTGCAGTGCCGGCGGCCGACGATACGGCGGTAGTGGCGACAGATAATTGCGGTGGCAGCCCGGTGATCAGTCACAGCGACCAGACCATTTCGGGCACTTGCGCCAATAAGTTTGTTGTTAAGCGCACCTACACGGCGACCGATGCGTGTGGTAATAACAGCAGCCGGGTGCAGACCATCACGGTTAATGATGATACGGCGCCGGTGATTACGATCATTCCGGCTGATGTGACGGTGGAATGCGCCAGTGTGATTCCGGCGGCCGACGATACGGCTGTAGTGGCCACCGACAACTGCGGCGGTACACCCGCGATTAGTCACAGCGATCAGAACATCTCGGGCACCTGCGCCAATAAATTTGTGATCAAGCGCACTTACACGGCGACGGATTCCTGCGGCAACAGCAGCAGCCAGGTTCAGACCATTACGGTTAATGATGATACGGCGCCGGTGATTACGAGCATTCCAGGCGATGTGACAGTGCAGTGCGCCAGTTCAGTCCCGGCAGCCAATGATAGCGCCGTGGTCGCGACAGACAATTGCGGTGGCAGCCCTGTGATTAGTCACAGCGACCAGACCATTTCGGGCACGTGCGCCAACAAGTTTGTGATTAAACGCACTTACACGGCGATGGATGCATGCGGCAATAGCAGCAGCCAGGTGCAAACCATTACGGTCAATGATAACACTGCGCCGGTCATTACGAGTATCCCGAGTGATGTGACGGTCCAATGCGCCGGATCCGTGCCGGCCGCCAATGATGGCGCGGTGGTCGCGACAGATAATTGCGGTGGGGCTCCGGTAATTTCTCATAGCGACCAGACCATTCCAGGCACCTGCGTCAATAACTTTGTCATCAAGCGCACCTACACCGCGACTGATTCCTGCGGCAATTCCAGCAGCCAGGTCCAGACCATCACGGTCAGCGATACCACAGCTCCGGCGATTACCAGTATCCCTGCTGACGTAACAGTTGGATGCGCCAGTGCCGTGCCGGTGGCCGATGATACCGCGGTCGTGGCGACCGACGGCTGTGGTGGCAAACCGGTCATTACGCACGGCGATGAGACTATCGCCGGCACTTGCGCCAACAAATTTGTAATCAAACGCACCTACACGGTGACCGATGCTTGCGGCAATAGCAGCAGCCAGATCCAGACCATCACCGTCAATGACGATACCGCGCCAACGATCACTAGCATTCCGGGAGACGTGACGGTGCAATGCGCCGCTGCAGTTCCCGCTGCTAACGACGCCGCCGTGGTTGCCACTGACAACTGCGGAGGCACTCCCGTCATCACGCATAGTGACCAGACGACTCCCGGCAGTTGCGCCAATAAATTTGTCATTAAACGCACTTACACGGCGACGGACGCCTGCGGAAACAACAGCAGTCAAACCCAGACAATTACCGTCAACGACAATACTGCGCCGATCATCACCAGCATTCCTGGCGACCTGACCGTCGAGTGCGCTAGCGCCGTTCCGGCGGCAAATGATGCTGCAGTGGTGGCAACCGACAATTGCGCCGGCGTACCGGTGATTAGTCACAGTGACCAGACCATTTCTGGGATTTGTGCCAACAAATTTGTCATCAAACGCACCTACACGGCGACCGATTCCTGCGGTAACAGCAGCAGTCAGGTCCAGACCATCACGGTCAATGACGATACGGCGCCAAGGATTACGAGCATTCCGGGTGATGTCACAGTGCAGTGCGCGGGAGCAATTCCGGCGGCCATTGATGTCGCGGTCGTGGCGACCGATAACTGCGGCGGCGTACCAGTGATCAGCCATAGTGACCAAACAGTTGCCGGGACTTGTGCCAACAAATTTGTCATTAAGCGCACCTACACGGCGACCGATTCCTGCGGCAACAGCAGCAGCCAGGTCCAGACCATCACCGTGAATGATACCACCGCGCCGGTAATTACGAGCATTCCGGGTGATGTCACAGTCCAGTGCGCCGGATCAGTTCCGACCGCCAATGAGGCCGCCGTTGTGGCGACCGATAATTGCGGCGGGAGCCCGGTGATTAGTCATAGCGACCAAATGATACCTGGCACTTGCGCCAACAAATTTGTCATTAAACGCACCTACACGGCGACTGATGCCTGCGGCAATAGCAGCAGCCAGGTCCAGACTGTCACCGTTAACGACAATACTCCACCGGCCATCACCAGCATTCCTGCGGATGTTACGGTCCAATGCGCCGGTGCCGTCCCCGCGGCTAATGACGCTGCCGTGGTGGCCACGGATAATTGCGGTGGGGTTCCTGTCATCACGCACAGTGACCAAACGACACCCGGCGCTTGCGTTAATAAGTTTGTCATCAAACGCACCTACACGGCGACCGATGCTTGCGGCAATAGCAGCAGCCAGGTCCAGACTATCACCGTCAACGACACGACCCTGCCGACGATCACCAGCATTCCTGCAGATGTGACCGTCCAGTGCGCCAGTGCCGTTCCTGCAGCCAATGATGGCGCCGTCGTCGCTACCGATACGTGCGGTGGCACACCCGTTATCAGCCATCACGAGCAAACAATTGCCGGCGCTTGCGTAAATAAGTTTTTAATCAGGCGCACTTACACCGCGACCGATGCCTGCGGCAACAGCGCCAGCCAGATCCAAACCATTACAGTCAACGATGATACTGCGCCAGCGATCACGACGATCCCGGCGGATGTGGCCGTCCAATGCGCCGGTGATGTGCCGGCGGCGAACAATGGAGCCGTCGTCGCTACCGATGCTTGCGGCGGCACCCCAGTGATTACCCATAACGATGTGACCAATAGCGGCACATGCGCCAACAGCTTTGTTATCAAACGCACCTATACCGCGACCGATGCATGCGGCAACAGCAGCAGCCAGGTGCAGACCATCACGGTGCAGGATACTATCGCGCCGGTTGTAACGGTCCCGGCTAATATCACAATTGCTTGCACCGATTCGCTCAATCCGGCCGTCAACCGGGCACTGGGAACTGCGACGGCGACGGATAATTGCACTGTCGCGTCCACACCCACTTATACGGATGCGACGACGCCCGGGACTTGCCCTGGAAACTACGTTGTCAAACGCACGTGGAGTTCGGTGGACCCCTGCGGCAACATCGGTACAGCTCTGCAAACCATAACCGTGCAGGACACTGTTCCGCCGGTGGTGACAGCCCCAGCCAACATCACGATCGCCTGCACCGATTCGCAAGATCCCACCGTGAACCAAACGTTGGGCTTGGCGACAGCGGTCGACAACTGCAGCGGTACCTCCACGCCTACCTTTAGTGATCAAATCGTCGCAGGCAACTGCGTCGCCAATTACACGATCAAACGCACCTGGTCCTCGCACGACGGTTGCGGCAACGTCGGGACCGCGAGCCAGACCATCACTGTTCGGGATACGACGGCCCCTGTATTGACTATTCCACCGAACCTGACTTTGGAATGCCCGGCAGACACGACCACGAACAACACCGGCGTAGCTACCGCCCAGGACACCTGCAGTCCGGCGACCGTTACCTACAGCGATGTCGTCAGCAACA
>DATJGF010000104.1:0-65876 GCA_035495315.1 Candidatus Limnocylindrales bacterium
TAAACTGCCCTTGCCTCTGCCCACAATCTGCTCTACTCGTATGCGCGACAATTGACCCCTTATGAATCGGTTGAAAGCGTTTGTTGCTGTCGCATTCCTGTTGCCTTTTTCCCAAACCAAAGCCGCTGAAGGTTTGGCCCTCAAGCCCGGCGACCACATCGCCCTCGTCGGCAATGGACTCGCCGATCGCTTTCAACACGACGGCTGGCTCGAGACGCTCCTCCAGGCGCAATTCCCCGAACGCCACCTCGTCCTCCGCAACCTCGCCTTCGCGGGCGATGAACTCACTACCCGCATGCGCTGCGACAATTTCGGCAGCCCCGACGATTGGCTGACGCGCACCCGCACCGATGTGGTCTTTGCTTTTTTCGGGTATAATGAGTCCTTCGCCGGCCCAGCCGGTTTGGGAAAATTCAAGCAAGACCTGCAAAACTACCTGCGCAATCTTGGCCAGCACCAGTATAACAGCAACAGCACCCCCAGGGTGGTGCTGTTCTCTCCCATCGCTCACGAGAATCTGCATGATTCAAACCTGCCGGATGGCACCACTAACAATATCAATCTGAAGCTCTATACCGAGGCCATCGCGGAAGTCGCCAAAGAAAATGGCGCGCTGTTCGTCGACCTTTTTGCTCCCTCATCCGACCTGTACGCAAAATCGAAGAAGCCCCTGACGATCAATGGCGTTCATCTGAACGAGGAAGGCGACCGTTTGCTTGCCTCCGTAATCGTGACGAGCTTGTTCCCCGGCATTCAGCCAAACCCGCAGAAGCCTGCCGCGCTCGAAAAACTGCGCGCCGCCGTTCTGGACAAGAACTTCTATTGGTTCAACCGCTATCGCACGGTCGATGGCTACAACGTGTATGGCGGCCGCTCGCAGATGAAATACGCCGACGACATCAGCAACTGGAACGTGCTGCAGCGCGAGATGGCGGCCCTCGACGTGATGACCGCTAACCGTGACGAGCGGATTTGGGCTCTCGCGCAGGGGAAAGACCTCAAGGTCGACGACAGCAACACGCCGCCGTTCATTGCCGTCAAATCCAACAAGCCGGGGCCGGGCCCGCACGGAGAGTATTCGTTCCTGGATCCGCAAGAGGCGATTCAGCACATGAAACTCGCGCCCAGTTTGAAGGTGAACCTCTTTGCGTCAGAAAAAGAGTATCCCGATTTGGCGAAGCCAGTGCAGATGGCCTGGGACCCGCAAGGCCGGCTGTGGGTGGCCGTTTGGCCCTCCTATCCTCATTGGAAGCCGAAAGATGAGATGAACGACAAGTTGCTGGTGCTCGAAGACACGAACGGCGACGGAAAAGCCGACAAGTGCACCGTCTTTGCCGACCACCTGCATTGCCCGACGGGATTTGATTTCTACAATGGCGGCGTCCTGGTTGCCCAGGCGCCCGACCTCATCTTTCTCAAGGACACCCGCAAGACCGGCAAAGCGGATTTCAGCGAGCGCATCTTGAACGGCATCGGCTCGGCCGATACGCACCATACCGCCAACAGCTTCGTGCTGGACCCCGGCGGCGCGCTTTACTTCCAGGAAGGTGTGTTTCACACGACCCAGGTCGAAACGCCTTACGGCCCGCCGGTGCGGAACGCCAATGCCGCGGTCTATCGCTACGAACCGCTCACGCACAAATTCGAAGTGTATGTCTCGTATGACTTTGCCAACCCGCATGGCCATGTCTTTGACCGGTGGGGCGAGGATTTCGTCATGGACGGCACCGGCGCGGAGCCGTACATCGGCGCCGTGTTTTCTGGACGCACGTATTTTCCGCAGCGCCACAAACGCGCGCCCAAGCTTTACGAGCAACGCACCCGGCCCTGCCCCGGGATGGAGATTCTTTCCAGCGGTCAATTTCCCGAAGAAATGCAAGGCAATCTGCTCGTCGCCAACGTCATCGGCTTCCTTGGAATTCTGCAGTATCGCATCGTCGATAAGGACTCCGGTTTCAAGGGCGAGGAAGTCACGCCATTCGTGCAATCGGACGATCCGAACTTCCGACCCGTCGACGTCAAAGTCGGACCGGAAGGCGCGGTTTACTTTTTGGAATGGCAGAATCCCATCATCGGTCACTTGCAGCATCACTTGCGCGATCCCAGCCGCGACCATATTCACGGACGCATCTACCGCGTCACCTGCTCTGATCGGCCGTTGCTCAAACCGGCACCCATCGCCGGCGAACCGATTCCCAAGCTGCTCGATTTGTTGCGCTCACCCGAGGACCGTGTCCGGTATCGCGCCCGCATTGAGTTAGGCGGACGCGATTCAAAGAAAGTCCTGGCGGCCGTCGATGACTGGAAGGCCAGGCTGGATTCGAGGGACCCCAACTACGAACACAACCTGATGGAAGCGCTGTGGGTCCACCAGTTTCACAATGCCGTCGATGAATCACTGCTGAAACGCATGCTGCGTTCGCCGGACTTCCACGCCCGCGCCGCCGCCACCCGCGTGCTCTGTTACTGGCGCGACCGCGTCCAGGAACCGTTGGGTTTGCTCAAGGCCCAGGCCAATGATGACCATCCACGAGTGCGGCTCGAAGCCGTGCGCGCCTCCAGCTTCTTCACGACACCGCAGGCGGCCGAAGTTGCCCTGGAAGCGCTCAATCACCCAATGGATCCGTACCTGCAGTATACCCTCGACGAGACGATGAATACGCTCGACCGGTTTACCAAGCAGGTGAAGGAATAATCACAAACGCACCCGAGCCAAGGAAAGTGCTTGCACCACTTTGGACTTGATGATATCAATGATATCAATTCAAGGCTATGCCGCAACTGATTGTTCGAAAAGTCGAGGAAAAGGTGGTCAGGAAATTGAAAGAACGCGCCGGCCGGCACGGGGTGTCGATGGAAGAAGAACATCGCCGGATATTGCGCGACGCTTTACTCAACAAACGGGAAAAAAACGTCTCGTTGAAGGAGTACCTCTTGCAGATGCCCGACGTCGGCCCGGACGCTTTGTTTGAACGTGGCCCTCAGTTTGGACGCAAGGTCGAACTGTGAGCGGTTGCCTGCTCGACGCTAACGTCGTCAGTGAAGCCCGAAAAGGCAGGGCAGCAGACTCGAGCTTTCTGAGCTGGTACCAGACCCTTGACGAAGGTGAGCTCTTTCTAAGCGTTCTCGTCACTGGGGAAATCCGCAAAGGAATCGAGCTGGCCCGGCGTCAGGATTTGCCGAAAGCCCAAGCCCTGGAACGCTGGTTACGCGGACTGGAACGCCAATTCGCTGATCGTATTCTGCCGGTCACCCCCGCAATTGCAGATCAGTGGGGCCGCCTCAGCGCGGTCCGGCCCTTGCCGGTAATCGATGCCTTACTTGCCGCGACGGCACTGATACACGACCTGACTTTTGTCACCAGGAATGTCGCGCAGGTGCACCAGACCGGCGTCAAACTGCTCAACCCATTCACCATCCCCAAACGATAAGAGTCGGAAAGCCCAGGCCGATGCGCCCCACCGCTGCCCTGAAGTTGCGACGCCATTGGCATGATCACCCTTTACTCCTTTGGAGAAGAGTCAGACACCAGCGAGCGCGCACTGGTTATGAAAAAAACTTCGTGCGCGATTCAGCGGCGACAGTCCGGCCGTCCTCACGCCCTTGCCACGGCTCTCCTTCGCCGCTTCTGAGGGGAGAGGGCGGGGAGAGGGGCCCCTTTACACGGCTCGGGATCACCGCGCTGACTCGCCTTAGCTTGGGACTCGGCCTGCTGCTGGTCATTTACCTCGCGGCGTCAGCCGCTGAGTCGCCGGGCACCAACCGCTTTTTTCTTCCCCAGAATCCCGTTGCCGCGGCTTATGTCCTGGGTCGGCTCTCGAACCAGGAATTGATCGCTGCGCCGCGCAGCGAATTCGTCTACGTCGCACTCCTGCAGCGAAAGGGGCTGGATCGCAAGTATCGCCTCGAAGCCTTGGAAGGCCTGGCCAAAGTCCGCCAGACCGACGCCTTGACCGAACTGCTTCGCGGTCTGGTCGAGCTGGATAAAAAAGGAGAACCATCGACTGATACGCTGCAGGACCTGGGACAGCTGCTTTTGCGGTTCAAACCGGAGGAGCTCAAGGGGAAGCGAACGGACCTGAACGACATCGTCGCGCAGTCTCAGCTTTCAGTCACCCGCCAAATCGGTCTCGCAGCGCTGGTGAGCGCCGACCAATCGTTTGAACCTTGTTGGAAGGAAACGGCGACGAACCCCAGCAGGCTGGTGGATCTGCTCTTCGCCGTGCCGTTGGTTCAACGCGCCGAGCTAAGACAAGGGGTCTACGGCAGAACCGAAGAGCTGGTCCGTACCGCTGATTCCCCTGAGATCAAGCGGGCCGCGATGACGGCGTTGGTCGCAATCCCCGGCCACGACCTCGACAATTTCAACGCATTAGCGAAGGAGGTGCAGTCGGGAACGCAGAAAGAAGATGCCGTCGCCGGCCTGATGCGCATCCCACAGAAGACCTGGCCGAAAGAGTTGGTCCCCGTGCTGGAAACCAACCTTCTCAGTTACCTTCAAAGCATCCCCACGACTGAGCGCACGGGCGGCGCTTTCGCAAACGCGATGCAGCTTGCCACCGACGCCGCTGCAATGCTCCCCGAACCGGAAGCGCGTGCGTTGACCGGGATCCTGCGCGGCCTTGGTCCAGCTGTTTTTGTGCTTCACGCCGTTTACGAACAAATGCGGTTCGACAAACAATTGCTGGTGGTGGAAGTCGGCAAACCGGTGGGGATCACGCTGCAAAACGATGACGCGATGCCGCACAATCTCGCCATCCTGAAACCAGGTTCCCTCGAGGAGATCGGCCAGGCGGCGGAAAAAATGCAGGCCGAACCCGACGCGGAAGGTCGGCTCTACGTTCCATCATCACCGAAGGTTCTTTATGCGACGAGGCTCGTGCCTCCTGCGCAAAAGGTTCAGCTCACGTTCACCGCCCCAACGGAACCCGGCGAATACCCCTTTGTTTGCACTTTTCCGGGCCATTGGCGTCGCATGGTGGGCACGCTCGCAATAGTGCCGGATGTCGAAGCGTACCTGGCCGCCCACGCGACCGCCGCCCAACCCAAGATCACTGAATGGAAGCTGGCAGACCTTGCGCCTGACCTCGGCGAGATCGGTCCCAGTCGTGACCTGCTAACGGGTAAAGAACTGTTTTCAAAACTTGCCTGTATTCAATGCCACAAATTGGGCGAGCAAGGCTACCCTTACGGCCCCAATCTCAGCGACGTCTTCATCCGCTACAAAAAGGACCGCGCCAACGTCCTGGAGCAAATCCTCGAGCCTTCGAAGCTCATCGAGGAGCGCTATCGTAATGTCAGTTTTGAACTGAAGGGGGACGAGCCCGTGACGGGCATGCTACTAAAGGAAGACGCTGAAACCTTCACCGTGCAGACCGGCCCTGCCGATTCTCTGGTGCAGGTGCTCAAGAAATCGGACGTGCTCAAAAGGACACCCCAGGCCTCCTCGCCGATGCCGGTCGGGTTGCTGAACACGCTTTCGAAGCAGCAAATCCTGGATCTGTTGGCCTATGTTGAATCCGGGGGCGCGATAGCTTCGCACGATCATCAACACTAATCCGCGCAAGTCCGCTTGATCGTCCTCCTCCTCGAAAAAACGATCAAAGACGATCGAGGATGAGAACGAGGACAAGGAGGAGGACGAAAAAAATGCAATGGGGGTCTCCTTACGTCGACACCTACAGGGTTTCGCGGCAAAATCGATTGCCAGCGACGGGTTCTCTGTGGCAAAAGGAGACATGTCCGCCCACCAAATCAGCGGCGAAAAGCGCTCATAACCTACCCATCCCCCATCACAGGCAATGAATTGGTATTACGTTGACTCAGGCCAGCAAGCAGGTCCAGTCGAGGAAGCTCAACTGCTGGAACTTGTTCGGAGCGGAAAAATCCAACCCGATACCCTCGTATGGCACGAAGGCATGACCGCCTGGACGCCTTATCAGGAGGTCGCGCCACGCGGCTCGTCACCGGAGGAACCGGCGTCAGGTACGGTCCCTCCCGTTGCGGGCAGTGTCGGCACCGGTGGCTTAATCTGTTGTGAATGTGGGCGCGCGTTTGCTGTCAGCGATGTCATTCGGTACAACGACAAATGGATTTGCGCAGCGTGCAAGCCGATCTTCTTCCAACGTCTTCGCGAGGGTGCCGCCGTCGGCAGCGGAGTCGCCGGTGCGCCGGTGACCGAAGCGGATTTGTTGGCACGCGATTACGAAGTGGATATCGGGTCGTGTCTCAGCCGCGGGTGGGAAGTGTTCAAGTCCAATGCGGGGCTGATCATTGGCGCTACCGTGCTGGTGTATTTGGCCATTTTCGCAGTAAACGCAGTTCCATATCTGAGCATTATCCTGGCGCTGTTTTTAAATGGCCCTTTAATGGGCGGGCTTTGGAACTTTTACGTCAAAGAGGTGCGCTCGGGCTCAGCGACCCTGGGCGACGCCTTCAGCGGATTTGGGCCCCGCTTTTGGCAATTGCTGCTGACGCAACTTATTCCCGGCCTGATTTCAGGTGCTATTATTGGGGTCTTGGCGGCGTTGGTCATCCCGGCGGTAATCTTTGGCGGGCGGCAAGCCGCGCATGCAGGTTCGTTTCCTACTCAGCCGGGGTTCTGGATACCGATCGGGATCGGTATGCTTTTGGCCTTAATCATAATGACCTACTTGAACACATGCTGGATGTTCGCGTTGCCCCTGGCTGCAGACAAAGGGCTGAAATTCTGGCCGGCACTCGAGCTCAGCCGCCGCATCGTCAGCAAACATTGGTGGATGACTTTTTGGCTGCTGGTCGTTGCCGGCGTGATTGCCCTATTGGGTCTTTTGGCGTGCGGCGTCGGATTGATCGTAACCTGCCCGATTGCCTTCGCGATGCTGGCGTGCCATTACGAGAAAGTTTTCGGGGATTTAACCCCTAGCCCGACTTAAGCCCAACGATGGCGTTGTCATCCGCTTTATCCTGCACACGTTGTGGCACGGAACTGCAGTCGAGTACGCCCGGAGTACAGTCCTTAACCAGGTGCCGGGGCTGCGGCGTGGAATTGGGGTTGATCACCTTCCCAGCGCTTCAAAATAGGCCTGCCTCAGGACAAACCGCTGAGCGGGTATTGGAGGAGGGAGAATCAACTTGTTTTTACCATAGCGACAAGCGGGCAGTAGTCCCCTGCGATCAATGCGGCCGCTTTCTCTGTGCGCTGTGTGATATCGAATTGGAGGGCAAGCATCTTTGCCCGGCTTGCCTGGAAACCGGCCGCGACAAACGGAAGCTCAAGGTTGTCGAACACAAGCGGACGCGGTACGATCAAATCGTCTGGTCACTGCTGATCCTGCCTCTGCCGTTTTGCGCAATCTCAGCGCCGGTGACCGCTTCGACGGCGCTGGTAATTGCGCTGAGGCGTTGGGGAGCTCCGCCAAGCCTGGTCGCCAATACGAAATTGCGCCTGATTCTTGGAATGTTGGTCGGGTGCGTGGAACTGGGGTTTTCGATCTGGTTCTGGAACAGAGCTGTATTTAGTTCATGGCATGTTGCGAAATGACCCAGAGTACCGGCGGTTGAAAGTTGGAGGCCATGGGGCTTTAGGTTCGGCGAGTTATTGGCTAGGCAAGCGGCACCTGCTGGTGGTGGTGGTGGCCGGCTATATCGAGAAGTATCAACGCTTTCAATATCGGGATGTCCAGGCGTTGTTCATGCGCAAAACCCGGGTTCATTATATCTGGGGGTTCGGGTTCGCGGCGGTCGCCATCGGGTGCAGCCTGGGGGCATTCCAAACCCTGAAAGGCCAGGCGTTCGCAAATCTGGATACCGAGAGCCGCGTGGGCTGCCTTGTCTTATTGGGCCTGGCGCTTGTCTTTATTGGCGGCATTATTATCAACGCGTTGAGGGGCCCAACCTGCGTTTGCTATTTGCGCACAGCCCTCCAAACGGCGCCGTTGCCCCAGGTCAGCCGTTGGAAGCAGGCGGAACGATTAATCGCCGCGTTGAGTCCGATAGTGCTGGCCGCCCAAGCTTCCACCCAAGCGACACCGGCCGAGAAGCCACTTGAGCCGCAATCACCCGCCGAGGGAGGAGCTGGCAACCCGGCTCCGGGAGGACTAGCCTGAAGGAAGTATACGGCGCATGCCGCAACTCATACATCAACGTTGTCAAAACCACTTTCAGCGGGAAGCGATCGCCCGGTGTCCGGAATGCCTTGGGCATTTTTGCCGCGAATGCATCAGCGAACATGAGGAACGCATCATTTGCGCAGCGTGTTTGCGAAAACTTGCACCTGCCCAATCGATTCGCAGGCGGCGCTTTGCCTGGATGACGCATCCCGCGGCCTGTGTTGTTGGGCTCATATTGGCGTGGTTGTTTTTTTATGCCATCGGCGAGGCGTTGCTCGAGTTGCCTGATTCGTTCCATGAAGGGACGCTATGGCCGGTGAATTGGAGCGAGGGAAGATGAGCCCCTCGCGTGCTGTCGGCCGATCGAAAGGCGGTTTGGAACTAATTGAGGCAGCAGTGCACCTCTTACGCAAGCTGCCGGTGAGTGTTTTTGCTCGTTACTATCTTGGGACGCTCCCATTCGTGTTAGGCGCGCTCTATTTTTGGAGCGATATGAGCCGCAGCCCGGTGGCCCATGAGCATTTAGGGGAAGCGGCATTGGGGATGGCCGTCCTTTTCCTTTGGATGAAATTCTGGCAAGCGATTTTCGGAGGCGAACTCCGGGAGGAACTTGTCGCAAAAGAGGCGACACCGCTGACCTTGAAAACGAGCGCGCGAAGACTCAGCAGGCAGAGTCTGCTGCAATCCACGGGTTTGCTTTTGCTGCCGGTGTCTCTGTTTTTACTGGCACCCTTTGGCTGGGTATTCAGCTTTTACCAGAGCCTGAGCGTCCTCGACGGAGGTGAACCAGCGAGCCTGCAGGACTTTATCAAACGGTCGATGAAGTGCGCTGGCTTGTGGCCCAGGCAAAATCATTTGTTGCTAGTCGTGCTGTTTGGATTTGCGGTGGTGGTGTTCATCAATTGGGGCAGCGTCTGTTTTGTGCTTCCTGGGTTGGCCAAAATATTGCTCGGCATAGAATCGACGTTCACTCGCGGTGGTATGAGCCAATTAAACAGCACGTTCTTTGCAGTAGCTTTCGGGCTGACCTACTTGTCGGTCGATCCTATTGTGAAGGCAGTCTATGCCGTGCGCTGCTTTTACGCCGAATCGCTAAAATCAGGCCAGGATTTGAAAGCTGAGCTCGAAACCATTCGTCGGCTCCTACCAAACGGGATGTTAGCCGCTTTGCTGCTCGCTTTGACGGTCGCAGCCATGCCCGTTTCCGCCCTTGGACAAGACTCGAGGCAATCACAAACCCCAAAACGAAACGCCATGGTATCGGCGCCAGAGCTTGACCGCGCGATTGACAGGGTCGCCCGTCAACCGAAGTACTCCTGGCGCGCGCCGCGAGAAACATCCGTGGAAGACGAAGCGGCCGATCAAGGAGTGCTTCGCCGCTGGCTGGCGCGCTTTGGAAAATTTTGCCGGGAAACGCTCAAGAGCATCGGAGACTGGCTGGACAATTGGTTGCGAAAACTTTTTTTTCGGCAACGCCCTCCCAGGCCGAGTGGGTCCGGGTATGGTTGGATCCTGGCGGAGGAACTCCTGCTGTATGGCCTCGTGCTCGGGGCGGCGGGTGGTTTGGCGCTATTAATTTATCGCGTTTGGCGCGGCCGTCGTCCCCTGCCATCCTCAGTTGTAAGTGTACCGATTGCCCCAGCACCCGATTTAAATGATCACAATGTGGGGGCTGAGCAATTGCGTGAGGACGGCTGGACCAGGCTCGCGCGGGAATTACTCGCCCGTGGAGAATTGCGCCTGGCGCTGCGCGCATTTTATTTTGCGAGCCTGGTGCACCTTGCAGAGAGGAACTTAATCCAGCTGGCGAAATTCAAATCCAATCGGGAGTATGAGCGTGAGCTGCGCCGGCGTGGCCACGCATTTCCCGAGCTGCTGATGCCCTTCAGTGAGAACATAATGGTGTTTGACCGCGTCTGGTATGGTTTGCATGAGGTCAGCAGTGATCTGCTCGAGCGGTTCACCTCCAATCTGGAGCGAATGCGGAGCACCCGGTCATGAGTCGCTGGCCGATCATCGTGTTGTTGGCGTGTGGGGGGCTTTTCGCGTTGGGTGTGTTGCAGTTATTCAGGGTCCGATATGCAGCCGGCGATGTGTATCCGGAATATTCGTCCCTACGCAGCGATCCGCTGGGCACGATGATGCTTTTTGAGGCTCTTGAGACTATGGGTTCCCTGACCGTTAAACGCGATTTTAGCGATGCAAATAATTTGCCTCCGGGCAGCGGGACGACGTATCTACATCTGGCGTCTTCGGCAGCGGAATGGGGACCAATGCCGGAGGAAGCCGTCAAGGAAATCGAACGTTTTCTGCGCAACGGCGGGCGTCTGGTGATCACTTTTTTGCCCGAAACTTCGCCGCTATCCTGGATCACCTCAGGCAAAGTCAGCCCGCCGGTGCCGGCCCGGCGCAACAAGTCCAAGTCGCCACAAAAGAAAACGGTCAAGCGTTCTCCACTGCAAGAGAGCCTGGGCGTGGAATTCGAGCGGTTATCGTTTTCATCGGGAGAGCTCAGGTCCAACAGCGTCCAGGTATTGAACCAGAATGGAATGAGCCTGCCGTCGCCGCTGGCTTGGCATAGCCCGATTATTTTTACGAATCTTGATGCGGCCTGGCAGACGATTTATGCGCGAGGCACAAACCCAGTGGTAATCGAGCGCCAGTTCGGCGCCGGAAGCGTCGTGATGTCTTCCGATTCCTATTTCATCAGCAATGAAGCCTTGCGCAAGGAGCGACACGCCGATTTATTGGCCTGGCTCATCGGACCCGGCAAGCAGGTAATGTTCGACGAAGCCCATTTGGGCATCGTGGAAAGCGGTAATGTGACCAGTTTGATGCGCAAGTATCGTTTGGGAGCAATGGCCGCAGCTCTGTTGTTATTGGCATTGCTGTTCGTTTGGAAGAACACGGCGACGTTCGGCCCGCCGGCAATGCCATTAAAAGTCGGGAGCTTTATCAAAGGTAGAGAGTCGGCCGACGGGTTGGTGAACCTTCTCCGTCGCAACGTCGTTCCTCGGGATCTCCTGAGCCTTTGTTTTGAAGAGTGGACAAAGTCATTGGGAGCCGGAACCAGTTATCCGATTGCCAGGGTAGACCGTGCGCAGTCGGTGATCGAAGCCGAGAACAAGCGGGCGCAAACCCAACGTGACCCGGTTAGGGCGTATATCGAAATTTGCCGCGCCTTGGAAGGAGATGGCGCCGGGCCAGCGGCTGACGGTCGGGTAAAAGAACCGGAACCCAAGATGAGTTAGCAGAGTAGTAGCGCAGAGTCTTAATCTGCATCGGATTCGTCATAGCACTTATGAGCACCGAGAAACTGAGAGATGTTTTGACGCAGGCGCGAGCCGAAACGGCGAAAGTCATCATCGGCCAGCAGGAGGTAATTGATTGGGCGTTGATCGCGATCTTTACCGGCAATCATGCGTTGGTCGAAGGCGTGCCTGGTGTGGCCAAGACGTTGCTGGTGCGGACGCTGGCCCAGGTGCTTGGATGCGAGTTCGCCCGAATTCAATTCACACCTGACCTCATGCCGGCGGATATTACCGGGACGAACGTTTTCAATTTTCAACGCAACGAATTCTCACTGATCAAAGGGCCGATCTTTACCTCGTTCCTGCTTGCCGATGAGATCAACCGGGCGCCCGCCAAGACACAATCAGCGCTGTTGCAGGCGATGCAGGAGCGGCTCGTGACGATCGACCGCGAAACGCATCGCTTGCCGCCCAATTTTACGGTGTTCGCGACTCAGAACCCAATCGAGTATGAAGGGACTTACCCTTTGCCGGAGGCTCAGAAAGACCGGTTCATGCTCAAAATCACGATGAAGACTCCTGATCGTGCCGACGAGCTGGCACTGGCGCAACGCACGATGACGAAGGAGGCCCCGGAAGTCCTGCTCGCCCAAGGGGCGATAAGGGCCGTTATCGAGACTGCCGATTTGGCTCGACTACGGGAGGAACTCGGGTCAGTCGTGATGCGAGAGGAGTTGGTGGCCTATTTGGTCGATTTGGTGCGGGCGACCCGTCAGCACGAAAGTGTGCTGGTGGGAGCGGGACCGCGCGGAACGCAATCCTTAATCATGGCTTCACGTGCTTACGCAGTGATTTCAGGCAGGGACTTTGTGACACCGGACGACATCAAAACGATGGCCGTGCCCGTGCTCGAGCATCGGCTGATCTTGCGGCCGGAGTTTGAGATTGAGGGACTCACAGTCGTGGAGGTAATCCAACAGATACTGCAGCAGGTGGCGGTGCCGCGATGAGTGTTACGCCGGAAAATCGCCTGTTATTCTGGTTTGGAGCAATTGTCGTCCCGTTTGCGCTGGTAGGAGCAGCCGAGCCGGGGGCGTGGAGCATTTCCATCGCAATCATTGCCGTATTGGCGATTATCGTGATACTGGATGCACTGCAAGCGCCCAGGCGCCTCGCGGGGATTGACGTTTCATTGCCGCTGGTTGCACGGATGTCGAGGAACCGGCCGGCCAGAGTTGAAGTACGCGTCCGCAACCTGGCGCGGACAGCGGCGCATTTGCGGCTGGCCCTGGCATTTCCCTCGGGTATCGAATCACCGCAAGAACACACAACCGTGATTCTACCCGAAAACACCGAGTGGTCGCAGTTCAGTTGGCCTTGTGTACCGATTGCGCGCGGACGACATGCAATCACTGCGGCGTATGTTGGCACCTCTTCACGCCTTGGATTCTGGTCGGTGCGAAAGCGAGTCGAAACGCAGTCCGAACTGCGAGTCTACCCTAATCTGTCTCGCGACCGGCGGGAATTGGCGGCATTGTTTCTTCACCGCAGCGGCATTGGATTGCATGCGCAACGGCAGATCGGGCGGGGGCGCGACTTCGAAAAACTCAGAGAATACATTCCGGGCGACGGGTACGACGAGATACATTGGAAAGCGACAGCGAAGCGCGGGCACCCGATCACCAAGGTTTTTCAAATTGAACGGACGCAGGAGGTATACGTAGTGATAGACGCGGCGCGGCTCTCGGGACGCCAGATCCCGGAACAAGCCTTGGCCGAGGGCAAGATCGTGGGGGCAAGCCCAACCACTACGCTCGATAGATTTATCACCGTTGCGTTGACCCTTGGGTTGGCAACCGAGCAGCAGGGCGACCTGTTCGGGTTGCTGAGTTTTTCCAATAAAGTCGATAATTTTGTCCGCGCGCGAAATGGCAAAGCTCACTATAGCGCCTGCCGCGACGTTCTCTACCGATTGCAATCTCAGGAAGTCAGTCCCGATTTCGATGAGGTCTTTACCTTCATTCGACTTCGGCTGCGACACCGCGCCCTGCTCATTTTTCTGACGGCACTCGATGACCCGGTGTTGGCGGAGAGCTTCGTGCGCAACATCGAGTTGATCTACCGGCAACACATCGTGCTGGTGAACATGGTCCAACCGCCGGGGATCGGACGATTGTTCTCCGATCCGCAGGTGAGTTCGATGGATGATTTGTATCGTCGGCTGGGCGGCCATTTGCAGTGGCAGAACTTGCGGGAATTGCAGAAGGTGCTCGAACGGCGCGGCGTTCGATTTGGCCTGCTCAAGAACGAACGACTGAGCGCGGAACTGGTTTCACAATACCTCGATGTGAAGAGGAGGCAGGCGCTATGATCATTGACCTGGAGCGGTTCATTTCGGCGGAGCGCCCCTTTTGGACGCAATTGGAGCGATCACTGGACCAACTGGAATTGTCGCCCGGTTCACGCATGTCACTCGAGCAGTTGCGGGATTTTCACCGGCTCTACGAACGGGCCGCAGCGGACCTGGCGAAGATCACCACTTTCTCAGCCGAACCCGAGACCCGGCGTTATTTGGAAGGGTTGGTCGCGCGCGCTTACGGCGAAATTCATGAAACTCGAAAACGGGGAGGTCCCCTCGCGCCGAGGACGTGGCTATTTCAGACACTGCCGCGGACGTTCCGGCGTCATTTGCGCGCGTTTACGCTCTCAGTAGCCATCACCCTGGCAGGATGCACCTTTGGCGGCCTGGCGATCTCGCTCGATCCGGAAGCCAAGCCGATCTTGATGCCCTTTCCGCATCTGCTTCAGGATCCAGCCAAGCGCGTCGCGGCCGAAGAACGCGCCGCGGCAGATCGGTTGGCGGGACAGAAGACATCGTTTTCGGCATTCCTGATGACCCATAACATTCGCATCTCGATTCTGACGCTGGCTTTGGGAATGACGTGGGGGCTTGGCACCGTGCTGATGCTCTTTTTTAATGGAATTATGCTCGGAGCGGTTGCGGTCGACTACATCCGTGCGGGACAGACCAGCTTCCTACTGGGGTGGTTATTGCCGCATGGGGTGATTGAAATCCCAGCTATCTTGATTGCGGGACAGGCCGGGTTGATGCTCGCCGGAGCGATAATCGGTTGGGGTAAAAGAATCCCACTCAGGGAACGTCTGCGGGAAATTTCACGCGACCTTGTGACCTTGATTTTTGGAGTGGGACTGCTGCTTGTTTGGGCAGGCTTCATCGAAGCTTTCCTGTCCCAATATCACGAGCCGGTGATTCCCTATTCAGTTAAAATCATGTTCGGCCTGACCGAATTGCTCTTCCTCATTCTGTTTTTAGCCCGAGCAGGAGCCCAGGCCGAGGTTGCCGAAGTCCGAAAAAGGGCCAAAGTCGCCATTCCGAATTCATGAACTGCCGCATTTTGGGATTTCGAGAGGGCGTTGCAAAATTCTGCTCCTTGGCATTTTCAGGAGTCCAAATTGCTTTCGAGTACAGGGCGGATAACGCGTCGCTATGAAGGGAAACCTTCTCCTGATCCGCACGCCCGAGGGGGTCCTCTTTTCGCAACTTCTGGCGGGACCGCTAACCCGATTCATGGCTTGGTTGGTCGATTTGATGTGCATTCTTGGATTGGTAATGGCGATGGGTTTCCTCATCGGCCTGGCCAAGTTGATCAGTCCGAATCTCGCGGCAGCCGCAGGAACTCTGGGCTATTTTGTAATTAGCATCGGCTATGGAATTGCCTGCGAATGGCATTGGCGCGGGCAGACAATCGGCAAGCGCTTCTTTCGTTTGCGAGTGGTCGATGCGGAGGGGCTACGTCTTCAGTTTAACCAGATTGTCACCCGGAATTTGTTGCGGTTTGTGGACTCATTGCCGCTATTTTATTTTGTCGGGGGCCTGATTTGCTGGTTCAGCCCCCGGTGCCAGCGCCTGGGCGATATCGCTGCTAACACAGTCGTCATTCGTTACCCCCGAGTCGGTGAACCAGACCTCGACCAGTTGTTGGCCGGCAAATACAATTCGCTTCGGCAGTTTCCGCATCTGACTGCCCGCTTGCGTCAACGCGTGCTACCGGCTGAAGGTGCACTCGCACTTCAAGCCTTGCTACGACGAGATGACTTTGAACCCGCTGCACGTTTGCAACTATTCGCAGAATTAACCGCTCATTTCCGAGCCAAGGTGGAGTTTCCCGCCGAAGCAACCGACGGCGTAACGGATGAACAGTTCGTTCGGAACGTCGTCGACATCATTTACAGGACAAAAGGCGAAAAACCCGAGGCAAACCTCAAAGCGTGAAGGCCAGGCCCAAGCAGGGACCTTGAACTGTAGGAGATGACGGGTAAGGAGACTCTGTTCCATCCGATTCTGCGCCTACGCACTTAGTTAGAGTCTCCTTACGGGGGCGTGTTGTCCAAACAAACGCAGCAAACAGATCGGAAGGCCGAGCGCCGCGAGCCCCAATTCTCTGGTCAAAAGGCGCCTTTCTGGGGCCTCGCGGAGCTCGGCCTTCCGAAAAACCAGTCGATACCTTTCTAAAATCAGCTGAAGCCTACATACGGTGTTTATCCCGCCCAAATAGGAACGATTGCCTATTGTCGAAAAGATTGACTGGCCTAACGCTAAGACACCATGCAAATGAAACGGGCTGGCTTGCTCGCGCTCTTTTTCGTTCAGACGGCCTCTGCCGCTATTCCTTCCGCTGCGGATATCCAAACTCCGTCGGCTGGTGATCATGTGCTGCGCATTCTTTCACCCACGATTTTGGAACTTTCTTTGGTTAATGCCAAGCAACCGGATCCGGCGACCGTCGATAGCTGGAATTGGGTTAACGGCGAACAGGATTTTGTGCGGCCGAACCTGGCCAGCCTCCGAGTACGGGTGAATGGGCAGCTGGTTACGTTTAACAAGGTCGGCTTCAAACGGCGTCCGGTATATGCGCCTTTTTTGCTACGAGATTTGCGCATCGGCAATGCACTTTATTTGCAACTGACGAACCCCGTCCCCGCTGGTGAATCGGTCCAGATAACCAATGATGGCACGCTTTGGCCTGCGCAAATATCTTTCGCGGCGGTGGCGGATCCGCTGCGTTATAATCCCGCCCTTCACGTCAATCAGGAAGGTTACCTCCCGGGCTATCCGAAACGGGCCGAAGTCGGCTATTACCTTGGGGACATGGGAGAGATGGCGATCCCCACGAATAATTTTTTCCTGGTCAGCACGACGACGGGCGCAACGGTCTATAACGGCACGTTGAAACCGCGGCAGGACGTTGGATACCGGTATAGCCCAAGCCCGTACCAAAATGTGTACGAAGCGGATTTTAGTGACTGGAATACCCCCGGGGAATACTACGTCATGGTGCCGACGTTAGGGAGGTCATTGCCGTTCCGCATTGATGAGGGGATCGCAATGGCGTATGCGCGGACATATGCGCTGGGCATGTTTCACCAACGCAGCGGCTTTAATGTCGCGATGCCGTTCACACGGTTTACGCATGCCCCCGACCATTTAGCGCCGGCAATGGTACCGACGAACGATTCGGCTCCCTTCGCCTTTACGTGGCAGACCGTCGCGAAATATTCCAGCGAATTGAATCCCGACAATCCGCCGCAAACCGCTCCGGGGCTGACGAATTACAGTGCGCAACTATATCCGTTCGTGAATCAACGCGACGTCTCTGTTTCAGGCGGCCACTTCGAAGCCGGAGATTACAACCGGGTTGCCTATAATGGTGCTCAGGTGGCCCATATCCTAATGTTCGCCGCGGACTCCCTGCCCGGAGTCGGCGCGCTCGATAACCTGGGTATTCCGGAGAGCGGTGACGGCATCAGCGACGTGCTGCAGGAGGCCAAATGGGAGGCGGATTTTCTTTTGCGCATGCAGGATGCCGACGGGGGTTTTTACTATTCGGTCTATCCTCAAACTCGTGAATACGAGTATGACGTGCTGCCCGAAAATGGTGACCCGCAAGTGGTTTGGCCGAAGAACACCGCCACGACGGCGGCGGTGGTAGCGGTCCTGGCGCAATGCTCCTCCTCCCCTCGATTCAAAGAGGCTTTTCCCCAGACCGCCCGGTTATACCTGACCAAGGCGCTACGCGGCTGGCAGTTCCTAACCAATGCAATCACGCGATTCGGTATGGAAGGCTCCTACCAGGAGATTCAGCACTTTGACGATGATTTTACGCATCATGACGAACTGGCCTGGGCGGCGTGTGAATTATTTCTGGCGACCGGCGACCCCCAGTATCAAGCGAAGCTCTTTGAGTGGTTCCCCAATCCGACGGACGTCGCAACCTTTCGCTGGGGCTGGCAACGCATGGGCGTCTGCTATGGCAATACAATTCGCGAGTACGCTTTTGCTCTTGGGAACGGGCGATTGAGTGCAGGGCAAGTCCAACAGGATTATCTCGCCAAGTGCATCGATGTTATTACCAACTGCGGCAATGACATGCTTACCTGGTCTCAGGAAAACGCGTATGGAACGAGTTTCCCCGATTTAGCGAAGGCCTATCGCAGCGGCGGCTGGTATTTTTCTTCTGAACAAGCCTTTGATCTGGCCGTTGCGTATCAATTCAATCCCGACCCCCTCTATTTGGATGCAATTTTACGCAACATTAACTTCGAGGGTGGTTGCAATCCGGTTAACGTTTCCTATGTAACCGGTCTTGGCTGGAAACGGCCACGCAACATCGTTGATAATTATTCTCTGAATGACCGTCGCATACTGCCAAAAGATGGCGTGCCGATCGGCAATATCATTGACGGTTTCGTACCGATCTGGACCTATCCCAATTGGGAACTCAGTGGCTTGGTTTATCCTTCCGATTACATTGATACGGCGCCCTACCCGTATTACGACCGCTGGTGCGATGACTGGAATCTCGAAACGGAGGGTTCTACTACCGATATGTCACGGGGTTTCGCCGCGACGGTTTGGCTGGCGGCGCGAACGTCCTTGGCGACCCAACCCTGGCGTTCAACGACGGCAACTATTACCTCAGCAATAACGCCTCCGGGAAAATCGGTGAGAGTGAGTCTGAGTGCTCCGAATATCGACCTAAGCGGAACGCGCATCCTCTGGGAGGCGAAGGGTCAGGAACCGGCTTTTGCGACTCAGACCTACAATTTCGATCCGTGGTCTGAAGTCGGAGCTTATTGGGTAGAGGCCGAGGTTCAGTGGCCGGACGGCAGACGTGCCTTTGCCACTAATACGATCACAATTAGCCCTACGGCCGCCCCCGAATTAAGCAGCCCTGAGTTGTTGTCCGGAGGTGGGGTTTCGTTCGTGCTGACGGGTGTGCCACAAAATGTCTACGTCATCGAGGCATCCGCCGATCTGAGCGCGTGGCGCCCCATCGCTACCAACACCTTGCCCGACGCCGGTGCCATGACAGTCACCGATTCTCAGGCGATCTCATTCGCGCAACGCTACTACCGTGCCTACCAGCGGCCTTAGTCCAGAAGCGCACATCAGACCGGCGCTTTTTCTATGCCGATGAGGCGAGTGCCGCAGGAGAAACAAAAACGAGAATTGGGGGGACAGGTTTGGCCACAGCTCAAACAATCGAGGTGTGCGGCAGCGTGGCGGTGGTGAATAACCAGATTGCGGATGTAGGGGATCCAGGTAAACGCGTAGGCGAAAATAAAAACGGAATCGCCGCGATAGAATAAAGCGTAGCTCAACAGCAACAAAGAGCCGGCGAGGCTTAGCCACCAGAAGGCCGCCGGCACCACGACACGTTTGAGTTTCTCAGTGGCGTACCATTGCACGAAGAACCGGGAGAAAAAGACTGCATTGCCAATCCATCCGATGATTTTCCAAACAGTCCATTCGATGCCCAGAAACTTGCCGTCGTGCCAAACCAAGTTTGTCAGCCAGTCCATGCGCGCAGGCTAAACATAGAGGGAAGGTTTTGAAACTCGAAAAGGGATTTCACCGATCCGGCAAACCGTAGCACCTATAGGGTGGTTGAGTTGGACTGACGGCGCAAAATGCCGTTCGGCCGGGCAACGTCCGGTTCGAAAGTCGGCGCCAGTGAAGCTTCTTGCGGCCTGAAGAGACGTCGCGGTCCCGTCGAGGCATAACGTCGGGAGCCAAAAGAAAAACGCGGCGATTGGTTCTGCTTTTGAAGGCCGGCCAGGGGATCGGCTCTACGCTTTTTTGCCGTCACTTTCACAGTAAATTGGACGAGAGAGCGGTGAAGAAATTCACAGGCGCAAATCATCACAGTAAGTAGGGATGGCAATTGCCCTCGTAGCGCCGATCGGCAATCGGCCGTATCGCGTGTTCTCAACCGGCCGGCGTGTTAGGTGGCGACCGCTTGCCTGCGGGAACGTCGTGCCCGCCTTTTTAGCGACGCTTTGAGCTGCTGCTCCAGACGGTGCTCTTCGCCGGCGAGCCGTTGCTGGAGGAAGGCCAGCACCGCCGCCTCGGCCGGACGCAATCGGTGCAGGCGATTGGCAAGCTGTTGCTCGGCCCTCTGCTTGAGCGTCTTCACCAGCGTGCCGTCAAGGTACGCGTTGATCACTTCGGGATGGATGTAGCACTTGCGGCATACCGCCGGCGTATTGCCGAGTCGCTCGGCAACTGCCTCGATGGCCTGGACGAGGTTTTTTTTCGCGCGGGTTTGGGAATCGAACTGTTCAAACTGGCTCAAGGCCAGCGCTGCGAGCACGGTGCCGGCCCAGGTTCGAAAATCCTTCGCGGTGAAATCCTCACCGCTGATTTCGCGCAGATACTGGTTGACGTCCTCGGAATTTATCGCCTGGCGTTGCCCCTCATCGGTCACGAATTGAAAAAGCTCCTGGCCCGGCAGGTCCTGGCAGCGGCGAACAACCTTCGCCAGCCGCGCATCCTCGATGTCGACGTCGTGCCATTTGCCGCTCTTGCCGTGGAAGTGAAAACGGAGCGTTGAGCCGCGGACATCGACGTGACGATTGCGCATCGTGGTCAGTCCGAATGAGTCGTTTTCGCGGGCGTATTCCTCGTTGCCGACGCGGATCAAGCTGACCTCGAGGAGGCGCACGACGGTGGCGAGCACCTTGTTTCGCGGCAGGCCGCGCAATGCCAGATCGCGCTGGACGCGTTTGCGGATTCGCGGCAGCACTTGGGCGAACTGAATCATGCGCGCGTACTTGGTTTCGTCCCTGGTTTCGCGCCAGCGCGGATGATAGCGGCTCTGTTTGCGCCAGCGCTGGTCGCGGCCGGTGGCCTGGAGATGGCCGCAGGGGTCGGGGCAGATCCACACCTCCTGCCAGGCGGGAGGTATGACTAACGATTTGATGCGGTGCAACACCTCGCCGTCCTGTACCAAGTCCCCGGTTGGGTACCGATAGCGAAAGCCCGCGCCGCTGCGCTCGCGTCGTATGCCAGGCATCTGATCGGTCACATAGCGCAGGCCACTGGCACGCGCGCTCTCTTCCGGGGCTTTGGCTTCCAGGAGCTGGGCCGGAGCGGTCATGCGGCCGAAAGAGCCGGCTGCAAAACCTTATTATTGCCGGTGTGGATCAGCGGCAGGACCGCTGCGAGAGTTTGCCGCAAGCTGATAGCAAGCTCGTCTGCAACCAGCTGTGGCTGCCGTTGTTTTAAGTCTTCCGGACGCTGTTCCGTCAGGATCGCTCCGACCAGCTTCACATCAGGCGCCTGGTCACGCAAACGACGGCAGAGATAGCGCGCATGCGCGTAACCAAACGGCGGCACTGCCAAAACACAGACCACCGGCGGCTGCTGATGGTTCACACTTTCGAGCAACTCGCCCACCAGCATACCCGCAGTCAATGTGCGCGCAGGTACGCCGCGAATTTGCAGCAACTGCACCAGCATGGCAGCGGCAACCTCATCGGCCTCGTCGCGCGCGGGGATACAGATCACTTCAGGCGGGGCATCGGCGGCCGGGATTTCAGGTCGATGTTGTTGTTCGTTGGGCTGCTCCCGCGATTCTTCGCCTCTAGTCAATTCATCGGCGCGCTCCGCGAGGTCTTCCACCAGGATACGACTATTTTGGAAAACAAAGCGTTGTCGAGCCTCGTCCAAGCGCCCCTGGTGCCGATCCTCTTCGGCCAAACTCAGCGCCGGAATCATAATCCCATCATAGAACTCTTCGAGGGACTTTCCTTTGAGGAACTCTTCGGCGATCTCGGTAGCCTCTTCGAGGTCCATCGCCAGCAATCGTTGATAAAAGCGCGTCTCCGGACGCAGGACCGGTTCGTCACTCAACAGGATCCGCAAAAACCACAGTTGCGGGATATGCCGGCCAAGCACCACGACACAGACTGTCAGTGGCGTCGCCAGCAAAAGGCCGACCGCGCCCCAGAGCCAGGTCCAGAAAACCGCGGCCACCAGTATCGCCAAGGGCGACAAGCCGGTCGAGTTGCCATAGAGCAACGGCTCGACAAAATTGTACATGATGAGGTCGATGCCAAAATAAATCGCAAATACCAAAGGCGCTTTAACCCAGCCGGGTTCGACCGCGAAAGCGAGCGCAGCTGGCATGATGGCGGCGATCCAGATGCCGAGGTAGGGGATATAACGAAGCAGGGCCGCCACCAACCCCCACAAGAAGGGGTTCGGCACCTTCATAAAATAAAGGCCGATGCCTGCAAGCATGCCAAAGGCGGAATTAATCACCAGTTGCGCCAGCAGATACCGGCTGACGCGTTGACTGGCATCATCCAGCATACGCGTCGTAGCGTTGACGCGCCGAGCCCCACCGAGCCGGATCAGCCGATCTCGTAAACCGGTCTGTTCGATCAGCATGAAAATGACGAACACCAGCACCAGACCTGCCGTGACCATCACGTTTAGGAGCGAACCGAGCACCTTCTGGATCATGTCCAGCGGCGAAAAGGCGGAGCGGCGAATCTCGACCGGAACGGGTTTTTCCTCGGATTGATTGCGGGGCGTAGCTGCCGCCCGGGAGGGGGTGAGGCTATCGCTGAAATCGGCGACGACACGACTGATACGGTTGATTAGGCCGCCGCCAGACGCGCGGACGGATTCGACCTTTCTATGGATGTTGGTTTGGTAACCGGGAAGTTTCCGCGCCAGGTCGGTCAGCTGGGTGGTCATCAGCGCACCGACAAAGCCGATAATCACCAAAAAGAGCGTAACTACCAGAATCGCCGACGGGATTCGGCCCAGTCCCCAACGCTGCAAACGTGAAACGACCGGTGCGAGCAGGAAGGCCAGCAACACCGACAAGGCCAAGGGAACAAACACCATGCGGCCGAAATAGAGCACGGCGACTACGATTAACACCGTCAGCAGCGTTATGCTTCCTGAATTTCCGTTCGGACGATTACCGTTTGCCACTGGCTTGCCTGAATCTTTCTTGCCGCACAGTAATCATATGCCACGGTCCGGAGCACTTTGCACTCGGTCAAAGACCCCAGTGAGGTCTTAAATCACAGGGGTGGCCGACGCAGGCCGGTTCCCCGGTTTGCGCAAACGAATCGAACCTGCTAAACCGGTCTCATGAAGTTGAATCCTCAACATTCTCTAACCTGGGTTTGTGGACTAGTCGTCTGTTTGGCGATAGGTGAGGCCGGTGCGGCGGAAGCCGCTGAGCTTAACTCGGCCCGAGAACGGCTGCTGCTCGATTTCAACTGGCGGTTTCACCTCGGCGATGATTGGGGCACGGGCGAAGACCTGGTCAAAGCCGGAGGCAGCTCCGGTCCGGCGCGCCCGGGATTTTCAGACTCGTCCTGGCGGTCGCTCGATTTACCCCACGATTGGGTCATCGAACTGCCCTTCGATGAAACGGCCGACGGCTCGCACGGGTTCAAACCGGTGGGACCCGGGTTCCCTCAGAACAGTGTCGGTTGGTATCGTCGCACTTTCGAGCTCCCCAAAGACGATGCCGGCAAGCGCCTCTGGCTCGAGTTTGATGGTGCCTATCGAGACTGCCGGGTTTATCTGAACGGCTATTTTGTAGGGCATCACGAAAGCGGCTATAGCAGCTTCCGGTATGACGTAACCGATGTAGCTCACTGCGGTGGGAAGAATTTCCTCGCGGTCCGCGTCGACGCCTCGCAATTCGAAGGCTGGTTTTACGAAGGTGCGGGCCTTTATCGTCATGTTTGGCTGGTGAAAACTGCACCCGTGGCAATCGTGCCGGACGGCACATTCGTCTTCACCGAGTTCGAAAACAATGTTCCCCAAGGCCCGGCTGAGATTATTGTTAAAACAAGGCTGAGCAATTCCGAAACGAATTCAGCGACGGTGAAGGTGACCTGCCGGGTAAAGGGCCCTGACGGCACTGAGGTGGGAGAAGACGATCAGGAAATCGAGCTGGATGCTTTGGGGGAAGAAGAACTCGTGCAATCCATGACCGTGGATGCTCCTAACCTTTGGTCGCCGGAAAGTCCAACACTCTACACGCTGGTTACCACTGTAGAGGCTAACGATAAGTTGCTTGATCAAACACAAACTCAATTTGGGATTCGCACGGTAGCCTTTGATCCCGACAAGGGCTTTCTGCTGAACGGGCAACCGTACGAGCTAAAGGGTACGTGTAATCACCAGGATCATGCCGGGGTAGGGGCGGCCCTGCCGGATCGAATCCAGTACTTTCGGATTTCGCGCTTAAAAGAGATGGGCTGCAACGCTTACCGCACCTCACACAACCCGCCTACACCCGAGTTGTTGGAAGCCTGTGATCGGCTTGGAATGCTGGTGATGGATGAGAACCGGCTGCTGGGGAGTGATGCGGCTAATCTGGAGCGCCTGGCAGGGCTCGTTCTGCGGGATCGGAATCATCCGAGCGTGGCAGTATGGTCCATCGCGAATGAAGAGAGTGTTCAAACCACTGCCACTGGCGGGCGGATCGGTTTGACGATGCAGCAATTGATTCATCAACTGGATCCGACGCGCTCGGTGACGATGGCCGCCAATGTTGGCAATGACTTCGGAGGAATTAATGGCATCATCGATGTGAGGGGTTGGAATTATCATATCGGGAAGCCCATGAACGATTATCATGCCACCCATCCATTGCAGCCCAATGTGGGCACTGAACAGGCTAGCACCGTATGCACGCGCGGTATTTACACTAATGACAAGGAGCGTGGCTACGTCAGCGCTTATGACGACAATGCGCCGGAGTGGGCGAATACCACGGAGACCTGGTACAAGTTTTTCGCCGCACGGCCCTGGCTTTCTGGCGGATTCGCCTGGACCGGCTTTGATTATCGAGGCGAGCCAACGCCCTATGGTTGGCCTTGCATCAACTCTCATTTCGGCATCCTGGATACCTGCGGGTTTCCCAAGGATAACTTTTTTTATTACCGGGCCTGGTGGACAGACCGACCCGTGGTACATCTTTTGCCGCACTGGAATTGGGCAGGAAAAGAGGGTCAGGAGATTGATGTGCGCTGTTTCAGCAACTGTGAGGAAGTGGAACTCCTCCTTAACGGCCAGAGCCAGGGAAGGCAGGAAGTGCCGAAGAACTCGCACGTGCGCTGGAAAGTAAAATACGCTCCTGGCGTTCTTTCCGCCAAGGCGTTCGAGCACAAGCAGCTTGTTCTGGAAGAAAAAATAGAAACCACCGAGCATCCGGTCGGCCTGATCTTTTCCCCGGACCGCGCGGCGATTAATGCCGACGGCGAAGATGTCAGCATCGTTACGATCGCCATTGTCGATAGGCAGAACCGCACGTTCCCGCTAGCGAGCAATCTGGTCAATTTCGAGCTGACTGGCCCCGGACGGATCCTGGGAGTCGGCAATGGCGACCCGAGTTGTCACGAACCTGATGTTTATATTCAAAAACCTGCCATGCGCGCGATGGCGTTAAAGGACTGGCGAATGAAAGAAGTTCCGGAACCGAGCGACCGGCCGGAGATCGCCGAGCAGTTTTCCGAAGACGGTTGGGAAAGCGCTAACGTGCAACGCCGTTTCGGACCTTTGAAGCCCGGCCGATCGGCGGTCTTCCGCGCGCACTTTGCATTAACTTCTGATGAACTCTCCGCCCCGAATTTGAGCGTTCGCTTCGGCACGATTGACGATGAAGGCTGGGTTTATGTGAATGGCAAACTCGCCGGCGAAGCCCACGATTGGTCCACTCCGCATTCGTTCGAGATCCGGAAATTTTTGCACGAGGGCGCGAACACCATCGCGGTTGCTGTGAGAAACAATGCAGGGGAGGGAGGGCTCAATAGCGGCGTGACACTCGAGATTCAGGCACCTACGGTTCCAGTGGCCTGGAAACGCAGTGTGTTTAAGGGTCTAGCCCAGGTCTTGATTCAATCCAGTAAAACTCCAGGGGAACTTAAACTGGTTGCCCAGAGCAGCGACCTGAAAAGCGCCTCGGTTTCAATCGAGGCCAAGGCGTGCACACCACGCCCTTCGGTGCCTTAGATGGGGAACGCTTCCAGCACGATCTCTATGGTCGGTCTCGACCTTCAATTTTGCATTGGAGCCATGAACTGTAGGAGACGACGTAAGGAGACTCCGATCAAATTCTGGCTCGAGAAAGCTAGAACGAATCAGAGTCTCCTTACGTCGTCTCCTACAAGGTTCATGGAGAGTCTCGACGTTTTCCAACGCCGGTAGATTTTATGAACAGCAATCGAATCAGGTTCGCCCTGTTTTGGTATGGGTTGGTTTGCGGCGGTTTGCTTGCGGAACCTGCCACGGGTCCGCTCCATGTCTGCCCCACTAATCCGCGTTATTTCAGTGACGGGACTGGTAGGGCGATTTACCTCACCGGGTCTCACACCTGGTCCAGCCTGCAGGAACTCGGGATTACCAATCCGCCGCCAGCGTTTGATTTCTCGTCTTACCTCGATTTTCTTGAGCGCCATCATCATAACTTCATTCGTCTCTGGCGATGGGAATTTCCGCATTGGATCGAAAAGAGCAAGCAACGGCCGTTTTACTGCGAGCCTCATCCGTGGCGCCGAACCGGCCCAGGGGAGGCGCTGGATGGCCGGCCAAAATTCGACCTGCAAAAGTTTGATGAAGGCTACTTTGATCGTCTGCGAACTCGCACCGAAGCGGCGTCGAAACGCGGCATTTACGTCTCGATCATGTTATTTGAAGGCTGGGGCTTGAGATTTGTCCCGGACGGCGAGAAGGCGCATCCGTTTTATCCCTCGAACAATATCAATCACACAAAGATTGATCTGAAAGAAGGGTTCAAAGGGATTGAGCTCTTCACGCTGAGTTTTCCACGAATCAACGCGTTGCAGGAAGCGTACGTCCGCAAGGTAATTGATACGGTCAATGATCTGGACAATGTGCTATACGAAATTGCCAATGAAAGCGACTTTTCGACTACCGAATGGCAATACCACATGATCCGCTTCGTCAAAGAGTACGAGGCGACTAAACCCAAGCAGCATCCGGTGGGTATGACCTCGATCGGCTATGGTGTTGATGATCTCGAACGTTTGCTAAAGAGCCCCGCCGACTGGATTTCGCCCAATCCCGACCATTTCGATTACAAGACCAATCCCCCGGCGGCCGATGGCAAGAAAGTGATCCTTCCAGATACTGATCATCTTTGGGGTGTCGGGGGAGACGTCGCTTGGGTCTGGAAGAGTTTTCTGCGCGGAAACAATCCGATTTACATGGACCCGGTAGACCCCAGATCGGTTTGGGAACCGATGCCGCCTAACGCCGAGGACGTACGCAACAATCTTGGATACGCGCGACGCCTGGCCGAGCGTATCGACCTGGCGCGCATGAAGCCGACGCCTGAGCTGGCGAACACCGGTTACTGCCTGGCTAATCCCGGTGCGGAATATGTCATTTATCAACCCAAGCCGGGAGAGGCTTTTGAGGTGGTTCTCAAAGCAGGATCTTATCGATATGAATGGTTTGATCCAAGTAAAGGCGCCATTGGTGGCGAGGGCACAATCGAGGTCACGGACGGCAGCCGCCAATTCCGAGCCCCCTTTAATCAAGACGCGGTTCTTTATCTCAAAACCCGTTGACGCTGTCACGGTGCGACGGCAACAGTGTGCCCATCTTTTTTGATGATTTGTAATATACGGTCCGTCCCCCCGCTTCAGCGCGCCGATGAACCGAATATTGCTGTAGTGCGGGCGTCCTCGCCCGGCGTCCGAACCGGCGATATAATCGATGCCCGCGACTCAAATCGCATTCCTACAGACGTCGCAACCCGGGCAAAGGGACTTCCGCCGCAGACTCACTCCTGTTATCCTGGTGCGATGAAAATAATCAACCGTCTCATTGCGGGCGGATTGAGGTATCCCCGCAAAACAACTAAACCTGCAATTTTTTTCTGCGCACTCGCTGTTTTGGGAGGTGTGCTATCAGGCTGTTTACCAACCTCGGTTCACCCCCTGTATCGAGTTGAAGATCTTATTCAGGAACCAGCCTTATTGGGGGCATGGAAAGCTTCTGGCGATGATGGAAAGGATAAATGGATTTTTGCACCGGGCGAAGGCAAGAGTTACAAACTTGAAATCCAGACGGACGACCAGCGGATGATTTGTGTGGCTCACGTTTTCAAGCTCGGTAATGAACGGTTTCTTGATGTGTACCCCGAGGAAAGAGGGCTGGGGGAAACACTGAAAAACAATGCCTATAACCTCACCCTAATCCCGGGGCACCTCTTCTTTTGGATACGTGAGACAGATCGGGCTCTGAAGATGAGCTGCATGGGACTGGATTGGTTGAAGGAACTCCTCAAGCGCGATCCCAAGGCGGCAGCTCATGTCTTGCTACCGGACGGCCGTGTGGCGTTGACAGGTGAAACCGCGGCCCTGCAGACCTTCGTCAAAGAACACCTCAAAGACCCCGACGCTTGGGAAAAGATGTATGACGATGACGGGTTGCGCAAAATCGTTGCCAAGCCGGCCGAAAAGTGAGCGCTTAAACGCAGACGGTCCATAAACTGAACTGGGATGCCACCCGCGAAACCCTGGTGGATAACCCGCAGGCAATGTCCTTACTTGGCCGCGAAGGCCGACCCCTGGCGCCTGCCACAGATTTAACGAAGCGTGTTGTAGTAGCTCTTTGCGCCAGCGTCTTGGAGTGCGCCAGTCCTCTGGCGCTATCGATCGCGCGTGCGGAACCCAAAGCGCCAGAGGACTGGCGCACTCCAAAACCTGCGGACAGAAGCTCCTCGCGAACCGCCCGTACTTCTGCTATCATAGAACATCTCTCGGCTCATCTACCGAGGAACAACAGCGATGGGTCAGCCTGCACAGTGGAGCATCAACAAACGTTGGCTCGTGCTTGGGTTCACTGCCTTGGCGTTGAGCACAGTCATAGCGCAGCGTCGTGGTGGGCGAGGTTGGTGGGGGCGCGACTTCCAAAATGAGTCGTACCGAACTCCCCGCGATATTCCACAGCACAGTTACGAAACACCGACTTGGAGCAATACGTCCGGGTTTGACAAGGATGTGTTCACCTTTGCGCGGATCAAGCGTGACCGATCAGGGTACAGAGGAGGTTCATGGTGGACGGATACGCCGGACAGTGATCTCAATCTCTCCTTTCGTCTGCACCAGACGACTTCAATGGCGGTCGATCCTAATGGCCTATTCCTGCGGCTTACTGATAAAGAGCTCGCGAACTGTCCCTTTATTTACATAGTCGAGCCCGGCTCACTTTATTTGAGCGACCAGGAGGCGGCTGCCCTTCGTAAATACTTGCTCAATGGCGGGTTTTTAATGCTCGACGATTTCTGGGGGGAGGAAGAGTGGGCCAGCATGGCAGGCGAGCTGAAGAAAGTCTTCCCGGATCGCGAGTTCTCGGAATTGCCGCTGGATCACCCGTTGTATCACTGTGTTTTCGAGATCAAGTCGAAGAACCAGGTGCCCAACGTCAACCTCGGCACACAAAGTCAATACAACGGTGGCATAACCTGGGAACGCTGGGACGCGCGCGAAGTCCACCATCGCGTCATTTTCGACGATCGTGGCCGGATCATGGTGATTGCGACGCACAACACCGACAACGGTGATGGTTGGGAGTGGGAAGGAGATAATACCTATTACTTCGAGCACTTCTCCGAAAAAACGGCGTATCCGCTCGCGATAAATATTATCTTCTACGCGATGACCCACTGAACTACCTCTGTAGGAGACGACGTAAAGGAGACTCTGTTCGATCCGATGCGCGTACGGCCTTTTGTCAGAGTCTCCTTACGTCGTCGCCTACAAGGTTCATGGAAATCCTTGACGCGTGCACTTCCACTGCTCAGAGTCCATCGCATGAAGCCGGAACATGGTTTCAACCGCCGCCGTTTTCTGCAGAACTCCACGACCCTTGCTGCCGCGATTGCAGTTTTGCCAACGCGTTCGCCGCTGAGAGCTGGCGCCAATGAAAAGGTCGTCGTCGGCCTGATGGGCGCAGGCGGACGTGGCTCCACTTTGGCCGGTTTTTTCGCGAAGCGACCGGACGTAGAGATTGCGTATGTTTGTGACGCCGACTCGCGCCGGTTGCCAACCGCGCAGAAGGTTGTCGAACAAGCGCAAGGCAAAGTGCCCAAGGCGGTGCAGGACTTTCGCCGCATACTCGAGGATAAGCACGTCGACGTGTTGGTGAATGCGACACCCGATCATTGGCATGGCCTGGGGACGATTCTGGCGTGCCAGGCGGGGAAGGATGTGTATGTGGAAAAGCCGCTCTCTCACAATGCCTGGGAAGGCCGGAAAATGATCGAGGCGTCGCGCAAATACGAACGGGTAGTGCAGGTCGGAACGCAAAGCCGCAGCGCGCCTTATTTGCGAGAGGCGGTGGAGTGGATCCGCGCCGGGAAACTCGGAGACGTTCTATTGGTACGCGTGTTCAATATGATGCAACAGGCGCTCCATAAGTCCCTCCGCGAGCAGCCTGTGCCCGAAGGGTTCGATTACGATCTGTGGTGTGGCCCAGCGCCGAAGTTACCCTACGATCCGGGACGCGTTTGGCTTGATTACTGGGAATACAGTTGCGGCGCCATCCCCGGAGATGCGATCCATCAACTTGACCTGGCGCGGGCGCTTATTGGTGACCCGCCAGCTCCGGAAACGGTTAGTCATTCCGGCGGTGTGTTCGCTTTGCGCGATGATCGGGAGATACCTGATACACAGTTCGTCACCTACGAATACGGCAAGATGACTCTACTCCTGGAAGCCGCCCTCTGGACGCCTTACATGAAGAAAACGCCGATGGAATTGCGGGATGTGGATGATTATCCCAATTGGGCTTTCAATGCAACGCGGATCGAGGTGGTGGGAACGCGAAACCTGATGTATTTCGGGCGTCACGGCGATGGCTGGCAGGTCTTTGACGCCGATTGGAAACAAATCGCCGGCTCACCCGCCAAACAAAGCGACCACGAGCACATCGAGAACTTTATCCAGGGCGTGAAGAACCGAAAGCGTCCGAACTCCGATGTGGAACAAGGCCACTACTCGACCCTGCTCAGCCACTTGGCGAACATCTCCTATCGAATGGGGAACCGGAAGTTGCAATTCGATGCCAAATCAGAATCGTTCCCGGGCATGCCCGAAGCCAATAAATGGTTGCGCCGCACCTACCGCGCTCCATGGGTCGTGCCGGAGGAGGTATAGTTAGGCTCTGCTCATCTTCGAAGTCGTTCTCGCCAGTAGAGCTTGTTCGTGAAATGAGCAGACTTACTAAAATCCGATCGCCGAATCCCCGAAGGTCGAAAGAAGAAAACCGAAGAGCGCGACACCGCGCATCAATTCGGATTTCGGCATCCGGCCTTCTTTCGGGTTTCGGCGTTCTGATTTCGGTCTTCGCGCGACAAGCCATTTACTTGCTGCTCTTATTAGACGCTCATCCTACCTCCCTCACTTCCCGCGCAAGACGAGTCCCCCCTGCCACTCCACCGTGTAAGCCCGGCAATGTGAATTAAACGTCGAACTGAATTCGATCTTGTCCCCCGCTTTGAACCGCTTTTTGCCGAATAATTTCGCCGGCAGTTCCAGGCCGGCGATGTTCCGCACATTTCCGTTGAGGCCCGACGTATTTACTGCTCGAACGCTTGGTTCGTCAAAAATCGGCTCAACCCCTGCGCCAATACGGCCCCGAATGGGCTTGCCCAGGCGATTAACCGAGACGATCCACTCCGCCCGATCAATCGCCGGCACGCTTTTTCCTCTGTAGTACACATCTTCAACAACATCCTGCGCGCAGAGCCCGAGATAAACCGCATTTTTGTCCCAGCACACATATAAGTCGGCAAGAGGAAACTCCGAAACCGGTTTGAGGAATCCTCGCCCGCGGTCCCATTGTTTCAAAGCCAAGGTCGGTTCAAATTGTGCAAACGGGTTTCGTGGCGCCGGCGGCACGCCTTGACTTGCATCCGGCCGCATGCGCACACCCTGTGTTCTGAGGCTTGGCAGGTTAAGTGTTGATGCCGCAAAGGTCAGCGGTTCGTACGGCTGATTGTGAATATCCACCAAGCCAAAATTAAAATTTTCGCCGTCAAATCTTCCGTGCGTTGCCTGGTCGTAATATTGGAACCAGTCAGCGCCTACCACGTACGGCGTTTGGACGAGGCTCCTGAGCGTGTTGGAGAATCCTTTGGCGCGTTCCGATTGCGTCGCCACGACCGGATACGTTCCATGGTTGTTTTTGTTCCCGCTGCGGTTTTCTCCCGCCGCCATGTAAAATTCTCCAATCTGCAGCGGCTTCCCGCAGAGCGCATGCAGCGTATCCAGATAAAACCTTGGAAAACTGCCGTCGCTCCAGGTCGGATTGAGATTAGAGGAGAGCACATCGACGTAACGCGCAGACGCCCTCACGACCTCGGGATAAAAAAAGGAAGGAAACCGGTCACCCAGAATCAGCGCGCGCGAGTCGTACTTGCGAACGACATCGTGGACCAGTGAGTAATAGCGCTCTGCCAAAAGCCCAAGGAACTGGCGTTCGACGCGGATGCCTTTGCCCCCGGGACGCAGAAACAGCACGCCGTGCTGCTCGAGCTGCTCCCAACTGTCGATGATGGGCGAAGGTTCGAAATCCTGCATCAAGTCGGACCAATTCTCGTGATACACCTGCCGCAACAACTTGATCAGACGTTGCCGTTGGCCACTTGCAGGCGCCTGCTGCAGTGTCATCTGAAACAGGATCGCATTCCACCAGCCGATCTCGTTGTCGGTGTAATAGCCGATCACGCGCGGATCGTCGCGCAGCGGCACAATGTATTGGCGCGCGACGGCGTCCATTCGCTCGACCAATTTCGGGTCCCACATATCCCACCACGGCGCGCCAACGATCGCGCCCAGGTGCACCACGGGGGCGAACGCGACCGCCGCGCCGGGGCAGCTTTTGAACGATGGAAAGTCACTCCACCCGCCGATCGTGGTGAACCCCCACTGCTGAAGGCGTTTCAGCGTCGCCTCTGCCCACGCGTTGGAATCACTGTAATGCTGCCACGCGGCGTAAGCCGGGTTTGCCGGGTCCCACTCCTCTCGCGAAGCTCCCTGGTTGACGCAACAAACCCCGAAAGAAAAAAATCTCTCCCCGTTCGGTTTAACCAGCCACGAGGTCTCCCCCTGCTGCTGAATTGAAAAGGGTGGGTTGGAAGCAGTCTCGGACCCAAAGCTCAATGTGCCGTTCCCCAGAATAAAAGCCAGGACGACCGCGGTGCTGATGCCGGACGTGAAGAGTGAATGAGCGACTCTCGGCACCTGTATGAGGTATCATTTTGACAGGACCTAATCCAGCGTCAAAAGAGATCGTAATGGGGTAAACGTGACTCACTGCAAGCCGGCATCCCATCATGGGGCACGATTAAAAGTGGATGCGAATGCGCTTTTGCTCCCCGTAGCTTCATCTCATTAACACCTCCATTTATGGAGGTGTACCAGGTCCTCGGTGGATCGAACCCTTTCAAATTCAAAGCCGCCCACTTTTAATCGCACCCCCCATCATGGGCCCTTGGACTTTGGACTGGTATCTGCCGATTTATTGAAATATTCTCTCGCTGTCTCCGAATACGTCTCAGTGCGGGCTAATGATACTCCGTTTACGGGTAGCGATCCTGTCGCGACCCGATCCAGCTTGATTCAGCGCTTGCGGGATTGGGAAGACCACGGCAGCTGGCAAGACTTCTTCGATACCTACTGGAAGCTTATCTACGCCGTCGCGATCAAGTCCGGGTTGTCGGAAGCGGAGGCACGCGACGTGGTCCAGGAAACGGTTGTCAGCACGACCCCATCCGGCATCAGCAGCGTTTCCGTCACCTACGCCGGATCGCCGGATGCTCCAACCGCTGCGGGTAGCTACGCGGTGACGGCATCGTTGAACAATGGCAACTATACTGCCTCTCCAGTGAGCGGCACCCTGGTGGTCGCCAAGGCCAACCAGTCAATCACCTTCACTCTGCCGGCCTACGGGGCTTACGGATCGGATATTGTCCTGGGCGCAGTCGCTTCCTCTCAACTGCCGGTCGGTTACGCCGCCACTGGTCCAGCCACACTGTCCGGCAACGTCCTTCATTTTACCGGTGTCGGCTCGGTAACCGTAGCTGCGTCACAAGCCGGCAACGTTGACTACAATGCGGCGGGCAACGTCGCCCGCACCATTACGGTGAACAAAGCCGCCCTGACCGTGACTGCCGACAATCTGGTGAAAGTCTATGGCCAGGCTAACCCGGCATTGACATTCACTTACTCAGGTTTCGTCAATGGCGACACTGCCGCAGCCGTGAAAGGCTCACCGAAGCTAAGTACTACCGCAACGACTTCAAGCACCGTAGGGACATATCCAATAACCCTTACGCTGGGCACGCTTACGGCTGCCAATTATACATTTATACTCGCCAATGGAGTGATGGCGGTCGCCGCCGCTGACAGCACCGTCGGTGCAGGCAACGTCTCCGGCAAATTCGGTGCGGCAAACGTCACGCTCAGCGCGTCCGTAAAGGCAGTCAGCCCTTCCACCGCGACCGTCAATGAAGGCAGCGTCACATTCACTGTAAGAAACAGCGCCAATGTGGTGGTTGGCCAGACTGTTACTGGCACAGTATCTAAGGGAAACGCGACGGTCTCGTTCTCAACTGGCACACTCGCTCGGGGCACCTATAACATCAGCGTCACCTATGCGGATACGCTAGGCACGCCGAACTTAAATAACAGCGTTGGTACTACGACAGGCACGCTGACGATCAAATGATTCTCCAATAACCGAACGATTGAGTCAGGTTTTCTCGCTAAGGCTATCAGGGTGCGGGGACTGGACCGGGCGGAGAGCAATCTCCGCCCGGTTCTTATATTTCCCACGGAGAGCCTCGAGTTGGAGACGGACTTTGAACAGCAGTGAACCGCCGAGAGCACAAGAAGCAGAGAAACCACTTTTATTTCTGCGCTTTCCACTGTCGGGAGGCTCTTCTCTGCGGAGTTCGCGTCTCGGCGGTTCAAAACACCAGCGCACAAATCTTCACAAGCTGCCGCAATTCCCAAAGATATTCTTAGAGTAAAGCGAGTGAAACTCTGCGCTATGCTAAACACGCACGCACCACTGTTCGCACCCTGCGTCTTACGTCTTACGTTTCAGGCATCACGCATCACGGTTCCCTTGCCATCCTTTGCGAATTGGCCTAAACGATGATAAGCCAATGAAACGAAGAACATTCCTGGCCAGTCTGAGCAGCCTCGCCGCGCTGGAGGCCGTACCAACTCTGGCCGCGAAGTCTGACGAACCAATCCGGACCTCCTCAAACAGCCCGCCCCGAAAAGTCGTCGTCGGCACGACGATGCAGTCCTTCTGGGGTCAGTATCCAGGGCTGCGCCGCCGGCTCGAGCAATTGACAGGGTTGGTAGATGAAATGGCTGCGCAGGCAAAGAAGGTTCATAAACGCGGACTCGATCTCGCCGTCTTGCCCGAAGTGTCACTCACCGGCGAAGCGGGCGATGATGCGCTGGCTCATTCGGTCCCTTACGAGGGCGAAATCAGGGACGCCTTTAAACGCAAGGCGCTTGAACACAAATGTTATATCGTCGTCCCGACCTACTTACTCGATTCCAAGGAAAAGAAATTGTATTCGAATGCGGCAATCCTCGTCGGACGCGACGGGGAAGTGCAGGGAACCTACCGCAAGATTCATTTGGTTGTCTCCCTTGAGCGCAAGAATATGGAAGGCGGCTGCACCCCGGGGGACTCGCTGCCGATTTTTGAGTGCGACTTTGGCAAATTGGGAATCCAAATCTGTTACGACATGGAGTTCGATGGCGGATGGGCGGAACTGGCCCGCAATGGCGCGGAACTGATCGCCTGGCCGACGCAGTCGCCGCAGACCTCGCAACCCGCCTTCCGGGCCAGACAAAACCGCTGCTACATTGTATCCAGTACTTGGAGGCACAACGCGTCGGTCTTCGAGCCCACTGGCAAAATCGCGGCCCAGATCAAACCGCCCCAACGCATCCTGGTCCACGAACTGGACCTCAGTTACGCCTTGCTCCCCTGGAGCGCGAGGCTTCAAAACGGAGAAGCCCTTCGGAAAGGCTTTGGCGACAAAGTCGGGTTCCGTTATTACGAAGACGAAGATTGCGGTATCTTTTGGTCGAACGATCCGAAGACCCCAATTGGTGAAATGGTGCGTTCGATAGGCGTGCTGGAACTCGAGGAGGAAATGGCACGCGTTAAGCAGTTTTACCAGGCCGCGGGAGTGCGGATATAGCAGCGCCGGATTTTTCGCAAACTTTTGCCGATTGCGGCAATAGTATGGTGTGAAGGCTGACAGCCAGAGTGAAGAGCCGGTCTGGAGTTCCAGGACTTGCGCGGATCTGACTCTTCCTTTGAGCGAGACGGTGTGCGCGGAACTTGTCAGGCTGCACGGGCCGATGGTCAAAGCCGTTTGCCAGCGGATCCTGCGCGATGTGGCGCTGGGTGAAGATGCCGCGCAAGAGGTTTTTCTCCTGTTCGTCCGCAAGCTGCCGTCGCTTCCTCCACGCACGAGCGTCGGCGGGTGGCTTTACGTCACCGCGTGCCATTTGGCCCGAACCCATCGGCGCACTCTTATCCGACGACTGCAACGAGAGACCCAGCCCGATGCCATGGCACACCTTATGAAACCTAACGAGAATACTCTTTGGCATGAGTTGGAACCGCTGCTGGATGAGGCGATGGTGACGCTACCCCAGCGTCAGCGCGAGTTGGTGCTGCTTCGTTATTTTCAAAACAACAGCCAGCGCGCCGCGGCCCTCCAGGTCGGCTGTTCGGAGAGCGTCGCCAGCCGCGAATTGTCTGCCGCCGTTGAAACCTTGCGCACATTCTTCGCTCGAAACGGGGTCGCCGTGTCAGCAACGGTCCTGGCCGCGCTCCTTTCCGCACATGCCGCACAAGCCTCAATGGCGATTGCGGGTTTCGCCGCCACACTCTCCTCAGCATCCGCCCTCGCTGATGCGTCGGCTGCTGGTGGCTCATTAATCATCACACTTATGAAAACGACAACGATTGCAAAGATTCTCGCCGGCGCAGCGCTCATCATCGTGTCCGGAGCCGCGATCCACCGTTTCAGTCAACGCGCCTCGCCGGACCTTTCCTTGGCGCAATCGAAAACGTATTCAACCGCTCCTCGCGCAACCGTTACCAAGGATGAACCCCAATCCAGGCCTGAGGAAACTCCTCGGCCATTGCCGGCATCGAACGCTGCCTTGACCGCAGCCCGGGCGAAGAGCTCTCCCGTTTTTCTGGAAGAGGCGCGCAAAACAGCTCGAGAGAAGCAGACAAAATTCCTTGAGCGGCTGAGCCAGTTCGCCCTTATAAAGGACCCGCACCGAGTGCAGGAGCTTCTCGCTCAGGAGTACGGAATCCACCTTCCTGAAGCCGAGATATCCCCGCTCCTGGAGAATGGCCCGAAAGCCTTCACCTTCGGGGTCATAGACCTTTGGGCCGGCACACAGCCCCAGGAGGCGCTCGCCTGGGCTGCGTCAGTGCTCTCCGAGCCAGGATCTCGTGGTTGGAATCTACAGCAAAATCTGCTCGAGGCCGCCCGAAAGGCCTTGCCCAATCTAAATCGTGAAGGTCTGGAGGCGATGCTCCCGGAGGGTCCCGGCAAGGCACAGATGCTCGACCTTTTTGAAGCCGGCACCGATCCTCGTTCGCTGGCCAATCGTATTGCTGCGGATCCGAATTCCTCGGATCGCGCCTCCCGGCTAATGCTGTTGGCCCAAGGATGGTCGGATACGGAGGCAGCCGTCCAATGGGCCAGGCAAAGTCTCAGCGGAACCGACAAGATGGGGTTCTACGCACAGATCGGCTACAATTTGGCCCATCAAAATCCCCAGGAAGCTTTCCAGGTCCTGACCGAGTTGAAGGGCACAGACTCTTACGCCTCCACGCTGGAGAGCATGATGCGGGGCCTGGTTCAGGAAGGTGGCCATGGCCCGGAGGTCGCAAATTTGATCGCCAATTCTGATGTGACCCCCGCACAGCGGGCGGACCTCATCTCGGAACTGGCCCGACGCTGGGTGCGAAATGATCCTGAAGCGGCCATCAATTGGGCCAATGCGCTTACGAGTCCGGAGGATGTCCGCGCCGCGATTCCGTTGTTGGTTTCTCAACTCGACAATGACCGTGTCAGTCGTACCGTCGATGCCTATCTGAACAGTCACGACCCGGCGATGGAGCTGGCGCTGATCGAAGCCGCCGCGCCGCCCGGTTTGCGCTTCGATCCGCAGAAATCAAGACTCATCCTTGACCCGCTCATCGGTCAGGATCCCGCACTCAGACTCAGAGCGGGGGAAGGCAATGGCGCCACTAAAGAGGAGATGCTATGGAACTCGGTCAACCTCACCGCGAAGCTTCAGGCCGAGGAAGGCTCTCCGTCCGCCGCGATGGAGTGGTTGGCCAAACTGCCCTTCGCCAGTGAGACCGACTACGCCCGAGCCGTCGGCAACGTCTTCTCTGTGTGGAATCTCGCAGCGCCAACCGAAGCCGCCGCCTGGCTGCAGAACGCCCCGCTCAATCCCAATATCAAAACGGACCTGCGCATTGCCGCGCAGCACTGAACCACAACACGCTGGTCCTTGCACCATGTCTTCGTTAACTTCGTTGCCTTCTGTTCAACTGCATGCGCCCGCTTAAGCTCTCTCGGCCGATGGCCATTCAGGCAGCTTCAACTTTGCACCGTTTGAAACAAGCGCTCGCCTTGTCTTCTGCTGGTTGGCATGATCCACTTTGTGCACACTTACCGGCTCTGCAAACTAGTGCTGGTTGTCGCAACCGCTTGGCTGGGACAAGAGGTTATCGGCGCCGAATTTGGCTTTCGCCACCATTTCATCGATCGCACTCTGCCGGTTGCGGATAAATTGGTGGGTGACTACGGCCTGACTGCACTCGTCGACCTGGATCGAGATGGCGACCTCGACTTCGTTTTGGGTGGCCGCCCGTTTAGTCCCTCCCAACTTTATTGGTTTGAATTTCAAGGGGCGGATCGCTGGGTCCGACACCTTGTGGGGACCAATTACCTGTCGGATGTGGGCCTTGCCGCCCTTGATGTGGACCGCGACGGATGGCCCGATCTGGTCTGCAGCGGTGTCTGGTATCGCAATCCGGGCAAGCCACGGGAACTTCCATTCGAACGCATTGTCTTCGACGCAACAGCTGTGGGCGCACATGATATCCTCGCCGCCGATATCGACGGAGATAGTAAGCCTGACATCGTCATGATGGGTGACGAGCGCACTCCGCTCAACTCCCTCTGCTGGTATTCGATTCCCGCCGATCCGCGGCAGCCGTGGCTGAGACATCCGGTCGGACCGCCAGTCCACGGCGCGATTACTCCGAATGGCGTCGCGGATCTCGATGGGGACGGCGACCTGGATATTATTCGCGCGGATACATGGTTCGAGAATAAGGATGGCAAAGGCCGCGAGTGGGTTGCCCATAAAAATATCCCCATGGGCCGCAAGGGGCCGTTCGGCGTTTGTGTGCGCACCGCGGTTGCTGACCTGGACGGCGATGGCCGGAAAGAAATAATCATTGCCGATGCGGATATTGAGGACTCAAAAGTTGTTGTGCTCAAGAATGCGGACGGTAAGGGCAACCAGTGGACGAAAATCGAACTACCCCAGAGCTTCACTTACGGTTCATTACACGCCTTGGCGGTGGCGGATTTTAATGGTGACGGGCGACCCGATATTGTCGTCAACGAACAGGAGGAATTGCTGCCGACGGGACGCGAGAATCCGCGGTGGGTACTATGGGAAAACCTCGGGAACAATCTCTTTAAAGAACATATCATTTTGGACGGCAAACTTGGCGGCCATGAATTGCAGGTCGGGGATGTCGATGGTGATGGGGACATTGACATATGTTCAAAGGCCTGGGGACCGCGGGCATGGAATGGGAACGGGGGCCGAATGCACGTTGATTTTCTGGAGAACCTGCTTAAGCCTGCGGCCAAATAGGTTCTAAAGAGGCTACTGCGAGAAATGCAAGTGCTCCTATCTGCCTGCTAAAGAATAATACGGGCGGCGGCTCGTCATTTTGCAGAGAACCTTGCCCTCCGACTCCATATTCCGGATTACCGAGATGAGATACCAACCGACGGATCCCGGGAAAGCGTGCAGCTTTTTCTTCACCGCCTTGAGCAACTCGGTGTAGGTGAGGCTTTTGCCTCGCGCCAACGCGCTCCTAATCGCCTGCACCACGACGAGATGTTTGTCAGCCGCGATCTGCATCCGTCGCTTGGTTCGCGAATTGGTTATCGTGATCTTGCTGCGCCGACGCGCGGACCGTTGTTCTTTCGTTTTTGAGCTTTTAAACATATGCCTGCGCCGACTTGCGATCGGCTGAGACAGCCGAGTGTGCCACTCGCGCTACCAGGCGCGGCGCCCAGCCTACTAGAGCGCTTTTACCTTGCGAATGATGCCCTGGGCGTCCAGCCCATAATGGGCCAGCAACTCCTCCGGTTTGCCAGAGCGGGGCAGGTCGGATACCCCAACCTTGTGTACTCTCACGCCCGCGGCGCTGAGCTCACCGGCGACTGCGTCACCCAGGCCGCCTTCGAGATAATGATCTTCCACTGTGAGAACCACGTTGTTGGTCTTCTGCGCAGCAGCCAGGATTACGTCCTTGCCCAGCGGTTTTACACTGTAAGCGTCAATGACGGTTATGCCGATCCCCTCGTTCTTTAACGCATCGGCCGCTTTGAGCGCCTCATGCAAGGTGACTCCAGCGGCAACAACGGTAATGTTGTCGTTTGCCGTTTGGCGCAGAACTTTAGCGCCGCCAATCGGGAACGCTTCCTCGTTGCTGTAGATGACCGGGGTCTTGGGCCGGGAAGTGCGCAGAAAGCAAACGCCCTGGTGGCTCGCCATCAGGTCCATCAGCTTTTCGGCAGAAACGGCATCGCTGGGATACAGGACTGTGCTACCGGCGACGGCGCGCATCAGCGCAATGTCTTCCAATCCCATCTGTGACGGACCGTCCTCGCCAATGCTGACGCCGACGTGCGATCCAGCTAATTTAACGTTGGCACGTGAGATTCCCGCGACACGGATCTGGTCAAATGCGCGAGTGAAAAAGGTTGCAAACGTCGACGCAAACGGGACTTTGCCCCGCACGGCGAAACCGGTCGCAACGCCGACCATATTCTGCTCGGCAATGTAACATTCGGTGAACCGCTCGGGATATTTCTTCAGAAACTTTTCGGAGTAGGTTGAGTTCTTGGTGTCGCCATCGAGCGCGACAACGCGATTATCGGCCCCGCCGATACGAAGCAGGGCGTTGCCGAAGGCTTCGCGTGTGGCGACCATATCGCCTAGCTTGTAAGTAATAGCTGGGTATTGGGCCGGCGGGTCATTTTTTGGAGCGGGGAGCTGATTCGGCGCCGCGATTGGGTGACCGATGCCGGATCTGGCCGAAGGACGCAACTCGGCAATCGCGCGCTCAGCTTCTTCCTTCGAGAGCGCCCTGCCGTGCCAGCCCTCCTTATCCTGGATGAAGGAAATACCCGCTCCTTTGAATGTCTTGGCAAGAACGACCAGAGGCTGGTTACCAAGGCCAACCGCCGCGAGGACTTCTACGATCTCATCCATGTCGTGGCCGTCGATTTCTTCTGTGCGCCAGCCAAACGATTCGAAGCGTCTTTTATAGGCATCCAGGTTATGCCCCAGGGGCGTGGGATCGCTTTGGCCGAGGCGGTTAATGTCGACGACAGCAATCAAATTGTTGAGCTGATTGAGACCGGCGAGCGAAGCGGCTTCCCAGACCGATCCTTCCGAGCATTCACCATCGCCGAGCAGCACGTAGGTGCGATAATCGAGTTGATCGAGCCGTGCGCATAACGCCATGCCCACACCGACACTCAGTCCTTGGCCAAGCGATCCGGTGGCAACATCCGCAAACGGTAGCCGGGGAGTCGGGTGGCCTTCGAGGTCGCTGTCGAATCGCCGCAGGGTTGCTAATTTCTCCTCCGGTATAAATCCCGTTTCCGCCCACGCCGCGTACAGCAGAGGGGCGGCATGGCCCTTCGACAGTATGAAGCGGTCGTTATTATAGTAATGGGGGTTCTTGGGATCGAAACGCATGTGCCCAAAAAATAAGGCGGCGACCAAATCGGCTGCGGAACAGCACGAAGTCGGATGTCCACTCCCAGCCGCCGTGGTTGCCTGGATCGAAAGGATCCGCAACTGGTTGGCAATGCCCTTTAGACTTTCTGTATCGATGTCGTTCATGGATGTCCCACTGTACGCCCTAAACCCCAAAAGGGAATGAGAAATTACTTCCTTTCCCCAATGGTCCAGCAGGTCGGGATTTTGTGGTACGCGAGGCGGGGGTCGAACCCACAACCTTCGGCTCCGGAGGCCGACGCTCTATCCAATTGAGCTACTCGCGCACTGGACGCTTGGAAACCTAGGGCAATCGTCTGCGGGCGGCAACCTGTTTTCTAGCTGGAAAAAAATTCGACTTAAGCGATGTTGTCATGAACCGTCTGATTCACCGCAAGGTCTCTGTCACAAGGAACCACTAGAGGGCGAAGGGCATGGCATGAGTTTAAGGTTTGTGGATGGTACGGAAATCGAGCCGCTCGCGGCACGGGGAATCCTGGATGAGTTTCCCATTAATCACAACCCGGTCTGTTTGGAAAAGAAAGTTCGCATCCGTCCATACCGACCTGAAGATCGCATAGCGATTCGGCGCCTCTGTTGTGAGACCGGTTTTTTGGGGGACCCGGTCGATATTTTCTTTCAGGATCGGGAATTGTTCGCGGATCTCTTCACCAATGCCTATCTCGATCATTCACCGGATTGGGCCCTGGTCGCCGAAGTGGACCAACGCGTCATTGGCTATCTCCTGGGGGCGGTGTCCGACCGTTTCGATATGGTCCTGATGAGCAGCGGGGCGCGTACCGCCGCCAGGATGCTCTTCCGTCTGGCCACCGGCCGCTACGCCGGTCATCCGCGCAGCGCGCGTTTTGTGCGCTGGCTCCTGACCTGCGGATTTGCCGAACAACCCAAACATCCCCGCAACGCGGCCCACTTGCATTGGGATCTCGACAAGGGTTTTCGCGGGCGTGGCATTTGTTATCATCTTTGGGACATCTATGAGCGTCGTCTACGGGAAGCCGGCGTGCGTTGCTGCTACGGCGCCTTCTTTTCGCACAAGAAACGCAAACCCGAATTGGTCTACGAGCGCTATGGCTTCGAGGTGTTTGATCGGAAACGCACGACTATTTTCCAACCGGAGATCCCCGACCCGGTTGACGTCGTTTGCGTGCATAAGGACCTCTCCGCGCGGGCATGAAGCTCGTCATCTTTACACTGACCAGCGCGCGCTCGGGAACAGTTTACCTCAGGCACTTGTTTCAGAATAATGTCCGCGATTGTATCTGCCGACATGAGCCGTTTTTCGACTGGGGAAATCCGACGATGTTCGGCCGCGCCATCTACGACGCGCACGCCGGTCGATTGGATCGCTTGCGGCAACTGCTGCTTAAGAAACGAAACCACATTGAACGATTGCCCGGGCGCATTTACCTGGAATCAAGCCATGCTTTTCTCAAGTCCGCTTACCGCGTCGCGCCGGAGATCTTTCCTGAGCTCCGCCTGGTGCATTTGATTCGCGACCCGTTAAAAGTTGCACGGAGCGAAGCCTACCGCGAAGGCTGGCGACGACGCGTCCATGTCCCGTTTCACTATTATCGCGGCGATGATGGTCGACGGCATTTCGTTTGGTCGCTAACCGGCAACGAAGAGATCTTTGAACCGTTCAAACGAAGGCAGCTGACGTTATTCCAATGGTACTTGCTGGAATGGATCGAGATCGAGAACCGGGCAATGTCGTTTCTGGAAGAGCACCAGCTCCACTCCCGGTGCTACACCCTCCAAGTGCCAACTGACCTGAACGATCCGAAGCGTTTTAAAGCGATGCTGGATTTCTTCGACCTGAACCTGTTGCAACCGCAGATACGATTGCAGGGCCGAAAAAATCGCAGCCTGGGATACTCCACTAAAGTCAAGTCGGAGGATGAGACTGAGTGCGCGGAAGTTTTAGCTGAAGTCTCGCCCAGGTACCTGGAGATATTCGTGCACGAACCGTATGTCAATTGCGCCTGGCGCAAAGTGTTTTCTCGGGAGGACGTTAAAGCGTTATAACGAACGGACGACCTTGAACGTCCTAACTAACGATCCACCATCTTAACGGTTTCAGTAGACAACGCATCAAATTCCAACAACAGGGCACGGCTCATTGCCTCCACGCTGAACTTTTCGTGCACCGATTGGCGGCCCCTCTCGCCCAAAGACCGCGCTCGTTCCGGCTCCAGTAGAAGTTTCTCGATTTGCTCGGCGAGGCTTTGAGCGTCGGCATTATCACTTATTAATCCGCCGCCGGTAGCCTCGATTAACTCGGGAAACGCTGCCACATTCGGTTGCACGACCGGCACGCCCGCGGCCATCGCCTCGATTACATACAAACCGAAAGCCTCACCATAACCAGCCGGCACAGAGAAAACAGAGAGTTGCCGCAAAAAGGCAATTTTGCCCGCCCGATCCAGATTGGGGCAAAACTCGACGGCATCGCTCAATCCCGCGTGTGCGAGTTTTTCGCGGAGCGACTCGACCAGCGGTTGATCAGCTGGCCCACAACTCCCGCCGACCTGCAGCCTGAGAGCGGCGACACGTCCGCGCTGACGAATCTGAATGAAGGCGTCGACCAGGGTATCCAAACCTTTCTCGCGGCACATTCGCGCAAAAAAGCCCAGGGCCGGTGAGGGTCGGGCAGAAGCATCGGTGGCGGCTGGAATGGGTTGATCGGGATAGCCGTCCAGATTTATGCCGTTATAAACAACGCGCACGCGCTCCGGCGCGAGTGCGAGCCGTTTTTGCATCAAATCCCCAAAGTAACGGCTCGGAGCAATAAAAAAATCGACCTCTTTGGCGCGTTGGCTTAAGAGCTCCCAGCACTCTGACCGGTGTGGTTCGGGCAAGCTATCGAGGAAAGAATCCTCGCCTTGCAAAGTACAGACGATTGGAGCACCGAGCTCATTCTTAAGGCGGCGAGCCAATCCAATCAACAGCGCATTCGACAGGCAGACGACATCGTGCCGTGGTTGAGTCTTGAGCCAGTTTATGAGGAGATCAAGTTCGTGCGCCTGGTTGCCCAGCTCACCCTCCAGCATCGAGAAGGTAATCCCGCCCAAATCGGCGGCACGTGTTTTGGCGGCTCGTCCAGCGGCCCAGCGCAACAACCGCGGCGACGCTAAAAGGTTATTTAGCCATCGTGGCGTATTGCGGAATAACGCGGATTTTTGTTCGAGGTAGACGCTGATACCGCTGAAGAAAATGGGAGTGCCAGCGCTTTCATCGGGTTCATCGAGGGTAAGCGGCAAATAAAGCGGCACCATCAACACGTCATGCCCCATCGCCCGCAACGAGCGGACCAGGGCGTTATCCCGCAGGCAATTGCCGCAGAACATCGCGCCTGCACCGGGTGTGAGCTGGATGATGTTCATGGAGTTTTAGTGATTCCTGTTTGGCCTTCGGATTTTATCTCACTTGCCTCCGAAGCAATATACCGTTCCGTCATCCGAACCAATAATGATTCGACCTTGGGCGACCGCCGGGGAACTGTTAATTGCCTGGCCAATTTCATACGACCAGAGTTGCTGGCCTTTATCGAGGGACACCATATAAAGCCGTCCGTCATCCGACCCGGCGATGACGCGTTCGCCGCAAATCACCGGTGAACTGTCCACCTTGCCACGCGTCGGGAAACTCCAAAGGCTGCTGCCATCGGTCCGCTTAACGCAATGCAACAACTTGTCCTGCCCACCGAATACAACCCGGTCATCACTTACCGCCGGCGATCCCACGTACGGAAAATTGCGGTCCTTGAATTCCCAATCGACTTTGCCCGCTTTTAAATCGATGCACAAAAAGCGATTCTCGTATTGGCCCAGATAAGCCTTGCCATCGGCAAGCGCGACCGACCCCGGGACATACGCGCCGGCCGAAACTTCTCGGACCTGGCGCCCATCGTTCAAATCAATCACGTGCAGCAGTCCATCGCATCCGCCAAATACTGCCTGGCCGGCAGCCACCGCGGGAGAACCGTTAATGTAATTGGCCGTCTCATAGACCCAATTGCTCTTGCCGGTCGTCGCCTGAACACAATGCAGCTTAAAGTCATAACTACCCACCAGCACACATAGGTTTGTCCCCATCTTATCCCAATTCGGCGCGCCAAGAATTTTGTCGCCCGTCTCATATTTCCAGAGGAGCTTGCCGGTCGTCGAGTCGAGCGCGTACAGGAATCCGTCACTCGAACCGACAAACACGGTGCGATCCAGAACCAGTGGTGACGACTCCACTTCTCCGCCGGTTTTGAACGCCCAGAGTTTTTTCCCATCCGCCAGGCTCAATCCATAGACATTCCCGTCGTCGGAGCCGATGAAGACTTGCTGGTTCACAATGGCAGCAGATGACTTAACTGATCCCCCCGTCTTGAAACGCCAAACCGTGACTAGCTTCTCCGGCAACGGGCCAACCGCTACGCCTCGCAGGTCCGGACCGCCATGAAACATTGGCCAATCACCCGCTGAGCACGACGCCGCCGCCAAGAATAATGACAGAGTTATACGTTCTAGCGTTGTGTGCTTGTCCATCTTTCGCCGTGGGTCCACGTGTCTAAACAGTTGTCTAGAAATCACCGTAGCTCAACAAACATTTTTCGATGCCGCAATCGCCACCAGATACTCCACGGAAAGCTTAAGCCTAAGCGATCTAGTTAGCCCGCTGCACGCTGACCACTATGTCGTTTGTGAACGCGGGACCGGCTACGGATAATCCGCCACCCGGATGGTTGATAATTTGCGAGGGTTCCCACTCACCGGTCGCGGGATGCAGCCAATCGGCCCGCCACCGCCCTTTGGGCAAGTCCAGCAGGACTCCAGCCCCCGGTTCCTTCCGCGGGGAGTACACGTAGACGGCGATAGCTTCGCCTGGTTTTACCAGGGCGTAACATCCGCCAGGATGAGGCGGGATCGCCACGGCACTCCGGTCGGGTTGCATGTGGACGAAGTCCAGGCTTTCCATAAATTCGCGCAGAATGCGGAGTTGTTTCCGCAGAGGGCGGCCATCGAAGCGGCCGTCAGGCTGTTGAATCCTGCCGCTGCCGGTCGGATCGTCCGTGGCGAAGCTGGGGTCAAGATTGTTGTACACGGCGCCGCCACTCAGCATGAAGGCCCATGCCTCCCGACGACGCTCGAGGATTTTTTCGCCGCCGCCGGTTTCATCGAAGCAAATCGGCTTGTTGAGCGCCCAGTTCAGCGGCACGACCGCCGGTGGAGAGCAGTAATGGAAATTTAAGAGGGAAACAGCCGGATGCGCGTTCTTAACAAGCGAGTACTCGTTTGCGTAATTCATGGCCAGGAGCTGGCGGTGCGGCAGCTCTCGCATCGTCGCCTCCGCTACATCCAGCAGATGATTTTCCCAGGCTGCCGTCTCCTTCGGACTGGCGCCACTGCAGTACGGCTCATCACAAATCTCGTAATAGACATTGTCGAAAGCGTTCAGCTCCGTGAGAAGCTTGCGAAGAACGGCCTCCTGCCGGGCGATCAACGCCGGTTCGTCGAGCGTGTTGTAGCGATGAAAGGAGACATGCCCTACGTCGTTCACGTTATTGTGCGCATTGAGGGGGTGCAGCTTCCATTTTCCAAACTCAGGTCCGTCGCCGTACAGCACGTAGAACAAATTGAATTCGACGATAATCCCCCGCTCGCCAGCCGCTCTGACGAAAGCCTTGAGGCGCTGGAAAAACTTGTCGTCCCAGCGGTCGAGGTCGAATTTATTGCCGCCATAAAAATATCCTGGGGTGTCGCTCCGGGCCCAGGGAGCGAGAAAACGCCCGGGGCGCGGAGCGAACGTGTTCTGGTCGCCGCCGCGATACGTGGTCGCGTTAGTGCTTTCAAGAGAAGTGCCAGGCACGGTGCGCGTGAGATTCATGCCTTCAGCCTTCAAGGTGTCCAGGTAAGTGAGGTAATCAAAATCCTGGTTCAACACTGCGCCGTAATGTTCGCCCGAGGTAACCAGCACGGTGGGTTTGCCGCGAAAGAGGAAATAGTGTGGATTTTCGGGATGAAGCTGAAGCGGCTTAAACGGGCTGTCATCTGCGGCCAGTGCCGTAAATCTCAAGCTGGAGATCGCCAGCACCGCAATTGTTGTTGCTTTCATGTTCGCGTCTTTTGCGTCTTCGCTGTTCGGTTGGTTACCGGAAGCCCAAATCCTCACCTTCGTGAAACGCGACGCCGATCTGCTCGAGTGAGCCGTGCCGGCCGTTATACCAGAGCAGCCAGCGCGAGCCGTCGAAAATCGCATACGGCTTGTAGCAGGCATCGTGGTCCCATTGATTGAACCCGGTGTGGATGATTGGGTTTTCGGGGTGACGTTGCCAACCCGTGATGCCATCACGCGATCGCGCTACGCCGATCTGCGCGTGGTCGACGTCGCGAAAGCCGATGTAGAACATCAGATACCAATCGCCCCGCTTCTCCACCTGGCAGCCCGTCACCCGGTTCTGTTCCCACGGCCGGGATGGGTCCGCCTTGAAAACCGGATTTGTAGGATGCTTGCTCCAATGCAAACCATCAGGACTCGTCGCATAGCCAACCGCATCAGGCTCGTATTGTTCGCCTCCTGAGTACCACATCCGGTATAGGCCGGGGCTACTATCCCACACAACATGCGGACACATCACGGCAACCTTTTCCCATCGCGCTTCAGCAGCCAACACCGGCTTGTCGCTCATGCGTTGCCAGGACACACCGTCAGGGCTGGTGGCATAGCCGATCCACGAATGTCCGTTGGCCTGGCCGGTATACCAGAGGTGATAAATCCCGTCGCGTTTTACAATGATCGGACGATTAATATCGTCTTCCCAGCCGCTCTCCGGGCGCGGACCAAAGACCACTTCGGGCGGCTGACTCCAATGGATGCCATCCTTGCTGGTGACCAGGGCCAGGCTTTTCTTGGGACGCCATGAAACCCACATTCGGTAACTCCCTTCCTCTTTCAGCACGGAGATATCGAAACAGGTGCCATATTCACAGCCCAGGATCGGATTTTCCGCAGATTTCACCCAACCGGCGGCGGCCCGGATTGGCCGTGAGGGTGCGGCGGAAGGTGGTTCAGCGCTTGGTCTCGTGCAAGAGAAGGTCATCCCAAAAGCGACTGCGGCCAGTTGTAACGGCATTCTCTTCATTTGCACAACTGCCGATATAATAATCGGCATAGATTCGGTGTTTCTAGTTCCAAAATGTTCATTGACGCAATGGGCAATTGGACTAGGATGATCGATGCGACAATGAGATTGTGGCCCACCATCATTGAGTATAGTTCCATCGTGCTCGTGATGGCCTGTGCCATGGTTGCCCCTGATGTCCGGGCACAAGGGACCCAGCGCTCGACCCGCTCGAGTTCCTCCTCTGAAACCAACAGCCTCGAGATCTTCAAAGATCTCAATCGACTGGACGTCAAAGAAGACGGTCTCAACCTACTGGACGAGGAATTGAGCAAGTCCTTGCTCCCATTTGCCAACCAGAAAGATTCGATCGTGCCCTCGGGCTTTGTGCCGCCACGATTACCGGTCGTAAAAAGTCGTCGTTCAAAGGATGAACTGGAAAAGTCCAAAGGCTGGATTTGGGATGCCGAAGAGGCAGTCAGCGGAAGCATCAAGAATGACGATGACTCTGTTTCCGAGGTCAAATCCGATAAAAGGAAGCTCTCGTGGGATGACTTCGCCAAACAAACGAGACGGGAACGGCAGCAGAAACCCGACTATCATTCGTCGGATAGGGATAGCGATCAGTCTGAGTCGACCACGGAGGACGATTCCTCATTGCCGGAAGGGCTTCGTGAAGTCGCCAAGGGTCTAAGATCGCAACGCGACGCTTTTGGCGGCATCTTCGGTTCGCGCAGGTCGGGAAGCGTTGGTGGAGGTGGAATGCCAGCAGATTCCCAACGGACCCCACATCAGATAGAAGCCCAAAAGGCTTACATGGATGAGTTTCAGAAGATACTCAGTGGCCCAGCTTTCGACGACTCAGTCGGCTCGCACAGTGGTGGTAGTGGCGATTTCTTCAAAGCTGCCGTAGGGCCTGTTCAAGCAGCACCTATGGGCGGATGGGACTCTTTGCCAGCCGCATCGACTCGAAGCCGCCCGACGGCGGTGACGCAGAGCTTGACGCCTCCGGTTCTGGCGCCGGCGACTTTGCCGGACGTTAACGCGACCGTTCTGAATCAATGGAACCCGATGTATACTCCCCTGAAGCCAGAACTTCCCAGATCGGCACCGTTCTTCCCGACCCCGATAGAAGTTCCTCGTCGCCGGTTCTAATACTTAATCCCACCGCATTACCGATACCAACGCGCCCGCGGGGAGACTTACCTCGGGCGCGGCGTCAATCAGGCCGTGCGCGCGAGCGAGCGAGCTCAGCATATGCGAGGCCTGCGCTCCGGCTGAATACACCTTCCCACCGGGATCCATTCTCACGCGCATGAAATGTCGCCGATTGCCCGGATTAGACAACGGTTCGGCCAGCACTCCCGGATAGGCAGGCAGCGCAAGTTCAGTTGCTCCTTGCCAGCGCAACAATGCCGGACGCACCAGGAGCAGAAAGGTAACCAAGGCCGAAACCGGATTGCCGGGCAACCCAAACAACAGCTTACCTTTGCGTCGTCCGAAAACAAATGGCCGCCCCGGCCGGATCGCCACCTTCCAAAACTGCAGATCGCCCCCGGCATCGGCGAATGCCTGCTTGAGAAAATCCATTTCACCGACGGAAACACCACCCGAAGTGAGCACGGCATCACAGTCACTAAACGCGCGTTCCAAAGCACCGCGCGTCGCCTCGAGGGCATCCGGCACGAGTGGTAATACACGGGCCATAGCGCCGGCGCGTTGTACCAGGCTGCTGAGCATTACGCGATTGCTTTCGTAGATTTGACCTGGCCCGAGCGGTTCTCCCAGTTCCTTTAATTCGGAGCCCGAGGCCAGCACGCCGACGCGCGGGCGCCGCCCAACCTGCAACCGTGCCACCCCAGCCGCTGATAATAAGGCCACTTGCGCGAATCCTACCCCGTCGCCCGGTTGGCCAAGAACTGTTCCCTTTCGAATATCTTCTCCTTGTCTGCGAACGTTTTCACCCGGTCGAGCTGGTTCGAGCACCAATATTTCCAAAGGCGCGTTTTGCGGTACCATTGTGTCCTCCTGCATGACCACAGCGTCAGCACCCCGCGGCAAAGGCGAGCCAGTGAACAGCCGCACACAGGAGCCGCTACTGACTTCGCCTGAGAAGCTTTCGCCGGCAGCAACGCGTCCAGTGACCCGCAGGCGCACGGGGGCGTCCGCTCGAGCTCCGACGATGTCCTCGGCCCGAACCGCATACCCATCCATCGCCGAGTTGTCGAACACCGGCAGATCCAGCGGGGATAAGATGGGGTCGGTTAAGATGCGCCCGAGCGCTTCACCCACCGGAACGTTTTCCGTCGTGGGTGCAGGGACCGCCGACAGTATTTGCTCCAAGGCCTGTTCGAGTTCCAGCATCGCCACAATGTGGCTCAAATTTGTATGAGTGAAAAGGAGACTCCCTCTTTACAGGTCAAGCGCCTCGCCTGACGCTATGCAGAAGTGACTTCCCGGCTTGATTCTGAGTGTTGGACACGCCATTGATTACCCAGTTGAAAACGACCGATTCAGGCAAGTTACGCATTGGCGATAATTGGAACGCGATTCGGATCATCGCCTTGTCCCAAAACAATCCCCTCAAAGCGGTTGCGGAATTTGTCGAAAACGGCATTGATGCCCGGGCGCGGAATATAACGCTGGTTCGGGGCAAGGAACGAGGTGTGCATTTTTTGAGGATCAAAGATGACGGGGAGGGGATCCGGCGAAATGAGGCAGGGGTGCCGGATTTCGAGTATGTGGCGACACATATCTGCGATTCCGTGAAGCGACGGCTTAAGGCGGAGGGAACCAGCGGTCTCCAGGGTGAATTCGGCATCGGGTTGCTGAGTTTTTGGACTGTGGGAGAGGAATTGGTTCTTTCGTCGGTCGGAAGCGATGGCCGGACGTATCAAATGCACATGAAAAAAGGGCAGCCCGGCTATCGGATCACGCGCAAGCAGGTACTGCTGGCTGAATCAGGCACGGAACTGCTGGTCCGCAATATTCTGCCGGGCATCAAGCAATTTAGCGGCGAAAAAATTCAATGGTACTTGGCGTCTGAGTTGCGGGACCGTATTCGCCATTCAGGTGTGCAAATCCGGGTGATCGACCGTACAGCTCGTACGGAGTTCAAAGTGGAACCGCGCCAGTTTGAAGGCCGGGTGCTGCATGAGCTAAGCCGGTTTGCTCAAGGGGATCTATATGTCGAGTTGTACCTGACCCGTCCCAGTGCCAGTAATGGCGTCGGGCTTTTCCGGCAAGGCACGCGCGTGTTGGAAAATCTTACCGCCTTGAGCGAGCTCAACAAGCCGCCCTGGACTAGCGGTTATATTCAAGGTCTGATCGATGTGCCGTACCTGAGTTTAACCCCAGGTACTCGCACCGGCATAATTCAGGATGCGGCCTATCAGCGTTTTACGCAGGAGCTCGCGCCGCTGGAGCTGGAGCTGACTCGGCTGATTGAGGAGCAACAACGCGCCGAAGAAGAACAAACCAGCCGTGAAGTGCTGCGTTCGGTGCAACGGGCATTGAAAGAGGCGCTGCTCGTGCTACCGGCTGAGGAATATGACTGGTTTGATCTCCATGAACCCGGCCCCGGCCGGCGTAAAAGTCAACCCAGAGAGCCCGCCGCGCTACCGGCTGAAGTATTCCAGGAGGTGCACCAAAATGGACAGGCCGAGGAGCTCAAGGAAGAGGCGCCGCAGAAAGTGTTCTTCGAATTTCCTGGGCCCCTCTTCAGCGTGCGCATCGCACCGGCCTCGAGTGTGGTCGGCGTGGGGGCGACTCGAAATCTGCGAGCCATTCCGCGGGATCGGTCGAATCGGCTCGTCGAAAAGAACGTGGTATTTCTTTGGCAAATCATGGAGGGCGGTGGGACGCTGCAAAACGCCGAGGGTGAAATCGCAACGTTCATGGCCCCCTCCGAACCGGGTCTGGCGACTATTCGTCTCACTGCGAAACAACTGGAGGTAGAATGTTCCGGCGAGGCGTTGATCACTGTTACCGATTCGCTCCTGCCCCAAAACCAGCTGAAAGAGGGAACGCAACAAGGAATCCCAAGCTACACGTATCAAAAGGCCCCGGGAGAGCTGTGGCGCTCGCGTTATCAAACGGATCAGAACGTCATCGTGATTAATAGCGGACACCGCGATTTCGTCTTTGCCGCGCGTAACAAGCTTCTAAAGATTCGTTATATCTGCCGTTTGTTTGCCAAAGAGCTTGTCGCGAAGAATTTTTCCGGCGTGCCTCCAGGTGAGCTGTTGGAGCGGTTGATTGAGTTATCGCTCTACAGCGAAGAGAACCTAAGGTGAGCCCGTTGCCATGAGCGATCTTGAGAAGCAGCTCGATACTTTCTTGCTGAAGCGGCCGACCCTCGGCCAGCGGGTTTACATCGCACGCGGGGCTATCGTCGAGGGCGACGTTACTTTAGGCGACTTTTCTAGCATCTGGCATAATGCTGTGTTGCGGGGTGACATTAATCGGATCGTCGTCGGCCATCACAGCAATGTTCAGGACAATTCGGTGCTGCACCTGGCCGATGAGTATCCATGCATTGTCGGCGACTATGTCACGATCGGCCACAACGCCATTGTTCACGCGTGCACAATTGGTAATCAGACACTGGTGGGCATGGGAGCGATTATCATGGATGGGGTGCTGATTGGGGAGCAATCGATTATCGGCGCCGGCGCGTTAGTCACCCAGGGCCAGCAGATCCCCGCGGGTTCGATGGTTTTGGGATCGCCTGCAGTGGTTGCCCGCATGCTGAGCGCCGCCGAAAAGGAACGGCTCAAGAGCTTTGCCGAGAAATACGTCGCGATAGCGGAGTATCGCCTGAAACACAACAAGTAGGGTAAGTAGGCCCCCGAATAGCTGGTTAAACCCGCCTGCTCCAGCGAACTGGTTCATTAGTTTTGCCGCTGGCGTTTAGCGAATCAGCCGGTAATTTGTCAACGCCTATGGCACATGAGTTCAATTCCATCGAATCGGTCGTAGCGGATATCCGCAAAGGCCGCATGGTCATTGTGGTGGACGACGCCGATCGGGAAAACGAGGGAGACCTGATCATGGCAGCCCAATTCGTTACTCCAGAGTCGGTGAACTTCATGGCCAAGCACGGACGCGGGCTGATCTGCGTGCCGACCACCTCTGAGCGTCTGCAACAGCTCGGAATTGAGCGCATGGTCAGGCAGAACCGTGAGACCTTCAAAACGGATTTCCAGATCAGCGTCGATGCCGCCGCTGGGATCACCACGGGGATCAGCGCCGGTGACCGGGCTGAGACCATCCGGATCATGGCCGAACCCACCGCCGTTCCCGATAACCTGGTTCAGCCAGGACATGTCTTTCCGCTGCGAGCGCGGCCGGGGGGCGTGTTGCAACGGGCCGGCCATACCGAAGCCGCCGTAGACCTCGTGCGCCTGGCCAGTTGCCGCCCCATTGGCGTTATTTGCGAGATCATGAGCGATGACGGTTCGATGGCACGCCTGCCCGAACTAATTAGATTCGCAAAAAAACATCGCCTGAAGATCTGCACCATCGCCGATTTAATCGAGTTCCGGCGCACCCGCGAGAAGCTGGTCGAGCGCATCGAGGTCGTGAAACTGCCGACCGACTATGGCGATTTCGATTTATATCTCTATCGCTCCAAACTGGACAGTCAGCACCATTTGGCGTTGGTCTGCGGTGACGTCGCCGGAAGGCAGAATATTTTGGTCCGAGTCCATAGCGAATGTTTAACGGGCGATGTATTCGGTTCGCGCCGGTGCGATTGCGGACCGCAGTTGCACCAGGCGATGCGGCAGGTATCGGAGGAGGGGCGCGGCGTGATTGTTTACATGCGCCAGGAAGGACGCGGGATAGGCCTGGCACCAAAAATTCGTGCCTATAAATTGCAGGAGCAAGGCTATGACACCGTCGAAGCCAATCAGAAACTCGGCTATGACATGGACCTCAGGGAATATGGGTTGGGTGCGCAGATCCTGGCGGACCTCGGACTCCGAACTATTCGGCTGCTGACGAACAACCCGCGAAAGGTGGTCGGACTGGAAGGTTACGGTCTGGAGATTGTCGAGCAGGTCCCGATTCGTGTGAAGCCAAATCCCTATAATGCTCGCTATCTGGAGACGAAACGGGAGAAGCTCGGACATCTGTTGTAAGTCCCAAGGCCAAGGTCCAAAGTCCAAAGTCTATGAGTCAGGCGCCATGTTAACCTCGGTAAAACGTAAAGCGTTTCACGCGAAGGGTCATCGTTTCGCGATTGTCGCCTCGCGGTACAATGCCCGGTATGTCGATGCGATGGTGCGGGCGGCCCAGGACGAATTGCGGGACGCGGGCACGGAAAAGGTGGAGACCATCCGTGTTCCAGGCGCTTATGAGATCCCTGTAGTTGTTGCTCAGTTAGCTCGCTCGGGTCAGATGCAAGGTGGCACGCCCTCGGCCATTATCTGTCTCGGGGTCATTCTGCGGGGAGAAACAGCCCATGCGACGCACATTGGCGAGGCAGTAAGCCGGGGATTGATGGAGATCCAATTGCAATCCGGAGTACCGGTCATTCATGAGGTGCTTCTGCTGGAAAATGAGGCACAAGCGCGTGCACGCTGCCTGAATCGCCAGCATAACCGTGGAACCGAAGCTGCTCAAACAGCACTTGCAATGGCAGAAGTAATGACACGGCTCAGGCTCAGAAGTGGCTTGCCCGGGGCCGCTAAGTTGGACTAAGTTCGCCCAAGATGCCCAAGGTTTTGCTGGTCGATGACGAGTTAACCATGGTGCAGATGGTCGCTGACCTCTTGCGCCAGGAGGGGCATGAAGTCTTTCCCTTTACCAATGGCCAGGCCGCCGCCGCGGCATTGTCCACGCATGCCCCGGAATTGGTCATTACTGACCTTTACTTCGACAAGACCCGCCCGCATGGCCTGGAGATTCTCAAAAAGGCGCGGGAACTGGTACCCCCTGCGGTTGTGATCGTAATCACCGGGTTTGGCTCCGTCGAAACCGCCAAGGAAGCGATGAAGAACGGCGCGTTCGATTACCTGCAAAAGCCATTCAAAGTCGACGAGTTCAAGCTCTGCGTGCAGCGCGCGCTCTCGTATAACGCGGCCCTCACTGAAACCGTTTACCTCCGCAAACAACTCAAGAAAAAATATCAATTCAGCCAGATCATCGGCAGCTCCGCCAGTATGCAGGGCGTCTTCAAGATGATCGAGCGCGTCGCCGATACGGACAGCACGATTCTTGTCCTGGGCGAAAGCGGGACGGGAAAGGAACTCGTCGCTCGCGCGCTGCACTTCAACAGCCGCCGCCAGCTGGCCCCGTTCGTCCCTATCAATTGCAGTGCGCTGCCGGAAAACCTGCTGGAATCCGAATTGTTCGGACACCGGCGCGGCGCTTTTACCGGCGCAATCACGGACAAGAAAGGGCTTTTTCAGGAAGCGGATGGTGGGACTATTTTTCTGGACGAGGTCGGCTCGATGCCGCCATTGCTCCAAAGCCGGTTGCTCCGGGTTCTGCAGGAACGCGAGGTGCGGCGTGTCGGCGATAACACCCCCGTCTACGTCAATGTCCGCGTCGTCGCTGCGGCGAACGAATCCCTGGAAAAGAAGATCAAGGACGGGACTTTCCGCGAGGACCTTTATTACCGGCTCAACGTCATCCCCATTCAGTTGCCTGGCCTGCGCGAACGCAAAGACGATATCCCTTTGCTCGTCGCCCATTTTCTCAAAGATAAAATCAGCCTGCGCACCAACCGTTCGTATCAGCTGACGCGCCAGGCCATGGCAATTCTGTGCGGCTATAATTGGCCCGGAAACGTGCGCGAACTGGAAAATGCAATTGAGCGCGCGGCGACCTTAGCGGAGACCGAGGTTATCCAGGCGGCAGACCTGCCGCCCAGCCTGGTAGCTGCCTCCAACCCGACGGCGCCGCCAGAGACAGTCGAAACTCCCGATGCCTTGCCTACTGTTCCCGAAAGTGCGTTATATCCGTTGCGCGGCCCGGAGACTGAGGCTGGAGAACTCGAAGCAGAACAAATCTCAGTGCATTCTTTTCTCCCGCTTAAGACGTTCATGCGAGAACAGGAACAGGCCCATCTGAACCGCGCGTTGGAACAATCGGGCGGTGATAAGGAAAAGGCCGCATTATTGCTCGGGATTAGCCTGGCGACTCTGTATCGGAAGTTATCGGGGGAGGATAAAGAGGCTTAGGCGCCGGGATACCGTTGCTCGCCGAGTCCGTTTGATTGGTTTTTCCTTTCCTTAGGTCCGCGAGACTTTACCATTACATTCGCTTGGTTAGGTCGCGGCGATGCGGCCAGTGATGCAAATCATTCACTATTTGGAACAGAACCTATGCCACTAACCCATACCAAAGAGCTTTTCGCAAAAGCCCTCAAGGGCAAATACGCCTTGGGTGCCTTCAACGTCAATAATATGGAGCTGCTTCAGGCAATCGTCGAAGCGTGCGAAGAGGAGAAGGCACCGGTGATGCTGCAGATCTCAAAAGGGGCGAGGGCCTACGCCAACCCGGTTTACCTCAAGAAGTTAATCGAAGCCGCCGTCAGCCTTTCCACCATCCCGATTGCAGTCCACCTCGATCACGGTGACTCTTTTGAACTTTGCAAGGAGTGCATCGACGAAGGCTTTACCAGCGTCATGATCGACGCCAGCCATGAGCCCTTCGAAAAGAACGTCGAAATCTGCCGTCGTGTAGTCGATTACGCCCACAAACATAATTGCGTCGTTGAAGGCGAACTGGGACACCTGGTCGGAGCTCAATTCGATGAAGGTGAAGAGGGCGGCAGTTATTCGCAGGAAGGCCATTACACCCATCCCGAGCAGGCAGTCGACTTTGTGAAACGTACAGGCGTTGATTCTCTGGCCGTGGCGATCGGAAATTCGCATGGGGCCTATAAATTTAAGGGCGAACAACACCTCGACCTCGAACGGCTAAAGGCAATTAAAAAGGCCCTGCTTGAGGCCGGTCTTGGCGATTATCCTTTGGTCCTGCACGGTGCTTCCAGCGTCCCGAAAGACCTCGTTGAGGAAATAAACAAAAACGGGGGCAAGCTAGGAACCGATACGGCGGGCGTTCCAGAGGCCGATATCGAAGTCGCCCGACGAGTGGGTTGCACCAAAGTAAATATCGATACTGATTTACGCCTCGCCATGACTGCGGCAATACGAAAAGTCTTTGCCGAAAACCCCAAAGAATTTGATCCTCGAAAATACCTCGCGCCAGCCCGGGCAAAAGTGAAGGAACTCGTCCGACACAAAGTGCGCGATGTCCTTTGCTGCGCGGGCCACGCTTTCGACTAAAAGCGAGACGGCGGCCCATCGGCGATTTCCCGAAGCGAAGCTCAAATCATGGTCAATAGGGACATAATGTCCCCATTGCTTTCCTTCTGGCACTTCACAATTGTGCCATAATTTCCCAAATTTGCCCTGATGCACCGAAGTGTATTTTATTGTAACATTCTGATTACAAATATTTTACAATTTAATGCTCCTTGCTGGCACGCCCGAAGCTGTTTAGTTCGGTAGAAACTAATCTAAAGAAAGGAAATTTGATATGAATAGCTTAACTCGCTGGCATAGACCGCAATTGTCAACATGGCCCGGTTTTGGCCAACTCACCTCGTTACGGGATGAGATCGATCGTTTGTTCGAGGCTCCGTTAGCCGAACTGGCTCGCACGTCGCAAGTGCTGGGGGGCTGGACTCCGGCGCTGGACCTGTATGAAGACAAAGAGAACGTGTATGTCCGGGCTGAACTGCCTGGCATGAAGAAAGAGGACATCGATGTTTCCTTGCACAATGGCAGCCTGAGCATCTCTGGCGAACGAATGACCGAGGGCGAATTGCAAGACGCTGAAGTTTATCGCTCGGAACGATTCGTTGGGAAATTTCAACGGACGGTCACACTGCCGACGCTGGTAGCTGTGGATCGGATCAAGGCGCAGTACAAGGATGGCATCCTGAGTATCACGTTACCGAAAGCGGAGGAAGCCAAGCCCAAACAGATCAACGTCAGTATAAACTAAGGTTAGCCCTGGAAAGCAAAGACGAGAACAGCTTACAAGAAAGGATTTGTATGAAAACGACTGCCCAAAGAGATCATACCGAGAACTTCAATCGTTCTCAGGAATTCGTCTCGCCCGAAGTGAACATCTGTGAGACGAAAGACGGTTACGTGCTTGAGGCCGAGATGCCAGGGGTCAACAAAGATGGCCTGGAGATTACCCTTGAGGGTAACGAAATTACCATTATCGGGCATCGGCAGGTGGAACCCCTGAACGGTGAAGCGTTATTCCGGGAATCCCGCGAAGCGGATTACCGCCGGGTTTTTGAGCTCGATCCCGCTATCGATACGACGAAAATCTCGGCGCACATGGATCAAGGGGTATTAACTTTGACACTGCCGAAATCCGAGCGGGTGAAACCACGTAAGATCAAAGTGGATTGATCCAACGTGAAGAGGAAAGCAGTCGCCGAGTCCAGCGGAGGATCCTGGGCCCGGCGACTAGCGCCACAAAAGAGACCAAGAAGCAAAGGAGCAGGAGGTTTGCCTTGGGTTCTTTTGGAGCGGTTATTTTGTCGCGCGGCGAGCCAGAACGGCGCCGCCAGTAATCCCAGCGTTGTCGCCAAGCTTGGAGGCGACTATTTCGACGCCTTTCATGGTGCCGGGCATTGCGTAATCAGCAGCCGTCTCCACAATCACTCCCATCATTTCGTCGGCCAAGGCTTCGATAACGCCGCCGCCCAGGACAACCACCTCGGGGTTAAGGACATTGATGATGTTGGCGGTGGCGATACCGATATACTCGGCGGCGCTTTCAACAACCCGGTCGACGAATTTGTCCCCACGACGGATCGCTTTGCGCAAATCGCCGCTGCGTAAATCCTCGAGGTTATCACCGAGCATTTCAGTCAGAATCGTTTTCTGACCATCCTTAATGCCCGCCTTGATCTGTTGGAAAATGGCGGTCCGGCTGGCGAGGGCTTCGAGACAACCCTTGTTGCCGCAACCGCATTTGGGTCCGCTAACTTCAAGAACCATATGCCCGATTTCTCCGGCGGTGTGGTTGAAACCGCCATAGAGTTCCCCATCAACAACCAGCCCGGCACCAATTCCCGTCCCGATAAAAATGCCTACCATGCTGCGGGGCTTGGATTTGAGCTCCGCAACGTAAACGCCTAAAGCGGCGATATTGCAGTCATTTTCAACAAACACCGGCACGTCTAGCACCTTTTCAAGATCCTTTTTGAGCGGCACATCTTTCCATCCTTCAAGGTTTGGCGCGAAAATCACAGTGCCGTTTTCATAATCGACGGCTCCCGGAGCGCCTACCCCGACGCCGGCAATCTGCTTCATCGCCAGGTCCGACTCATCGACCGCGTCCTGGATGCAACGGGCAATGCGTTCGACGACTTTGTCGACACCGCGTTGCGATTTGGTGCTCAGCTTGGCCGAACCGATGCACTCCATCGAGTGGTCAAAAACCCCGGCAAGAATTTTGGTGCCGCCTAAATCGAGGCCGACGAAATGTTCGGCTTTAGTGTTGGCTTCGGCCATAAATCAGTTTGAGGGAGAGGTGACCTTGCCCGCGAGCACCGCACTTATTTTTTTGCGCAACTCCGCGTTAATATCTTCCACCGAGCGCATTCCATCAACGATCGTAAACCCGTAAGTGACCTGAAGTTTCCGAAACATGTTTTCCATGTTGGTTTGGTACTTCATGAAGCAGTCAAACATGTCCCGCGAAAGGCCCAGATCCATGCCGCTTTCCCAATAATCCAGCGAGGCATTTTTGGCGAAGCTGCGCTGCACCAATTCCTCAGGTTCAACGTTCAGGTAAAAAACGGCGTCGGGCTCAATTGCAATGCCGTAAAGATTCTTGAGCCATGACTCATCCATGCCCCGAACCATGTCTCGAGCCATCAGCGTATAGATATAGCGATCGGCCAGGACTACGAACCCTGCTTTCAACGCGGGCAGGATTATGTTTTCAAGTTGGTCCGCAAAGTCCGTCGCATAAAAGAGGCTGAGGGTCGTCCGGCTTAAGATGTTCCCTTGTTGCGCACGTTCGAGCTCCTCGCTCACCAGCGTGGAGCGCTTCAGGCCAACCTGGACGGTGGCATGACCACTGCCTTCGAGCCACTCGACCAACATGGCAATTTGAGTGGAGCGCCCCGAGCCGTCGGCCCCCTCGACGACGATCAGCCGGCCCGCCAAACGTTGCACTTCGACTTTCGGAATTCCATGCCCATAAAACCGCCGATCGGTTCGGCTCGGCACCACAATATGATTTTGGCCAGCCCGTTTCATTTCAGAACGTTTTCCGGCCGCGGAACAGCTGTAACTGTCCGTTTGCTGGACGTCGGCGGGCTTTTCGGTGTGGGTTGCTCGGCGCGCCGGAAATTCTCGAGTTGAATCTTGTTGGCGACCAATTCGCGCACGACGGCTTGCTGCTGCTCAACGACCTGATTGGCATCGATGACCAGGAAGCGGAACTCGGTGCTCATAGCCAGGTATTGCTCGAGCATCCGTCCCTGGAAAATCCGGAAACTCTCATAGGAATCAGACGCGAGGCGAAGATCCATGCCCGCTTCGAAATACTTCAATTGCGGTCTCCCCTCGAGAATTCGCTGCAAAGACACCTCCAAATCGGCTTTGAAGAAGAAGGTCAGGTCGGGCAGCGCGGCAAAATTGTAGATGCCGCGCACCCATTCCGGCGGACAGCCCCGTACCACATCGCGAGCGAAGGCCGTGAAAATATAACGGTCACACAGGACGATGTAGCCGGCGCGAACCAGAGGGACGAGATGCCGTTCGTAACGATCGGCAAAGTCTGTTGCGTGGATCAGGCTGAAAGTCGTTGGAGTCAGCAACTCGCGTTTTTTGCCCTTGCTGGTGGCCGCCTTCACCAATTCGGATGAGTTCCACTCGCTGAAATAAACCTTCAAGCCCTGCAACTCCAGCCACCGCTTCAGCAAATAGATTTGCGTCGATTTGCCCGACCCATCGAGACCCTCAACCGCGATGAGGCGGCCGGGAAAATTTAATTCGGCAAACGTTTTCATCTAACCCTGAGAGCAACCTAAGACGTTACCGCCGCGCAATACAATGTTTTTTATTAAGAACCCTTGGCCAAAACACCGTCGCTCAAACAAAATTGGTGAGATGCTCTCTCTACCGATTCACTCTCGCAGAAACCCTTCCGCCAGCGCCACCGCCTTGAGCATCGCCTGCGCCTTGTTCACCGTTTCCTGGTACTCGCCCTCCGGCTTGGAATCATTAACCCAACCGCCGCCAGCCTGGACGAACGCTTTTCCTTGTTTGAGCAGGGCCGTGCGAATCGTGATGCAGCAATCGAGATTGCCGTTGAAAGAAAAGTAGCCGACGCAGCCCCCATATGGTCCGCGCGCGGTTTGCTCGAGCTCGGCAATAATCTGCATCGCGCGAATCTTTGGCGCTCCGCTTAAGGTGCCAGCCGGGAAAGTCGCGCGCATCAAATCGTACGGGGTTTTGGCATTCGAGAGTTGGCCCTCCACTTGAGAGACAATATGCATCACATGGCTGTATCGCTCGATGATCATCAAATCTTTTACCCGAACACTTCCGAAATCGCATACACGGCCCAGGTCGTTCCGGGCTAAGTCGACTAACATAACGTGTTCGGCGCGCTCCTTGGGGTCGGCCAGCAGTTCCTTTTCAAGCGCTTTGTCTTCTTCGGCGTTCGCTCCACGACGACGGGTCCCGGCGATCGGACGGATTTCGACGCGACGATCCTCACAGCGCACGTGGATTTCCGGCGATGCGCCCACCAATGAGAAGCCCTCGAGCTCGAGCAGGAACATGTAAGGCGAGGGATTAACTGAGCGCGCGGCGCGATACACGTCGAGCGGCGAGGCTTTAACAGAGGTGGAAAATCGCTGTGAACCGACAACCTGAATAATATCGCCTGCGGTAATGTATTTTTTCGCTTTGGTTACATTCGTGAGAAATTGCTCTTTGGGGAGATTCGATTCAAACGCGACGGGTGGCACGTCCGCCGGAACACTAACGGGATGATGTTCACTGGGTTGCTCCAGCAGCGACACCAAACGCTCAATCTCCGCGACCGCATTTTCATATGCCTCCTCAGCGGTCGCCGCATCCTCCAGGACCGCGTTCACCAGGACCGTGAGCGTCTGCGCGACGCGGTCGAAAATCAGCAGTTGGTCCGCGATGAGGAAATACATCGTCGGGGTGCCAAGCTCGTCGCGGTTTGGTCTAGGGACGACCGGTTCGACGTCATGGATGAACTCGTAGCCGATGAAACCGACGGCTCCGCCGGTGAATCGCGTCAGGCCGGGAACCGCGACGGGCCGATACTGTTTCATTAATCGCTCAATGACTTCAAGGCCGTCGCGAACCGTGGCGGTCCCAGGAGCCGCATCGCTACCCAGGGCGTGGGAGTTGCTCACATTGAAGTCCTGGACCCGTTTGCCGCCTTCGAGAATTTCCACCCGATGCCCGAACTGCCGGACAATCGCGCGCGGGTTGCAACCGACAAAAGAGTATCGACCGAGATGCTCGCCGCCTTCGACCGACTCAAACAGGAATGCTTCTCCTGGGCCACGGATTTTGCGATAAGCTGACAATGGCGTTTCGATGTCCGCCAGCAGCCGGCGCGTCACGGGGATCAGGTTGCCCTGTTGAGCCAGCTTGAGAAATTCCTGGAGGTTGGGTGAGTACATTTCGAACTGCTGGGTTCAGTTCAGCGCGTAAACGAGTATTCCTGGAAGCGCCGCTCTTCCTGAATGCTGGCCCGGCGTAAACGCACCAGGCCCCACAACGTGAAGCCGCAAACCGCAACGGAGTAAGCGATGATGCCCAGGCCGATCGCCAGGAGCACCGGCGCGCGGTCCCAATCGGAAAAGTACAGGACTCCGGCGCCGACGGCGGCGGTTAGGCCGGTTTGCGCAAACAAACAGCACAGATAAAGGGTGATATTGGTCTCCTGGAGGCGTTCGATGTACCAATCGCGATACCGTTGCTCGCCCAGCGAACGCATCAGCCACGCGGATTGAAAATTCCGCGCCGCGATCAGCAGACTGGTCGTGCTAATGACGACCGCGGGTAATGGCCAGAGAGCAAACCCGAAACAGATCGCGATGTTCAGCGGCAGACCCCAGCGCCACCCCAGCTTTTTGGCAATCGGATTTCCTTCCAGCACCAGATGCGGAGTGGCAATCCACGTACTGAGGATATCCATTCCGCGGGAGATTAGCAGCAACAGGAAAACCAGACCGTAGGTCCGGGTTGCGAAGGGGACAAAGTCATCGCTCATTTTTTAAGGTAGATCTGGTCCGGTGGGATGATTTGGGGTTCAGTGACTTTTACACCCGCGCCGCCATCCCCGACTGAACGGTAAAAACAGGAGCGATAGCCCTCATGGCATGCGGCGCCGACTTGCTCAACCTGGATCAGGAGCGTATCTCCGTCACAATCGAACGCAATGTCTTTCACCGCCTGGGTATGGCCGCTGGTCTCCCCTTTCATCCAGAATTTTTGACGGGACCGGCTCCAGAAGTGGGTTTTGCCGGTTGCGATGGTTTTCTCGAGCGAAGCGCGATTCATCCACGCCATCATCAGCACCCGCCCGGTGCTCTGGTCCTGGATTATGGCAGGAATCAAACCGCTGCCATCAAATTTCAATTGATCGAAAAAAGTCATGCTAACTTGTGCAGCAAGGTAACAGAATACTGTCGGCCGACCAGAAAAAACCCTGTGGAACAACTCCGTGGAGTACGGTTCCATCGCTCGTCCATGCGCCCCTGCCGCGACAGGTGCCACTCAGAGCGCCTTCGCCAGGAGCCGCACCGGGATTCCTTTTGTTGCGAGAAACTCTTTGGCGTCCTGCACTGTGTATTCACCAAAATGGAAGATGCTCGCGGCTAAAACGGCATCGGCTTTGCCTTCGAGCAGCACATCGGCCATATGCTCCAGTTTTCCGGCACCACCGCTCGCCACCACCGGCACACCCACTGACTCGCTAATGCGGCGCGTAATCACCAAATCGAATCCGGCTTTAGTGCCATCGGCGTCGATACTATTCAGCACGATCTCGCCGGCACCGAGCGAAACCGCACGCTGCGCCCAGTCGACGGCCTCCAGGCCGGTCGGCTTGCGGCCGCCGTGCGAAAAGACCTCCCAGCGATTCGGCTCTACCTTTTTCGCGTCAATCGAAACGACTATGCACTGACTGCCAAATTTTTCGGCGCCAGCTCGAATCAAATCGGGATTTGCCAGAGCAGACGAGTTGATGCTGATCTTATCGGCGCCAGCGCGCAACATCGCATACATGTCATCAACCGAACGCAATCCGCCGCCAACGGTTAGCGGCATAAAGCATTGGTCGGCCGTCCGTTCAATAACGTCGACCATCGTCGCGCGGCCGTGAGCGCTCGCAGTGATGTCGAAAAACACCATCTCATCAGCGCCCTGCTCGTTATAGCGCAAGGCCAGCGCGACAGGATCGCCGACGTTGCGCAATCCGCCGGATTCGGCGCGGCCAAATTGAACACCACGCGTTACCTGGCCGGCATGCACGTCGAGGCACGGTATAACCCGCTTTGCAATCACAGGATGATATTGGCGCATCCAGGCGGGGAGAATCAATCGCCTTTGTCCATAGCGGCGGGCGTCTCGCCTGATACGGTTCCAAAGTTATTCATCCGCCGGTGAGGAGAGCCCGGAAAAGCTCCCCGCAACCGGCGGTGAATAACTTTGCCGAGTCGAAGATGAAATCCGGTGCAAAAGTTTTGCGTTCGAGGCATGCTGGCCCCGACCGCATCGCCCTGGGCGGGACACGGTCTTTCTGGCCACATCCCGAGAGGATCGACGGCAGTTTACCGGCCAGCCCGGCGGCGTCCGTCTCAACGTCTGAGAGAACAAA
>DATJGF010000105.1:0-10761 GCA_035495315.1 Candidatus Limnocylindrales bacterium
GGTTTGGAGAATTGAACCGTCGGGATGGCCCGGATACCCAGGGTCTTTTCGACATAATATCCCAGGAAAGGTCCGCTGGCGGCTGTGGCTCGAACCGTGATGGTCCCCAGCCGGGTCCCCGCAGTAATCAGTCCGGACGCATTAATGCTGGTATCCGTGGCCGTTCCCGGATTGCTGATGGCCCACGTCACGCTGGGAAACACCGTCGGGTCGGTCACCGTCGCGGTGCTTTGGGATTGCCCGTCTGCGGGCAAGCTCGATCGAGTGAATTGAATCGTTGGAATGCTGCTGATGACCAAATCGCGTTGGATCTGGTAGCCGCTATAAGCGCCGCCAGCGGCCGTGGCCCGAATCGTGATCGTTCCTTCGCGCCCTCCCGCGGTGATCAGGCCCGAGGAGCTAATCGTGCTGCCGGTCCCACCGGCATCGGCGATAATAGCCCAGGTAACCGTCGGAAAAATGGTGATGTCCGACACGCTCGCGGTGGCCTGTGAGCCGTCGGCTGGAAGGCTTGGTTTGGTGAACTGGATCGTCGGCTTGGCCCGGACCTGCAGGCTCACACCGAGCGTATAGCCGGGGTTGAAGACCCGCGTGGCTGCGCGAACCGTGATGGTTACTGGCGGATCACCCGCGGCGGGTATTAAGCCGGGAGTAATCAGGCCCTGGTTGCTCTGCAGCGGGGACGGTGTAATGCTCGTTGCAGTCCCCTGAGCGAGAACCGACCAGACCGGCCACCAGGCAACGCTGGGACACGATTCCAATACAGGGAAAGTAGGTATGAGATCGAGCGCCGGCGGCAGGTTTCCCCGGGGTAAATACAGGAACAAGGGATCTGCACAACCAGCAAAAACAGGCTGAAAAATTGAAAAGATTGTGTCGGCCTCTAACTCCGAAACCACGACCTGAGAACTGTTATCAGCAATCAGGAACGGCTTGGAGAAACCTAATTGAGGCGGGGGAATAACGTACATTACCTGGTCGAGGGTTTGGCCGGAGGGTCCCACCGCTCGCACAACAACGGGTCCCGTGGAAAGCCCGGCACGCATTTGGCCCCCAAGCGTCGTGAGGGTCACTCCCGGCAACGAAACCGGAAGCTCCCAGTGATTCACGCCGGGAAACACCGGCGTTAAGGGCCACACATAGGCGGTCGTCATCCAACCTCCATTGTCCGCAATCAGGTAGCAGGTCGGTGATCCCAATATTACGGGGCGCAGATAAATGGAAATAATATCCTGAATAAAGTCGCCGTTGGCCGCCGTCGCCTGGATGACTAATTGCTGCTCCGTTATCATCTTCCGATGGTCCATAAACAGCGGTGTGAGCACGCCGGTGTTCCGATCGATGGTAGCGAACGCATCTGGATCGTTGTTCCAGCCTACAATGGACCAGGTGGCCGGCTGCGGGTAATGCCAATTCAAAACCGTAGCGGTGCACTGGGGCCCTTCCGAGACCAGCCAGGGACAGGAAAAATGGATGGACACCTCAGGGTACACCGGGACCGTGGTTTCCACATAGTAATTATCGTTCGGGTCCTTCGCCCGCACCGTCACCGTGCCAGTCGCCAAGCCGACGGTCACGAGCCCGGAGGCGGCATCGATGGTCGTATCCGCCGCGCCGGTTCGACTGGGAATCGACCACTCCAGGGATTGGAAAGCGCCGTAATCGGTGAGCATTGCTTGAGCGTCGTTACCCACCATCAGCGGGCGATTGAACGAGATTTGCGGCTCGGCAAGAATGGTCACGTCTCCCTCGAAGGCAGCGCCCGTAGGCAAACCACCCCGGTAGTTCTCCACCCGAATCGTGATCGGTCCGGTTTGGCTGCCAACCAAAAGGGTTCCAGCCGCCACGTCCACGAACGAGCAATCACGCAGAGAGCCGATGATCGACCAGTGAGGTGTGTTAAAAACGCTCAGCGGAGTGACCGAAAAATGAATTAGCCGGCTGCCCTGGTGAGCACCCGCATAGAGGCTTCGGTCATAGTGGATCTGCACCGGATCGACGATGGCGATTTGGGAGCGCACGTAAGAAACAGTCGATAGCCCTCCGGCGGGATACCCCGCCGGAGGGGTGGTGAAGGTCAGGCCCTCATAGCACTCAACGGTTATGGTGCCCTTTTGACCTGCGGCGGTGACATCGGTGGCGTTGCCTGCCTGGGGGTTGACCGTGCAACCGAGCGCGGGGGCCAGGACCCGCCAGGTGGGATCCAGGAAGTTTTCAGCATGGGTCAGGGTGGCATTCACGAGGCTGTCGGAAGGGATGGCGGCCAGATCAAATTGGATGGCGGAGCCGGGGCCATTGAGAGGCGCAGCGAAACTCGCTGACTCGACACTTAGGCGCGGCAGCGTATCGCAGGCGCTGCTGGCGGGATCGGTGCTCATCCAATACAGGACTCGCACGAGATCACACCCCTGCACTTCAAAATTGTTCAGGGGTCCGGTGAAAATGGCGGTCGCGCAGCACGCAGTTGGTGCCGGCAGCGGGTACTGAAACGGTTGCCACTCGTAGAGTCCCTCGTACTGCCCGGTAGCAGGATTTATGCGATAGACATCAACATAGCAAACGTTACCCACACAGGTTTGCGGCCCGGCACAAGTGGTGGGCAGCCGTGACAAAAAATTCACGTTGAGCGCATATCCGCAATTGAGAGCGGAGGGCACAAAGTACTCCACATAGTGCCAGCCGCTGGAGGTTCCCGGACCGCCGCAAGCCGGGGAACTGGGCAGGATTACATCCAGGTTCGCGATACTGGCGGCGACCGTGGTTCCGCTAAGGGTGCAGTTTTGCGCGCCCAGCGTGCCGTGCCAGAACAGCCCCGCAGCCAGCGCCAGGGACAAAGAAAGAGTCGGGTGAATTCGCAGTGTTTCAGCGTTAGCTTTCATAGGAGATTTTAATCATTTGTCCGTGATGCCGGTCTCAGTACACCTGCAACGAGATATAAGTGCCTGTAGTATCCACTCCAACGTTCGGGCTCAGTAGATTCCTGCCCTGGAGCCATTCGTTGAAATCTGAAACGTTGTCCCCGTCGGTGTCGCTGGACTTCCAGTTGGCCAGGTCGCCGGTGTTGTAAGCCCCATTGCCGGTGGTGTCCTCCAGGTAATCGGGCAGTCCGTCGCCGTCGGTATCAACCAGTGCTTGGTCGGGCGTTGAGAGGAAGATGCCGCTCAGCACTGCGTTGACACTGCCCGTCAGGATGAACTTCACCGTCACGTTGCCGCGCAAGTCCCAAATCAAATACTTACCGCTGGTAAAACCTGAAACCGCCTGGCTGGCGAGCAAGGCCCCGGATACGGCATCCCGGATTTCGATCGTCTCTGCCCGCGCAGTGGTATCCCAATCAAGGCAATAGAAAGCCACTCGGTGGAATTTTGTCCCGGCCAGGTTCAAAGAAACGGTGAACTGGCTACCGGAATACCAGCAGGCTGCAATCCGGTCCGAGGCTCCTGACTTTTGCAGGGCCCGCGCGTCAGTGGTTGACGGGTTCCAGACATAGCTGGCCTGTCCTGACACGCTCACCTGTGCGTAAGCGGGATAGCTAGTCGAATCCATAATCACGTTATATCCCTCGGCACCGTACTTCCCTTTCCAGCCCCCCTGGGTCGTGGTATCGGTGCCCACGAATACGGCCCTGGCTCCGGTGTCCTGCGGCAAACCCGACGCTGCCACGTAGTGGAATCCTATGTCGACCTGGCTGTCGGCCTCCTTGGATTGGCTGGTCTGCGTCGTGTAATGGTAAAGCCCCGCGCTGGAGGCGAGGCGGCTGCCGGTGTCCTGGAGTGCCAGCGGAGGCTGCGTCGAACCGATATACCACGGGCCCAGCCCGGTCGGCGTGCTGGCATAGGTCACTCCGGTCAACACAATGGGCGCAGCCTCCTGCAGCCCGTTAGGCGGCGGGGCCGTGGCTGTGTTGTAATAAGCGTTATTGGAGCGCGGGACCCGGCTCAAATATCCGCCGTCTCCAGAGAAGGTCACGGCACAGGAATCGAAAAGGTTGTCCTGAATCCCCCACCCCGGATGATACTGATCCTCGCTGTCCATGTAGGTGAGCCCAAGCGTGCCGCCCCAGAACAGGTTATTATAGAGGAACGCGCTCAGCGGGTTTTGATAGACATTGTATTGCCCGGGTCCGTAGTAATAATGGATATACCCGTTGAACAGGCTTACGGTAGAGCGTTCGATCAGATTGTTCTGCAGCGTGATGCTGGATGCGGGTGGCCCATCGTTATAAAAACTCCCCACGGTTAAATTGACCCCGCGCAGCCAGCAATCGCGCAACGTGGCGATCGGCCAGTAGTAAGGAATTCCAAAATCGAAGAAAGGCTGGCGGCGCCCTTGCATCGGCATATCCGTGAAACGCATGTTGATTAATTTCGGACCGCCGGAAGCAGAGGTGATGTTAAACAGGGCACTGCCCGCAGTGCTCACACCGTTGATCCGGATCGGTTGTTCCTGCACCGCCGGATACCAAACGAGCCGATTCATATTGTCCGGCCGGCCTTCCACCTTGATTCCTCCTCCAGACTGGATCACGAAGCCGGAAGGTCCGTAAAATCCCACGGCTACGCCGCTGACCAGCGTGTGCGGTGCCCCGTACATGGCGTATTCAGAGCACCAGTAATCCAGCGGATCGTAATGAAATCCAAGGTCGGGGGTATCCGTGTCTCGCGGGGCGGTCGGATTCCACGTGGTCCCCGAAGGGACAAAGGTGGGCGTGTTGGCCGGCGGGAAGGTGGTCTTCCTGCGCAGGTCACTCGCCAGACCCGCGCTGATGTTTGCCGTCCCCGCGTTCCGGAATCCGCAAGCATCGTTCAGATAATAGTTGCCTGCCCCTTTGATCTGGAAAGGGGACGCCACGGAAACGATCGGCGAGGTGCCAAAGGCCGGGCTGTTATAGAAGCCATTGTGATCGCCGCTCAAAGCGCCCGGATTCGCAGGTGAGTCGAGGCTTATGTTGGCAACCACGCAATTGACGAGATTCAGAACCATTGAGTTGGCGCTGTAGGCCGGCATCAACAGGAAGGAGGGCATGTAACTGGGGGGACTTGGAGGCATGGCGTCGAAGGTCACATTTTGTGCATGAGCATTGGCCAATGACAAAACGAACGCCGTCTGAACCTTGGCAAACAGCATATTATATAAATTCAACTGAGCCTGGCCCGGCGAATAAATGCCCGATGAACAATTCACCAATTGACCGTTGCTTAAGGAGACATCAATGGAGATGCCCGACGCGTAGATGGCGGTCGTGGCATGTGCGATTCGGAAATTATTAAGGGCAAACGAACTGGCGCCCGATCCCGACCCGGTAATCGACAAGGCGTAGGTGGCGTAATTGCCCTGGGGATTGCCGGTCGACCCGATGATGGTGTCACCCACCGAGTTGTCGTCTTTCGCGGTAAAAACGACTGGCCGATAGGATGTCGCTTGCCAGTTCAAAGTAACTGGCCAGGACAAATACAGGGCGCCGTTGACGGCGTACTTAAGAACGGCTCCTCCTTCGAAATTAACCGTTCCCGAGAGAGTTACCGCGCCGTTAACATAGTAGGTGGTGTCGCCTTGGAAAGTATACCCGTTTTGACTAATGACCGTGGTGTAATCCATGACCACACCCGGACGCATCACCTGGTCGGCACTGGCGAACAGGATCGAGCCGTCCCCGGGCTGCACCGGCCGAGCTGAGGGCAACCACCGGCGAGTGGAGGGTTGCCGAGGCGGGCTCACCCGGGCCGACAGCCCTGACCCGATCGGACCTGCCGCAGGGAGTTCCTCCAGGCGCGACTTGATCTGTTGATAGGGTAATTCCTCTATAAGGAAGGTCCGGTTGCCTTCCAACTTTTGCCAACTCTTATACACCGGCGCCTCCTGAGTCCCCTCCGGTCCGGACTGGTCCGCATGTTTTTCTCTCACACCGACACCGAAAGCCATGCCCTCGCCAAATTGCATGCTTCCGAATTTGACACGCGTATCCTGCAGTCCATTCTGCCGATCAACCCGGCCAGCCTCCATTTCCGGCTCGGGCGTCTCAAACCATTCAGTTAACAATTGGAGCCGCGTGGTTTCAGGATTGAAACCCCACTCCTCCGGACCGGGCGGGCGCTCCCGGAACACCAAATCACACTCGAACCCGTCCCTTCGATAGGTGGCCACCAGGTCCGCCTGAAAATCGGTGAACGCATTCGTCCAGATTACCTGGTTCCCCGTGGGCAGGATCTGGCCGATCGAATTAGTCAGTTCCGCAATCAACACACTGTTGCTCCCGTCGAAATAACTGATTCCTAAGGGCCTGCTCCTCAAGCGTTGGCCCTGCGGCGTCACGATTTCAATCAACCCCCGGTAAATATCAGCCGGAAAATACACTTTATGCTGGCCGTGGATCGCGGCGCCACCGCCGGACGGAAGCACTTCGATCGTCTCCTGGGTTTCCTTCCATTCGCCACGTTCCTTATAGTACAGTCCGTTCGCCAACTCCACATAAGCGCGGTTCGTCCTGACGAGGGCCCGGCCCAGGTGGTTGGTCAGGTACTCGACACGCAACCACTCGCGCGAATTGAACGCCACTTCCCCGACGATCATCTCCTCGTGCTGGAGCATGGGACGGAGGTCTGGCGGTGGCACGGGGGCTCCTCCCAAAGCCGGGCCGGAACCGGTCAGAAGCGAAAATGTAACCAACCCGATCAAGCTGTAAACGGTCTTCATAGAAGCAATTTGAGTTGAGATTTCCCTGCCCTGAAATGTACCGAGCGAAGTGGACAATGGGATGCCTTGCCATCTCTTTTCGCAAATCTCCCCGCTCCAGGTTTCAGCTTATTCACCGAACTGACGGTTTAGCTTCGTTCATGCCAAAACCGATTTGTTGCTCGACAATCGGCTTTTGAGCGCTGTAACGACGAGCTCCGGCGCCCGGTTAACCCGCGAACACTTCAGCGAGGAGCGGGAATAAAATGCTGATGCCTTTTTTAAGTCGCCGCGAAAAGGTGAACCGCAAGATCGCGAGGAATGAACCGGCGAACCAGGCCTGAACCTATGAAAATCTCACTCGTCGGTGATTGGTGATCCGCTGTTTTATCTCCCTTCCGCCTCGCTGCAATTCCCACCTCCATGACTGGCTAAAAACAACGGAGTTTCTCCCTTTGACCGAAGTCGAAAAGTGAAATGGATTCCGGGACTCCTGGCCTCGAACGAGCAGTCATCGCTCACCTGGGTGACCAGTCACTGCTCACTCTTTGCCCGCAAGTGCCGAGTTTAGAACTGCGCAAATGCCCCCCATCCCGGCCGACCACGAACCCAGCAACCGAAAAAACCTTTATTTCCTAATCCTTATGACGCAACCCGAAGTGCGTCAGCTTTTCCCGCATGGTGGTGCGGGTGATTCCCAGCCAGCGGGCCGCTTTAGCTTGGTTCCCGTGAGCCGAGCGAATGGCGCGGGTGAACAACTCCCGTTCAACCTGCTCCAGGATATGTTGGTAAAGCCCACCAGCCTCCCCGTGCTGCGCTTTTGTGACCAACTGGGCGATATATCCTTCCATAACCTGCTCGGGTTTCCAATCGCCATTACCCAGGACATGGGCCTCCTGGACGTGCTTCACGGTTACGCTTTGATCCCGCGCCAGCAGCAAACTGTGTCTAACTACGTTCTCCAGTTCGCGAACATTCCCCGGCCACATTTGGTGCTTTAGAAAATCCGTCGCTTCCGGATCGATGGACGGCGCGGTCACCCCTATCTCCACCGCTGAGCATTGCAGGAAGTAGTTGACCAGTTCTGGAACATCTTCCCTTCGCTGGGCCAGGGTGGGCAGCCGGATAGTCAGCGCACTTAATCGGTAGAACAGATCTTCGCGAAAACTTCGCTCCTTCATCGCTGTCTCCAGGTCGCGGTGCGTGGCGGCAACGATTCGGGCATCCACTGCGATGGTTTCCCCGCCTCCCAACCGTTGAATCTTCTTTTCTTCCAGCACCCGCAACAGCTTGACCTGCGTGTTCAGATTCATGTCCCCGATTTCGTCCAGGAAAAGCGTTCCCCCCTTCGCCTGTTCGAAGCGACCAATCCGGCGCATGGCTGCCCCGGTAAACGCGCCGCGTTCATGGCCAAACAATTCGCTTTCCAGCAGCGTTTCAGGAATCGCCGCGCAATTGATCGCAATAAAAGGTTGGGCCGCCCGGTCGCTGTGCTGGTGTATCGCCCGGGCAACCAGTTCCTTGCCCGTGCCGGTCGGACCCCGCAGCAGCACGGTAGCCCTGGTCGCGGCCGCGCGCCCGATCGCTTTAAAAAGCCCTTGCATCTCCCGGCTGCTTCCGACGATTCGAGGCCGGGCGGGATCCCCTTCGCCCAACTCCAATGGGTGTCGCATAAAACGGCTGCACGCCGTTGCCTTGGTCACCATCTCGAAAAACTCCGACATCTCGAACGGTTTCAACAAATAATCGAAGGCCCCGCATTTGGTGGCCTCGATAGCAGTATCTGCGGTGCCAAACGCGGTGATCAAAATGAGGGGCAGCTTTGGCTTGATCGGATGCAGTTGGTTCAACACGTCCAGTCCTGAAATGCCGGGCAGCCTTAAATCGCTCACTACCACATCAAACGAACCTGAAATCGCCCGCGCCACACCCTCCTCCCCCCGGATTACGACCTCCGAGTCAAATCCTTCGGCCTCTAATTCAGTGGTTAACGACAAGGCTACGCTCATGTCGTCCTCGATGATTAACACCCTCGACGTCGGGCTAAAATGCGCACTCATAGCTCACCATGACGCCGGCCTGCTCAACCCTTTCAACCTCGCTCGCGAGCATAGCCTGCGCGGATTCGTTTCCTGAAGCCGAGTCGCCTTTGCTCGTTTTCTCTCGTGATGCGGCATCCTCAAATCAACTCTAGTATAGGTAGAGCTACACTCCAAGTCTCCTCTTATTCCAAAAAAATTGACAGTGCCTGCGGCATGCGCCGCGAGCGCTCCTTGCAATTGCTTTCTCGGCCCACCGAGCTTAACTGACCTCGGAATTTGGCATGAAAGCTGTTCCCGCACTAGGAAGCACGACGCTGAAGGTAGTACCGCTGCCTAGGTTCGTCTTATATTGAAGCAATCCACCATGCTTCTCAACGATGCAGGCGGCAATGGGAAGGCCCAGCCCGGTCCCACAACGTTTGGTCGTGAAAAAAGGATCAAAAAGCCGTTTCTCTACCTCGGGCGCTATCCCGGCACCTGTATCACTTATCTCTAAAACCGAGACCGGAAGAGTCTTGCCGGCGAAAACCGCCGAATCCGTCCTGCATCGAAGTACGATCGACCCGTTCGTTCCAATGCTGTCGGCGGCATTTTGAACCAAATTGATCAATACCTGCTCGATTTGCTGAGGATCAACTCTCAACCGGAGTCCGCTGGGACAGTCCACCTCCAGCTCAATCCCCGCTTGCCCCAGGTGCCCTGCGAGCAAGACCGTAACCTGCGTCAACAAGGCGGAGGCTTCCATCCACTGCATCCGGGGCTCCGCAGGGCGGGCAAATTCAAGAAAATCGCTCACGATGCGCTCCAATCGCTTGATCTCCTGCCCGATTACTGCGGCATTCTCGTGTTCCGGGGAGTTGGGTCTGATCGCTCGGTTTAGCCCGTGGAGCCTGGCTTTCATAGCTAGCAGGGGATTCCGAATTTCATGAGCGATACCCGCTGCCAGCGTACCCAGGGCCGCTAGTTTCTCCTGGCGCTCTACCATCGATCGGCTTTCGGTTAACTGCGCGCTTAGCGGGGCGATCTTGGCAAGGTAAACCAACCCTCCAGCCACCAAACCGAGGAGCAGCGCGAGCAAAATGGAGAGCATTAGTTGCCCTTCCAGGTCTTTCAGCAGCCGGCTCGACCCGTTAACGAATCCGTCCATAGCCTCTCGTTCCGCAGATTGCAGTTGGACGGCCAACGCCAGGACCCGCCCATGTTCGCCCCCCGCCCCTTTTCTGATTGCGTCGATGCCAGGTACCGCTTCTGATTCGGTCGGCGGAGTCATCAGGCTGCAGATTTTTTCTGAATATTCCTCTATCGCATTGTCAATTTCCCGCAGAAGCCTCCGCTGGCGGGAAGTCGAAGCTATAGCTTGCTTGGACCTGAGCCAGCTTTGCAGTTCCTCGGTCGATTTCTTGAAAGAGCCCATTCCAATCGACCTCCTCGCCGGGTCAAACCGGGTGACGGCCTGGTCCAACTCCAGCGTTCTTGCTTCGATATGATCGGCCAGGTCAAAGCTCTCGCTTGTTAGAAGCTCGACACTCCGCCGCCATGTCCGGAGACGCTGCCAGGAGGAAGACGTGTCCCAAATTACCGACGCCGCCAGCACCACCGCCAGGCTAAGCATCACATAGACTTGAAGCTTACGATTCATCAGGCACCCGCTATCATCCGGGTTTTAGAATGTTGGCCCCTCCGGCATCCCGCACGCGAAGCCAGCAGTCACGCCGCTGGTCCACCGGCGGGATACAGCAATCAGCGGAATTGCACAGTCTTTTTCCTAACATTTCCCGTGCCAGTCCCGGCCGCTTGGAGCCATCGGACGTGAAATGTCACTCCTCTACCAGCAGACGGCCCACCCACCAACCGCCAGCCCAGGTAACCAGCAATTGGTAATACTGATTGCTGATTACTGTTCTGACGCGCTCAGTCCCGCAACACGTGACACGTATACCCACCAGGATTTTTCACCAGGTATTTCTGGTGGTAATCCTCCGCCGAATAGAATTTCGTCGCCGCCGTGATCTCGGTCGTAATCGGGCGATTGAATTTGCCCGACTTT
>DATJGF010000106.1:0-13960 GCA_035495315.1 Candidatus Limnocylindrales bacterium
CGATGCTGAACGTCCTGCGATCCTGGTCACAGTGGATAACTGTGGTGTCCCCGCAGCGATTCGCGACGAAGTCGCGCAGCGCCTGCGAAAAAAGAAGCACGTCGACCCGGACCGGTTGGCGGTGTGTTCTACCCACACCCATTCCGCGCCCTGGGTTGAAGGATTTGCGCCAAACATCTTTGGTGGACCGATTCCGCCTCCGGAATTGGAGCACGTGAAGCGATACACGCGTGAGTTAACCGACGCGCTCGAGACCGTCGCGTTGCAGGCCCTGGCCGAGCGACGCCCAGCACGATTGACCTGGGCTATTGGCAAAGCCGGATTCGCCGCCAACCGCCGGACGAAAGGCGGACCTGTCGATCACGACCTGCCGGTTCTTTTTGTGTCAGGAGCTGATGGCCAGTTGCGCGCGGTGTTACTCAGTTATGCGTGCCACTGCACCACCCTGGGCGGAGACTTCAACCAGATTTGTGGAGACTGGGCGGGCTATGCTGCCGAAGATCTCGAAACCGAACATCCAGGTGCTATTGCCCTGGTCGCACTTGGGTGCGCCGGGGACGCCAATCCCGAACCCCGCTCGAAGCTCGAATTGGCGCGCCAACACGGTCAGGAGATCGCCGCCGAGGTAAAGACCGTCCTGGCAGGCAAAGTCACCTCGGTCGAGGGAGAACTGACCTGCCGCACTCGCAGCATCGACCTGTCCTTTGATGCTCTGCCGACCCGCGCCGATCTGGACGTGCTCGCCAAGCAGACGAATTTTGTCGGCAGCCATGCGCGGTTGAATCTCGCCCGGCTCAATCGAGGCGAATACTTGCCGACGACCCTGGCTTACATGATTCAGACTTGGTGCTTTGGAGATAGTCTCGTATTCGTGAACTTGCCCGGAGAGGTGGTCGTTGATTATTCCTTGCGTTTAAAGAAGGAATTTGATTCCAGCCGCCTTTGGATCAATGCGTATGCCAACGACGTTCCTTGCTATATCCCGTCGGAACGTATTCTGCAGGAGGGCGGGTATGAAGGAGGTGGCGCAATGATTTATTACGACAGACCGACTCGGCTGGCGCCGGGGATTGAGAGCGCTATTATCCAAACGGTCCATGCATTAGTCCCTACTGAATTCGCGAACGCAAACCGCACAACCCAAAACGAAACGAAATGAATTCAAATCTCCGCAATCGTCTGGCGGTCTGCAGTTGGTCGTTGCAACCGTCGAATCCCGACGAACTGGCCGGCAAATTGCTCGAGTTAGGCATTCCCCGCGTTCAACTCGCGCTCGATCCGTTGCGGGAAGATGCGGCAGTTTGGGGATCGACCGCCGGCCTGATGCGCGCCAAGGGGATTAAGATTGTGTCGGGCATGTTCGGTTGTGTCGGCGAAGATTACACGACGCTGGATACCATCCGACGAACCGGCGGAATCGCTCCCGATGAGACCTGGGACCAGAACCGGAAAAATATCCATCTGACGGTGGCGCTCGCCCGTGAGCTCGGCCTGAAATTAGTGACCTTTCATGCCGGATTTGTGCCGCACGATGACCAGGACCCGGGTTTCGCCAAGATGCTTGCCCGTTTGCGGGAAGTGGCGGACTTGTTTGGAGCCGCTGGCATGGTCCTTGGATTGGAGACGGGCCAGGAAACTGCGCCGGCATTGGGGCACCTGTTGCAACAGCTGAGTCGAGAGAACGTCGCCGTGAATTTTGACCCGGCCAATATGATTCTATACGACAAGGGCAATCCGATTGAGGCCCTGAAAGTGCTCGGACGGTGGATTCGTCAGGTGCATATTAAAGATGGCATCCGCACCAAGACCCCCGGCACCTGGGGGGAAGAGGTCCCTGCCGGCAAAGGTGAGGTCGATTGGCGCGCCTTTTTTGATACGCTGTCAAAATTGAATTTCTCGGGGGCCGCTATAATCGAGCGTGAAGCCGGTAATCAGCGCGTAGCTGACATTCGCACCGCGAAGGAATTGGTCGAGAAATTGGTGCGGTGAGGCCGGCGAGTGTTCAGTTCTCGTAGCGCAAAGTTTCACTCTGCTGTACCGCAGACTTTTAGTCTGCTGACGCATTCACTGATTTAGTCATCCCATTCAGCCAGCGATCTCCCAACCGCCTGCAGAGTGGAATTCTGCGTTACAGCAGGCTACAAGCCTGCGCTACGAGAGCGCTACTCGTCGCTTGTCACTGCTCGCAACAAGTTGATAACTTGAGGGCATGGCACGAAAGTCAACGGCAGATTCGGAGCCCAAGCACGGATTGAATGACGTCATCGGCATCGTGCTGATGGTGTTCGCCGTGCTGCTCCTGGTAGCGGTTTTGTCGTTCGATCGTCACGATTTGGCCGCACTCAGCACTCCGCCCAACCGGCCGGAACACAACTGGATAGGCCCACTGGGGGCGCGGATGGCCTACTGGTCATTCCTGTTATTTGGTATCTGCGGGTACATGCTCCCCGTGCTGGTCGCCTTCGTGGGGTTCGGTTGTTTTTTTGAGGCACTTTCTTACCTGAAACGGCGCTGGCCTTGGGGGGCCATTCTGCTGGTTTCTCTGATGGGTCTGTTGCACCTCGTCGACCTGCCCCATGTGCGCGACGCCGGTTCATTGTTTACCAAAGCCCGAATCGCTATTGGCGCGCCGAGCCTCGGCGGGTTGATTGGCCAAACGCTATACGATTTTGGTTTCAAGCTGCTAGGCAATATCGGGGCGGCCATCGTTTACATCGGATTCGACCTGATCAGCCTTCTTTTTCTCACCAATTTCCAATTAGGCGAATGGGTGCGCAGGATGTGGTCGCGCCAAAAGGACGCCGAAGGAAGCTCCGAAGAGCAGACGCTTGAACGACGGGCCAAGGACTTGGAGAAGAAAAAGAAGCAACTCGAAGAAGAGGTGGCACGCTCCGGACTGGGGGCCGACCTTAAACCGGTACCGGAGCCGACGGTGCGAGACTTGAGCGTGCCGCAGGCGAAACCGGGTCGCGCCAAGAAGACCGTGGCACCCGAACCGCCGAAAGAACCGGCGCCGGCAGATGAGGTTGAGGTTATCCCGGCGCGGGAGGTCGCCGCAGCGACAACGGCGGACATCCTGGGAAAGAAACAGTCGAACGACAAACGCGCTGAAGCTGTTGAGGCGGAAGCCATCTCGGCCGCTCCGGCAGACCAGGACAACCCGGAATCGGCCTCCGAACCTAAACCGGAATCGAAATCCGAACCAGCGCCAGTACCAACCGCACCGGCCCCCGTTCAGATTAAGCCGAAGCCAGCGCCAAAGAAACCCAAGCCGATCACAGTTGCCGCGACGCCGATGATTGGAAATTACCAGTTGCCGTCGTTCGAATTTCTGCAACATCCCGATCCGACCATTAAGCCGACGGAATCCAAAGAAGAACTGATGGCCAATGCGCGTTTGATGCAACAAACACTTGCGCAGTTTGATATCGAAGTTTCGTTGGGCGACATCACCAAGGGGCCCACCATTACGCGTTACGAATTGCATCCGGCTCCTGGAGTAAAGCTGGAAAAGATCACCGCGCTCAGCAACAACATCGCCGCAGCGCTCAAAGCCGAGCGCATCCATATTCTGGCGCCGGTACCGGGCAAGAGCTCGGTCGGAGTCGAGGTGCCGAACATCGTCAAGACCAAGGTCATCATTCGCGATCTGCTGGAGTCAGAAGAATGGCGTACCACCAAGGCAAAAATCCCGCTGGCTCTGGGGAAGGACGTGTATGGCAACCCGATTGTCGCCGATCTTTCGGAAATGCCGCACTTATTGATTGCGGGCAGCACCGGCTCGGGCAAATCGGTTTGCATCAATGCAATTGTTTCATCGTTGCTGTATCGTTTTTCACCGGATCAGCTGCGCTTTGTAATGATCGATCCCAAGGTGGTCGAATTGCAGCACTACAATATGCTGCCCCACCTGGTCGTGCCGGTGGTGACCGATCCCAAGAAAGTCATCCTGGCCTTGCGCTGGGTCGTTAACGAAATGGAGAAGCGCTATCAAATCTTCGCGCGTGTCGGCGTCCGCAACATCGGGTCCTTTAATTCCAGGCCCAAGCATAAACCCATCCCGCAGCAGGAACTGGAACTGCCGCTGATGGCGAAAAAGGAAAAGGTGGAGCCTGGCGCGGAGGGTTTCGCGGTCGAAGTGGATGAAGAGATTGTTGTGCCGCGGGAGGAAGACATCGTTATTCCGGAAAAGCTCAGCTATATCGTCGTCATTATCGATGAGTTGGCGGACCTGATGTTGGTCGCGCCCGCCGATGTCGAAATGGCCATCGCGCGCATCACGCAGATGGCCCGCGCGGCGGGCATCCATTGCATCGTCGCTACTCAACGTCCCAGCGTCGATGTGATCACCGGCGTAATTAAAGCCAACATCCCCGCCCGTATCGCATTTCAAGTCGCCGCCAAAGTCGATTCGCGAACCATTCTCGACGCCATGGGAGCCGACAAACTTCTTGGCAAAGGCGATATGCTTTATCTGCCACCGGGCTCGGCCAAATTGATCCGGGCGCAAGGCGCGCTGATTACTGATCCTGAAATCCAGAGCATTGTTGATTTCATCGCACGGCAGGCCAAGCCGAGTTACGAAGTCGAGATTCACCAGCAACTTTCCAAACCTGTAACCAGCTTCGACGAGGAGAGTGGGATTGATGAAGACGAAGAGATTATCCAGCAATGCATCGAGGTGATTCGGAGCGAACAAAAGGCCAGCGTCTCATTGCTGCAACGCCGGCTGCGCCTCGGCTACGGCCGCGCCGCCCGCATTATGGATGAACTCGAAAACCGCGGCATTGTGGGCCCCAGCAAAGGTGCTGAGCCGCGAGATATTCTGATAGACCTGGATGGCACCGGAATGGATGGCAAAGGGATCCAGAGTAGTTGAAATCGATTCGCCCGATTAGGATTTCGGGTTTCGGGTTTCGCATTTCTTGTCGCGCGAGTTGTTGAATTCCCGTGCGATGCGCGCTGCAACGTCATTAGCTTCCTGGTCAGGCTCTATAGGAATCCAATTCAGCTGGAACTGGCGTCGGAACCAGGTCGTCTGGCGTTTGGCGTATTGACGTGTCCGAATCTTAACGAGCTCGGTCGTTTCTGAGAGTGGCCGCGCTCCTGCCAGATGTTCGAGGACTTGCTTGTATCCGAGTGCCTGGCTCGCGTTCGGGTTATTCTCCAGACCGCATTTCTTGAGTCGTTCGGTTTCTGCGATTAGGCCGCGAGTAAACATTTCCTCGACGCGAGTATCGATTCGGCGCCGAAGGTCGCCAGAGCTCCGAAGTAGGCCGAAGAAAGGAGTCCTCTGTGCTTCTGTTGCTGCGATGCTGGACCACGCCGCGCGTTGCTTAGAAAAGGGCCTGCCCGTCAAGCGGATCACTTCAAGGGCTCGGATAACTCGTCGTGGGTTCTGTTGATCGATTCGCTCGTAGGTGGCCGGGTCCAGCTGCGCTAGTTCCTGCAGCAGATCAGCTAAAGCTGTTGCTTCGAGTTTGGTACGCAACACGGGATCGCCCGGCGGAGCATTGCCCAACCCTTCAAACAACGCTTTAAAATACAAACCTGTTCCGCCACATAAAATCGGCAGCCGGCTTCGGGCCTGAATATCCGCCACAGCTGAGGATGCCAATTGAACAAATTTGGCCGCATCGAACACTTCGGTGATCGGCAGCATATCGATAAGATGATGCGGCACGCGCGACCGGTCCCCGAGCGAAGGCTTGGCGGTTCCGATATCCATGCCGCGGTACACCTGCATCGAATCGACCGAGACTATTTCTCCGTTCAGGCGTGCACTTAACAGCAAGGCAATTTCCGACTTGCCGACCGCGGTGGGGCCCGCAAGCACCAGGAAAGGGGGCGGGATCATCGAGCCTGGCGCGGCTTCTGAGCCGGAGGCGGGTCGAGCCGCGTGCCGCGGGCCAGAACCGCGAAAAGCCCCAAACCGGCCGCCAGAATGCCTATGCTGACCACCTGGGCAGGTGTGGCCCAGCCTCCGAGGTAATGCACGGGGTAATCGCCCCGGAAAAATTCCACAAAAGAGCGCAGCAAGGCATAGCCGATCAAATAAGTCGCAAACACCTGGCCATCAAATTTTTTCCGGCGAAATAGCCAGGCCAGAAACGCGTAGAAACCAAGACTTAGAAGCGAATCGTAAATCTGTGTGGGATGAAGCGGAATTCCGGGCGGAGCTGGATGAGAACCCGGGGGAAAAGTAATCGCCCAGGGCAAATGACACTCACGTCCGTAGCAGCAGCCATTCATCAGGCAACCGATCCGGCCAAAGACGTAGCCCAGGGCAATGCTTGGCGCGATCGCGTCGGCAAGTTTCCAAATGGGGAGTTGCTTCACTCGAGCGTAAAGCAGGCAGCCCAAGGAAGCCCCAATCAAGCCGCCATAATAGACCAGGCCCCCTCGCCAAACTTTGAACACTTCCGTAATCGGCTCTCCAGCGAATTGCTCTTTCCAGTAAGAAATCACATAAAGCGTTCGCGCGCCGATAATTGTTCCAATGATTAACCAGGGGCCGAGATCGAGGATCTTCTCGGCCGAGAAGCCTTCCCGCAGGCCGCGTCGGCTGGCGGTCCAAAGCCCTGCCAAAAAGGCCAACGCCACCATAATACCATACCAGGTAATGGTGAATGGACCGGCTTGGAAAGCAATCGGATGCACAAGAGCCTTAAGCTGCCGTACCGCAAGCCGCTGGTCAAACCCAGCCGGTTTAGTCGTAATTCCTGGCGTTGCCTAGCGCCGTCGGCCTCATTGCGAGTGCAGACAGTGAGTGTCTCTTCCGTCAAGCGGCGTCGGAAAAGACGCCCGGCTTTTACTGCGAACCTGATACGTAGTTGGTATCGAAGCGCGTATTATTAGTTTGGCGTGGAGCCACCGGTGGTTTGGGAGGTCCGCCCAAGCCGGGAGGCAGTGGAGGCCCATGACCCAGATTATAGACCAGATCCCGCCAGGTCTGGCGTTCGGTGGGAGTCATCGCTTCCCAACGCCCTGCATCTTTTAAGAATTGCTGGCGTTCCGGCGGAGTAAGCCCCGCGAACTTTTCGAAGGACCGGAAGCACTGAACACGTTGCATCGGAGTCAGATTGCCGAACCCCTCCAGTGTTTTCTCCATCTGGTGCCGCTCCTGTTCGCTGAGGGTCGAGAGGACGTGCGCCTTTTCTTCGCTCGTAAGCTCAAAAAGGTCTCTGAAACGTCTCAGAATTGTAGCGCGTTGCTCCTGGCTCAAGGATTGCCACCGACGGAGAGCCTCCTCGAGTTTCTGCCGATCGCTGGAACTCATTTGTTCGACCGGCTGACCTGGACGCGGTGAATGCACCGCGCGCTCGGTGAAGTAACGGATCATCACTTCGTTTTCCCGTAGCCGCTGTTTAAGATCCTCCGGCAAGCTGTCCCACTGCTCCAGCCGATCCTGAACCAGTTTGCGAGTCGCTGCAGGAATCTGCTCCAATTGGAACGCGCGATTGGTAGCCGGAGTCGCCAATAATCGGACCAGATAAAAATGGAGTTCAGTCACCTGGAGACGCAACTTGCATTCTTCCGGCTTCAGCGACGCATACTCGTGCAGCTTCGCCAGAATCTGCTTCTGAGTTTCCGCTGGGCGATTCGTCAAAAAATTGCGCCATTCGGAAGGGTTCATCGCCAGCAATTCTCGGAAAAAATCGACCGGCGATCTGGCGGGTGGCATCGGGGCCGGACTTGTGAAAGCTGGCTCAGTTGCGCCCGACGCCGCAAAACTGGTCAGCACGGCCAGTCCAACTCCTAACCAAAAGGTTCTCCGTTTCAGGCGGTTCATTGCAGCAATTTTAACAGTTCTTCGTCGGCCGGCGGCGCCTGGCTCATCGCGCGAATCGCGTCGAAATCTTCAAGGATCTTCGGGTCGGGTATGGAAGCAACTTCCGACACGACAACAGCAGCCCGCGCTATTTGTCGACGATGAGCTTGCCGGACCTGCTCGTAGGAAATCAACGCCACGGCGATGGTGAGGGCAACCACCGCTGCTCTGGGCAACAAGCGGTGAATCGGAGGCAAGTAGGCGAAAAAACCTCGCCGCGGCTTTTCACCGCGCAAGGCTTCGGCTTCAAGCGAGCGCATCACGCGCGCCGTGAAGTTGCTGGACAACGGCGCATCGGGCAAGGCCGCAAGAATCTCATTCAGAGCGATTTGCACATCGTGCTCAGCCTGTGCTTCAGGATGAGCAGCAAGCCATGCTCGTAATTCCGCCTCTTGTTCCGCGCTTAATTTACCCCGCCACGTTAGTTCCTGGATCCGGTTGTCGAGCGGGTCATTCGTCATAAATGTCGCTTCCTATGAGGTTAAAACCAACAGTATCAAAAAGTTGCTCGAAAATTCTCATTTTGAAGATTTGCCCCAGACCCCGGTCCGTAAGTACAGCTTGAGTTTGAGTTTGAGAGTTTCGCGTCCACGATGAATGAGCGATTTTGTTGCTGAAAGCGAGCACCCCAGCACCTCGGCTATATCTTCGTAGCTCAGCTCATCCTGCCGACAGAGGAGGATCGCGGTACGTTGGTTCTCCGGCAAACCGGCGAGGGCGTCTTCGATTTTTTCTTCCAATTCACCGTGCAACACGCTTTCGGGCGGAGACGCAGTTTTGGAATCCTCGAACTGCCGCAGCGGCTCGTCCTCGCGTTCAGGGTGTGGTGCGTCCAAAGGATCCGCCGGGTGCCGGGATCTCCGGCGGATTTCATTAAGACATAAATTGCGAGCAATGGTAAACAGCCAGGTTGAGAATTTTGCCGAGACCTGGTAGCGGGAGGCCGATTTGTGCACCTGGAGAAAGACATTTTGAGCCAGGTCTTCAGCTTCAGTAGCGTCGCGCAACATCCGGTAAACCAGATTCATCACCGGCTGTTTGTATTTGTCAACCAACTCAGCAAAGGCAGAGTGATCACCCTGTTTGACGCGCAACATCAGGGCGGCATCCACATCCAGCTCATCGGCCATAGTTGACCATTTTACTAAACACCGCTCGTGTCACAAGGTTTCGACCGAACTGCTTGGGCCCGTAACAGGCCGCGGGGAATGGATGTTGTAGAGCAAGGCCCTTCAGCAGATTTGCTGCTTTTTTAATGCCCGGATCCGATCGCGCAACTGCGCTGCGCGCTCGAATTCCTGCCGCTCTACCGCACGCCGCAACTGGTGTTCAAGTTGTTCGAGCTCGGACATCGGGCGATTCTTTAGGATTTGTGCCGCCAACTCTTTCAAGGCCAAAACCGAACGTTCCTGCTCGAACTTGAAGGTTTCGTCATCCAGGTCCTCGAGTTTTTCGAGCCGCTCCAGTGCCTCGTTGACGAGATTCAACGCGCGATCGTAAGCCTGCTTCTCCAGTTCGATCATTACCGCCGCAGTCGAATTGACGCGAATAATATAGGGGCGCCATTTTTCCAGGAATTGCTGATCCTCTTCCCGGTGCGCGTAACGGTGGACCAAATCGAATACCTGAAGATTGCGAGAAGTATCGCGTAATGTGCGAACCCAATCCTTAAGCTGGAACAAGCGAACGTACCGAAAATAGTACAGCGTGCCTTCGTTGAATAGTTCGCCGCATTCCTGCGGACTAAGTTCAAACTCCGTTTCGCGCTTGTCCGCTTTGGCGCGCGCCAATTTGCGCAAATGAAATTCCAACAATGATTCCAAACCGTGCGGCCGTGTCCCGTCCGGCCGTCCATCAATTTCATACTGCTCGATTCCCAACGGGGTTCGCACCTGCAAGACTTCCCGGCCATCCATTCCACGGGTGAAGCGCGCATCATTGTCGGGGTCGTAGGGCCAACTGTTTAAGGCATCCCGCAGATCAAAGCCATCACTCATACTCTGTGAGCAAATATGGGGCTTGTTGGAGCATTATTCAATGGCTTCGGCGCGTTGACAGTAACGGACTCTCTCCCTATATTCTGGGTCCCTTATATGAACGACAGACCGCATGTGGCCGTGGTCGGCGCGACCGGCGCCGTGGGCATTGAGATGATAAAAACGCTCGAAAAACGCAGTTTTCCCGTCGGGCGCTTAACCTTGCTGGCCTCCAGCCGTTCTGTTGGGAAAAAGCTCAAGTTTCGGGGGGAGGACGTCCCGGTTCAGGAGTTGTCGAAAACCTCGTTTGATGGCATCGAATTGGCATTATTTAGCGCTGGTGGCAGTGTTTCCAGGGAGTTTGCCCCAATTGCCGCCCGGGCCGCATGCGTTGTGATCGACAATTCGAGCGCGTTCAGGATGGATGAGAAGGTGCCATTGGTAATACCTGAGATTAATCCCGGCGATGTTGAGGGGCACCAGGGTATCATCGCCAACCCGAATTGCACCACGGCCATTGCCTTAATGGCTCTCTACCCGCTCCATCGAGCCTTCGGCTGCAAACGGGTCTTCGCCTCCAGCTACCAGGCCGTGTCGGGCACCGGCGCCAAGGCTATTACCGAACTGGAGCGTCAGACACATCAGGTGGTTAATCGCGAACCGGTCACCCGCGAGGTCTACCCGCATCAGATCGCCTTCAATGTCCTGCCTCATGTCGACTCTTTCCTGCCCAATGGCTATACCAAGGAAGAAATGAAAATGGAGAACGAGGGGCGAAAGATCATGCATCATCCCACGTTCCGAGCCAGCGTCACCTGCGTTCGTGTCCCCGTTTATCGTGCCCATTCAGTCGCTATCAGCGCCGAATTCGACAAACCCACCAGTGTTGAGGCGGCACGTGAAGTATTGGAAAAGGCCCCCGGTCTCCAGGTGATCGATGAGCCGGCGAAGAATCGCTACCCGCTGCCGCTGTATCAGGCCGAGCAGTACGATTGCGCGGTAGGCCGGTTGCGCAAAGACTGCGCGATGGAGAACGGTCTGGCTTTTTGGGTCTCCGGCGATCAGCTGCTCAAAGGCGCAGCGTTGAACGCGGTGCAGATTGCTGAAGAACTGATGCGTTACCGGATGGAAGCTGTATCCGCTTAGCTGAGCTGATCGCCGCTTGCGCCACTCCGCGCCGCGGCTTTCTCCACTCAGACGTTGAGCGCGAGATATTGGTCGCAGTCAAACCAAGTCCGGAGCGTTGCCAATTGCGGCGCTTCACGGCTTGCCGGGCTGCTTGGTGTAAACATAGACCACCTTCAACTTGGACTCTATTGCCGCGTCCCGCACTTTGAGGAACTGGCCAAAAGGAGCTGATTCGTCGGCACTGATCGCCAGCTTCAAATCGGGCGTGGAGGCCGCTGCGGCCGCCATCTCTTCTTTCAATCGTGCCATCGTCACGGGTTTTGCATCAGGACCGAGCCGCAAATTTCCCTTGGGATCAATGCTGACAATTAGGGGCGTGATTTCACGCGCACCAGTCTTAACTGCCTGCGAGGATTCCGGCAGGGCGAGCTTAAGCGCCGGCTGCTGTTTAAACGTCGTGGTCACCATCAGGAAGATCAGCAGCACGATGAGAATATCGATCAACGCCACAATGATGACTGCGGGAGCCTGCCGCCGTTTGCGGAAATGAAAGCGCATAGTGGTGGGTGGATTAAAGAGTGGATTTCGAAACCGTGTTGGAGTTTTCCTCGCGATACTGCCGTCGAATGAACTCATCACAGATGGTCTCCATTTCGACGCCGAACGTTTCAATTTTCTTCGTGTAATAGCTCCAGAAAACAAGCGAAGGGATCGCAATTAGCAGACCGAACAGAGTCGCGCGCAAAATCAAGGCGATGCCCTGGGCCAGTTTCCCCGCATCGGTTAACCCGGTCTGCCCGACATCGGCAAACACAGACATCATGCCCAGGATGGTTCCCACCAGCCCCAGCAAGGGCGCAATCCCCACAATGATTTCCAACACGACCAACCCGCGCTCCAGCCGGGCGATTTCGTGCCGCGCCCGGGTTTGAATCGCGTCAACGGCCTCGACCTTGGGCCATTGCAGGTGATCAGCGGCCAGCAGCAGCAACCGGCTCATCACCGAATTGTGCTGCTGGCAAACCCGCCGCAGCATCGGCACGTCTTCGGGCGTCTGGCAGGATTCGACGGCGGCTTCGACCTCGGCCGGTACAACGCGCCGCCAGCGCAGCGCGAAACCACGTTCGATGATAAATGCCAGGCCGACGGTCGAGGTCAGGATTAACAATAGATAGACGATGAGTTCCATAGAGGTCAGTAGTAATAAAAGGTAAATTGAATGCTCCGCGTTTCGCCGACAACGCGGCGCATGTCCGCAGGGAAATGCGGATACGGATTGGGCTTGTCCACTGCAGTCTGACAGATGTAGCCGGGCACTGTTCCTGCCGTATTCTCGGTTATCGCCATATCGGTGATCCGCCCGTCCGAATGGAGGTGAAACTGAAGGACCACCTTGCCACGATAATCCGAGGCATATTCCTGGGCGCGCAGCAGACCGTACCAACAGTCGGCGATCATGTCGATGAGTGTCTTATCGTAGTCTCCGTAGGGAGTCACTTTGGCATCGACGGACGTAATCGCGAGAGTTCGTCTGACACCCCCTTCCTGCTTCATTTTCTCCCCCGGCAATTGGTTATCCTGTGCTTTTTTTTGCACTTCCGCCAGCCGTCGTGGCCTTGCGCGGGGCTCCTCACCTTCGCCTTTTTTGGGGTTTTCGTCTGGTTTTGCCAAGGTGATGTCGCCCGGCGGCAGAGTTGTTTTTGGTTTAATCTCCGCCTGCTCTTCCTGCGCAGGCTGGGTGGGGGGAGAGGGTTGCAGCGGAGTGAACTTCTCCGGCGGAACGTCTTCCGTCTTTACGATGTCCGTCTGCTTGCCCGTAATCTTTGGGATATTCGCTTCCTGGTCAGCTTGCGGATTGGCGGCTTGGGAGTTCTTGTCGGAATAGAACTTGGCGTCCTTCGGCGGCTCGGCGGTGGCCTGGGCCGGACTGACATCGACAAACATTAAAGGCACTTCCTGTGGCTGCTGTGGAGGCTGCGTTGGCTTCTTTTTAAGCATCTCAGCCAGTTTTTCGACGGGTTGCAACCACGAAGGCAAGCGAAGATTTTGCCAAATATTGTACTTTTTCCCGGTGTAATAGCCGCCAAAGATAAGTAGATGAAGGGCTATAGAAATGATGAAGGCCCAAACCAGGCGCGAAGAATCGACCCGGTTGTGCGATGACGACCATCTCATTTTGGCCACAGCCATTTTGCGTCTAGTATTTTGCAGCAGTAGCTGCGGAGGGGCAACTGTTTAGGATAAGTCCAAAGTCCAAAGTCCAAAGTTGCGTGATCCCTGCTCGTAGCGCAGAGTTCCACTCTGCTGTACCGCAGACTTCCAGTCTGCCCAGCAATTGCGCGCTTATCGATCCGGGAAACGAACATTGTCTAAAGCATGATCTGGTGGAATGCTGAGCAGCTGAATGTCAATAAAAGTCAAGATTTGTGGCATCACCAACGTAGCCGATGGTCTGGCCGCGACGGACGCCGGGGCGGATATATTGGGCTTCGTCTTTCACCCAGCTAGCCCGCGGTTCGTCCCAGTTGAGGTCGCAGCCAGGATTATTCGCGAGCTGCCGGCTTTTGTTGTGAAAGCGGGGGTTTTTGTCGACGCCCCGGCGGAGCTCGTCATTCGTGCGATTGGGGATTGCAGTCTAAACCTGTTGCAATTTCATGGGCGTGAAGCTCCCGATTACTGCGCTCAATTCGGACTGATGTGTATGAAAGCATTTCGAGTTAAGGAGGCCCGTTCTCTGGAGGGGTTAGTCGAGTATCAAACCGAAGCCTGGTTGTTGGATGCTTACGCCCCTGATAAGGAAGGTGGCACAGGTGAGACCTTTAATTGGGACCTTGCCCGCGAGGCGCAAAAATTTGGACGTCCGATCTTTTTGGCGGGTGGGCTAACTTGTGCGAATGTCGCTGCAGCCGTGGCTCGGGTGCGGCCGTACGGGGTCGATGTTTCGAGCGGTGTCGAAGCGTCGCCGGGTCATAAGGACCACGACAAAGTCCGAGCATTCATTCGGGCGGCAAAAACTGTCCACTAG
>DATJGF010000107.1:0-55423 GCA_035495315.1 Candidatus Limnocylindrales bacterium
TCAGAGCGGCCGTTACGGAGAATTCCAGGCCGCCGTCTTTTACATGCTCGACAAGCTGGGGGTGGCTGACCCGAACCATTCGCCCCGGTTCTTTGCATCGCCGGATTTTGCAGAGAAGAACACGCCGGTGTCGTTTCTGACGGTGCACATGGCCGATGCTCTGATGCAAATCGTTGCCCGAGTTCCAGTCGAGGTGCGTGCCCTTGGCTACGCGCACAAGCTGCCGTCATTGAAACCGATTCCCGTCCGTGGCTATGACCTGGTTGATACGGAGATTCTCTTCGACAACGGCGCTGTCGCACACATCCTCACCGGGTGGGCGCTGCCCAATTCGGCGTGGTCCACTACAGTTCAATCTGGCCGGCTGATTTGTTCCGAGGGGTTGATTGACCTGGGTCTCGACACACCTGGGCTGTGTGAAATTCACACCGACGGAGTAATCCAGGTCAACCCGCTGTTTCGTAACTTCGAGAAGGACGGTTCAGTTACCGGATATGGAATCGGCAATCCCGGTCGGCTCTACGAGCAAATACTCGCCTGGCGAAATGATGAGCTCTCTTGTCAGGACCGCGAGCTATGCCTGAGCCCGAAAAGGCTCGGTTTTTACACAACCTTGGTTCTGGAAGGTGCGGAAAAAAGTTTAGCCGAAGGCAATCGCGGCGACACAGGGGCTACACTGGGAACGACAGTCGATCTCAAGACCTTAACAGCTCAGCAACTAGGGAACAAAGCCGCCGGGGAATACGGACTGGACTAAAGGCGAGGATACCTCCAGTCGGTAAACTGCAAGTCAGTAAAGCCGTTTCTGCACTGTTTGACTCCCGCTACGACTCCGAAAAGTCTGTTGCGCTAATCGCGAGCCAATTGACTCGCTCTTAATGCTCACCTACTTTGCTAGTTGATGTTTGAACTGGTTTCTTCCTATGATCCTGCCGGTGATCAGCCGCAAGCGATCGCGAAACTGACCGAAGGCCTATTATTAGGCGCTAAACACCACGTGTTGTTGGGCGTCACCGGCTCGGGCAAGACGTTCACGGTCGCCAACGTCATCAAGAACATTGGCAAACCGACTTTGGTCATCTCCCATAACAAGACCCTCGCGGCCCAACTCTACGCCGAGTTCAAAGGATTTTTTCCCAAAAACGCCGTCGAATACTTCGTAAGCTATTTCGATTATTACCAGCCGGAGGCCTACGTTCCCCGCACCGATACCTACATCGAAAAGGATTCCAGCATAAACGAAGAAATCGAGCGACTGCGGCTCTCGACCATGAGTTCGCTATTTTCCCGGCAGGACGTTGTGGTGGTCGCCAGCGTCTCTTGCATTTACGGCATCGGCAGCAAGGAAGATTACGAGGCCATGGTGATTCCTATCCGCAACGGGATGGAAATGACGCGCGAGCATTTTCTGCGGCGACTGGTCGATCTGCAATACACGCGGAACGACATCGAATTTGAACGGGGCCAGTTCCGAGTGCGAGGCGACACCGTCGAACTCTGCCCGGCCGGACGCGAAGACGCACTGCGCGTCGAGTTTTTTGGCGACAATATCGATCGCCTCACCCGGTTCGAACCTTTCACCGGCGAAAAAATCGAGCCCCTCGAAGCGGTGACGATTTATCCCGGCAAACAATTCGTCACCCCGGCGGAGAAATTGCGCCCGGCCTTGTTATCGATTCGCGAGGAGTTGGGCGAGCGGATTGCCTGGTTCGAGAAACAAGGCAAACTGCTCGAGGCGCAACGCCTGAAAATGCGCACCGAATATGACCTCGAAATGATGGAGGAGATGGGCTTCTGTTCGGGAATCGAGAACTATTCGCGTCACCTTTCCGGCCGCGCGCCCGGTTCGCGGCCGTGCACGCTGTTTGATTTCTTTCCGAAGGACTATCTGCTGGTAATTGACGAGTCGCACGCGACGGTTCCGCAAATTGGCGGCATGTACGAAGGGGACCGGTCGCGCAAAACGGTCCTGGTGGAGCACGGGTTCCGCCTGCCCAGCGCGCTCGACAATCGCCCTTTGAATTTCGACGAATTCCAATCGCTGCAAAACCAGACCATCTACGTGAGTGCGACCCCGAATCCGCGGGAGATGGAATGGGCCCGCGGCAGGGTGGTCGAACAGATTGTCCGGCCGACCGGCCTGATCGATCCAAAGGTCACTTTGAAGCCGCTCGCCGGTCAAATTGACGACCTGATTAACGAATGCCGCCTGCGCGCCGACGCCAAGGAACGCGTCCTGGTGACGACCCTCACCAAGCGCACCGCTGAGGAGCTCACCGATTACTTGCGCGACATCGGCATCAATGTGCAGTATCTCCATAGCGAAATCGATGCGATCGAGCGCGTCGAGATCCTGCGCTCGCTGCGCAAAGGTGATTTCGACATCCTTGTTGGTATCAACCTGCTCCGCGAGGGATTGGATCTGCCGGAGGTATCATTAGTGGCGATCCTCGATGCCGACAAAGAAGGATTTCTGCGCAGCGAGACCAGCCTGATTCAAACCGCCGGTCGCGCCGCCCGGCATTTGAAAGGCGAGGTGATCCTCTACGCCGATCAGAAGACCCAGAGCATTCAGAAATTCCTGGCGATTTCCGAGTACCGGCGGACTAAGCAACTAACATATAACGAGCAACACGGCATTACGCCCCGCAGTGTCAGTCGTGCCGTTGAGGACAGCCTTTCGGCACACCAGCAGACGAGCGCAAAGGCGCGCGGTTTTCTTGCTGAAACCGGATTGGATTTGGACATCAGCGAGACCATCAAAGAACTCGAGGAGGACATGCTCAAGGCCGCCAATAACCTCGAGTTTGAAAAGGCTGCGTTGCTGCGCGATCAGATCCGTGAATTGAAACGCGTAATGGAAGGAGGGCCGGCGAAGTCATCCACCACCAAAGAATCCGTCAGCTACCGAAAAGGTTCCGGCAAACGCCGCAGCTCAGGCCCGAAGCAGGTGCCCTTCTAACTAACTTCGTAGCGCAGAGTTTCACTCTGCTGTACCGCAGGTTTTCAACCTGCAGTGGATCCAAAGCCGATGTCCTTTTTACCCCCTTGCCGACTGGAAGTCGGCGGTAGAGCAGAGTGAAACTCTGCGCTACGGGCACCGAGCTTTCACTTGTCCTCAAACAGACTCGGCGCTGATTGCCTGGCCAGCTCCTGGCAGCGGGCCAGGATTTCACCGGCCGATTCACACTCGAGCGCAAAATCCGCCAAGGCTTTGGCTTCACTGAGTTTCAGCCGGCGGATCAAAAACTTCACCGGCGGGACCAGCGGTGGAGAGACGCTGAGTTCATCGACGCCGAGGCCCAGCAGCAGCGGTGCGAGCACCGGGTCACTGGCCATTTCGCCGCAAACACTGACCCAGACCTGGTGCCGGTGTGCGGCGTCGACCGTGGCTTTGATCAAACGCACAATCGCTGGATGCGTCGGTTCATACAAGTGGGCAATCTTCTCGTTCATGCGGTCGACCGCGAGCGAGTATTGGATGAGATCATTGGTGCCGATGCTGAAGAACTTGAGCCGTTTCGCCAGCGACTCGGCGATGATGACCGCGGAAGGCGTCTCAATCATCGCGCCGATTTCGAGCTGCTCGTTAAACGGCACATTTTCCTTCCGCAGCTCTTCTTTGTATTCGTCGACCAGGGCGTTTGCCTTGCTGAGTTCATCCAGGCCCGAGATCATCGGGTACATCATTTTGACGTTTCCCTCCGCGCTCGCGCGCAGAATGGCGCGCAATTGCTCGCGGAACAGGTCGCGTTCCTCGAGGCAAAAGCGAATCGCCCGCCAGCCCAGAAACGGATTGAGCTCGCGCGGCAGTGGCAGGTGGGCCAGGAGCTTGTCACCCCCCAAATCAAGCGTGCGAATTACGACCGGCATCGGTTTGAGCTCGCGCGCAGCTTCACTGTAAGCGGCGTACTGCTGTTCTTCGGTCGGTAACTGATCCCGGTTGAGGAAGAGGTATTCGGTGCGGAAAAGGCCCACGCCTTCAGCCCCGTTGGCTTTGACCGCTTCGGTGCCAGCTGAACTCTCGATGTTGGCCGAGAGGAACACGTGGTGGCCGTCGAGGGTGACGGCGGGCTTGAACAGGATATCCCGCAGTTTTTCCTGCAAGGTGACTTGTTTGCGGATCAACTGGCCGTATTCCCACAGCGTTTGGTCTGTTGGGTTGACAATGATGATGCCGTTGAAGCCGTCCAGCAGCGCGTATTGCCCACTTTCCAGTCTGGCGCAAGCATTACCCAGCCCGACTACCGCCGGAATTCTCAGAGAGCGCGCAATGATCGCCGTGTGCGAGGTCTTGCTGCCGACATCCGTTGCAAAACCAAGCACCATGCGTTTATCGAGTTGCGCCGTATTCGAAGGGGTCAAATCGCGGCTGATGATGATGCACGGTTCTTTGAGGTTGCGCAGGTCCGTTTCGTGTTCCAAACCGAGCAAGTTATTCAGCACGCGTGTCGTGACATCGCGCATATCGGTCGCGCGTTCACGCAGATAATCGTCTTCGATGGCCGCCAGGCTCGCCGCGTATCGCTCCGCCACGGAATGAAATGCATATTCGGCGTTGACCTTCTTTTCGCGGATCACCCGCACGACCTCGTCCAGCAGGGTCCGATCCTCGAGCACCAGCAGGTGTGCATCAAAGATGCTTCCCTCGGCCGCACCCATCGCCTGACTCACACGGCGTTGCACATCGAGGATTTGGTGTCGGGTCTGGACGAGGGATTTTTCGAGTCGGTTGACCTCTTCATCCAGTTCGGTGTCGGTCAATTGGCGGCTGCCGATGCTGGGGCGGGAATGGTCGAGCACCACAATTTTTCCGCGGCAGACCCCAGCGGACACCGGGATTCCCCGGAAGGTCTGTTCTCCCTTGTGTGGCAGCTCTGCCATGCGGCATTTTTAGCTTAAGACTCCCGGCTTGAAAAGCAATTCTTGGTCAAGAAATGACTTGCCTCCGACTCTGGTTTCTATGTTCACTATGGTCCTACACTGCGCCTAACACCATGAAAAGCAAAAGCTCAAACGCCCGCAGTGGCCTGTTGGCCGGAGGCAACTGGATCATCGACCAGGTCAAGCTCATCGATGTCTATCCCCAACCGGAACAACTGGGCAACATTCGTGGTCAATCGCAGGGCACCGGCGGCGCACCCTACAATGTGCTGATCGATCTCGCAAAATCCGGCACGCCCTTCCCGCTGATAGCGGCCGGCCTGGTCGGCAAAGACGCCCTCGGTGAGCGGATCCTCGATGATTGCCGCTCGCATCAGATCGACGTGCGGCACCTCGGCGTCACTCCCAAAGCCCCCACCTCCTTTACCGATGTCATGACCGAAACGGGCCACGGCCGGCGCACTTTCTTCCATGCGCGCGGCGCCAATGCGCTCTGGCGCGGCGACGATCTCGACTTTAACCGCGCCCGGCCGCGCATTTTTCATTTGGGCTATTTGTTGCTCCTGGATGCCCTCGATGAGCCGGACGCCAAATACGGGACCAAAGCCGCCCGCCTGCTGGCCACCGCCCAGGCGTCCGGCATCAAGACCAGCGTCGATGTCGTCAGCGAAGACAGCGACCGCTTCCCCAAGATCGTCATCCCCGCACTCAAACACGTCGATTATTGCATCCTCAACGAAATCGAGGCCGGCAAAACCACCGGGTTTAAAATTCGCCCGGCGAACAACGCGCTGGACTATGTTGCGCTGCGGCACGCCGCCGGCGCTCTATTGCAGCAAGGCGTGCGTGAACTCGTCGTCATTCATTTCCCTGAGGGCGCTTTCGCCCGCACGCGCAAAGGTGAGGATTTCTGGCAGTCCTCGTTGAAGCTGCCGAAGGATTACATCGCCGGAACTGCAGGCGCAGGTGATGCTTTTTGCGCGGGCGTTTTGTTAGGTCTGCATGAAGAATGGGACCTGCAGCGCTGTCTGCTGACCGGTGTTTGCATCGCTGCCGCTTCCCTCTCGGATCCAACCTGCAGCGCCGGGGTCAAATCGTTGAGCAGTTCACTCGGCCTGGCCCGCAAATTTAGGTTCGGTCCGACCCTCGACAGCGCCGCCTGAGCTAAACTGTTTCCTCCACCATCGGTTCGACAGGAACAGGCTCCGGCTTTGGCCACCGGCTTAATGCATATCGAGTCAGGGGAATGCTCAATACACCCAGCGGTAGAAACATTGACTCGCTCCACCATATTGAATCGCTGGTCGTCATTCCCGTCAGCAACGCCAGCCCCGCCAACGTATCCATCAGGCTGAGCCAGGCAAATCCGGCCCAGAACCCAAGCCATTTCCGGTGAGCGACGGCTTGCAAGACCAGCACCCTGCTTGCCGTATGCGCCGCTATTGCAATGGCACGCTCGACCGGCCCTGCCAGCCAGAACAGGGGCGTGTGCGACGTGTAGACCGCCAACGCCGACACCAGTTTATCTCCCTGCCCAGTAGCGAGGGCGGCTACACTTCCGCCGGCAGCCGCGATTCCCAGTAGAAGCGCCTCGAATGCGCCCGCGCCCAGGCCTACCGCTACCGCCCGGTTCGGTTCCGCAGCCAGCCGCCGCCAAATGAGGGCCGCGGCGAGCGTAATCCCGATCTCAAAGATGCCGGTCATGATCCCGCAGTAGAAAACGCCCGCTGCCAGCCCGGCCTTTGGCGGACCCCCCGTGCCGATGATGATCGGGTTCAGTTCTTTCGCCAGGGCGAACTTCAACGCGACACCGACAGCCCAGATCGCGGCGCCCGCCCAAAACCATCGCCACGGTACGCGGGATCGGAGTTTCCACCAGACTGCCGCGGCGACCGCGACGATCATCATCAAACTGCCCGACACGATCTGCTGATAAAGAACTGTGTTCATAGGCAACGCTCCGGCAAGGGCCCGCTTCACGCCCTCATTAATTAGATCTACTTCTATGAACCTGTTATTTATTCAAGTCAAGCTGAAATAAAATCGAGGTTTTCTGCCGCCGTAACGGATATGCTTTTGGCTGACGTGAAGCCCAAATGCCTGCTTGCTGAGCAGGGCAATGCGGGTAGACTGATGACAACCCTGAAGAAAGTGACAACCGACATAGCCTGTTCCATTCCGGGCACGACCCCGAAATCCACGAGCTCAACTATGAAAAGAAGAGAATTCATCAAGACCATCCTTTGTTTGCTATTTGCCTTTGGAATCCCTGTCGCATTGGGTCGCGGTGCGGACACCGTGAACCTGGAGGTCGTGCACCGCATCAAAGCCGAAGCCTTCAAAAATTCGCAGGTCATGGATCACCTTTTTTACCTTACGGACGTAAATGGTCCGCGTCTCACCGGTTCGCCTGGTTTGCAAACGGCGGCTGATTGGGCCGTTAAACGCCTGAAGGAATTTGGGGCCGAGAACCCGCACTTCGAATCGTGGGGTCCATTCAAGCGCGGCTGGTCATTTTCGAGCTTTCAGATCCAGATGAACAAGCCCGTCTATGCGCCGCTCCATGGTGCGCCGATGGCTTGGTCGCGCGGCACGGAAGGCCCTGTGCATGCGGGGGTGATTGCAGCGCCGTTTCTGCATGAGGACGATCCCCCCTGGGAATTGGACATCACAACGCTCAATGAACGGGTGAAGGAATTTCGCGAGCATTGGCAAGGAAAACTCCACGGCAAAATCGTCCTGCTCGACAATCTTCGCAATTTCGAACAAGCCAAAGAAGCCGCCAGCGAGCGTCTCGATGAAAAAAACCTTGGGACGCTTTCTGATGAGCCCGAGTTGTTTCCCGCGCGCAAGCCGAACTGGGTTCCCGATCGCTTGCCGCGCGATTCCAAGAAGCGCCGCGAGTTTTTGCATGGCTTGCCGCTCGAAATAGCGGTCGATTATTGGGACCGCAAAGAAGCGGCCTTCGACAGGATCAATACCTTCCTGCACGATGAAGGAGTCGCCGCCGTGTTACGCACCGATAAGCGCGGCGCTGGCAACACGCTTTTCGCTGAAGGCGCCGGCATGTATACGACTTCGGGCGAAAGCGCGCCGCCTTCGGTTAAACTGAGCCCGGAACAGTATAACCGGCTCCTGCGGCTCGCCGAAAAAAGCATTCCCGTCGAAATCGAAATCAACCTTGATGTCAGCTTTTCCGACAACCCGCCGGTCGCCAACGTCCTGGCCGAAATTCCCGGCGGCCAGAAGAAAGACGAAATCGTTATGCTCGGCGGTCACCTCGATTCGTGGCATTCCGGTACTGGTGCGACCGATAACGGCGCCGGCTGCGCCGTAGTAATGGAAGCCTTCCGCATTTTAAGAGCCCTGGACCTCAAGATGGACCGTACGATCCGTCTCGCACTTTGGTCGGGCGAAGAACAAGGCCTCTACGGCTCGCGCGCCTATATTCGCGATCACTTCGCTGATCCCTATAAAATGCAACTCAAACCCGAGCATGCCAAACTTTGCGGCTACTTTAACCTCGACAACGGCTCGGGCAAAATTCGCGGCGTCTACCTGCAGGGCAACGACATGATGCGCCCGATTTTCGAAACGTGGCTGGCGCCATTTAAAGATCTCGCCGCCACAACCATCTCCATTCGCAATACCGGCGGCACCGATCATCTTTCGTTCGATGCGGTTGGGCTTCCCGGCTTTCAATTTATTCAGGACCCGCTCGATTACGAGACGCGCACGCACCACTCCGAGATGGACGTTTACGACCACGCAGAACCCGGCGACCTCATGCAGGCTTCGGCCATCATAGCGTCAATTGTTTACAATGCCGCCACGCGCGAAGCTCTCCTGCCGCGCAAACCGTTGCCTGAAGCACTTCCACCAAAACAGGTCGTCGCGGATTCGAAGCGAAACTGACCGCGTCAATTTCGAAGCATCGCCCGACAGGCAGGACGCCGACGGGTTATTCGAGCGGGCTAAAGCTCAAGAGGGCGTGAGTAGAGCATCTCCGCCGGCGCGCCATATCGGCAGGTAGGTCCAAGATTTCGTGTCGGAGGCGGCGCTCCGATGGCAATACCCTAATGTAAGCCTGTTGGATGAACCTGAACAAAACAACCATCGCCAGCTGCTGCGGTCCTGGTTCGTGCCGGCTTCGGTTGGTCATTGAAACTCTGCACGGGAAGCGTAGACTGCCTGGAGCCCCATGTATCGCTGTGCCTCCCAAGGCTGCGTGGGTGCCTTTTTATGCAAGAGCAATCCGTAACCTGGTGGATCGAGAATTTGAAACAAGGCGATGAAGCCGCCGCCCAATCGTTGTGGCAGCGCTATTTCCAGCGTCTCGCGGGCCTGGCTCGCGAACGTTTGGGGGAAGGCCATCGCCGCGTTCAAGATGAGGACGACATTGCGATCAGGGTTTTCAAAAGCCTTTGCGAGCGCGCCCGGCAGGGAGACCTGGCCGGCCTGGAGGGCCGCGACGACCTCTGGCGTTTGCTCGCCACCATCACCGTTCGCAAAGTCGCCGCCAATATCCGGGACGGCGCGCGCCAAAAACGTGGAGGTGGATTGGTGCGCGGCGATTCCGTTTATACCGAGGGCGGCGGGCTGGCAGAAGTTGCCGGGCCGGAGCCCACGCCGGCGCTGCTGCACGAATTGGCCGAACAACATCACCAGCTGCTGCAGGCGCTTGAGGATGATACCTTGCGCAAAATTGCCCTCTGGAAAATGGAGGGATGGACGGGTCAGGAAATCGCCGACAAACTTGGCATTACCCGGCGCAGCGTCGAGCGCAAGGTCGAACGCATCCGTGAACGTTGGAAGGCGGAGCTAAATCCATGAGCGCAGACCCTGCATTCTTCGAAAGACGCCAGCGCATCGACATGCTTTGCGATGCGTTTGAGGCGTCGTGGCGGGCGGGCCAGTCTCCGCGGATCGAGGCCGAGTTGGAAAAGATCGAGGGCCCGTCTCGACCTGCACTGCTGAAGGAGTTGCTGTTGGTCGAATGGGAACTGGCCGAAGGACGAGGCGCCCCGATTGTGGCAGAAGCTTACGTGGCGCGATTTGCCGGATTCGAATCGATGATCCGCGAAATGGTGCGTCAACGCCAACCGGCGCCGCGCATGCCTGACACGATTGCTCACTACAAGATTTTAAAGCCGCTGGGAGCCGGGGGCATGGGCGAAGTGCTTCTGGCCGAGGATCGCCGGCTGGGTCGCCAGGTTGCACTCAAGCTTCTTCCCCTGGCCTGGGCCGAAGACCGCAAGCGCCGCCAGCGATTTATCACCGAGGCCCGCGCCGCCTCGGCTCTGAACCATCCCAACGTTTGCATCATCCACGAAGTAGGTGAAACGGCAGACGGCAGGCCGTACCTGACGATGGAATTCCTCGAAGGCACGACACTCGACCGGCGCGCCCGTGTGCGGCCTTTCACCGTTGGCGAGGTGGTCGATATGGCAGTGCAGATCGCCGACGCGCTGGACGCCGCGTTCACTCGTGGTGTCGTGCATCGGGATCTCAAGCCCGCCAATATCATGATTAATGAGCGGGGCCTGGTAAAGGTGTTGGATTTTGGGTTGGCCAAGGTGATGGGGGAGCAAACTCCGGCCGTCAGCGAAGCCGCAACGCGGCCCGCGACGCAGTCCGGCCAAATTCTCGGGACACCTAATTACATGAGCCCTGAGCAGGCAGCTGGTCGAGCGATAGACCCGCGCAGCGACCTGTTCAGCCTCGGTATTGTGTTCTACGAGTTATTGACCGGGCGTCTGCCATTTTCCGGGGCCAGCTTCGGAGAGACGCTGCAACGGATCATTAGCGCCCAGCCGGAAGCCATCGCGCGTTTCAATTACGAAGTGCCGCCGGAGTTGGAGCGGATCGTGCGCAAGCTGCTCGAAAAGGACCCGGCTCGACGCTATCAATCCCCTGCCGATCTGCTCGTGGATCTGCGCAACCTCCGTCGCGATCTCGAATCGCCCCACCCGGTCCGAGCCCAAACTCGGGGCACGTTGGACGCGATGGATGAGCCCGCACTCGCAGTGACCCAGAGCGCCTCGGTCGTGGGCTTGCGGGATGCATCAGACAAAACGTTAGTGGCAGAGCTCGTGGCTGATGGCGATGTGCTATTGAACTTCGCGCCGGTAGATAATCAGCCGCTCTTTGAGGGCCGAAACGGCTGGGTCTCGCAGTTGCATCGCCATCTCTCCGTGCGGATGGAGCAGCTCTCGGGCGAGCGCATCAAGGTGGCCCGTCATCCTGGATTTACCGGTCGGCCCGACACTGACCTCGAACTGCAACGGCACTTGGCCAAGGTCAAAGCCATGGTCTCGGTCGTCTCACCGCCTTTTGTCAGGAGTGCCGGGTGCGTGCGGGAACTTCAGGAATTCTGCACCACGGCTGAGCAATCTGGCGGGTTGTGGGTCGAAAACAAACCGCGCCTCTTCAAGGTAATGAAGACCCCGGTCGCACCCGGCGAAATCCCTGATCCACTCTCCGACCTCTTCTCGCGCCTTTTTGGCTTTGAGTTTTTCGAGCAGGATCCGGTCACGGGCCGGATCCGTGAGTTCGACGAAGCGTTTGGCGAAGCGGTTAAGCAAAGATACCACGAGCGTCTCTATGACCTGGCCCATGAAATTTGCCAGGTGCTGCGCATTCTCAAACAGCTCCGGGCGGACGTCGCCGGCCCAGCCGAGGTCGTGCGCCCGCGACACGTCGTTTATCTGGCGCTCACGACCTCCGAGCTCCAGACCGAACGCGATCGCATCCGCCGCGAACTGCTGGAGAGAGGGCATATGGTTCTGCCGGAAGTACCATTGCCCTTGTCGGCCAAAGAACTTCAACGCGTAGTGACCGGGCATTTGGAAAAATGTTCCACTGCCATCCACCTGTTGGGCACCAACTATGGAGTGACGCCTGAAGACTGTGCTGAATCACTGCCTTGCCTCCAGGTTAAACTGAGCGCTTCCCGGGCGCGCGATAACGGTCTGAAAAGGTACCTGTGGATGCCGTCCATCGCGTCGGTGACCGATTCGCGCCAGCAGCAGTTTCTGCGGCAGGTTCAGGAAGACCCGCAACTACAGCATAGCGCCGAAATCATCGAGGGCGATCTAAGCCTCCTCAAACGCGAGCTCATCCGGTGGCTCGAACCGCCCAAACCCAAGCCGTTGGCCCTGCCTGGTAACCTCCAGGCCTCACGTCAGGGTCCTGCGAAAGTGTATTTGATCTGCGAGCCTCGGGACGAGGCGGAGATTGAGCCGCTCGAAGATTACCTGTTCGCCCAGGGATTGGAGGTTTCCCTCCCGGCCTTTGATGGGTCGGATGCCGAGGCCGACGCCTTGCATCGAGAGAACCTGCTGACCTGCGATGCCGCGATCGTTTTCTTCGGGGCCGCTCCGCGGGCCTGGGTCGACATCAAACTGCGCGAATTGCTCAAAGCGGCCGGTAGCGGGCGAAACACTCCGATCCAGCCACAGGGAGTCTATATTGCGCCGCCTGATGATCATCGCAAAGAACGCTTCCGTTCTTTGCAGGCGCGTGTTTTCCGGCAAGGGACCGAGTTCAAGCCGGATGCAGAAATCGAGGGCTTTGTAGCGGAATTAAAAAAGGTGTCTCGATGAACGCGTGGGAATCCCGGACCAAGACCTCTCGGATCATGGCATTCAATGTTCACCTTTCCATGCATCGCCTCCATCGTCCTCGTCGTCGTCCTTCGTCCTCGAAAATCCAGAAAGGATCGAGGACGAGGCGGAGGACGAGGACGAGTAATCTCTTGGCAGATTCATGGTCCCAATGCGCGGTAGAAAGACGTCGAGGCCCCGCATGAACCAGCCCCATCGCTTTGACAACCCGTTTCCCGGCCTGCGGTCCTTTGCGCCCGAGGAAGACCATCTATTTTTCGGCCGGGAAGAGCAAACGATGGAACTCCTCCAAAAGCTCGCCACGCATCGCTTTGTCGCGGTGGTCGGCACGTCGGGGAGCGGAAAGTCCTCGCTCGTTCGCTGCGGTCTGCTGTCCCAACTGCTCGGCGGCAAGATGCTCCAGGCGGGCACCCGCTGGGCCGTCGCCGTCACTCATCCTGGCGGGGCGCCGCTGCTACAGTTGACGGAGAGCTTGCTCGCTGCCGATCTTTACGATGCCGCCGAGGAGGACGCCAAACCACGTCTACTGGCGACCCTGAGTCGAAGCCATTTCGGCCTGGTCGAGGCCGTCCGCCAGGCCCGCTTGGCCGAGAACACGAATTTTGTGCTCGTGGTGGATCAATTCGAGGAACTTTTCCGCTTCAACCGCGATGGTAACACGCAGCGTGAGGCCGCCAACGAGTTCGTCAGTCTCCTCTTGCAAGCGGCCGCACAGAAAGAGGTGCCGATCTACATCGTACTGACGATGCGCTCGGATTTCATCGGCGACTGCGCGCAGTTCGAGAACCTGGCCGAAGCAGTGAACCAGGGCGAGTACCTCATCCCGCGGATGACCCGCGAGCAATTCAAGCAGGCCATCGAAGGTCCGATCCGCGTCGCCGGTGGCACACTCACGGCGCGCTTGCTGCAACGTCTGTTGAATGATGTCGGCGAGCAACCCGATCAACTCCCCTGTCTCCAGCATGCCCTCATGCGCACCTGGGACCAGTGGAAGCGCAGCAGTGCCGAGATCGCAGGCCAGGAACCAGTTTCACACCATGAAAACCCTGACGCAGTTGAACCATCTCAAATCTCAAATCTCAAATCTCAAATCTCAGAGCGCGCCCTCGACCTGGAGGATTACGACGCGGTGGGGCGCATGCGCGAAGCCTTGTCGCGGCACGCCGACGAGATTTTCGAAGCACTCCCGTCAGCTGAGCACAGGACGGCCCTGGTCCGCATTTTCAAGGCTCTTACCGAGCGTGGGCCGGATGGCCGCGGCATCCGTAGGCCAACCACGCTCAGGCAGTTAGTTGCGATCGCCGGAGTGGAGCAGGCCGTGGTGCGGTTGGTCATCGAGGCATATCGAGCGCCGGGAGTCAGTTTCCTCACGCCACCCGTTTCGTCGGCCTTGGGCGAGAATACAGTGATCGACATTTCGCACGAGAGTCTGATGCGCATTTGGGGTCGCCTGCGCCTTTGGGTTGAGGAAGAAGCCCAATCGGCCCGCGTTTACCGCCGCCTGCAGGAAACCGCCGCGCTCCACGGTGAAAAACGCGCGGGCCTCTACCACGACCCGGATCTGCAAATCGCTCTGTCCTGGCGCGAGACTACCCAGCCCAACGCGGCGTGGGCCGAGCCATACGGCGGCGGGTTTGAGCCCGCGATGCGATTCCTGGACCAAAGCCGCGAGGCTGCCGAGCGCGACGAGCAAGAGCGCGAAGCCGCCCGACAAAGAGAACTGGAGCGCGCACGGCAGTTCGCCGAAGCGCAAGCCAAGATCGCAGGCTGGTTCAAACGCTTTGCCGGCAGCCTCGCCGTCGGGTTGTGTCTGGCGGTGGCCTTGACGCTATGGGCGTTTAAGCTGCGTTCGGAGGCGAACCTCAATCGGGCAAAAGCTGAGCAGCAAACGCAGAAAACCAAGGAGGCCCTAGTGGCCTCCAATCATGAACAAGGCAACGGCCGCCTGGCAATGGCCAAAAGCCGGCTGGTTCAACACGACATTTTCGCGGCTAAAATAATCGGCGCAAGCGCTATTGGCTTCTCCGGTTTCGGCCGCGAACAACAGGGCGCTGAATTTGCTCAGGCGAACCCGGACCTGCTCCGGCCTGGCAGCGAAGAACGTGGGGAGGTAGCTCGTCTGCTGCGCGGGCAGCCTGATTTCATGCGTCTCTGGGCCAGTCCGGTGGCCGGACACCATCAGGCGGGAATTCTTGGGCTGAACCTCAGCCCGGACGGTCGCACTCTTATCTCGGCTGACGGAGATGGAATGGTCAAAGTCTGGAACGTTGAGAGTGGCAACTTGCGGAGTACATTCAGGGCTCATGAAAGCGTCGCTTGGGGTAAACTGAAGATAGACCTAAGTCCAGACGGACGCTGGCTCGCCACCGCCGGGAGTGATCGCACGATCAAGATTTGGGACACCACGACCTGGGAACAAAGATGCGTCCTGACCAATCACCTGGATGCCGTTGTCGCCATTTGTTTCAGCCCGGATGGCAAAACGTTGGTTTCTGCGAGCCGGGATGCAGACCTGAAACTCTGGGAAACCGGCGCGTTCGCTCTCAAACGCACCTTGGAAGGATTGCCGCCGGGCGAAGAGAAACATCTGGTGTTCTCTGCGGACGGCCGGTTCCTGCTGGCCACAGACTGGGGCAGCGAGCATGCCCTGCTTTGGCAGCTCCAGAACGGGGAAGCGATAAGGTCGGGCCTGGACCTGAACGCACAGTCTGCTGCCTTCAGCCCGGATGGCCGATGGTTGGCTATCGTGCGACAAAACGAGCAGCATGAGGTATCGCTTCTCCTGTTCGGCTGGGAGACCGACGCGGCGATCCCTAAATTGATATGGGTAGGTAGTCAGCCACTCACTAATCGAACCGATGTTCTCGCTTTCAGTCCCGACAGCCAGACCCTCGCTTGTGGGATCGGCCCTATGATCTACCGCTTCAAACTCCCCGATCTGGGTCAACTCCCACCAACTAAGGGTATCTGGTGGAGTATCGCAGCCCTGGCTTTTAAACCAGACGGCGACGGGTTGTTTGCCGCCGGTGGCCCAAACAGCACAATCCGGTATTTTGAAATGCCGTCCGGCCATTCCAAAGCGATTGCAGGAGCCCATGTCGCTGGAAGTTGCCAGGCCGCGTTCAGTCCCGATGGCCGGTTCATCGCGAGCACCGCTGGGGACGGCGACGTCCGGTTATGGAACGTGGCAAATGGCCGATCTCGTATTGTATTTCAGGGACCCGCCATTCTGGGTCAGGAGCACCCAGCCCCGATCTTCCGGCCGGATGGCGCTTTGTTGGCCTCCGCTTGGGAAGACGGCACGATCCGCCTCTCCGATCCGGCGACCGGCGCCGAGCGTGGAATTCTGCGTGGCCATAAAGGGCCCGTGCTCAGCCTGGCCGCGCATCCCGCCGGTCAAGGGTTCGTTTCCGCAGGACAGGATGGTTCGCTACGGTTCTGGTCCTGGGACGAGAAGGAGCTCCTTCGCATCCGGGAAAGCGGCGAGCCGGTCAGGGCCATAGCGTTCAGCCCAGGCGGCGCGGTGTTGGCATTTGCTCTTGATCCGGGGAAGGAGATCGAGCTGTGGGACTGGGCGCACAAAAAGCCGTCTCGTCCTCCCCTCAAAGGGCAAACGGGCAGGATCTTGAGCCTGGCTTTCAGTCCCGATAACGCGTTGTTGGCGTCAGGCGGACGGCCTCATGGAGAAACCATCCTCTGGGATCTGCGTTCGGGTACCCCCATTCAGCGCTGGTACGAGGATGAATACTGGGAAGACGCTCACGTCGCGTTCACTGCAGATGGACGTCATTTCGTTCGAGGGCTTGCCAACTCGGTCGAGTGGTACGAACTCAACCGCGAGCAAGGCGTCACTTCGCGCCAGCTCGCAGTCATGACCAAACGAGTTCATGACCCAATGACCGGCATTGCCCTGAGTCCCGATGGGCGTTTGCTGGTGACCTCGCACATTTGGTACGGCCTGGAGCTGTGGGATGTGTCCCGGGGCAAGGAGGCCATGGAATGGTCCAACCCCGATGGCGATGCCTTCAGCGGCTGGGGAGCGGATCTGAGCCCGGATGGCAGCCTGCTCGCCACTGGAACCAGAGACGGCTTCATTCGCACTTGGGACCTGGCCACCGGACGGCTACTGGATTCCCTGAAGGCGGACGAATCACTACGCCAGGACCTCAACCTCAATTCGGCCAACAACGGCATCTCCGCCATGACTCCGTTTGCCCCATCGGCCGATCCCGTGTCCGGGGTGCGCTTTAGCCACGACGGACAGCGTTTGTATGCGGTCTATGGCCACTCGGGTCTGATCACCAGTTGGGAGTTCAAGGACGGGTGGCACCTGTTTGAGTCGGCCGCCAATGGGCCTGCTGGCGGCGGATTTTCCCTGGAGTTAAGTCACGACGGGTCCCTGTTGGCCACCGTCACCGAAGGGACTGTCAGCTCAGGCACCGTCAGAATTTGGGATGCCAGGCATCTGGGTGACAGGCCATTAACTACCTTTCACCCGACCGGAGCGTCCTGTACATTCCATCCTACTCGCCCGCTACTGGCAGTTTCCGGCGACGTCATTCGCGTGTACGACCTGTCGGACCCGCATAAACCTCGAAAAGTCCTGGACGTGACGGATTCGATCACGGGAGGGTACGTGACAGTAAAATACTCCTGCGACGGCAAATACCTGACGGCGTACCGGCCCGAGGGGCCTGAGTGCCTCTTTGATGCTGGAACAGGAAAACTGGTGCGCTCCTGTCGGGGGCCGAGCAATTTGAGACCGTGGTCCTGTGATTTCAGCCCGGATGGGCGCTGGCTGGCAGTGGGTGAGCAAGGAAAGCTCGTGCGCCTCTGGGATGTGCAAACCGGCGCACCTGTCGCCGTGCTCCCGGGCCATTCCGACTGGGTGAGGCGCGTGCAGTTTACACCGGATAGCCGGCGCCTGGTGTCGCTCTGCAGCGAATCGGTTCGCGTCTGGGATTTGGATCAACTCCTGCACGAGTCACTGGATTACGCGAGCTTTCTCAAAGACTTTCACATCGAGGATGACAAGGTGGTTGGCATTGGCTCTAATTCTACAAATCAAATCACCAGCACGAACCTGTACCAATGCGTGTTCCACCCATTCCATGCCTCTTCCGGGCGCTCGTTATTGGGCATCCTGGACGGCACCGAAAACCGCACTGAGCAAGACCGAAAACTGTTCTGGCAATATTATCGCGCGCAGAACCTGCACAGCGCGCAGGCCTTGCTCGACGAGCTGGAATGCACCAACCGAGCTCCCGAGGAGTGCGAAGCCCTCGTTGGACTATACCGCATCGTCTCCCGCAGTAACCTCCGCGACCAGAATCTCCCGCTCGCTATGCACCAGATCGAGAGCGCGATTGCCCTGGCTCCGGATGATTTCGAGAACTGGAAGACCAAAGCGGAAATTCTGGAACAAGAACAGAACTTCGATCTCGCGTTGCCGGCAGTCGACCGCGCCCTTCAACTTTCCCCCCGCAGCGGTGAAGCCTGGGCTCTCAAAGCGGGTATCCTCGGCCGGCTGTCGCAGGACGAAGCTTCCGCGCAAGCCTGGACCAAGGCCATCGACCTGGCGCCCGAGCGCGACAAGATGACTTACCTGGCGATGTCTCAAGCAGGCAAACCGACCCCGCAAACCCCGGATGACAACGGCTGGATCGCGCTGTTCGACGGTCGCACGCTGAGTGGTTGGACGGCGCCCGATCCCAGCCGCTGGGAAATAAAAAACGGGATGTTAGTCGGTTCGGGAACCCGGAGTCACCTGTTCAGCCCCTACACCTATACCAACCTCGAGTTCCGCGCTGAGGTGAAGGTGGGTGATGGCGGCAACGGCGGCATGTTTTTTCGAGCCGCCTACCACCGGGGTTGGGGCAATCTCGGCTACGAGGCGCAGTTGGCTAACAACCCTCCTGATTGGGAGCAGCAAAAGACCGGCAGCCTCTATGGATTTCAGCCGAAGAAAGACAAGCTGGTCGAAGATAATACCTGGTTCACCCAGCACGTAATAGCCATTGGCAACCGGATTATCATTAAGGTCAATGACCAGATCGTCACCGATTTTGTAGACGAGAAGAACACCTACACCTCGGGGCACCTCGCCTTGCAGCAATTCGGCACCACCGCAGAGCCCAACAATCCCTCCGGCTCGCTCGTGATCACCTATCGGAACGTCATGGTGAAACCGTTACCTGACGACCCCCAGGCCGCCTGGGCCGAGGTGCGAAAAGATATCCCGCAGATACAATAGATTAAAGACGAGCGGTTAAAGGTTACAGGTTGAAGGTTGCAAGGTAGAAAAATCAGGTTGGGTCAATACATGCTTGTTGTTCTCTGCGTGTTTCGCGGGTCTGCGGTTCCTCTTTTATCCAAGCGATTGCATAAACCGCAGAGACGCGAAAGGCGCAGAGAAGGCAATGATTTAGAATCCAAAAAAAGTTCATGGAGTTGGTTCATTGTCACCACGACGGAGAGGGGTCAGAGAAACGTCAATCAATTCCGAGCATAAGTCTCACAGACCAAAGTCAGCTCTTAAATAAGCATAACGTAGTCAGATTTTGCCCTTCGCTTCGCCAATGGAAGTGTAGCAATTAAAACTAAAGCCCAAGCTGAAATAAAATCGAGGTTTTCTGCGGGCCTAACGGATATGCTTTGGCTGACCTGAAGCCCAAATGCCTGCTTGCTGAGCAGGGCAATGCGGATCTCCTGGAAATCCTCCTTCACATAGCCTTTCGCCGAAACCGTCCCGCCCGCGTTTCTCTGCGTGTTTCGCGTCGCTGCGGTTTATCTGGACGCTCGGATAGAACGAAACCGCCTCGACATTAGTAAGCGAACCGACTCACGCGCTATCGGTTCATAACCGGCAGGCGGTATTGAGACCAGCGGCCGTTGCTTTCGCGGTGGAGCAGGCCGGTCAGGTGAATCTTGCGGAGCAAATAACAGGCTCGTTGCATCCCGACGCCGAGCAACTCGCGGCATTCGGTATTGTTGATGCAACCGCGTTCTTTGACGTAATTCAAAATCGCCTGTTCCTCCGGCAGCAGCATCTCACGCGATCGCGTGGGCTCAGAGGCCGAGACGGGCGCCGGCTGGCCTGCTATCTCGCCCCCTGGAACTGAGGAATGGCCACGGAACCGAATGAAAACCAAATGTTCCGGCCCGATTTCCCCGCCGCCGCCTTCAATCAAAGCGCGTTCAATAAAATTTCTTAGTTCACGAATATTGCCTGGATAATCGTAATTCTGGAGCACCTGCAGCGCCGTCGGACTCAGTTTGGGCTTAGCCATGCCCATATCGGCGGCAAAGCGCTCGAGAAAGTGTTCCGCCAGCAAGGGGATATCTTCCTTGCGTTCACGCAAGGGCGGCACTTCGATCGTGAACCGCGCCAGGCGGTAATAGAGGTCCTGGCGGAATTTACCGGCTTCAATATCCGACTGCAGTTCAGCGTTCGTGCCGGCCAGAATTCGGACCTCAACCTTTTTGCTCTGAGTTGAACCCACCGGCGTGATCATTTCATCTTCGAGGACCCGAAGCAGCTTAGCCTGGAGGGCCTGGGGCATGTCTCCGATTTCGTCCAGGAATAATGTCCCCTTATCGGCTTGTTCGAAGAATCCTTTGTGATCCGTTGTGGCGCCGGTAAACGCCCCGCGAACATGGCCAAAAAAAACTGACTCGGCCAATTCACGCGGCACCGCGGAGCAATTGACCGGCACGAAGGGTCGCTTGGCGAGGACACTTCCGTAGTGAATGGCACGGGCAATCAGCTCTTTGCCGGTGCCGCTTTCGCCGGTAATTAACACGTTGGTCAAATGCTCCTGCATTCGCCGTATGCCACGCACGATCTTCGAGAACCCGGAGCTTACTCCGACGAATCCAACCAGGCCCCAGCGCTCGGCTTCCTGTTGCGAAATGATAGAAAGTTGCGCGTCGACGCTTTGCAACGCCGCTTCGACTTGCTGGCGCTTGGAAATCTCTTCCAGTAATTGCTGGTTCTTCTGCCGCAGTTCTTGCGTCAGATGATGGATCTTCATGTGCGTCGCCAGCCGGATGAGGACTTCATCGGTTTGGAACGGCTTAGTGATGTAGTCGACGCCGCCGGCGCGAAAGCCCTCGACGACGCTTTGGGTCTCGTCTTTGGCGGTGATAAAGATGACGGGGATTTCGCGCGTGGCCTCGTCCTGTTTAAGCTGGTGACACGTTTCGTAACCATCCATCCCCGGCATGATAACATCGAGCAGGATCAAATCGGGCCGCATGCCCTTGGCGATCTTCAGCGCAACTTCCCCGCTGGGCGCGGCCAGGATGCTGTAGCCGGCGGGTTCGAGGGCATCACTCAGCAGGTTCAGATTGGCGGGGATATCGTCCGCAATCAAAATCCTGGCCCCCTTCCCGCTGCCGATAGAGTGGGTCATGGCCCGGGTTGGGCAGCGCTCTTGATGGCCGCCAAAATGCTGATCATCGCCTCCATATCGTAAGATCGAAGCAACTCGCGAAACCGGGAGGCCAGGTAACGCTCGTGCTCGCCTAATTTTTCCAATTCCCGCAAACACTGCTTGAGCTCGGTGGTGCTATAAAACTCCGCGCTGGCAGTCAGTCGCTCGTATAAACGTTTGGGAATTCTGAGTTGAGCCAGATCGAGAGCCGCTCCGGCGGGGCGGGGATTGTCGGGAACCTTGGTGTATTGGAAAGTTGCTCCCAGCAGTTGTTCCAGGCAGCCGCAGATATTTTCCAGGCGGAAAGGTTTGGCGACAAATCCGTCGAAGCCGGCGGCGGAGTAGCGTTCCTGCTCATGCATCAGGGCCGAGGCGGAGCAAGCGATGATCTTGGCGCGCTGCGAGCCCAAATCGGAGAGAATTCGCTGCATGGTTTGAAGGCCATCCATGCCCGGCATGCGGATATCCATAAAAATGACGTCGGGCCGCTCCTGGCGCAGCATCTCGAGCGCGCGGGGTCCGTCGTCCGCGGTTTTGACCTCGCAGCCGAGATCGGTCAACAACGCGCTGAGCACCTCGCGATTCTCGCGGACGTCATCGACAATCATCGCGCGGACTTTGAGGCCGGCGGTTAAGCAGCAGACCGGGGGCCGGATTGGTCCCAGGGTGCCGGTCCCTTTGGGACGACCCAGTGGTATCTTGAAAAAGAAGCGCGACCCTGCTTCGGGCCGGGATTTCAGGTTGAGTTCTCCGCCCATCAACGAAATCAGGCGCGTCGCGATTGCCAATCCAAGTCCAGTTCCGCCTTTCCTCGCTCCGTCGGCGCCTTGATGGAATGCCTGAAACAGGTTCGACTGCGTCTCGGCGGAAATCCCCGGACCGGTATCCTTGACTTCAAAATAATATTCGTCCGCGGCGGGAAAACCTTCGCTCGGGCCAGCGGACCTGGCTGAAGCACCAGAGGCAGGATCTGAGGTTCTTTCGCCGTAAGGCAATACGACCTCCAGAACAACGCCGCCCTTTTCGGTGAACTTCACGGCGTTGCTCAACAGGTTGATCAGCACTTGTCTGAGTTTGCGCTCATCGCCATGGACCAGCAGGCGCCACGCCTGCATTTGGTGTTGCGGATCACCCCATTCACTCGCTGCCCGAAGTGGCTCTGAAGCGAACCTCTCAGGTTGGTTTTGCTGGGCGGCCGATGCTTCGGGCGGGTGCCAGATTTCGACTCGCCAAGCCAGCTTCTTCTGGGCGCAACGCATCTCGAACATCGCCGAGAGGTCGTAGAGCATCGCGTTCAGGTCGAAATCGGTCGCCTGCAGCTCCATGCAGCCGGCTTCAATCTTGGAGAGATCCAGTACATCGTTGATTAACGAGAGTAAGTGACCTCCGCTGTGCTCGATCGTTTCCAGCGCCCGACGGTGTTTCTTGGGAATGTCCGGTGCGCGCTGCAGCAGCTGCGAATAACCGAGGATCGCATTCATCGGCGTGCGAATCTCGTGGATAATGTTGGCCAGGAAAAGGCTCTTGGCCTGATTCGCCGCCTCCGCAGTCTTTTTGGCCTGTTCCAAATCGGCGACCTTAGCCTCGAGCTCGGCTTTAGTGCGCGAGAGTTGCATCAGCATCGCGGCGGACGGGGTTCCATCCCCCGCTGATACAGGACCTGACGACTGCAAGTTGGCAGATAAAACGTTCAGACGAGTAAGTCCCGGGGTTAATTGGCACTATAACCGTATTGGAAATCGAGTTCAAGTGCTTTTCCTGAGCTTTCCCGGCTGCAGAAACGAGCCCGCACGGAATCGAGAGAGCGGCGGACCGAAACCGCTGAAGCGGTTCCGATCGGTTCCGCACGCGCCACCCCCCAGCTGAAAGCTGGGGGTTAATGAGAACAGACGTACCGGGCCTCGCGGAGCGCAGTATTCCTGATTTGGGCCTCGCGGAGCTTCGCGGAACTCGGCCTTCCGATGGGACGGTTAAACCATCTGGCGGCGGGCCAGATCTGCAAAAACGCCGGGTTCTTTAACCAATGTGGCATAGGAACCTGTTTGAACGACTTTGCCTTGTTGCAGCACAAGAATACGGTCGGCGTGGATAATGGTGCTCAATCGATGAGCAATGACCACCCTGGTTGCTTGCAGTTGTTTAAGGCTTTCGGTCACAACCTCCTGTGTCTGGTTGTCGAGCGCGCTGGTGGCCTCATCGAAGAGGAGGATCCGCGGTTTGGCGACAATGGCTCGGGCGATCATGAGCCGCTGTCTCTGGCCTCCGGAAAGAGTGCCTGCCGTTTCGCCCAGCACCGTGTGCATGCCCATGGGCATCTCCTGAATATCCTTTTCCAGCCCGGCTTTCCTCGCGGCGTCCCACGCATCTTCCAAGGTGAATAGACCGGAGCCGACGATGTTTTCGAAGATATCGCCGGGCATTAGTTTTCCGTTTTGCAGCACCACGCCCACCTGGCGGCGAACCGCTTGCACATCCAAACCGGCGAGGTCAAGACCGTCATAGCGAATCGAGCCTGATTCCGGGAATTCGAATCCCAAAACCAACCGCATGATAGTGGACTTGCCGGCTCCGGACGGTCCCACCAGGGCGACGAACTCGCCGGGGTTAATGTGGAACGAGAGGTCGTTGAGGATGAGGGGTGCGTCTGGCTTATACCGAAATGAGACATGGCTCAGTTCCAGGCTGCCGCGCAACTCGCCTGGGTCCGCTTTAACCGCTTTGACCTCGGGCAACGCTTGCAGGATGGGCCGCGCCCGTTCATAAATCGGTACGGCATGCATTAACGAGATCAACGCGCCTCCAGCGCTAAGCCCGGCGTAAAGAAAGCCAAGGAAAGCGACGTTGAAAGCGAGAAATTTGCCGGTCGTAATTCCGGGTTCAAACCCAAATGCGACCACCGCGAAAAGGCAAATCAACGTGAGCACTGGATAGCTTTCATTAAACACCGCCACCCAATTGCTCAACTTTGCCATTTTTAGATCCAGCTTCTTCTGCTCCCCAAAGTATTTTGCCCAGACGGCGAAGGCGTGAAGCTCGGCGCCGGCGACGCGCAACTTGGAAATCCCGGTGATGAACTGCAGCACCAGGCCGGAAAGCTTGCCCTGCAGCTCATAGAGCGGCCGCTGTAAGCGCAAGCCCACCCAACTGACCAGCAATATGACGGCCATATTTAGCACGACCAGCACGGTGGCTACTCCGGCTAAGCGGGGGCTGTAATAGAAGAGCAATCCGAAGTTAAAGACCGAGAATACCGCGCCCAAGACCGAGCTCAGGGCTGCTCCGGATAGGATCTGTTGGATAGCATTGATCCCGCTGGCGCGTAGCGCCAGATCACCAGCTGTATACGCGCGAAAAAAAGGGACCGGCAGGCTCAATAAACGGTCCCACACCGCGCCGGCGATCGCCACCTCGCTTTTGGCTTGCAGCCGCAGCAGACCAATTCCGCGAGTGATGTCAAAAATTACTGAGCTGCCACCAGCCGCCAACAAAACCAACGCCATAAACCAAAGCTGCGGGCGGTAATTGCTTGGGATGACGGTGTCGAAGATAAGCCCGGTGGCCAATGGCAATGCCATGCCAAGCAGCCCGCCGGCGACGCTCAACAATAGGATCATTCGCTGATCGCCTTTTGTATTCTCCAACGCGAATTTAAAAATGTCCCAGACCTTAGGTGAAGTTTCCGGGAAGGATCGGTACAGGCTATAAGCGCGGGGGCTCAGTGATTGGGCGAGGTGCCGCGTCAGAGGCTGGCGAGTTCGTTCGACTGGGTCGGCGATGGCGTAGCTGGTGGGAGAAGTGGGCAACAACACCACGGGCCGGTTTGTCGCCTGGAGGTATGCCAGCATGGGGCCATTATCTTCCTTCCACCATTCGCCGCTGAGGATGACACGCCGCACGCGCAACCTCGCCGTCCTTGCCCAACGATCGAGGGCATCTTTGGGTTCCCTATTCGCGGGCACAGCGCCTTTGGAAGTCGCCGCGCCGCCCAAAGCCCGGTCGATGAATTCGCAGGCGTCGACTATCGAATCGCCGCTCTGGGTAGAGAGTAATCGTTTTTCAGGACCTCTGGCCAGAGGTTCAGCCAACTGTTGCACCGCGGCGCCGACAACTGTCTGCTGAGATTGGTTCTTGAGTTCCAGGCGAGCTCCTTCGGCGTCACCGGCTTGTTGCAGCTTAAGTGTCGACCAAATCCTGACGTACGCGTCGAAGCGCGCCAATGCCGGCCAGATCACCCCCTCACGTAGTCCGGACGCGGTATCAGTGCTGATCAGGGTGGCGTTTTTTTCGGCTTCAAACCACACCTGTGGTGTGAGCGGCACGAGTCCGGCCTCGGTGTCAATCGTTAATTCTGGAAGGCCTGCCAGTCGCGACTGGCCCTCCAGGTGTTTCACCCAAATCACGCCCTCCAATGGCTGCATCGATTTTCCAGCCTCCAGTTCGAGGGGCCGCCCGAGCTGAGGTGAAACGCTCTCCCGCGGCAGCGCACCGCCATTCAAGCCCGCGAAGACCGTCTGGATCCAACTTTCCAGGCCTTGGGAAATTTCGCCCAAACAGGCGTCTTCGGCACATAACTCCTGTAAGCGCGATCGGTCGAGCTGACGCACGGAAGTGCCGATCGTGCCGACAGCTTGGAGGCGCAGAGTCGGGTGAGCGGCGTCCTGAGACAGTCCAAAAATGATTTGGCCGGGTCCGGCGCGTAAGAGATGCGTTCGCGATCCGGGCTGCCCATTCAGGATCGGCACGACAAAGACGTCGACGGTGCCGGTTTCCACCAGCCAGACCGAGCAAGGGTCATCGACCCAGAAGGGGTGGTTGCCGCCGGTCTGTTGCCGAAGGCCATCCTGAGTGAACACATCGGCGAGGGTAAGGTTCATTCGGCTTGGATTAATTCGGTATACGGACCTTCGGCCGCTACCAGCGTTGCATGGGCACCGCGTTGAACGACTACGCCTGATTTAAGCACGATTATCTCGTCACAATCACGTATCGTGCTCAGCCGGTGGGCCATAATCAGGCAAGTGCAGCCTAACCGCCGCAGGTTATCGTCGATTTGCGCTTCCGTGCCCGGGTCGAGGGAGCTAGTGGCTTCGTCCAAAAGCAACAAGCTCGGCTTGCCAACGAGGGCGCGCGCGATCTCCAACCGTTGCCGTTGGCCGCCACTGAAATTGCCGCCACCCTCGGTCAGGAGGCTGTCGTAGCCGCCGGGGCGAGCGGCGATATCATCGTGGATGCAGGCATCGCGCGCAGCCCGGACGAGCTGGTTCTCGGGGATGGTTCCGTCCCAGAGTGTCAGGTTGTCGCGGACCGTCCCCTCGAACAGAAAAATGTCCTGATCGACGAGGGCCACCGAGTTAGTTAACAGCTGGCGGGCAAAACTTTGGCGCGGTTTGCCATCGAGCAGAATTTCTCCGGACCAGGGTTCATAGAGGCCGCAGACCAATTTGGCGACGGTGGACTTGCCGCTGCCGGAACCGCCGACCAGTGCGACGCGCTGTCCCGGTTCCAGGGTCAGACTGAAATTCTTGATCAGAGGCGCCTCCAACCGGCTGTACCCGAAGGTGACATTCTTCAATTCGAGGTATCCGCGAAGCTTGATCGCGCCGTTCCCTGGCGCCTTGGCTGTGGCGGCCGCTTCCAGTTGCATGTCACGCGGGTAACGCAATACATCATCCAACCGGTTCATTGCTCCGTGGACGCTTTGAAACATGGAACCTAAATTGACCAGGGCGTGGAACGGGCCGAGGAAACTGGCCATGAGAGTTTGATACGCTACCAGGGTTCCGATCGTCCAGCTGCCGTTCATCACTTTCAACGAGCCCAGCGCCAGCACTCCGACATTGTTCGCCACCGAAAGAAAACCGCACGCTGTTTCCAGGTAACGATCATAAATCGCCAACTGCTGCTGGGTGTTGACCACCTTGCTTTGGTAACCGGACCACCGCACGAAAAAGTCGCCTTCGCGGCCGGTGGCCTTGAGCGTCTCGATCGTTTGCAACCCGTTCATGGCGGTTCCCATCAACTTGCCTTCGTCGAGCTGCAAACGGCGGTTGGCGTCGACTCGCCGGCGAGCGAAGTATCGCACCGCGGCAACGTTGAGCAGTGCCACCCCGATGCCCATCACCGTCAACGCGACATCATATTGCAACAGGAGCACGCCAAAAAAAACGACCATGAACATCTGCAGCACGGTGCTCGCCAAGTCTCCGGACAAGAGGTGCGCGACCCAATCATTAATCGGCAGGCGTGAGCCAATTTCACCGCCATACCGCTGGGTGAAGAACTCGATCGGCAAGTGCAAGACATGCCAGAAGAACTTACTGGCAGTGCTGATGGCGAGCCTGGTTTGAATGCGCGTCAGGTAGTGCGCTTGCAACGCGATCAGCGCGCCGCGGACCAGCATCGTCAAGCCCATGCCGACCAGCAATGGCAGCATCCATTCCTTCTTTCGGTCGACCAGGAAGCCGTCGATGAAAATCCGCGAGAAAGTGGGCAAGACCAGACCCGGGATCACTAATGCGAAACCTGCCACCAGGACATACGTCATTGCCGTCCTGGCCCCGGAGAGACGCGCCTTAAGAGCCGCCATGACGTTGTGCTTCTGTCCCCCACGTTTGAAGTCCGGCCGCGGAGCAAAACAAAGGACGACGCCTGTGAATGACTGATCGAATTCTTCCTCCGATACCTGTCGCGGACCGCTGGCGGGATCATTGAGGTAAACCACTTTTTTCCCAAAGCCTTCGACCACCAGGAAATGATTGAAGTTCCAGAAGATGGCGAAAGGCAGCTCCAGTTCCCTCAGCTCTTCGGTTTCCATGCTGTAACCCTGAGCCTCTAAACCATAAGTCGCGGCGGCCTTGAGAAGATTGCTCGCTTTGCTGCCATCGCGCGAGACCCCACTGGCGACGCGCAATTCCTCCAGCGGCACAAACCGGCCGTAATAACCCAGCACAATTGCCAGGCAAGCGGCGCCGCATTCCACCGCTTCCATCTGGAGCACGGTCGGCGTTCGGACGCGGCGTTTTCCCGCGTTCTGAATTTCCTTTGAAACGGCGGCGGGTTTCATGGCTTAAAGGCCGGCATTGCGCTGTAGGATTGGCAAGACCAGGCTGAGGGGAGTACGGTTGGTCAAGGTGACTGTCCCCTCACACAACGTGCCGCTGGTGATCCGCAACTTTGGGCCTTTCCGCGAAGTCCATCGGTAACCGCTGCTGCTTGTGTCGCGCACCAGGTCGACCACCGCGTACATCGGCGCCCCTTCCTGCATGAATTCTGAGACCAGGCTTGGATTCTCCAAAACCCGCAACATTAATTGGGGCGTCGCCGGCAACGCTGAGACCGACCCAACGTGGCCAATCATCATCCCAAACTCTTCTTTTTTTGCCGAAGCCAGCGCCAGGCGAACCTCCATGTTTTTCGTGACTCGTTTGCCATCACCAGGTCTGAGGAACAACCAAGCTTCAAGCTTTTCCCCGGCCGATTGCAAACTCATGATCGGAGTGGTCGCGCTGACTAATTGGTTCGACTTGATTGTGATCTCCATCACGGTTCCGCTGAACGGGCTGCGAATCTCCGCGGTAAGCACATACAAATTGGTCAACATCTCCAAATTGCTCGAGCCCTGGTCCACCGATGCTTTCTTGTCCAACCACAATTGGTGCCGCCGTTCTTCTTCGCGCAAGCGGTTAACCCGGACTTGCTTCATTTGCACGCCGGTCATGTCCAGTCCGTGGCGGGCGGAAAACAAATCGTTACGCACGCTCAAGAGCGTCGGTTTGTCGATGATTCCCAGGTTATCTTTGGAAAGTTCTTCGAGGCTTTTGAGGCGTTCCTCCAGCGCGGCGATCTGCACGCGGTAGTCATTGGAAATCGATTGATAGGTTTCTAATTCCGCGTCCTGATAGCGGCTCTCCTCCAGTCGCTCGTCAGTCTGGTAGGTCTCCAATTGCTTCAATTCGGTTTCGATTTTGCGTTGCGTAATTCCTGCCTGCCGTATTTTCAGTTCCAACTCGGGCACTTCCAATCGAGCTAACACCTGGTGATTGGTGACCGGTTGCTCCTCGCGGACCAGGATCTGTTTGACGCGGCCATCGCCGAATGCTGTCGCGACAAAAACCCCGCCTTGCTTGATCAAGATCCCGCGGCCATAAACATTGATACGGATCGTTCCCCAAATGCCCCACGCCAGAGCGATTCCCACCAAAAAACAACACGACCCCAATGCCAGCCAACCTTTGGGAGTGGTCAACTGCATCAACTGATCGAGTTGTTCGGGCGAGGAAAGCCGAGTCAGGGCGGCAGGTCGAAAAATGCGCTTGGATTCGCTCATGGTATGTAATTATCGGGGCGCCTGACCCGCCGCTTCTCTATCCCAAGGCGGGAGACTGACGAGATCTTCCATGGTGAGTGGTCCTTCGAGCGTCATTCCCGGTCGCACAAGCCACCCGGTCTCATAGCGGATGCGGGCAAGCGCCGTCCAGTAACGGGCCCGGGCGGCGACCTCGTTAAGTTGCGCGTTCTGCATCCTGTCCTTCAACGTGATCACGTCCAGGATGGTGGAGGTTCTCAAGCGCAACTTCTGCTGTTCCTGAACCACGGCTTTATCGTAGGCCTGCACGGCCAACTGGGACTTCTCCCAGGCCGTTCGACTATTGTCCAGGTCTTTAAGCGCAACAAGCACGCCCGCCTGGATTGCGCGCGCGAGTGTCTCGCTGCGGAGCTGCGTTTGATGCTCTTCGGCTGTCCGTTGCAGCACCACGCCTTGCGCGACGCGGTTGGCGAACGGCCAGTCGAGGCTTAAGGTCCCGAACAAATTTGGTCCCTCGACTAACACCGGATTGAGCGACCAAAAGAAGGCTCCCACGTTACGGGATTCACTCAGACCTGAATACCCCGCCTGCAAGCTTAAATCCAATTGCGGTCGAGCATTCTTTCGGGCCGCCCCCTCCAGGATGCGGGCGGCCTCCTGGGCCTTCTGCGAGGATTGATAATCGGTCCGGCGTTCGAGGCTCCGGATGATTAACTTCGTTTCGTCTACCTTCAGTCCGGGCGTGTTGGTGTCGATCTTCGGAAAGGGGAACGCCGGCAACGGCGGATTGTTCATCTTTTCCAAGGCCCAGCCAATCGCTTGCGCCAAGTCTTGCCGGGCTTGCCAGAGAACCTGCTCCGCGGCAATGACGGCGGCGCTTTTCTGAGCCGCATCGCCTTGGGCTTGCAGCAATTCCGATGAGGCCATCTCTCCAATCTTAACGAGCCCACCTACTGCCTCCACCAGCAAGGACGCCTGATTTTGAGAATTGGTCAATACCTGCAATTGTTCGGCGGCGGACCGGCAATTCCAGTAAGCGGACACGGTGTTTAGAATGCGCGCCGAGATTGCGTGTTGCAGATCCAGCACCGCGGCGTCCCGATTGACGCGTGCGGCTTGTTCCTGTGCTTCGGTGGCTGCTCGCCCCGCCCCGCGCAGCAACGGAATCCTTACCACGAAGCTGACATTGGCGCGGTTGGCCGGGACGCCCTGGTACAAATTATCAGAGAACCGGTCCAGCTCGATACCGGTATCGAGGCTGATACCGGTGCGGAACTGGTTCGTAACACCCGCGCGATAAACGGTGACATCCTGGACGGCTGTCAGTGGATCGGGGAGACCGCTCACATTGCGATCCGTCTCCGTGCGCGGAATGCGAGTTACGCCTTGAGACAACGCGGTATTGAACGCAACATCGAACTGTCCGGAGGCGCTCTTCAATAAACCTTCTTCGACTCGAACCTGCTGCTCCTGCAGCTGGATATTTGGATCGTGCGCCAGCGTCTGCCGGACGGCTTCCAGCAAGGTCAGCCCAGGCGTCGAGTAACGGGTTTCGTTGGGGCCGACCTCATCCGATATGCTTTGCGAGCCCACGAGGAGAAAGGATCCGGCTGCCAACATCCCAAAATATCTCCTGAGGACTGGTTTAGCTGCTATCAGTTCGCTGCCACGCATAACAAACGAATCGCACACCAAAGCCTGGCTCTGTTTCAACCCGGCGTTAACTGTTTCAGCAGGCGTTCAAATCGTTTTCCCGCGAGGTACACACTGGAAAGGACTTCCTGGTCCAAAGCAGTTTCCGGCTCCGGGCCAGTCACGTTCTTTGGTTCGGCAAATTTGAGCGTCAGGACTCGCAGCCGATGGGACAGGAACATCGCCAGCGCCCGGTAGAAGCGCGACGCGAATCCGGGATCCCCCTTGAGCTTCAAGGCGAGCAAATCGCGGGGCAAGGCGAACACCGTGGCATCGGTGAGGGCTCGCACGGTGGTGGTCGGCGGACGAGAATCGACGAATGAGATTTCGCCGAGGATTTCGCCGGCACCCATGCGTCCGAGGGCGGCGTGTGAAAGCAGAACCTCAAAGGATCCATCCAAAACGATGTAGAGTGCCCGAATAGGCCGGCCCTCATCGACCAGGACTGAGCCTTTGCTGACGCGCTCGCTTGATCCGTTGCCAATCAACCAATCCACGTCGGCATCGTTTAACTCCCCAAAAAGAAACAGAACCTTTCTCATAGCGCCTGAGTTGTTTCAAGAAATCTCATCCGTTTCCGCCCGCAAGTCACCAGCGCCCGTTTGCTGTGCGTCGCGTGTATGATGGATGGCCTTATCTTAAGGGTTTCTCCGGAAAAGCAATCTACAAATTGCCACCGGCCGCCGGAGGGCACCTGCCCGGCGAACCTGCCGTTGGTGTCCGTTGCCCATAAATCAGCGGTCTCACGCAGCGTATGGGCATAAGGATTTCCACATAGCATTTGGGTCGCATAAGCCAACAGCGGCTCAATAGGCAATTGATAACCGACCTTTCTGCACAACTGCCAGAAATCCCAAGTCAATCCGCAAAACGTATCGATGACATCACGGTGTACGATCCAAAACCCCGCGTTGACGGTAAAAATCGCGCGGCTTCGCACGCCGCGAAACTGCATCAAGGTAGTGAAATTCCGCAACGAACAAGGGCCCCAGTCCGGAAGCAAGGGGTTGGGCATGGCGGTGTTGCTCTCCAGGCTGGCATGGACCGGAGCTCCGCGCAAGACACGCAGAATGTCGCCGGGATGGCGCACGAAATAGGTGTCCGCATCCAGCCACACGAAATAGTCATATTTAAGGTGCCGGACTTTTTCATCCAGTAACTCCAGGCGAATGAACTTCTTACCGTTGGCTCTTTTAAGCCGATGACAATTGGCTCCTTCAATCGCACCGTCGGTCCAGATGTGAAAGTCCTTAAACACACCGCTGTGACGCGCCGAGTCGACCATGCTCTGCGCCATCGCCCTATAGGGGCCGGTGGCAATCGACCAAAAGCAGAAACGTGCCTTCACTGAAAGACCTCGCGCCAGAGCCGACGGTGCTGTTCGGCATCGCAAAGTTCGTGGATCGCGTGTTGCGAGCATTTCACCGCGACTTTGTCCCGCCAGGCCCGGTCGTAATAAAGCTTCTGTGCCCAGCCCTGATATTCCAGGAAGTCGCAGCAAATAAAGCCCGACTCACCCGAAACGATCAGTTGTGCGAAGTGGTGCCCCGCCGGGACCAGCGGGATGCAACCGGTCAGCATCGCCTCAACGGTCGAGCGCCCCCACACTTCGGTACAGGTGTGGCGCAGGGGAAAAACAAACAAGTTGAGGCTGTAGAGGAATTTGAGTTGGGATTCCTTCAAGGCCGGGAGCAATTCCCAGCGGTCGTCAAAATGGTGCCAGCGGTACTTGCGCGCCATTTGTTGGCTCCAGGCCATCACCCGGAATCGGGTATCGGGCAATTCCAGCGCCTCGTAGAACACGGGGAAGTCTTCCGGGAATTTCTCGGGATCGGGTCGGGATAATCGTCCGATGGCAAAGGTCTCATTTCGCCGCGGGCGGAACGGAAAATAGGTTGGATCGATGTAATTGCCGGTGATCACGGAAGGCAATTTGCCATACCCTTTGTGCAAAAACTTCTTCTGAACTTCCGAGACGTACAGCACTCGATCCACGCACCCCTTCTTGATGACTTCCAATTCGCCCGGATGATGCCAGCCCATCTCGCTGGACCAGATCGTCGTGAGGCCCCGCTCTTTTGCCTTTTGCGCCATACCCCCTTTCAGGAATCGGCCGTTGCAGAGGGATAACGCAAAGCCTTCCAGTTTTTTCGGCAATTGCCGCCACAGCGCGTACCTGACGCCTAAACGATCCATGAACCGCGTCCAACTCTTTTCCCGCAGCAGGCTGGCCTGATTTGGAATAAGGGTGAGTTGAAACTCATCGTGCAACAGGAGGAGCAAATGCGCGAGTTTGGTATCCGCGCCTCCCAAAAGAGAAGGCCAGCCAAAAATGTAGATCGCCGTTTTCAGGGGTCAGTGCATGCAAAAAACCAGCGCGTGCACAGGCTCTGTGCGCGCACTGGTTGCTTAAACGATCCTCTCCCCCACGCCCAAATTTACGAGCGGCTCCTGCCGCTGCCCGACGTGGAAATAGAAGTGGAAGTATGGTGATGCACTACCGGGGGAACGTGAGGGGGCTTGTATCCACCACTGGTGGAACTGCTGGTCCTCGGGGCCGTGTCCGCATTACCACCGGCGATTTTCTCCAAGTCTTCGTGGCTCAACTCGCGTTTATCTTTGCTGCTCATAATATGATGTTTTTGGTTTTCGTTGTTGTTATTTCCAGGCTCCTGGACTTTAGCACCGAGTGTGCCATCTCTCTAAAGGGCCCCAAACCAGTCGGCGCCGCATCTGCCTGGTGCGGCATGAAGAGCAACATTGGAGAGGCATCAGGTTAAGAAATGATTTGCATTTCAATCACTTGCATGAATCATGGCCGCTCCCATCCCGGCCGGCGCTCTCGATTTTTCCCACAACGTGTTGCCGGCATGACCCCGCTATTCGAACTCTATTCGCAGTGTATTCGCAATCTACTCGCAAAAATCAAAGCTCGAGTAGAGCCGTTCAGTGCTGATAGGCCGAACGGTAGCCAGTGAGCGAATAAGAAAGCAGTTTGTCAGAAGGGATCAGGTTTGCGGTCGGTCGCGCTCCGGGGGTACAGATCAGAGCCCGCGCTGTCCTTTAAGGGGTTGCCATCCCTAGCCCAGCTTAGGCCGGCAGCGCGGGCTCACCCTACGCGACGACTTTGCCCGAGTCATCCTTAAGAGAAGATGAAGGCCGATGTCCTTATCAACGCGCCACTTCAATCACCACCGGATGATCACTCAAGGTGAGGGCGATGGTCTTGGTGTGGTCGAAAGTCTGTTTCGGTGAGGTGCCTTCCGTGGGATCATAAATTCTTACCGACTCTGATGGGCGCCCGAGTTGCACGTTGACCCAGGAAGATCCTTTCAGTTGCTCGTTCCATACCACCAGCTCGAAGGTGCGATCGCTCTTCTGCAAAAGCAGGTCGTGCACCGTGGCCAGCGGCTCAGGAATTGAATAGTCGAGTGCGTCCGGCTTTGGCAGCGAACTCTGGTCCGCGAGAATGGTCGTCAGATTATGCAGGTAGACCGCGGCTTTTCGCGGCGAATAATCCGGCTTGAAGAATCCGAATTGCTGATTTCCTCCTTCATCAACGCGATCTCTCAACAGGTAAACCGCGGTGTAACTGCAGCCGCGTTTGAATTGGTCCAGATACATCGTCAACAGGTTCGCGGCGTGAATTTCCTCGGTTACGTCGCCTCCGATCGTCGTGCCCGTTTCAGTGGTCACGCGCGGCAACTTCATCAACTCCGCTTCGGAATACCCGCGGTATTGACCAGCCCAGGTCACACCATACTCGACATAAAGTCCGTCCACCTTGCAGGCCGAGGTTGGGTCGGCTGCTTTCCAGGTTTTGTTGTCCTCCAGGCCGGAAGCATTCGGGTGGTAGATATAATTGTGGACGTTGGCATAATCGGCGAATTTAGTACCCGGGGGCATCAGCGTGTCGGCACCGCTCGGGATCGTGAGAAACTGCAAGCCGACATTGTCGGTCTCGGCGCCGCCTTCGGTAATCGACCACACCGGGTAGCTTCGTAGCACCGAGTCGTTCTTCACGGCCTGGTATAAATCCCTCTGCAATTTCGCGACGGGGATCCAGCTCTTGTTTCTGCCGCCGGCCTCACCGTCGTGCGTGATGCCCCAGTTGTTCGGTTCGTTCGGCCCCTCAAACGCCAGCAGCGCGCCCGCGGCGGCGATTTGCCGGCCGGTCTCGATCAGTTTGGCAATGTTGGTTCCACCGCTCCCCAGCCCCCAGCTGAAACGCAGGCGAGCTTGTTGATGGAGCTGAATGAACTCTGTAATGGGAACATTGCCTTCAATGCCTGCCCGAAACCAGCGCGCTCCGAGATACTTCGCGCATTCGATTGTCTTCGGCAGAGTCTCGCCTCGCACCGAAATGGCGGACATAGTCCCGATCGAATTCAGGAAATCGTTTGCTGGCACGGCCGTGACCTGCGCCGCCGCGCAGCGTGTGGCGTTGCTGCCAACCACCAAGACGAGTGCATAGATTGGTTCGATTCGACTCACAAGTCGTTTGACCCAAGCGGGGAGTCTCTTAACTGGAGCTGCATTAAAGGGAGCGTGCGCGATAGCGTGTAAGAGTTTTCTGGCCACTGCTTTTCTTCTCACACAGGGCGCTTGTCGTCGCAAATGCTGAAGAGACACGCCAACAACACCGTCACGATCACTAGCAAGAGAAATACACGCTAGGCATAAGGTCGTGCCGGGTAACGGCGATTATCGTCCACAGCCAAGATGGTGCGCGATAGAGGGTTTGAACCTCTGACCCCTTCCGTGTCAAGGAAGTGCTCTACCACTGAGCTAACCGCGCTCCAGAATCGACGCTCCGTAACTACTTCTGCTTGAGCGTCATGCTGACATTATCTACAAGAATCGTCGGCTGCGCAAGTTGATTCGGGACGACAGCATTAGGCGCATTGTTAGACAGTTGAGAAGTGATCTTGGTGGCCGAGTGCGGGTTTCAATATTGAGGGCTAGGCCCGGAAAGCAGTGTCACTTGCAGTAAACAAGCAGCCCGCGCCTACGACTCGTCCGCGTCCCGCGTCCGCCTAGTCCGTTTTCTCTGCTATTTCTTTGAGCATCTGGAGGGTGCGACTTTCTTGGTCATATAGCCAGTATACCGCTCGCCACGTGTCGCCTCTTGAGCTTACCAGAAGTCGGGCAACTCCTGGCGCAATCGGAAGCCGGTCTGCAGGCGGAACAACTTCTCTACGGTGTGCAGCTCAAGATCGTGGCCGTCCCACTTGCCCTTGAGCACGAGGGACCGCCGTTGGACGTCAACCTGCTTGCCGCGGTCCTCGTTGTGCAAGAGTAGCGGCGCGTCGCCTTTTACCACCTTGCTGCCGCGTTCACACCTCCAGGTCGCGGCATCGCCGACCGCGCCGCGTTCTTTCACCTGCGCGGTGCCGGCTGCTTCGTCCGATTTGAATTCGAAAAAATGGTGTTTGCCGGTCAGCTCACGCGTCCAGGCCGTTGATCCGCGGTCGACGGCGAAGTCGCGCCACCGAGTCGCGTCGGTCATCGGCACCTCCTTGCCGTCGAGCGCCATTGACTCGACGGTCCACAGACCGTAGAGCGCCGAGCGCGTGAAGTCCTTGAGCCAGGGCTTGGGCTTCATCCCCTGCAGGTGCGTCTCGATGAGGAAGACGGCCACCCACGCGATGCCGAGGCGGAGCAGCACGCCAGCGGCGCGCTTGCCCGTGACGACGCGCAGGTCAACTGGTTGGGAGGGCCGGTTCTGAACAAACACGGCCAGGAGCTGCGGCAGGAATGGAGCGAGCAGGCCGATTGCAAAGAAGAGCAAGTGCGCCGAGTACTGCTTGACCGGCACGCCGTACAGCCAGTTCAGGGCGCAGATGTTGGTCATCGTGCCAATCGAAATACAGGCGCCCAGCAGCGCGGTCCGGCGATGAAACAACAGGATGCCGCCGAGAACTTCGCACGCGCCGCCGAAGAGTTCGTACGGCTTCGATGCTTGCATGAACGTGCCGACCATCGTCATGGGCCAGGTGTCGCCGATTTCTTGCGTGAGCCGGCTCAGCGACAATTGGCCGAACTGGCCGCCGTAGAACTTGTCGAAGCCGTAACCGAACAGCGTGAACGCGAGGTCGAAGCGCACGACCAGGTGCAGCCAGCGACCCAGGCGAGGATAGGCGCGGGCAGACCCGATTAATGACCATAGCAGCGAGCCGCACCACGATACCACGAAGATGATCAGCAACTGCGCGTAATCGTGGCCGGTGTCGCCACTGCCGGTGGGCTGGTAAATGATTTCGTACGGAGCGACGTGCAGAGCCGCCATCTGCGTCGTGAGCCACTGCCAGCCGGAATCGATCCAAGTGAACGGCGCATTGAGCCAAGACCATGGCGCTTTGCCGGTGCTGAGACCGGCCAGTTCAAGGCCACCGGTGACGGTTTGCACGAGGGGCCGGATCGGGCCTGGAAACGCGTAGAGCACGTAATGCAGCAGGGCGTAGCGGAACGCGAACAGCTGCCATCGCGGCCAAGGACGGACCTCCGCAACCGGCGAGTCAACAGCTGAATCCGAATCCATGGAATTGGACGTTGCGCGGGGAGGTGCGCGGGTGACGGAGAATGGATTCTTCGGGCCCACCAGGCATGAAGTGAGCTTGTCAGGAGCGGCGCCGGGGCGTCAACGCGGAATTATTACACGTTCTTCTACCTTGAAGACCTTCGCGGTGAAGAACTGTGGCGCTGGAAAGCGGGCAATCACGGAATAAAATGGCGACCGATTCCCTTGCGGCAAGAAGACCGAAAACGGCTGGTTTTCGTGGTCTTTCGCCAGTTCAGCCCTTCTCGGATCGCGGGCAAGTGCGAAAAACCCCAAAACTGAGACGCTGGCCAGCCGATAGGTTAAATGCCCACCCTAAGCGATCGATTACCCCCATTGAGGCAAACCACCGGACAAGTAGCTTAATCGATAGAGTAATATGAAGTTGGAGCTGTTGGTTTTCCGTTTGGTTAGCCGATCGCTGGCGGCCTTTGCATTGACTTTGCTGTTGTCGGGTTGCTCCACAACCCACCGGAGTCTCGCCATTAGCGAGATTGCACCGGGCGTTTACGATGGACGCAAGCCGAGGAGCGATGCGGATTTCAAAGTGCTACGAGAGAAAGGCATCAAGACGATTGTAAACCTTCAAACGATGACTTGGGATATCGCGCCGGAACAGAAACGCGCGGTTCGGAACGGCCTTGCGTTTGTGAATATCCCGATTGTCGCGTCACCGTTTGGCCCGCGGGAAGAAAAGGTGCAACGATTGTTCGAGACGATGGCGGCTGCGACGAACCAACCGGTCTACGTTCATTGCTTGTTGGGCCGCGATCGTACTGGGGTATTGATGGCTCTGTATCGTGTTTACTACGAGAACAGCAGTCCCGAGGACGCCTGGGCAGAGATGATCCACCGAGGGGGCTTCAAATCGAGCTGGGCGCTGATAGGTTTCAAACGGTACTACTGGCGTCACTGCGAGCGACCCGAGTGGGTCAAGGAATCACCTCGATCCTTACGAGCGGAATTGCCGCGTAATTGATCGATCGCGCGCTTTCAGCCGCCCCTCTAGCCCTTGGTGGACGACTGGAACAAGCTGCCTTTGGTAGGGACGGCTCGCCGAGCCGTCCACTTTCCTCCACAAAACGGGATCGGCCCGCTCGGCGAGCGGCCCCTACCATTTAGGAGATGGATTGTTAGGCTCCCACGGTCTTGCGCAGCACGGACAGGCTTTTCGGAACGCCAACGTCCGGGTTTTCCTTGCCTTCGAATTCGACGCAGCAATAACCGGTGTAACCGACGTCTTTGAGAATTTTAGCGATACGTTTGTAATCGAGATTCAGGGTGTACCACTCGCCGCCGCCGTAGTAGGTCTTGGCCTGCATGTAAACTGTTTTGGGAGCGATCACTTTTAACTTATCATAGGGATCTTCCATGAAGTTCCCGGTGTCCATCAGTGCGCCCAACCAGGGTGAAGGCACGGCATTGATGAGGCGGAGCTGACCCTCGGGAGTGCGGCTCAGACCCCAGTGATTCTCGAGCGCCATCACCACGCCACATTGCTCGGCTTTGGGGACGCATTTCTCGATGCACTCGATGCACCAGTTGAATCCCTGATCCTCGGTGCAATCCGAGGGGATCGGCTCGATTCCTCGCGCCTTCATGAGGTCATCGAAATCTTTGATGGTTTTCCAGCGGCCGGAGTTGAGCCGGATACAGGGAATCCCCAGTTCATAAGCAATCTCCAGGCACTTGTGGGTATGGTCGATCTGCTTCTGCCGGTCGGCCGGGTCTTTCTGGACGAAATCCTGGTGAATCGAGAGACAGACCAGGTCGACGCCGTTACGAAAGGCGTGACGCTTCAGCTTTTGCAGATAGCGCCGATGCTCGGTCGTCAGTGGCTCCTTTTCCGGAATTTCCATCTGGCGGTGCAGAATGTCGACCCCCTCGACGCCGAACTGCGCGGCGCGATCGATGACCGTTTCAATCGAGACCTTTGGGTCACGGAAATGCCAATAGGAATAGGTGCAGATGCCCAATTTGACGCGCTTGCGTCCGCCCACGTCCCCAACCGGAGCAGGCTGAGCCTGTGCTCCGGCGGCCAGCCCGGCACCCACGCAGGCAGTGGTACTGAAAAACGTGCGTCGATTCATCATAGCGCTATGAAAAGTCAGGTTTCAATGGGGTTCAGGTTCAAGCGGTCACTTTAGTCCCGAGTTCGGTGTTTAGGCAATTCTCTAAATTGAGGGGGCACGAAAGCCGAGGATCGAAGACCAAAATTGGAACCGATGCCGACAACATTGAACGTCGTTGAACATCGAACATCGAACATCGAACATCGAACATCGAACATTGAACATTGAACATCGAACATCGAACATCGAACATTGACGTCCAATAGCGATCACACTTTGTAGAGTTGTTCAACGTTCAGCGTTCAACGTTCAGCGTTCAATGTTCAATGTTTCAATGTTCAATGTTTGACGTCCGATGTTCATAAAGTCTCCTTACGTCGTCTCCTACAATCTTTGTGGCAATTACCTGTCCGCCTCTGCCGCACGAGCGAGTAACACCTTCTGTGTCGGAACATAGTTGGCCGCGAATTCCTTTCGGAACTCGGCAAACCGCCCGTCGAGGATCGCAGCGCGAATATCCGACATCACCTTCGAGAACATCCGCGTGTTATGCACACTCAACATACGGAGCCCAAGGATTTCGCCGACGTTGAGCAAGTGTCGGAGATAGGCGCGTGTGAAATTGCGGCACGCAAAGCAGTCGCATTCCTCGTCGATCGGCCTGAAATCCGCTTTATAGGCGCCGGCTTTGATGCTGATGCTACCCTTGCGTGTAAACGCGGTGCCGTTGCGCGCGACGCGAGTCGGCAACACGCAATCGAACATATCGACGCCACGCGCGACCAATTCGACCAGCTGGGCCGGCGTGCCTAAACCCATCGCGTAGCGCGGCTGATCTGCCGGCAGGAACGCTTCGGTCATCTCAATCGCCCGCAGCATCTCGGGTTCCGGTTCGCCGACGCTTACCCCGCCGATCGCGTAGCCATCAAATTTCAGCTTCACCAAAGCTCTCGCGCATTCCTCGCGCATTGCTGCATTGGTACCCCCTTGAACGATCCCAAAGACCCTCTGCCCCGGTGCTCGCGGTTGTTCGCGGCATTCGCCGGCCCAGCGAATCGTCCGCTCGACGGCCGCCCGCAGCTCACGCGGCGTGCTGGTGTGCGGCGGGCAATCATCGAAGACCATCGCGATGTCCGAGCCGAGTTCGCGTTGAATTCCCATCGCTTCTTTGGGCCCCAGAAACAACAGCGAGCCGTCCAGGTGTGAGCGAAATTCCACGCCATGCGCCTGGATTTTGCGAATGGTGGCCAGGCTGAACACCTGGAATCCGCCGCTATCGGTCAGAATTGGGCCCGGCCAATTGATGAACTTGTGCAGGCCGCCGGCTGCGCGGATAATCTCCATCCCCGGCCGGATGCTCAGGTGGTAGGTATTGCCGAGAATGATCTGAGTTCCCATCTCGCGCAGTTCCCGCGGGTCGAGCGCTTTGACGCTTCCTTGCGTCCCCACGGACATGAAGACGGGCGTATCGACGACCCCATGGGCTGTGCTCAAACGCCCAATCCGCGCCTTGGACGATGAGTCGGTTTTGAGTAACTCGAACATGGTGAAGCGTGTGAAACGTGATACGTGATACGTGATACGTGATGCGTAAAACGTAAAACGTGATGCGTGAAGCGTGATGCGTAAAACGTAATGCCTGAGAGAAAATGACAACTGGCAAAGCCCCTCTGGCCCTTTTAACGTTTCACGTTTTACGTTTTACGCGTCACGTATCACGATATCACGTTCTGACGATTTAACGTTTGGCCCGCAGTTGGACCCCCAGCCCCTCACGCGCGGCGGAAACATCGAGCAGGCCTTTCCTCTTGATAACCAAGTCTCGCGCATGCGCCTCCATTTGCGCAATTTTCGCGTCATCATGATCGGGGTCGTGGTGGAACAAGAACAATTGTTTTACTTCAGCCCGGAGCGCCAGGTTGACGACCTCATCGACGCAGCCGTGGCCCCACCCGACATGTGCGGCATATTCCTGGCGGTCATATTGCGTGTCGATGATGAGCGTATCGACGCCGCGAATGAAGGCGCTCAATTCGGCATTATTCATTCGGGGCAGATGTTCGCGTTCCAGCCGGGCGGTATCTCCGGGCGGTTCGGCGCTCCGTAATTCGTTATCGGGGAAAAATGCGACGGAGGTCCCCGCCCACGTTAAGCGATATCCCATGCACACATCGGGATGATAGGCCCGGAAGGCGGCGACTTCGACCTCGCCGAGGTTGAAGTTCATTTGCTTGAGCTCTTCGATCTCTACATTGGCGGGCACCTCGCGTAATCCGATTGGGAAGTAGGGGCTTTCCATTTGGCTGTTGAGCACCGCTTCCAAGCCATGGCGTGCCCCTTCATAGCCGAGGATGCGCAGGCGAATTTGCGGCTTGTACACTGGCGGAAAAAATGGCAAACCTTGGATGTGATCCCAATGCGTATGGGTCAAGAGCAGTGTTAAATCCAACGGCTGCTCACCGAACTCCGCCAATAACTGGCGGCCCAAGGGGCGCAATCCTGTGCCGGCATCCAAAATCACGATCCGCGTCCCAGCTCGCAATTCGACGCATGAGGTATTGCCGCCGTATTCGAGCGTTGTCGGTCCAGGTGTCGGAATTGACCCGCGCACGCCCCAGAACCGGAGTCGAATACCTCGCTGTAAAGCCGTCGCTTCCGCCCCCGCGTTGGCTATACCCACAGTCTCATCGGCCCATTTCGATGGTGCAGTCATTGTCAGTAGTAGATCCTGCCGCATGGAACCCGTAACGCTGAATTCCAGCCCTTCAGGTTGCGCCTGGGGCGCTTGTTCCGGAGTTCATTCATTCAGCATGCCGAAACTGTTTCCTGCTCGCAATGGCCAATTAGCAGGATAGGTACCAAAGGCGCGCGCATCTTGGCACTTAACCGGTTTGGAATCAAGAGGGAGGGCGGAAGCCCAATTATGCGGCAGGACCCTATGGAACAAAGCCTTCTGCGGGATAAATCAGGTCGGGTTCGTGCCAACACAAACATCGATCATTTTCTAACAAACGAGATTTGCTCAGCCAGCAAGCGAAAACCGCCGAAGGATTTCGGATGGGTTGTGGGCGGCCCGATTATCAGGCGGTGCCGTGGCTCCGTTTGTGGATGTCTTACTAATTTTCGGCAGGCAATGAAAAAGCCGCAGACGATTGGGTTCGCCTGCGGCGTCCGTAATTGGATCGGGCAGCTTTCGTTGCTGCCCTCGGCTCTTTTACCGTAGGGTTTTACCCCATGGTGTCACGATTCTGTTTTTAGTATGCCTCCGGCTACTATCGCCTATGGTCGCCTCATTGCCGAAATCTCACAAGCCGCGTACGCGTTCCGCGTCTGTCTCAATTCGCTCTCCACAAAAACAACAAGCAGTCAGCCTTGAACAAAAAGAACATGCCCCGGTTCGAGTTCTGATTGTGGATGATCATCCGGTCGTCTGTGCTGGGATTGTTGATCTGCTGCGGGACCACAACTGGCTGCGGGTGGTGGGTCAGGCCGGCGATGGTCGTCAAGCGTTGGGCAAGGCCAGGGAACTGTTGCCGGACATTGTCGTGACCGACATCAGTCTACCGAAGTTGAACGGGTTGAGCCTCGCAAAAGCGCTCCGAGCGGAATTCCCTCACGTCGGAGTGATTATCCTGACCATGCACGGCCCTGAACACGTCGCTCCGCACGTAGTCCAATCAGGGGCTCGCGGCTATGTTTGTAAAAAGGTTGCGTCGACCCAATTGATCGATGCGCTGGAAATTGTCGCGTTGGGCGGCACCTACTTTGATCCGTATTTTTCTCAGCTTACGCTCAAACGCTTTTCCGACGAGTCGGTGAATAAGGGATTCTCAATGACGCCGCGGGAACGGGATGTTTTGGTCTGTATTGCCGAGGGGTTGAGCAACAAGGAAATTGCAAGTCAGCTTGGATTAGGTGTCCGCACGGTGGAGACCCATCGTCAGTGCCTGATTCAGAAACTCAATATCCACACCACTGCAGGTCTGACGTGTTTTGCGCTCCAGCAAGGCTTGATCGAGCTAAATCAAAACGCGATGTCCGCGGCGGTGGTTACGTGAGGATGTCGCCGAAATGTTAACGATGCAGGCTCAGGGGGAGGCCTAAGCGTTTGATCTCCGCGCTCCTCTTGGCTTAGGACTCGTTGGCTGCGTGGCCGCAGGTGGGGAGAGCCACGGATTGGTGGGAGAGAAGCGGTGTCCTCCCGCCCGCGGGACGAAGTCTTCCGGCCGTCGGTCGAGCCACAGCCAGCATCCGTTCAAGGCGAGGCTGATTTCAACAAAGCGTTCGAAATCCAACGGCTTAATCAGGTAGGAATTAGCGCCCAACTTATAAGCCCGGTCGATGTCGCGCACCCGTTCGGAGGATGTCAGTACCACCACGCGGATTGTCTTGAGGGTAGGCTGACTCCGCAACCACTGCAGAAACTCAAAACCGTCCATTCCGGGCAACTTTAAATCCAGCAGGATAAGCGACGGCAGCGGATATTGTTTTCGATCTTTGTAGGGTCCCACGCCAAGAAGGTAAGACATGCCGTCTTCGGCGCTCTGCAGCGAAATAATTGGATTGAGAACGTTACCTCGGGAAAAGGAACGTTGCACTAGAACTGCGTCGTCGGGGCTGTCCTCCAGCAGAAGAAACACAGGTGTGTCGGCCATAAGAACCTCGTGGTGAAAATTGGCTCAGTCGTTTTTCGTAGCAATGGGCAAATGCCCTCAGAGGCCCAGTTCCCTGACTCCCCGCCCCCCGGCAAGGTGGGATTAGTACCCGAATTTTTGATACCTTCCGCGCAGAATCTCCTCGGGACCATGGGGTAAAACCCGCAAAAGGTCGACTACGGAACAGGACGCTCACCTCATTCCCACGCATCAATCTGAATCGAGTCCCCGTTCGGTAGCTGCCTCTTCAGCATTTCTCAAGAATGCACCGGTCGTGAACCTGGTTAATTTCGCGTAAATGATTCTACTCAGCACACTTGAGTATCCGAGTCGTTGCGAGTCTGGACCGCGTTGACGTTTATAGAAGTTCGATATGAAACGAATCCAGATGCAAAACCTCGCCCGCCAATTTAAACGATTCACTCCTTTTGTTGTCTTGCCAATTGTTTGCGCAGCTTGCCAGGTCCTGACCTACACCGGTCCGAATGGCGAACGGTTCACCCGGAGCGTCTTGGCAACTACCACTTCGATTTCCTCTCTCTCAGTTGAGACCGATACCAATGGCCTCCGCCGAGTTCAGATGGAGGGATATCAAAACGACGCGACGCAAGCGCTCGGGATCGTGACGGAAGCGGCGGTGCGCGCCGCACTGCGACGCTGAAGACAAAAAGGGCTGCGAGTTGGGCAAATGTGGCCGCAAAGCGAATTCAGCTATTTATCTAAAAAGTTATGAACACCAAAGAACAATGCCAGCAACGGGCGCACTTAGTGCGCATCCATGAGGCTAACTGCGAAATAGAATATCCGACGCCTGAGGAAGCCAATTTCCGCATCGCCATCATGAAACAACTCGGCCGCGAGTTCGGCCTGAAAGAAGTCCGCACGACAGCGATCACCGGGCCTGTGGCAACAACGGTGGTGCGTCCTGCGGCGACGGTTGTGCGACATCGGTGATCGCTGCGGTCTTCGACCTGGCTCGCCGGCACAGCAATGGCGCAGATATCGCGCTGGTGTGACCAAGAGGCTGATTCGCCGGCGACCAGGTTGAGGAAATGACGAATGTCGAATGTCGAATGACGAAAATGCACCCACCACGTATCACGCCTCACGCATGAGTCTCCTTACGTCGACTCCTACAAACGCTATGCTCGAATCACAAAACTTCAGTCCAGTTGAAATCGCCGCATGGATCGGCTGCCTGTTTTTTCTGGTGGCGGGTTGGAACCAGGTCGAAAGCTTTTTTGACCGCCGGTTGCGGCGCGGGGCGGCGCGGGAAATTCAACCACAACCGCTGGCGATTACGAAGTTCGATCAGCCGGTGACGGAAAGCTTATGCCAGAGCCGGCGCAAAGAGGTGGCCAACGAAATCCTGCGCCTGGACCACGAGATTGGAAGCTTGCGCCATGAACGCCGGGTGGATGTGGGCGAACTCCAGCAAAAGATCAACAAAGTGGACCGCGAGGTCGGGGAACTGCGAGCCTCAATCGAATTGAACAATCAGCAACTGATGCGAATTGACGCAAAGCTCGACCGCGTCATCGAACGGCAAAACCCATGAACCACCCTATTAGCGACATCAAACGTTTCCTGCTGCGGGCGCTCGGGCGCACCAACGGCCTGCCCTGGCCCGATGCCCTATTGGATGAAGCGGCCCGCCAGGGAGTCATGCCGCGGCCGCTCCAGAGCGATATCAACCAGGCCAAGCGTGAACTCGAAAATGCCGGCTACATCCTCGGCGCGCGGGATGAATTGGACGACCTGCTGACCTGGACGCTGACCGATAAAGGATGTCACAAAGCGCGGCAACTCGGCTGATGCTCGCTCGTATTCCCATGCGCCGAAACTTGAAATCGAGGTCCAGACCGCCTGGTGCAGATCCGGTTGAAGCTGACGGTTCATCTGTTGATAAGCCGCAGGAATTGCAGGAAAAGCTGCTGGACCAAATCGCCGAAGGAGCCGGCTTTTGCGCAGCGCTCGAACGCCGATTTGGCGAGAACCCGGCGCCGGAGCTGGAGTTGCTGATCAAACTGTGCCGCGTGTTGTTGCTGAAATTCAGTCTCGAGGCCAATAAGTCGCCGGCGATGCTTCGCCTGCTCAGTGATCTGGTTAAGCCGGTAATGGACTGGGCGCGCCTGGAGGAAAAACGGAAAGAGCGGGAGTTCGCCGAACAAAAATATCGCGAACAGAGCGCCGCACAACGAGCCACGAGCGAGAAAGAACAGCAGGATGCGTTAGGCGAGAACGCGTTGAAATCGGAAACCCTGGAGAAAATTGAGCGCGAACTGAAATTGTTCTGAGGATGTCATTACCTCTTGCACAGTATCAAAGAAGGACGTCGAAACCCGCCAGGTTTTGGAGTGCACCAGTGCTCTGGCGCTTTGGCTCGTGTGCGTGTCTTCATCAAAGCGGCGCGGCAGCGCCACACTGCAAGACGCCGGCGCGCCGATCCTGGAATCCTGATCGTGTCTAACGAACCCGATAACACCTATTTCCTGCCCTATCAAAGGGCATGGCGCGCGGATTCAGCGCGGCTGAAGATTTGCCAAAAGAGCCGCCAGATCGGGCTGAGCTACGTTGACAGCTACGACAGCGTAACCAAAGCCGCCTTGAGAGAGGGACGCGATGTCTGGGTAATGTCGCGGGATGAAGCCCAGGCCAAACAGTACATCCGCTACTGCAAACATTGGGCGAACATATTGCAGCTCGCGGCGATCGATCACGGCGAGCAGGTCTTCACGGGACGCGATGGGAAGGCCGTGCAGGTGCAGGTGCTGAGCTTTGCCAGCCGTGCGCGTATTTACGCGCTCTCATCGAATCCTGACGCGATCGTCGGCAAGACCGGGCACGTGAAGCTCGACGAATTCGCATTGCACAAGGACCAGCGCACGCTCTATGCGGTGGCGAAGCCGGTGATTCAGTGGGGCGGGACGTTATCGATAATTTCGACCCATCGCGGCGCGGGCACTGTTTTCAACGAGATCATCGAGGATGTTCGGTATCGTGGCAACCGGATGGGTTGGTCGCTGCACACGATCCCGATCCAAACGGCGGTCGAGCAGGGGCTCGTCGAGAAGATCAACGCTGCGACCGGGGCGCAGGATTCGCGCGAGGCGTGGCTGATGCGGCAGCGGGCCGAGTGCATCGATGAGGAGCAATGGCTGCAGGAATATTGTTGCATGCCGGCGGATGAAACCACCGCGTTCATCTCCTATGACCTCATCAATGCGTGCACCGAACCCGGGTTGCGCCTGTTCAGCGCCGCAGAACTAATCGAACAGGTCAAAACGGCGCGACGGGCCGAACTATTTCTCGGCGTTGATGTGGCCCGGAAAAAGGATCTTTGTGTGCTCGATGTGGGCGAGAGAGTCGGAGATGTGATCTGGGATCGGGTTCGGATCGAGCTGTTGAACCGTTCGTTTTCGGAGATTGAGGAGCAACTTTATCAGCTGCTGGCATTGAGCCAGCTCAAGCGCGCCTGCGTGGATGCCTCCGGCATGGGGTTGCAACTCGCCGAACGAGCGCGCGAACGGTTCGAGTGGAAAGTTGAGCCGATCACCTTTACCGCCCCAACCAAGGAGGCGCTGGCAACCGGCTTGAAGGTCGATTTGGAGAAACGGCAGGTGCGCCTGGTGGATGACACGAATTTGCGCGCCGACCTCCGCGGCATTCGCAAAGAAGTCACGTTTAGTGGCAACCACCGTTACGCCGGCGAGAGTCACGACAGCCACTGTGACCGGTTTTGGGCCAAGGCGCTGCGCCAGGAAGCCGCGCGCCACCGGGAATGCGCCGGAGCGCTGGTGGCCTAACCGGAATTGCCCCAGAAGATCACAAAGACCACAAAGAGCAGAGGATCGAAACACCATGAACTTGTTCGGATTTAACATTCACATTTCTCGCACACAATCCGGCACCCTAGCCCAGGCGACCAACGTCGTTCAAAAGGCATTTTATTCGCCGGAAGACTGGTTGCGCGGCGAAGACGTCGGAAGCCTGCAACTCTCGAACGCCTACGAACAGGTCGTGTGGGTTTACCGCGCGATTAATGGGCTCGCCGAGCAAGTTGCCAATATCCCGTTTCTGTTCTCGGAGGGCGAGCGCGGAGAGGAGAAGCTAATCACTTCCGGTCCTTTGCTGGACTTCTATGCACGGCCGCATCCCCTGATGAACCGGTTCCAGTATTGGGAGCTGCGGGTGATCTGGTTGATGCTCCGCGGCGAATGCTTCCGGATCCCGATTTACGAGGATGCTCCCGGGTACCTCTCCCTCTCCTCATCGGATGGGGAGAGGGTTGGGGGAAGGAACTCCCATTCCGCACTCCGCACTCCGCGTTCCCGACTCAAACAGGTTCTGCTGCCCGATCCGGCGCGTTTTCAACACATCGTAGAAGATCATCAACTCATTGGGTGGCGTTACACCGGATTCGGTCCGCAGACGCCCCTGGCCAGCCAGGTGTTCCTGCCGGAGGAAGTCTGGTTCGAGAAACTTCCCAACCCGTTTGATTTCTGGCGGGGGTTGCCGCCGTTGTACGTCGCCGGAATGGCCGCGCAAACCGATTTTGCCGCCAGTGCGTTCATGCGTGGAATCATCGAGAATAATTGCGATACCGGAATCATTGTTCGCAGCGACAAATGGCTCAGCCCCGAGCAGCGTGAAGAAATTACGGCGGCCCTGCGGGAGCGGAAACGGCGCGCGGGCCAGGCTGATCGGCCGGTGCTTCTGCTCGGCAGCACCGAGGTCATCAAGCCGCAACTCTCCAGCAGTGACCTCCAATTCCTGGATAATCGCAAGTTCTCCCGCAGCGAAATCTGCGCAGCGTTCGGTGTGCCGGAGGAGATCGTTACGACGACGGACCATGCCAAATATGATGTTATGGCGGGCGCGCGGCTCAACTTTATTGAGAACCGTGTAGCCCCTCTCTGCAGCCGACTGGAAGCTGAGGAGGACACCACCGTCAAGAGCATCGACCCGCGGGCCAGCGGTTGGTTCGATCTCGACAGCCTTCCCATCCTGCAGGAAGCCCGGCGCAATCGGCTGGTAGCGGCCAAAACCGGTTTTGAGATGGGCATTCCATTCAACGAACTCAATCGTGTGCTCGATTTGGGTTTCAAGCCGTTGCCGTGGGGCGATAACGGATTTCTCTCGGGTAAAATGCAAAAACTGGAGACTGGTCCAGGCGTTAGTCCAAAGTCCAAAGTCCAAAGTCCAAGGTCGGTGTTCCTGCATCCAGCCGTTGATCCAAAGTCTGGGAAGGCCGAGCTGTGCGAGGGCTCGATCCAAATCCGCGAGGAGTCTCAAACTCCATCTCAGGGCGAGGCTGAGAGTAACCTTGGTGAGGCTGCGCCAAATCCACTGCTGGTTCGCAAACTCTCCCGTTTCTTTTTCGAGCAGCGCGGGCGCGTGCTGGCGGCGTTGCCGGTAGTTCTGCGTCAGTTGGATTCCTCAACCTCTTCGGTTTGTGAACGGCTCTCGGCGTTGTTGGAATTGTCTTTTGAAAATGCCGAGCTCATGGGTCATCTCAAGCCGGTGCTGCTGGCCGATTTTGAAGCCGCTTTCGGCGAGGCCCGGGTCAAGGCTCACCTGTCAACCCGCCTGCAGGCACTGGAGCAAATCAACATTGAGACTCTGGAACTGCTGAACCGTTCGCTACACGACGGCATCGCGGATGGCGAACCGCTCGGTAGCCTGACCCGCCGCGTAAAGGCGGTTTATAACCACGCCGCGGACGTTCGCGCCGAAGCCATCGCTCGCGCCGAAACGGCCGTGTTGAAGGTCGATTTGAAATCTGAAATTTGAAATCTGAAATCTGAAATCTCCCATGAACACAATTCAGACCCCCCACTCCAGAAACACCGTTCAGAATTCCCACTCCAAACAACACGACCTCGGCACACTTTGCCCTTCGTCGAGCGCCTCGGCAGTCTCCACACAGAGCGGCGCCGTAGGCGCTGAGCTTTCCAATCGCCTTATCCCGCTTTGCGACGGGCGTCCTGGCCTCCGGGCCGCGTTGCCAATTGAAGCCCTGCCCACTCCCGCGAACGGCGATTCCCCTTCCGGGACTCCATTGCCGGTGATCGATTTCATCTCCAGCAGCGCGAGCCTCGACCGTTACGATGAGGTCATTTGCCCGGAAGGGTGGCGTCTCGAGAATTACCGCCGCAATCCTGTTTTCCAAAACGCCCACCAATACGGCGACATCCTGTTTACACTGGGCAAGGCGCTCATTACCGAAATTCGTAATCTGCCGACCCCGCATCTGTTCCAGCGGATCGAATTTGCCGTCGATGTCAACCCGTTTGCCCGCATCGCGTACGGCCTCTACAAAAGCAAATTCCTCAACGCAGTCAGCGTCGGATTTATCCCGATTCGCTGGGAAAACGGCGGCGTGGAAGCCGGCTACCAGCGGAAGTACGTCGAGCAAGAGCTGCTGGAGGTTTCCGCGGTCGGGATTCCGGCAAACCCGGAGGCGTTGCAGCTCGGGTTGCAGGCCGGCGCGGTGGCGAAGGCTGATTTGCAGACGCTGCTGGAGTTTATTTTGGAGAAGACAGGTCGAAGAGCTCAGACATCAGCGGAGAGCACTCAAAGCCCAGTGCCATCCTCTATCCAGCATCTTCCATCATCCAGTTTTCCCGCGGCGGCGACGAACACCAATGCCTGCGCTCCAGGTGTTCGTCGCAACGGGGCGCAATTGTTAGAGCTCGCCCGCGCGCTCAGGGACATCCTGAGGCGTTCCTGACTCGATTGGCCGGCGAGCGCCAATCTGTCCGCAAATTCATTCGAAACTTATGAAACCAGAAACCATCACTGCCCCGGTCGCACTCACGCAGGACCAGCTGAACGAATTCCAGAGCATCATTGGCGAAGTCAAGGGTGTCTGGAGCGAAATACGAGACCTGCCGGGGACGTTCCGGTCGTTGCAGGATGATACGGCCCGGCTGCAGCAGCACGTCAACGACGTGCGCCGGCTCCTCGCCGCTCGCGCTGCGGCTCCTTCCCGGGTGCGTCTTCCCGGCACTGTCAGCGACGAGTGCGCTCGGCAACTCGCGGCTCAGTTCATCGTTCATTGCGAAAAGAGCGACAAGCTCGACGCGTTGTCTTCTTTGCCCGCTCAACGCGATAAGCTGCGCGATTTCGCGCGCGGGACCTTGAACCTGACCACGCGCGCCGCTCTCACGACCGATAACATCCCCTTGCCCGATATCTATGGTGGGGAAGTCCGCGAGCTTATCTCCGATTTCGGCGTCGTGCGTCGTCGCATGTCGCCTTACCCGATCGGGATGGGGACCGCGCGCCCGGCCCGCACCGGGACACGTCCGAGTTTTGGCTCGATTGCGATGTCGGCGCCGATCGGCGAAAAGTCTCCGACGCTGACCTTTGCCTCGCTTGAATCGCACAAGATCGGCGGCATCGTCCGTCTGCCGCGCGAGATTGATGAACAAAGCATTGTCGCCCTGGGGCAATTCCTTGCCCGGTACGGCGCGGTCGAATTCGCGCGGGCCGAAGATACCTGGGGCTTCCTGGCTGATGGCAACCCTCCATTCGAATCGGTTCGCGGCATTGTCCAGACCGCGCGCGACAATGGGCACGTGGTGGCGCTGGCTAACGGCAAGACCAAACCGAGCGACGCGACGCTCGAAGACTTCCGCGCCGTGCGCCGGCTGGTCAACAAGGCGGCGCTGAATGGGCGGCTGTCGGCTTACTACCTCGACACGACGTGGGAAACTCGCCTGCCCTCGTTTCGCACCGCCGGGGAACCCAACGTTTATCAGCGGCTGCCCGATGGCTCCGCAATCCTCGATGGATATCCCATCGTCTGGACCGATGTCCTCGAACCGTACGGTGCGGCCGCCAGCGCCGATAAGCCGATCGCGGTCTTTGGCGCCCTCTCCTTCTGGTGGATGGGCGAGCATGGCACGCCGCGCATCGATACCTCCGAACACGTTTGGTTTGCCAACGACCAGCTCGCCGTGCGGTTCATCGAAGAGATCGACTTCGATTATGCCGCCAGCGACGCCACCGCCGCCCTCCTGACCGCCGCGGCGTAAACGAGAAATCCGTAGCGCGGGCGTCCTCGCCTGCGAGTTGCCGGGGCGACCCGCGCCCCGGCAACCCTTGTGAGCAAGTCGTCCTCGTCCTCGTTCTCGTAATCGTCAGCATAAGGACAAGAAGGACGAAAGAAGACGGCAAACCGAGACCCAGGATTGAGAAAACAACAAACGAGAACGACAACGGACGATTCGAGGACGAGGACGACCTGATCCGATACGGAACACGCAACACGGAACACGCAACACGCATCACCACCCATCGCTCCACGACTCCGCCACCCCATCACTCCATTCCCATCCCCATGCTCACCCAACTCTCCACTCTCAAATCTCGTCTCGGCATTCTCGACACGGACACCACCAACGACGCCTTGCTCACCGATGCGATCAAAGCCGTCAGCGCCCGGTTCGACGCGGAATGCAACCGCACGTTCGCGCGCACCGAAGACGCCATTTACGAATTCCCGGCTGAAGCGCTCGAAATTTCGTGTCCCTGTCAGCCCATCGAGAGCATCGCCCGATTCGAACTTAAGACCAGCGAAGCTGGCGGTTGGGTCGAACAACCCGGTGTCGATTACCTGGTTCGGCGCGCCTGCGTCATTTCGCTGGCGGCTGCGCTGGGGAATTCCCGTGCGCAGGGCCGCGTGATCTATACCGGCGGTTATGTGCTGCCGGGGACCCAGGCCGCAACTGGGCAGACGTCGCTGCCCGCCGATCTGGAGCACGCTGCCATCGAGCAGGTTGCTTATTGGTTCCAACATCGCGACCGCCTGGGCCTGCAGCGGATCTGGGAGTATCACGCGACGTATCGGCAGTTTGCCGCGTTGGATTTGCTGGAAAGCGTCCGCGCGGTCCTGGAAAAGCATGCCCGGTGGAACCCTTAAAGCTGCTCCTTCAACGCAAAGACGGAAAGATGCGCAGAGAAAAGCAGAGTGAATTGAGAGAATGGTTTTTTCGTCCGTTTCTTCGTCTGCGAATCTCTGGGGTCTCGGCGTCTCTGCGTTAAAGAGTCTGTCTGTTTTTTCTCGCTCACACTGCGCGGTTCGCTCATCGATTCAGAATAGCGGAGCGTTGACCAGACAAAACGAACAGTTTTTTTTCACAAACAGAAATATCGTAGTTGCAAATGGCATAACCCGTGCTAGTTGACTTAAGTTCATTTTTTATATGGCAACAGCAGCAGATATTTTAGGTCTAAGTCGCAAAACCAAAATCCCAACCCGTTGGGCCCGTCACTACCACGACCTGTGCGCCGAGCGTGACAAACTGCTCGCGCGCGACTGCTCCGCATCTGAATTTCCCGCGGTGAAATTGGATGATCTGACCGAGGCGGCCTCCGAAGAATCGCAGCGCAGCATTTCGCTGGTCGCCGCGACGGCGACGCAAGCGAGCATTTTCGAGGTGCTCGCGGCGCTGAATCGCATCGAGCGCGGCACTTACGGCGTTTGCGAACTCACCGGCCAGCCGATCGAATCCGAGCGCCTTGAGGTCATTCCCTGGACACGCTACTCGTTTGCGGGACAAAACGAGCTCGAGAAATCCGGGGCGACCCGCAAGCATGCGTTGCCGGCTTTGTCTTCCGTCAGCGACGGGGAAAATGTGGGGGACGAGGATGGCGAGGGGGACGAGGACGGGGATTAACGGGTCTCAGTTGTCAGTTGTCCGTGGTCCGTTGTCCGTGGTCAGTAGTGCTTTGGGGACAAAAGTGTTACCTATGTCCTGACCCAAATGTGTTACTGATGTCCTCACTGAGCCCTGCACCTGGCCAGTGACTACCGACAACTGACCACTCGGCGGGTTTTACGCGCGTTGCGGCTGGACGGAAATTGGCCGGGCGGTGTATCGGAAAACGCCGCTGATCTATTTTGAACGCCGGCTGGTCTCTAAGAGCGAACATTGAACATCGAAGGTCGAACGCTGAACATTGAAGCAACGACACCTTTGGCGCGTCCGATATCGCCAGAATCGCTGGTTCAAAATTCGATGTTCAAGGTTCAGTGTTCGAGGTTCGGTTCGGCCCTTGATTTGGAGCGGGTGATGGGAATCGAACCCACGTGTGAAGCTTGGAAGGCTTCCGTTCTACCATTGAACTACACCCGCGGTGCACAAAGAGTTTAGCCGCATGGTTGGGGTTGTCAATTATCTCGCATGCGAGAGTTTGAGCGAGGTTGCAGGCATCAAAAACCGCTAAAGCGGTTCATGGCGTCTCGGGCGTTGGTACACCCAACTAAAGTTGGGTGTTAATGAGAGGTTTAGACAAGTGCCTCCGATCAAGTTGGGGTGCTAATGTGAGGTAGAGAAGTGCCTCCGATCAGGCTGGGTGTTAATGAGAAGGTACAGAAAGTGCCTCCGATCAGGTTGAGGCGCTAATGAGAGGTATAGAGAAGTGCCCGCGATCAGGTTGGGTGTTAATGAGAGGTGCAGAAAGCGAGTCGTGATACATCAAGTTGAGTGCTAATGAGGCTCGGAGGAAGCGTGGCTCGCTGCACGAACAGAGAAAGAGACGGCGCTCTCATTAACACCCCGCTTTAGCGGGGTGAAAGAGGTGTGAGCGGATCCTGAACCGCTTCAGCGGTTTCATCATCCCGCCATTTCAGTCCGTAGCGCTCGACCAGGAGCTTGAGTTCCTCGGAGAAACTCCTTTTGCGATGATGTTCTTCTTGCGTGGCGATATACCTGGCTACCTCGCCAACACCCGAGTGCGAAACGGAGAACGCTCCATAACCGCGTCCCCAGGCGAATTTACACGGCAGCAAGTTGCTCTGGTTCACCCAATGGGAGGAACTTCCTTTCAGCAGTTGCATGAGTTCTTCCACCGGGATCCGCGTGGATAAATCCAACAACACGTGAACGTGGTCGCGATTGACGTAGTTGATTTTTACGTAAACCCCTTTTTGAGCAGCATATTCAGACAGGTAAGTGGAAAGCTTTGCTGCGATTGGCTTGGAGATAACAGGCCTTCGTTCCAAGGTGGCCCAAACCAGATGCAGCCAAATACGCGCATAAGAATGCATTGGCACGGAGTAAAGATACTTGACTTTGATGGGGATTGCAAGCAGCAAAAACCGCTAAAGCGGTTCAGGGCGTTTCGAGCGTTGGTACACCCAACTAAAAGTTGGGTGTTAATGAGAGGGGGTGAAGGGCATGGTTG
>DATJGF010000108.1:0-46999 GCA_035495315.1 Candidatus Limnocylindrales bacterium
CACGAGGCAGCGTCGCGCGGAGCTGTTCGTATACCGCTTCGCCGTTTGGCGTTTCAAGGTCGGCTCGTAAACTAAACCCTGCCGCTTCAAGCTCGGCCTCAAGACCTCCCGGCAGCACCAGGTGGTCGACCCATTCGAAGAGGTCGGTCGCGGTCTCCGTCTTCATGCGCTCTGACAGGTCGAGCGCGAACCGGTTCCGTTTAAGGAATGACTGAAGGTGCGCGCGCAGTAGGCGCTCGGCTTCATGCGCCAGCGGCCAGTCGAAAGCACGTGACCTCTCAGGCGTGTCCCTGGTCGCAGCCTCAGGTTCGGAAGCGATACCGAGTCTCATATACAACGATAGCTCAGAAATTGATTTCGTCGCTGTCAGATTGGCTGGTGCTGTCCAACCTGGCCTCAGGCGTCATTGTCTGCGAGTCTGCCGCTTTTGGGTCGGTCTTCTGCCTGACCAACGATAACATCGTCCCCAATATACATGCGTCGAAATGCAGCCTAACCCATCACCAAATCGCGCTATGAGCTTGCACTGGTATATCGTCGCAACGACGCTCGCCAGCCCCATTCGGACACGGCAAAACAGACGAGGGTCATCGCGAGCAGCACCGCCAAATCCCTGGGCGATGAGAGCTTATTCACCAGCACGCGCACCGGCACATTCGAAACCAGCAGCATCGGGATCGCGAAAGAGAAGATCGCCCGGAATACGCCGCGAAACGCTTCGTCCGGCAGGCGCGAGATCTGGAACAGATTATAATACCCCCACACGATCCCTTGCGCCCGGACGGTCCAGAAACTGATGCTGGCGAGTAAAAACATCAACGAGTAATGAATAATGATTCCGGCCAGGCATAGGATCGCAAACCCCATCACGTGCAAAACGGAGGGAGTGAGGTGCATTTGACGTCCAGCGTAAACCATCACGCCAATCGCGGATAGCGCGTTGACAAATGCCCCAAGGTCGACCTGCCGCAACGACACCACAAAGCGCGTGTTCACCGGAAGCAACAGCAAGAAATCCAGTTTTCCCGTGCGCACCAGTTCCGAGAGATTCGTGCAGTTGATAAGAAAAAACGCCTGGAAGATCTGCTGAATAAAGTGACTCCCACCGATCAGCGCGACAACCTCCCACTTTGTCCACGTGCCGATGTGGTCGGTATGCAAATACAAAACACCGATAAAACTAAGCTGTAATCCGAACCACAACAATTCGACGATGATCCAAAGCAGGAAATTGCTCTTAAAAATCATCTCGCGCGTTACGGAGTTCTTCCACAACGCGGCGTAAATGCTTAGGTAGCGGCTCTTGTTATTCACTATTTTTTATCTCTGCGATTTGCCATGTAGCTTTTCGCGTTTCACCCAACCGTTTACGCAGTTGGTGCTCTTTCCTTCGCTGTTCCGTTTCCTATTCCTCAGTCGCTGAACCTTGTGGGAGACGACGTAAGGAGACTCTGATTAAGCCCTCCTGGCGGAAAATCGAACCGATCAGAGTCTCTCTCACGTCGTCTCCTGCAAAATTAAACGCTCCCAATGCCGTTTTTCATCCGCCCACCGCTGAATACTTTTTCAGGCCGCGTTGCCACATAAGTCGCGCCAGTCCATAAGCCGCAGTGACCCAGCAACTCTGAATGAGCAGCCCGCGCCGCAGCTCCCCATTGCTGATTTTTCCGAGATAAAGGCTCACGGGAAAATACATCTGGTAAGGAAACGGTGTCAGTTGGAGGATTTGCGCGAGTCCCTTTGGCAGGATATCCAACGGAAACATGTGACCGCTGGCAATATACTCGAACGCGAACACAATAAAAATAAACGTCGAAACTTCCAACACCCAGAACGCCAGCATCGCCATGGTGTAGGAAAGGAAGAACTGCAGCAGCGCGGTGAGAAAGGTCGAGACCAGGAACAAACCGAACGTTGGCCAATTAGGCGGCAGGACGAAATATTGACGCAAACAAAGCACAAAGATCGTCAGTGGCACCGCGGCCACAGCCAGGTAGGTTATGCGACCCGAAAAGAACAGGAACAGTCGGTAGGTGAGATAATCAATCGGTTTGAGTACGAACTGGCTGATATTGCCGTCCTTGATATCCGCAGCAATTTGCCAATCATCCTCATTGACCGCCGTCAGTGCGTCGACAATCGTCGCCAGCAAGTAATACGAGATCATCTCGGCCAGCGTATAGGTGCCGATCATGGCACCGGGCCCTTTCCCAGCGTAGATCGTGCGCCAGACAAACAGGATTGCAATCAACGGCAGAAATCCAAAAACGGTTCGCGCCAGGAAATTAAACCGGTAGGTCAGGTTGTTTTGAATCCCGACTTTTAGCGCATGCCAGTACTTTTTCATGCGGAACGGCGGAACTTGCCACAAAAAGCCACAAAGCGGCACAAAAAAAGAAAAGGAGTTCTATCCGGAACGCGACTGCCGGACGCCCCACTCGCGCGAAACGCGGAGTTCCAATCGTCGTTCCAGTACACCGTCACGATGCGTCGAAACCCAGAATTGCTTTCAATTGATTCGTCTGCTTGTATGTAGCTCATGGAAGCAGAGAGAATTATTTCTGCCCCAGCCTCCAGCGGTGATTAAACCCTCAACTGCTTTTCACTCGTGAAACAAATCTTCTCTTCTCCTGATAGCGCGGAAATTGGAATGCTCGCCAGCAGGTTGCAGTCCGCAGGCATCGCCTGCGAAATCCGCAACGAATCGCAGGTAATCCCCGGCCTGCCTTTTCAGCCCGAGCTTTGGATCCTAAACGATGCCCAATATGAAGACGCCGCGACGTTGATTGGCGCCCTGCCCGCTTCCGAAGGGGCCGAACCACAGCGCGCGTCCGGTGTTATGCCGGCGGAGCAGGTTGCAGTCTCCGATTGTGCTTCGCTGGATTCCATTATCGGCGCGCTCTACGCGACGATTTCGGGGGCCGCCGGTGAACGGGATTGGGAACGTTTCCGCACGCTCTTTTATCCGGGTGCTCGGCTGCACCGCACCGTCGTTTCAGCTGACGGCGAGGTGAGCATGTCCGCAATGGACGTCGAGGGTTTCATCAACTTCGCCAATCCATTTCTGAGTCAGCACCCCTTTTACGAATGGGAGCTGGTGCGCCAGGTCGACGACTTCGGTCAGATCGCTCAGGTATTTAGCAGCTTCGATTCCTCGAGCAGTGCGGACGGCGGCGATTCGCTTGGTCGTGGCATCAATAGCGTTCAACTCTGGTTTGATAATCAGCGGTGGTGGGTGATGAGCATGCTTTGGGATGATGAACGCGCCGGCAATAAGATCCCACCCCAATACCTGCCCTAAGTAATCAGGCCACCACCCCGGCTCCACTTTCCATTGCGCCCGTCCAGCCCACTGAGTAATCTTACCTTCCAATTGAGAATTCTAATGTTGCCTATGATGGACTCTCATTCCAATTCCTCATTCCGTCTGATCCTCGCAAATCGTCTCGCCCGCTACGGCTTGCTCCTTGCCGCCCTTCTGTTGGCGCTCCTCCTCGCCTCTCCCGGCCTGTTGCGCGGCTTGGTTCGAGCGGACCAGTTCATGCCCCACGCGACCTGCTACTTGAGGAATCCCCGTATTATCGCCCTCCATGTCACATCGGATTTGCTTATTGGCTTCGCCTATGTCGCCATCTCCTCCACCCTTGGCTGGCTCGTCTACCGGTCACGCCGGGAAATACCCTTTCACTGGATGTTTCTCGCGTTCGGTTTGTTTATCATCACGTGCGGCTTCACCCATTTCATGGAGGTTTGGACTGTTTGGCAGGCCGTCTATTGGCTGGCCGGCTGGGTGAAAGTCGTGTGCGCAATAGCCTCCGTCGCGACAGCTATTGCCCTTTATCGGCTGGTTCCGCGCATTCTCGCCCTAATCAGCGCGATCAAAATATCCGAGGAACGGAGGGTGAAACTTCAAACCGTCAACAATGAGTTGGAAGCCTTCGCCTACACGGTCTCTCACGACTTGCGCGCGCCATTGCGGGCTGTGCAGGGTATGGCGTGCGCGCTGACCGAAGATTTCGGAAGTCGGCTCGAACCCGGCGCGCGTGAGTATCTTGCCCAGATCACCGACGCATCACGGCGAATGGATGTGATGATCCGCGACTTGCTCGAATACAGCCGTGTTTCGCGCAGTGAGTTCGAACTCAAATCGGTGGATTTGGACGTGGTCATGGCCGAAGCAAAAGCAATGATTGAAGCCGACTCCAAACAAAGCAGCGCCGACGTGCGGGTCGAGGGGCCCTTATCCAATGTTGTCGCTAACCCAACATTACTGACGCAAGTGATGGTCAACCTGCTCGGCAACGCAATAAAATTTGTGCCTCCGGGTGTGCGTCCGATGGTACGAGTGTTCGCGCAGGACAAAGGAAACCATCTGCGTCTATCGGTGAAGGACAATGGCATCGGCATCCCGCCCGAATACCAGGGACGCATCTTCCACGTGTTCGAGCGACTGCACTCCCAATCGAAGTATCCCGGAACCGGCATCGGCCTGGCCATTGTCCAAAAAGCCGTCGCGCGCATGAAGGGCGAGTTGGGTTTGGAATCCGCCCCAGGCCAGGGAAGCTGTTTCTGGATTGAACTGCCCAAGGCCTGAAAAGCCACGGATGCGCGGAGGCTAAGGTAACTTAAAGGCTGCAAACTCTCGGCTTATCCACTTGATTTTTCGCAAATCCGAGGAACCTTCCCTTGACTCAGGTTGCACGGATAATCAACTGGACCAGCCATCCAGGAAGGCAGGCATCGGAACCATGTGCTTTTTATGGGCAACAACTGCGTTATTCTTGTCGCTGAGGATAATCCCGCTGATACAATCCTTCTTAAACGCGCCTTGTCTGGCGCGAAAATCCGCTTACCGGCGATCTTTTTCGACGACGGCCAGCAAATCATTGATTACCTCAAGCAATATCGCCCAACTGCGAAGCTCGAGAAAGAAAACTCGCCTGCCCTCATCATGGTGGATTTAGCAATGCCCAAGGTAGGCGGGTTGGAGGTGCTCGCCTGGGTCCGTCAACAACCGGACCTCAGCCAGCTTCCCGTAATCGTTTTTAGTGGCCTCAACCGGCCCATCGACATCAGCCGCGCCTACGCACTCGGAGCCGACCTCTTCCTCATCAAGACCGCCGATCCAAATCAATGGACTACAGTCCTGCAACGCGTCGCCGAAATCTATCACCTGCTCGAACCGGATTCTTCCTCGGCTTCTCCCCCCATCGCGGAGGTCACGAAACAGGTTGTGGATGAGGGTGGACGCTAATCGTTTTAGGTTTTTGTTTGCGGCGGCGGCGGTAGCTCATTACGGTGTAGCGAAAGAAAGGGAACCCTTACGCAAAGCTGGACAATAAAGTATGACGAAGAAGCCGCTGACGAGCGACGAATTGACTCAACTGACGGTGGGACTCAACAAGCTTGCCCGGAATCTATGGTGGACCTGGGACCAGGGAGCGCAGGAGATCTTCCAGGAACTTTCCCCGCGCGGTTGGCAAAACCTGTATCACAACGCGGTCGCTGTCCTCCACGAAGTTTCCACTCCCGAATTGCGGGCACGGCTTCAAAATCCCGATTTTGCGGAACACGTCCGCAAGGTGCTGCACTCGTTCGAATCTTATATGAACGAGAAGCAGACCTGGGCGGCCCAAAACGCGCCAGCGCTGCGTGGCCGCCCGGTTGCTTACTTCTCGGCCGAGTTCGGCTTTCACGAGACGCTGCCGATTGCAGCCGGCGGTTTGGGCATGCTGGCGGGCGACCACACCAAGTCGGCGAGCGATTTGGGCCTGGATTTCGTCGGCATCAGTCTTTTTTACCGGGAGGGCTATTTCCAGCAGGCGATCGATACGAATAACTGGCAGACCGAATATTATACGCTACTTAATCCGAAGAACCTGCCGATGGAGCCAGTCCTCACCGACAAAGGCGAGCCGCTGGTCGGCCAGGTCGAAATGGGGATGAACCAGGTCGCTTTCCAGGCCTGGCGCGTCAACGTCGGGCGCGTGCCGGTTTACCTGCTCGACACGAACCGTCCCGAGAACGAGCAGCATTTCAGGGATCTGACCCTTCGCGTCTACGGTGGCGACAGCACCACCCGTATCATGCAGGAAATCCTGCTAGGCATCGGCGGCGTGCGTTTGCTTCGGGCACTTGGCGTGAATCCTTCCGTCTTTCACATGAACGAAGGGCACGCGGCTTTCCTGACCCTCGAATTGGTTCGCGAAAAACTCGCCGCCTCCAAAAACCTCCAGGATGCGATCGCACAAACCCGCGCCTCATGCATTTTCACCACCCACACGCCGGTCGAGGCCGGCCACGACCGCTTCAGCCCGGACTTAATGGACTACGCGATGCAGCGGTTCCGGGGCCAATTGCCGGTCCCGTTTGCGGAAATCACGAAATTGGGCCGCGTGAATCCGCAAAATGCCCAGGAGCCGTTCTGCATGACCGTGCTGGCGCTTAAGTTGTCACGCGCAGCAAACGGCGTGAGCGAGCTCCACGGACGGGTCAGCCGTCATATGTGGCATTCCCTCTATCCCGATAAACCCGTCGAACAGGTCCCCCTCGGGTATATCACCAACGGCGTGCATCTGCTGGGGTGGATGAAGGGAACCGTCCGCCGGTTTTGGCGCCGAAAACTCACCGGTCATTCGGTCAATTCGGTCGCCACCCCATTCCGCAGCACGTCGGCCGATTGGAGCGCACAAATCAATTCGCCCGAGTTTTGGAAGCGAATGGCCGACCCTAATTTCATTTCCGATGAAGAATTATGGGCCTTGCGCTATACGTTGCGACGGGAATTGATTGAGTTTGCCCGCCGGCGACTTTTGATCCAGCGCCAACGCCTGACACAAGGGGATTTCATCGCATTCGATCAACTGCTCAATCCCGACGCGTTAACGATCGGGTTCGCCCGGCGCTTCGCCACTTACAAACGCGCCCCTCTCATATTTCAACAGTTTGAAAATGTCGTCAGGCTCACGCGGGACAAGGATCGCCCGGTGCAGTTCATTTTCGCCGGCAAAGCCCATCCACGCGACGATGATGGCAAACGCTACATCCAGCACATTATTCACCTCAGCAAATACAGCGATCTGCAGGGGCACCTGATCTTCCTGGAGAACTACGACATGCACGTCGCGCGCCAGATGGTCTCGGGATGTGATGTGTGGCTTAACAATCCGCGCCGGCCGCTCGAAGCCTCAGGCACCAGTGGAATGAAGGCCGGCTGCCATGGCTGCCTCAATCTCAGCATCCTCGATGGCTGGTGGCGCGAAGGCTATGACACAACCAATGGCTTCGCGATCGGCGAAGATTCACACCCTGACTCCGTCGAGCAGCAGGACCGCACCGATAGCGCTAATTTGTACAAGGTTCTTACCCAGGAGGTCATCCCGCTCTTTTTCGAACGTGATTCGCAAGGGATCCCGCGCCAGTGGATCCAACGCATCCGCCGCGCGATGGTCACGCTGGTACCCCAGTTCACAACCGATCGCATGGTCCGTGAATATGCGCAGAAGTTTTATCTTACGAAATAACTCAACTTGGGTAGGACATTTGGGAAAATCCGAGCACGACGACGAGAATGGCGCGCAGGTTCATGGTCCAATACCGTCGAAAAGAGGTCTATGCCACCCCTTTTGGGGTTGGCAGTCTGCTGACATCGACTCCACCAAAGTTTTGGGTTAGCGTTTTGTCGGCGTGATCGACATCCAATCGCAAACCGCTGAAGAGTTGCAGACCCAATTCAAGGCCTGGAGTCAACCGTTATACCGGGTGCCACAGCTGCTGGAATGGCTTTATGTCCATCGCGTCGATGATTGGTCGGCGATGACCAACCTGCCGAAGGCCTTGCGTGATCAACTGCGACAAACCTACACTCTGCGCTCGCTCGAATTAGTCCGCAAACAGGGTTCCTGGGACACGACGCAAAAATTCCTTTGGCGCTTGGCGGACCATGCTTTGATCGAGAGCGTGCTCATCCCTGCCAGCCCGGCACTGTATGGCGAGCCGAGTGATCGGCATACTCTGTGCCTTTCCACCCAGGTCGGCTGTGCGTACGGTTGCAAGTTTTGCGCCAGCGGGCTCGAGGGATGGAAGCGGAACCTCGGTGTCGAGGAAATCGTCGATCAGGTGATAGCAGTCGAGCGATGGAATACCTCTCAATCAGATCAAACCGCCGCGGGTCTTGAGGCCGGCATGGACCGTCTGATTTCGAACCTCGTCATCATGGGAATGGGCGAACCGCTCGCCAATTATGACAACCTGATTAAGGCGCTGAAAATCCTCAATGCGCCTTGGGGTGGCGGGATCGGCGCCCGCAAAATAACGGTCTCTACCAGCGGCCTGGTGCCTCAAATTCGACGCCTTGCTGATGAACCGCTGCAGCTGCAGCTGGCTATTTCGCTCCATGGCGCAACCGACGCCGTCCGGAATCGAATCATGCCGGTCAATCGCAAATACCCGCTCGACCAACTGATCGAGGCTTGCCGATATTATCAGGAAAAGAAGGGCCGAATGATCACCTTTGAGTACATTCTGATCCGCGGAATCAATGACAGCCCGGACCAGGTCGGCCCCTTGAGCTCTCTTGCTCGCGGGCTCCACGCCAAAGTAAATTTAATCCCCTACAACACTGTCGACGGCCTGCCTTGGGAGCGGCCAACGCAGGAAACCCAGGAAAGGTTTCTGCGCGGGTTGCAGAAGGCTAAAATAAGCGCGACGCTCCGTCGCGAGAAGGGGCATGATATTGACGCGGCCTGCGGTCAACTTCGGCTAAGGACCGAGCGCGAACTGGTGACCCGGTGAACCGTAAAGCTCGGATCATCTCCTGTTTCCTCAACCTGGCTGTCGAGTATTCCAAAAGCAGCACCTTTTCAAAATCCGAAGGCGGGAGATCGAAGCTCGAAAAATCAAAGATCCAAAAGCCGAAACCGATAGCGTCTTGACTTGAATCGAATGCCGATCCTCAACGTTAGAACTTTTTTCGGCCTCGGAATTCCGATTTCGGAATTTGCCGCGCCTTTGTAGCTGGCTTCAGCTCGCTTCGGCTAGCCTCGTTCGCATTTGACAGGCAGTTTGAATGTTATCAGACTCCCCCCTGTCCAAACTGTCGGCGCCTTTTTTACAGCGGGAACCTGGGTAAGAGACCTCTGCGCTTGCCACCGCGTGTGCGATTTGAGTAGTCTAAAATCCGATAAAAAATGCCTGAATTCATGCAGCCTAAAGGCACATTTGCTCTCTGTGGGCCAGGATTAGGCCTGAGGTGGCCGACCTTATGAGCGAAGATTCAACCCTGGTCGGGCGAATGGGGGTAACCCGCGAGATTAGCTCGGAGGAGGATTTTGTTCCTGCTCTTCTGCCGTGGCTCATCGCCGCCGCCGCTTTGCTGTTTTATTTGGTTACCCTTAATCATTGGGTTTCGTTCAACAGCATCGTATCCGTAGCCAATCTCTCCGGCTGGACGTGGCAACCTGAGTTGTATGGACCGGTTTACTGGCTGCTGACGCTGCCTCTGCGCCTGCTTCCGGCGAAGCTGATCCCTTTGGCGGTTAATCTTTTTTCGGCTGTTTGCGCGGTGCTAACGCTCGCCCTCTTGGCCCGCTCGGTCGCATTGCTCCCACATGATCGAACCGCTCAACAGCGTATGCGCGAGCGGAGCGCGTTCGCACTGCTCTCGATCCGGAGCGCATGGCTGCCGCCAGTCCTCGCCGTCCTGGTTTGTGGATTACAGCTGACTTTTTGGGAACATGCGACCGTCGGGTCTTGGGAGATGCTCGATCTGCTCATGTTCGCGTATGTCGTGCGCTGTTTGTTGGAATTTCGAGTTGACGGTCGCGATTCCTGGTTATTCCGCGCGGCGTTTGTTTACGGCGCTACAATGACTAACAACTGGGCGATGATTGGGTTCTTCCCAGTGTGGCTTGTGGCGCTCATCTGGATTAAGGGAGCTAACTTTTTCGACGGACGCTTTCTTTTGCGGATGTTCCTGCTGGGAACCGCCGGGATGTTACTCTATCTGCTGCTGCCGGTGGTAGCTGCACTAAGTGGCATCCAACTGAGCGTGTGGCAATTGCTTCGCGCCAACCTCGCCTCGCAGAAAACCTACTTGTCAATGATGCTGCTGAGTAAAAGCCAGTTGTTTCAGGGGGAAAGGCCGTTATGGGTCCTCGCGCTGCCTTCTTTGCTTCCGGTCCTGGCGCTGTCCATCAGGTGGCCTTCGTATTTTGGTGATATCAGCAAGCTTGGTGTAACCCTGGCGACCTGGGTATTCCATTTTCTTCATGCGGTGTTGCTGGTGCTTTGCGTCTGGGTTGCTTTGGATCCGCAATTCAGCCCGCGGCACTATCAACCGGCAATGATGTCCTATGGCCTGCTTCTGTTGCCATTCTATTACCTCGGGGCGTTAAGCGTCGGCTATTTCAGCGGCTATTTCCTGCTGGTCTTCGGCGTGAAACCCACCGGCCGACTGAGGTTTGTGCCTCATTCATCGCCGCTAATCAGCAACACGATGTGCGGCCTCGTTTGGGCGCTACTGCTGCTGGCGCCCGGATTGCTCCTTTGGAGAAATTTACCTCAAATCCGGATTACCAATGGGCCGATGCTGCAGCAATTCGCGACGCTTTTAACGCGTAGTTTGCCGTCCAATGGCGCGCTCGTCCTGAGTGACGACCTGGGCCATCTTCTCTTAGCCCAATCCGCCTGCACCCAAAGCGGAAAGAGCAAAGATTTCGTTTTCCTCGATAGCAATTCGCTGACAGTTCCTGAATACTATTCCTTTTTGCATCGGAAGTACCCGCAGAAGTGGCAAACGAGGGTGCCCACTGGTGTGCAGGAAATCCCCGATGCGGATGTGCAGTTTCTCCTGTCCAAACTCTCCGAGACCAATGAGGTCTATTATTTGCACCCCAGCTTTGGTTACTATTTCGAAATTTTTTATCCCGAAGCGCACGGTCTTCTCTACAAGCTACAACGCTACAGCACTAACACACCCCTGGGTTTGCCGCCTGGCCAACAGCAGATCGCAGAAAACGAGAATTTCTGGAAACAAATCGACGGACCCATCCTCGATTTCATCCAGTCTGCCTCGCGCAAACCTGTTCCCCCAACCCAACATGGCCTCTGGCAGGGAGTAATCAAACCGGCCCTCGTTGCCGACGAAGGCAATCACGATGCCACCTCGTTAGGACGTTATTATTCGCTCGCACTCGATTATTGGGGTGTGAAAATGCAACGTAGCGGACACTTGGCCGAGGCCGCTCGTCTCTTCCAGCGCGCGATTGACCTTCATCCTAACAACGTTGTCGCCGCGGTTAATGGCGAATTCAATCGCAATCTCCAGGCAGGCAAGAAAGCTTCCGTGCATGTGTCGAAATCAGTCCAGGATGAGTTTGGGAAGTATCGGACGTGGGACGCGGTGATGCGAGAGAACGGTCCGTTTGATGAACCCAGTCTTTGTTATCAGCAAGGCAAGGTATTTTTTGAAGGGGGCAACTACACCCAGGCGGCACATGAATTTTTGCGGGTGAGAGAACTCGCACCGGATAACGTTCCCGCTCGGCTGAGTTTGATTGAAGCCTGCCTGTTGCGGCATCGGGTGGATGAAGCACTGCGCCAAATCGAAGACATTCATGCCAATGAACCGAGCTTGACCCTTAGTTCCACCAATCAAACTGAATTGCTGGTCGCAGAAGTCGCGGCTCGGCTTGCAAAAAAAGATCTACCGGGCGCCGAGAAAGCTGTGGACACGGTGACGTCGAAATTCCCAAACGATACGGATGTGTTGGGTGCCGCGACCAAGGTATTTATGGATTTCCGGTGCTATACCAATGCTCTGGAAATGACCGATCGGCATTTGAAAATCAACCCAGACAATCCCGGGGTTCTTTTCAACCGCGGTTGTGCTCTGGTCCAGATGGGTCAATTTGCTCCGGCGATCGAGTCACTCAGCCGTGTCGTGGATATGGGAACAAACAATCCGACAGAGCTGTATGAACTCGCCCGGTTCGTCCGCGGCCGAGCTTATCTCGGAAGCGACAAATTGGATGAGGCGGAAACCGACTTCCAAATACTGCAAAAGTCCCACCCGGATGCTTTTCAACCTTACTACGGCCTGGGCGAGGTGGCTTACCATCGCAGAGATACCAATGCGGCATTGGCCAATTATCAACGCGCACTCGATAACACGCCTACCAACTCTCCCGATGCTAAATCGATTATCGAGCGGCTGCGTGACCTCCGGCCTGGCACGTTTTAATTCCCGCCGATGCGGGTCACCCATGTCATTACCCGGCTGATCGTGGGTGGCGCCCAGGAGAACACGGTTGCTTCAGTGTTCGGTCTGCGCCAAAAGCCAGGAGTTGAGGTGAGCCTGATTTCTGGTCCGTCACAGGGCCCCGAAGGATCCCTGGAAAAAATGTTTACCAATGAAACGGGTCTTCTCCGGATTGAACCTTCGCTGGTGCGACCCGTGCATCCACTAAAGGATTACGTCGCACTAAAACACCTCGAATACATTTTCAAAGAGCTACGACCTGACGTGGTCCATACCCACAGTGGCAAAGCAGGCATTCTTGGACGCCTGGCTGCGGCGCACGCACGTGTTCCCATCATTGTTCATACCGTGCACGGCCCTTCGTTTGGTGCTTTTCAAGGTTTTCTGCCCAACCTGATATTCCGCTCCGCCGAACGTCACGCCGCCCGCGTCACGACACATTTTGTCGTCGTCGCTGATGCCATGAAGCGCCAATACCTGGCCGCCGGGATCGCGCGTCCCGACCAGTACACCCGCATCTTCAGTGGTTTTGTTCTTGAACCCTTCCTCGCCGCGCGTAACGACCTGTCGCTCCGTGCTCAGTTCGGGCTTAAACCCGACGACTTCGTCGTCGGAAAAATCGCGCGCTTATTCAAGCTGAAAGGTCACGACGACTTGTTTGCGGTGGCTCCGGCTTTGATTCGCCAATGTGGGCGGATGAAATTCCTATTGGTGGGCGACGGCCCCTGGCGCGGGCGTTTCGAACAGAAAGTCCGAGACCTTGGCTTGGAGAACCACTTTGTTTTTGCAGGGTTGGTTCCACCGGAACGTGTTCCCCCTCTGGTAGGAATTATGGATGTACTGGTACATCTTTCGACTCGCGAGGGACTGGCTCGCGCGCTACCGCAAGCGCTCGCCGCTGCCCGCCCTGTGGTTTCCTACAATTGCGATGGCGCCGGGGAAGTTTGTCTGGATAACCAGACCGGTTTTCTACTGGAACCTGGCGATGTATCAGCTTTGGAGAACCGTTTGGTGCGTTTGGCGCGCGAACCTTCTCTCGGTCGGCGGCTCGGAGAAACCGGTCAAGCGCTTGTTCGAGAGCGATTCAGCGTTCAACAAATGGTTGATCAACTGCATAGCCTTTATTCCGAGTTGCTCGAGCGGAACAGCCGCAAATCCACACAACCCGCCGCCGCGGTTTAAGTGGACAAAGAACGGAAACCCACACCTCCTGGCGTAATTGACACTCTGTTAGAGCCTTTTCCTTGGTAATGCACTCAGCATTTTTTAAGCTGAGAACGCCGTGACATTTCCGTTTAACGTTTACCTAATTACCACTGCCGGGGCATTTCTTGTGGCGGCGATCAGTTTGCCACTTTGGAGGCATTGGTGTGTTAAGCGGGGCTTGGTTGATGAGCCTGGCCGCAGGAAGATCCACGACCATCCTATTCCGTTGGCAGGTGGGCTGGCGGTCATAACGGCGCTGCTAATCCCAACACTGGTCTCGGCATACTTAGTTTGGTTCGAGAAGAGTGGAATAACCCATTTACCGATGTCGGCGGCACGGTGGTTGCATACCGTGGGGTTCCTGCCTCATGTGGATCCGAATACAACCAACCTGCTCAGCCACGGATTAGGAGCCCGGGGGCTCGAACTCACCGGGATTCTGGCCGGGGCGCTAGGCATGACGGTGCTTGGTTTGCTGGACGACAGTAAAGAGTTGAAACCAGCGGCGAAGTTCATCGGTCAATTCATCGTTGCCGGGCTGGTAGCAGTTAGCGGAGTGCGAATCACGTTGTTCGTCCATAATCAGCTTTTCCATTATACTGTGACGATTCTATGGGTGCTTACCGTGATTAACGCTTTCAACTTCATGGATAATATGAACGGCCTCTGCGCCGGATTGGGAGCCATCGGGGCATGGTACTTTGGAATTATGGCTGCCGCCGATGGTCAGTATTTAGTTGCTCTAATCGCATTTTTAACCTTGGGAGCTTTGCTCGGTTTTCTCCCATACAACTTCCCGCAGGCGCGCGCGTTCCTGGGCGATTCAGGCAGTCACCTGATAGGTTATCTGCTGGCGGTGCTGGCTATCCTGCCACACTTCTACACGGTGAGCCATCCACGCCGCTGGGCGGTACTCATCCCCGTGCTGGTGCTCGGGGTTCCACTTTTGGATATGGCTTGGGTTGTGGGGCTGCGTTGGCGCAAGGGTCAACCTTTCTACATTGGCGATACCAATCATTTATCACATCGGCTGGTGCGCTCGGGACTAACCCGCACACAGGCTGTGCTGCTGATTTGGCTAATGGCCGCCGTCTTGGGAGGCTTGGTATACTTATGCTAGGGCGCAGCGCTGTCAAGCGACGCCGCCGGTTTTGTGACTCGCCGCAATGACTTCCGAGAAAATACCCAGAACCTCGGCACGCGCCAACGCTCCAACCAACCGATTCTCCTTAAGGGTGTTCACGACGGGAATATTGCGTTGCTCGCTGGCCAATACTACGGGCAACACCTCCAAGAGTCGTTGATTGGGCGTGACGCACGGAGGGGGCGCGCGCATCACATCATATGCAATCACCCCCAGAACCTCGTTCCCGGTGCCCAGATATTCCTTGAGGTCCTGCAGCGCGATGATGCCAACCAATTGGCCTTTGGCATCGACGACCGGAAGAAAGTTGTTGGCGCTGGTCAGAAATCGATTTGCGATTTCGCCAAAGGTAGCCGTCTCACGCACAGGGGGGACGGGGGCGCGCATCAACTCACTCACGGTGCGTTCGGTCGCTGCTTCGGACGTTGTCGCTTCCTGCGACACGGTGAGGCCTTTGCGTCGCAACGGTTCAGTATAGATCGACTCAGGATGCAACCGGCGAGCAACTAGCACCGAAACGACACACGCCAGCATCAGCGGCGGCATGAGGGAATAATCGAGGGAGATTTCAAAGACCATGATCATTGCCAACAGCGGCGACCGGGTCGTAGCGGAGAGCATGCTGCCCATCCCCACCACTGCAAATACAGCGATTGGCAATTCTTCAGCCAAATGAATTTCCCTCAATATTAGCGCGGAGATAGCCCCCACCCCGGCGCCCAGAAACAAGGTTGGTGTGAATACGCCACCGACAGCGCCAGAACCGACGGTGGCGAGAGTCGCAATGAGTTTGGCCAGAAATAATCCCGTCAGGAAGAGCAGGCCATTAGCTTCCTGCGGGTATTCGCCAAGCAGGATCCGATTGGTAATGAAGTAGCCGTTGCCCCAAACCCACGGAAAGCGCAAGGCGATGACGCCAACTATTAATCCACCAATAGCCAAACGAATGTAAATCGGCACCGAGATCCTCTTAAAAGCCTCCTCCGCTCGATTCAACAGTTTCAGGAACCCGGCCCCCATCGCGCCGGTGACAATTCCCAACCACAGAAACCACGGTAATTGGGTAATGCTCTTGAATTCGAACGGGGGAACGGTGTACCACGGTTTAATATCGAAGAAACTGCGAGAAACCATCGTCGCCACCACGGAAGCAAATACCAGTGGAGCAAAAAGACTCATGGAAAAATTCCCCAGCACGATCAAAGCTGCAAACACCGCGCCCGAGATTGGCGCATTATACGCCGCCGAAATCCCGGCAGCCGCCCCGCAGCCGACCAATAGGCGCAGGCGATAGGGATGCCATTTTGCCAACACCCCCCACTTGGAGGCGAGGGTCGCCGACAGTTGAGTGATGCCGCCCTCCCGACCAATGGACCCGCCAGACCCAATCGTAATGAGCGAAGATAAGAATTTCACCATTCCATTGCGGAACGGCAGGCGACCATCGCCCGCGATAATCACCTCCAGCAAGTTGGTCGAGCGTTGTGGCCCAGCCAACCGCAAGCCCCAATAAAGCACCAGGCCCGCACAGAGTCCGCCAACGGTCGGTATGACGACCCGCTGCCAGTCGGCCATCATTTCGGCAACTTCGGAGGGTTCCCCGGGACTTCGCAAAAACAGCGCCTTGACCGATTCGGTGGCGTAATAAAAAAACAGGTTAACCAGGCCGCCAATCACACCAACGCCACCGGCAAGCACCAGGTGAAAGGCTTCTTCGCTGAAGAGCAGTTTTTCCCGAATTCGCAGGGCTCGTTGCCAATGGCGACGGAAGAATCCTTGTAGTTCGCCGAGAACCTTTGTGTTCGTAAAAAACGGCACAGACTGATCTTAGGTCAAAATTCCACATTTGGCCATACCGGGAAGGACGCCAGGATCTTCGAGGTTTTCCAACAGTCCAGTTGCCAAGGTCTGCCGGCTCCTTCAGAGTAATGGCGAGATGAGCAAGAGCTTTTACATAACCACGGCGATTGACTACGTAAATGGCAGGCCCCATTTGGGCCACGCTTACGAAAAGGTGATTGCCGACGTGATCGCCCGCGCCCATCGCAGCTTTGGAGAGTCCGCCTTCTTTTTAACAGGCCTCGATGAACATGGGCAAAAGGTGCAACAAGCCGCCCTGGCTGAAGGAAAAAACCCGGCGCTTTATTGTGACGAATTGGCGGTGATTTGGCAGGAGGTGGCCGCAAAACTGCAGCTAACCAATGATGATTTTGTGCGGACCACTCAGCGGCGACACAAAGAGGTGGTACAAACAATCCTCTCGAAACTCTATGACGAGGGTCAGTTCTACAAGGCGCTTTACGAAGGATTTTACTCGACTAAGGAAGAAACCTTTTTGACCGAGAAAGACCGGCGCCCGGATGGGACGTTTGACCCGATGTACGGTGAGGTCGTTCGCCTGCAGGAGGAAAACTATTACTTTAAGCTGAGGGAGCAGCAATCGTGGTTGATTGATTATATCGAAAAGAATCCCAGCTTTGTAGCTCCGGACTATCGTCGGAACGAAGTGCTGGGGTTTTTGAAAAACAACGTTTTGGAAGACTTGTGCATCAGCCGGCCAGCCGCCCGTCTTAACTGGGGCATCCCGCTCCCCTTTAATACCGATTACGTCACGTACGTTTGGTTTGACGCCTTAAGCAATTACATCACTGTGCCCGCATCACGAAACGATGCCGGAGTGCCTCCTCAATTCCACTGGCACGATGTTAGCTCCGAATCTTCGATTAGCGTTTGGCCTGCCGATATTCACTTGATCGGAAAAGACATACTAAAATTCCACGCGGTCTATTGGCCGATCATGCTCAAAGCAATGGGAGCACCATTACCCAAACAGATCCTGGTCCATGGTTGGTGGCAGAAAGACGGCCAGCGCATGAGCAAAAGCACCGGCAACGTGGTGGACCCGGTAGCCATTATCGATGAATGGGGCGTCGATGCATTTCGGTTCTACGTGGTCCGGGAATTGGATATCGGCCCGGACGGCAACTGGACTGACGCCGGGTTTCGCTCGCGCTACTCGGCCGAGCTGGCTAATGGACTCGGCAACCTGGTCAATCGTTCGCTCTCGATGCTCAAGCGATACCGCGAAGGGAAGCTGCGGAAGATATCGACTGAACTGGACCCGGAAGCGACGCGGGTCATAACCGAAACGCGAAGTTTACTTGAGAAAAACGAGTTGCAACGGGCGCTCATTACGATCTGGTCGCTCGTAACTCGTGCCAATCAGTACGTCGATCAGACTGCTCCATTTAAGCTCGCAAAAGAGCCGGCACAGGCCGACCGGTTGGACGAGGTGCTTTACAACCTGGCCGAGGTTTGCCGCATCCTCGCGGTCCTGCTCTGGCCGTTTCTGCCCGACACCAGTTCAAAGATCTTCCAACAACTTGGGTTGAGCGGAGCGCCGGATAAATTTCAGGCAGCACATTGGGGAGGGCTTGCCGCCGGTCATACCATTGGCACGCCCACCCCCCTTTTTCCAAGGAAAGAGACTGTTCCAAAAGAGCAAACTGCGCAGTAGCGGCAACGTACAAACGGGAGCTTAGAGGATATCTGGCGCCCTCTCACCCCGCCTTTGAGTTTGGTTGTGCATAAATCAAAGACTTTTGCTCGGCAGCTGGAATGCCGCCATTTCTTCTGCATTTCGAACCAGCAGGAGGTTGCCCGTGACGACCGGATGATTCCAGGTTTTGCCGTGGATAGCCTCTACTCGGGCGAGTTCCTTAAAGTCGTCTGAAGTCGCAGAGACAAGCGCCAGGTCACCTTTCTCGGATACTACTAAGAGAGCGTCCTGGTCAGGCAACAGCACGAGCTGGCCGTTACCGTAGCGCCCGCCTTTCCACCTGCGCTTACCCTGCTCCAACTCAATGCAAGCGAGCAGGCTGCCGTCGAACCCATAAGCGTGGCCTTTATGGACGACAAAATCATTGAAGTAGGGTTTGAGGCCAGACGAAGTCCAGCGCTCCGTGAGCGTCCATCCATCAGGACTGTGCTTCACGACCATGCGCCGGATACCGGCTCCACCGCCACCCCCACCTGTGCTGACCAAAATATCGCCATCCCCAATCGGGGCCGGCTGGACGATTGTAACACCCTCCCATGCGTACTCCCAAAGCACCTTGCCATCGGTAGGCGTCACACTGGTAAGTCCTGCTCCGCTGAGGAGCAGAACCTGCGGCACACCGTCGACCATCCACTGATGTGGCGAACTGTAGCTTCCGCGGTGAGTTGGGCCAAACCACCGTGGTTTGCCATCATTCACGTCGTAGGCTGCAAGTTTGCCATCGGCTGCGACAACCACCAGATCGCCGATGACTAACGGCGAGCTGGCAAAACCCCAGCCCGGAATTTTCATGTCGCTATCAGCAGCTACATTGCGTGACCAGACCAGCGCCCCGCTGCTCGCATCGAGCGCGTTTAGAATTCCTGTTGCACCAAACGTGTATACGCGATTGCGGTCGAGCGTAGGTGTCCCGCGCGGACCAGCCCCGCCATTCGACTCCCAAAAACGAGCTGGGTCACCATGCCGCCATACTGGTTTGCCCGAGATTATGCGGTAACAAGTCACAAACTCGTCCTGACCACGTTGTTCCTGCGTGTAACAAAAATCATTGCGCACAGCGAAGGAAGACCAACCCGGCCCGACGGAGCGCCGCCACAGCTGAACCGGCGGCGAATGGGACCAGTCTGTCTCGACTCGCACCCCGCGGGCAACGCCGTCGCGCTCGGCTCCGCGAAAGCCCGGCCATTCGGCGGCTGGCTTTACCGTTCTGTCCGACTGCGTGAAGATCGACTCGTCAGTTTTTTGCGACAGCAGTTGTTCTTCGGGAGTCTTCGTCCACCGCCACTTCAAATCGTTCTCAAAGTTACCGGTGAAGCCACCGGTCTTAATCAGCGTCCACACGCTGCACGCAAGCAGGATCGACAGGGCCATTGCAACGCGGCGAGGTCCGTCGCCCAGGTGCCGACTGACTATCGTACATGCGACGAATGCCAGGCTCAGAACCGGCACCGCCAACACGAAGAAGAGCATCCCCTGAGCTCCCGTCGCTAGTGATTTATCCAGGAACCGTGTGGTTACATAAAGAGAGACAGCCATCAGGCCAACCCCTGCCAATCGGTCGAGCCAAGCGGCTCGACTGAAGAACAGCCACCATACAACGATCGCCAGACCTCCAGCCAGCCCACTAATCACTGCAATGGCAACAGCATTAGGTGCGACGATCGGCAGCACGAAGCGGAGCAACCATTGCAGTATAACAATTACAACACCCGGCCAGAGTCGCAGCGGCTTCTGGAGAATTGATTTGCCAGTCTGCGTGGTGTTCATGGACGACGCTGGTAATTTGGTCCTAAGCGCTGGTTAAGCCTGTTCGGATCTCGGTGTGGCAGCTGTCACCACGTAACCCCGCATCCTTTTAAAGAACGCGCATCAACAGATCAAGATCTGATTATGCCACCGAAATTCCGATACACCGTTGTCTTTTGATGCCCTCAAAGGCTAATGTTGTGCCCATGCCACGCGCTTTGGTCGGAATTCCTTCGTTAATGCGGAATTCTCTTTTCATTCTCGCAGCTTGCATTCCTTTCTGCCCGATCCGATTGCCGGCTGCCGATTCCACCGAGTCATCAGTCCAACCGCTGATGTGGCAAACGAACCCGCCAGCCACCCTGGACCTGCGCGAGAATATGGCCCTCGCGGCTAAAGCCATCCCCCCGCGACTGGATCCGAAAATGGACTTTCGCCCCTGGTTCCTTCTCAAAGGAAAAGGAGGAATTCCGGTCGCTACCGAGCACGCCAGTTGGGATTTAGCCGATATGACCGGGCGCTATCTCGAATCTCTCATTTTGGCTCGTCATATGGGCATTAGCTCGCCGGAACTCAGCCAGGCCGAAGCACACCTTGAACAATATCTTTTCAAGATCCTGGGCGAAGATGGATTAGTACATGATCCGCAGACCGGCGCAATTGATCACAGTTTTTCGCAGGGCAGCGCCTTATACGGCCTGGTCGCCTTGTTCGAGGACTCCGCTGATCCGGTGGTTCGCCGGGCAATTGAACGACTGATTACAGGTCAATTGAAGAGGGTGAAGCGTGAAGGTGACCAACTGATTGATCCCTCCGTTAAGCTCGAGCAATCTTCGGGAAGCCATCTCGCAGGATACCAAATCTTCCCGATTATTTGCTTCTATGAATTGACCGGCTATCCGGATGCACTGACCTTAGCCGAAGGACTCACGCGCTGGGCAATGGCCGATCCCATAATTGGCGACAAGGGCGAGATCACCAAACCACTTTCCTGGGAAGGACATATTCATTCCTGGCTCGACACTCTTGCTGGCTGTGCACGCACGGCCAGGACTTTTTTTCCAGCTGAACGGGAAAGGACGATTGCACGCTGCCGTGCGGTATACGATTGGGTGCGACGCAGTAATACGACGAGCTTCGGCTGGATCGCCACCTACCCTACCGGAGGCTCGAGCGAGACCTGTGCGATTTCCAGTGCGATTCGCCTCGCGCTGGAACTCAGCGCGGCTGGCTGTCCGGAATATCTCGATGATGTCGAACGCTTCGTTCGTAACCAGGTAGTCGAGGCCCAATTTAAGGATTTGCAGGCTTACGCAGATCCGACTAATCGTGTCACGCCGCTGCTCTTAGGTTGTTTTGATAGTCAATCTATGCCGAATGGTCACTTGGGCACGCGCGGCGGTGAAGATGTCGGCAATGTCGAAGGCTGCTGTCTAAATGGCGGAATGCGCGCGCTCGCTCTGGCCTGGGATGCGATCCAGACGGCCGACGAAACGGGCACCACGGTAAATCTAGAGCTCAACAGAAGCGGCCCCTCTTGTGATGTTATCGGTTATCAACCATTCGCCGGGCGAGTAGACGTAGTTCCGCGGCTTTATGGCAAGCTGCGCGTACGCGTGCCGAGTTGGGTGAGGCAAGAAAGTATCAATGTGGTTGAAATCGAATCGGCTGGCGCAACAAACGCGCTGCCATGGGTGTTTGAGAAACCATTCGTTGTCTTAGCTGCCGTTAAACCGGGAATGCGTGTTTCGATCCGTTATCCCCTCAGAGAGTTGGAAGAGGACGTAATGGCCGGTGGACAGAAGTTCCACATAAGATGGCAGGGTGATGTAGTGATGAAAGTAACCCCGGAAGGCAAGCGCGAGCCGGCGTATCAGCGAACAGGCTCAGCTTCGTCGGGCAGATGGTCAGAAATACCGGCAACGCCTGATGCCTACGAGCTCCAGGACGGGGCGCGGCGCGCGAGCATGAGCATGCTCGCGCGAATGGATCTGCAACGCGAGGGTCAGCCATTTTTCCGTATTTATCCGTTCGCTTCACCACCGCGGGCCGAACACGAGAAATGGGACGATGGCGATATGACAGGCCGTTATGTGGAAGGACTGATCCTCGCGCGGCGGATCACGGGAGATTCCATCGATCGCCGGGAGGCTCTTTTGCGTCAATATCTGGCTGGTTTGTTCGATCGTGGCGATGGGCTGTGTTATACGCGTCAGACAATCTGGACTCCGCGTCGGGCCTGCCTGTTCAGCCAGTCATCGGCAATGCTCGGTTTGCTGGCGTGGTACCGCGAAACCGGTTCAACTGAAGCGCGCCAGCTGCTCGATAGCCAGGCTGACGGACTTATGCGTATCGCAGTGGATAAAGGCGACGACGCCTTCTTCCCCAAATATGAATGGGACGGCAAAAGTTACGCGGATGATCCCGCGGGCAAAGATGCGCCGATTTGGTATGGAGGGCGAATCATTCTGCCACTGGTCGATTATTGGCAACTCAGCGGGCGGGAAGATACCAAGCGATTTCTGGATAGACTGGTGCACCACTGCGTGGAGGTCAGTCACTTCATCAAGCCGGACGGCGCAGTGGAACAAGGTGAAGGATGGTGGGGGCACCTGCACTCCACGATGGACATGGCCGCCGGGATTGCCGAATACGGTCGGCTGACCAACCGACCGGAACTGGTGACCTGGGCTAAGCGCATTTACGAATGGATCGGACGGACACACACTACTGCTTATGGCTGGGTAGCGGATGTTTCGGGCGGCCGCATTTGTGAATCATGTGCCATCGCGTCTCGTATTCGGCTCGGGCTGGCGCTTTACCGAGCCGGTGCGCTGGATCCGTTTGGAGAGATTGATCGGTTTTTGCGTAATCAACTTGTCGAAAACCAGTTTGTCGATGTCTCTTTTATGAATCCGCTTCGTCCGGAAACCGCCAGAACCGACAAAGCCCTCTACGCGGGCATTGATCGCATGGTCCGCGGCACATTCCAATGTTGGGGCACCGCGAACGATCTGATCGGCAATGATGATATCGAAGGCTGTGGCGCCGGGGGCGGCGTGCAAGGAATCGCGCTTGCTTTGAACGCTCTTTCCGAATGGCGTGACACTCCGAAGGGCGCAACACTCAGGGTGAACCTCTTGTTCAATCAGACGTTGCGCGCGAAGCCAACCGCGCCGTTTCATTCGGCGGCCCCTGCAGCCGCTCAACTCGTAAGTTATCTCCCAAATGAAGGTCGAGCAGTGCTGTATGCCCACCAGTCAATACCTGGTTTGGAAGTGCGGTTGCCCGATGGTGTTGAGGTATCGGATGCCCGTGTGCGCCGTTGGCACGCTGGCAATAGTCCGCCCGCCGAGAAAAGCAACGCCCAGCGCGACGGTGCATACGCGATGATTTCCGCGATTAAAGCCGGCGAGGTCGTTGAGCTGACGTTTCCGCTTAAAAACCGCGAAACCATTGAACACGCTGCCGGCGTCGAGTATCGGGTTCAATGGAAGGGTAGTTCGGTTCTGAGTCTAACGCCGGCTGGAACTCGGGTCCCGCTGTATGCGGGTCGCGCCCGACTGAACGAGCCGCGCGCCGAGATCATTGGGTCCCGATATCCGTGGTAACGATTCCGTATCCGGCCTCTTCGTACCTTTGGCGGAGTCACCCGGCCACCTGGGCAATCTTATTCCGCATCCTTCACGCAACGAAAGCCGATCGTGGCGCAGCGATCCAATCCGGGCCACATCAGAATGAATTTCGCGTGATGCGTGCAGGGGCGAGGTCCGCCATCCATGTACCAAACGCTGCCTTTTGCTTGGAAAAAGCTGCCCCCGCGAATGGTCGCATAACGCGTGTGACCATCGTCGCGCTCACTTTCCGTCCATTCGTAAACGTTCCCGGCCATTTGGTAGCATCCGTAAGGGCTCCGGCCGTCAGGCAAAGCGCGCACCGGCAGCGTCGCGCCGGTGGTATTCACCAGACGAGGGGCGGGATGTGCCTCATCCAGTTCATCGCCCCAGGGCCAGCGCCGACCGTCTGTGCCCTGCGCGGCCAAGTGCCACTCATATTCGGTCGCCAGGCGCTTCCCTGCCCACTTGGCATAAGCACGAGCGTCGTTGAGTTCTACATAAACGACAGGATGATCCGATAATTCGATCGGCATCTTTCCTCCGGGCCAATGCTTCAGAAAATTCTCCCGGCGAGAAGGCCTATAATGGGTTGCCTCCAGAAAGCGCTTAAACTGGGCGTTGCTGACCTCGGTTTCATCTATATAAAAGGCTTTCACATTAACCGTGAAATCGTGCAGCAAGCGCTCATCAAAGGGAGTGCCCCACCTGAACTTTTGTTGCTCATGCTCGGGAGTGGCCGGGTCCGGATAACAACCGCATTCCCTGCGGCCGTGCTCAAGCTGAATGCGAACATGGGCACCCGGAACAAAAACCATCCCCTCTGGGATTTCATGACTGGGCGGCGAAGTTGCAAGGGCTAACCGCGGCTCGGTATCCGGCTTTCGGACGTTGCGCCGATCAGCAACCAACTGTTGAGTTGAGAGTTGAAGCTGGCTTGCCAAAAGGCGCCGAAACTTTCCGTTAATGTTATCCCGCCTCACCGCGACCAGACAGCCAACACCAATGGAAGGTCCTATTGCTGCACTCAACTGCACCATTTGATCAACCTGCTCTGCCTTAGCCGGTGTACCTTGCCACAAATCGTAATAGTCCCACCCTTTCCGCGTCGGAAGGCGGACCAATGGTTTGCAGTCTGCAGGCTTTGTCGAGGAGGAGTCCTCAGCCGCGCGCTCCGTGAGAAAAGTGAACAAATCGATGCCGTCAGCAGACCAGTGATGACAATACACGGCGCTCAGACCATTTGTGCCGGATGCAAGTGTTGGAAAAAACGGGTCCCAGTTATCGCCGCTGAAAAGGTCGCGGTACTGATGCAAGATTGCAGCCGCTCGACGCCAGAAGCGCCGCTCCTCCTGCTTCCACGGATTGTAGGTGCCGAAAACGTTCTCCCAAATGATGATCCCGCCGCCGTTGAAGAAGGCACGTCGGATTTCGTCGTGATGGTCCGTATTCCAACGATCGATCTGCCAGCGCATGTGACGAGGTTCAATCCATTTCCGATTATCGAGGGCGGCGGCTTGAAAATCTCGTCCGACCCACTGAGCCCAGGACGCACTGCAAAGAGCCAGGTTCGCGATGGGCGGATTATCCTCGGGACACAGGGAGATTCCGGGATGAACCGCTTCAAGTTTTTTGTGCAACAGCGGCGAACTTCCGCTGAGGGTATCCAGAAAGACGCCATCAACCTCGGTCGCGGTTAATAAATCGGCCAATGAATCTTCGTCCGATTTCCCTTCCCGCCGCGAGCCCTGGTCCCAGGGATTGTAGTCTATAAAGACCCGGGTGCCTCGGCGATGCGCCTGGCCGACCAAATCGCGAATCGCAGGCAGTCCGCCAGGCATGTCCCGATAAAAGTCGAATTGATTTCGCGGATCGACACCCAACCGTGGATACCCTTGCCATAGCAGCAGCACGTCATACCCGCCGAATTCTTTCTCGCCATCATCCAGGAATCCCCGCAGCTGATATCGGCCGGTGATGGGGTCGTAAAAGCTGCGATCGTACATGAAGGTGAAATGACAGGTGAATGCGCCGCGGACCCAAAGCTGGCCAGCTTCATCGTAAATCCCTCGATTCAGAACAGCGGCGGTTGAGGCGAGATCTGCGGTTCCTCGCAGCGTTCCACTACGCGCATCCTGCCGATATTGCCTAAGAGCGGCAATCCATTGTTCGCGTGGCTGGCCTGGAGCTGGCGCCGGGATGTACGACTGATTGGGATCTCGTATGCGGAGCTGCTCCAGGACGTGGTTATCCACGCTCATCGCAGACTGGATAAAACCAACTGTTAATACAAGCAGAAGCGCAGCTGTTGTTCGGCGGCAACTCAAGCATTCATGTGCCGCAGTGGAAAGCGAGGAGGATTTCATAGGTCCCGTCTCGGCATACCCGAGTGCTTGAACATGGGCCACCTCGTGGCGTCACAGGGACTCCTCTCAGTTCCTTGGCAACGCGAACGCGACATAGGCATCACCATAGGGTGTTCCCAGTTTGTTTCCGCCCGTTGCGACGATCACGATATATTGTCGCCCATTGACCTGGTAACTTGCGGGTGGCGCATTGCCGACCCACGGGAGCTTGGCTGACCATAGTTCGGCACCAGTGTCTTTGTCGAACGCGCGGATTTTGTGATCACGAGTGCCTGAGCAAAAGACCAACCCTCCGGCCGTAACAATTGCACCCCCGTAGTTTTCGGTGCCGGTGATTTTCACGCCCTGGGCGGTTAGCTCGGGGTATTCGCCTAAGGGGACTTTCCACAGAAGCTTGCCCGTGTTGAGATCAATACAGTTGAGCGTGCCCCAAGGAGGTTTATTCGCAGGATACCCTTCGTAATCATAAAACTTCGGATAGCCGGAGGCGTTGTAAGTCGGGCGCTCGGTCTTCGCTGGTGTAGCCGGCAAGAGTCGGTCGCGCAGCATCAGGTAATCCAGCAGTGCCTTTAAGTCGTCGTCGGTCAGATTCGGGTGGGCAGGCATGCCGTTCTTTCCGTTGTGCACCTGATTGATGATCGCCTCATCATTAAGACGATGGCGAAGCCCGCGCAACGGCGGCGCCACTCCGATGCCGAGCAGGTTGGTGCCGTGACACTGAGCACAGGTCGTTTCAAATACAATCCGTCCTCGAGTTTTGGGTGCGTGGGGATCTGGCGGTGGGTCATCATTGCGAAAAAGCGAGATGATCCAGCCCATGTGATTGGCGCTGACGTAAAGCCTGCCGGTCTCAGGATCGATACATGCCCCGGTCCATTCGGCGCCTCCGTCAATGCCCATGTACAAGTTAGGCCGCCCCTCGCGGCAGGGTTGGAAAAACCCCGTATCAGCGCTCTTAAACCGGGTCTGAGCAAAATCCGCCGCCTCCTCGGTGCGATCGGTGAGATCGTCAACGCTATACTCCTGTTTAGAAAACCTTTCCGGCAATTCCAGATCCGGCTGGTAAGGAGCCGTGACTTCACCGCGCAAAGTGCTCGCGGGCGCGCGGCGCAGACGGAATGGAAAAATCGGCTTACCGCTGACACGATCAAGCAACAACGTGTTTCCCACTTTTGTCACCGCCGCTACCACGTCCACCTTTTTGCCGTTTCTTGTAATCGTCGCCAGGTTTGGCGGCGCGGAAATATCGAGATCCCAGATGTCGTGGTGTATCTCCTGGAAATGCCAGAGACGCTTGCCGCTTGCAGCATCGAGGGCAATAACACAATTAGCAAACAAGTTGTCGCCACGATGACCGACGCCAATGAAATTCGGTTTGGGTGAGCCGGTGGTGATATAGGCGATGCCGCGGACTTCATCCATCGCCATGCCGGCCCAGCAATTCGCGGCGTAATCCTCAGGGCGATCCCAGGTTTCATAGCCATACTCGCCCTCGTGCGGGACAGTATGGAAGGTCCACAGCTGCTGCCCCGTAACGACATCGAAACCCCAGACATCCTTCTCAAAACCAGGCACGACGATAACATGTCTAAAGATCGCGGGCGCTGCTGTCGCCGCCCCGAAATCTCCCTGGGCACGACCTGGCAATAACGTTTTGCCCTCAGTACCAAATTCTGTGACTGGTCGGCCAGTTTTTGGGTCCAACGCATAAAGGTATTTTCCGGCGCAGAACAGCACCCGCTCAGGGGCATTTGTCTCGCCTGACCAATAGATCAAGCCGCGAAAAGCCGGTCTACCCTCGGGCCTGAAGCGCCACAGCTCGACACCGGTTTCAGCATTTACCGCGACGATGAACTGCGCGGGTGTCGGCGCAAACATGACACCTTTTACGATAATGGGATTGCACTGAATATTGTTACTGGCATCGAGGGAGTGATAGGTCCACGCCACTTGCAGATTGGTTACATTCTGACGATTGATCTGATCGAGCGCGGAGTAACGCGTACCGCCGTTGTCCCCATGCGAACGGTGCCACGTGAGAAACGTTTCGCGTTTTGGGCAACCGTTAGCAAGAGTCAATTCGTCGGGCGCCGCTGCAGGGATGACTTTGTAGAGAGGCAGCTTTTCACGCGCGGCCGCATCTTCGACTGCCCAATAATCGATTTGGGCTCTACTTTCAGGTTTCCAGGAACCTGGGATCGGCCTTGGAATGTTAGTTTCACTGTCCAGCCGGGATGAGACCCAATCCAAGCCGGCCCGATTGTCTTGAAGGCGCGCCTCAGCGTCCTCGTCCGTGTGATTAAGAATACCGATCGGCCCCGTCCACCCGCTAACGCGAATCAACTGCAAGAGTTTCAAATCAACCTGCCCCTGCCCGATCGGCAGGATCTGGTCGTGGGCGCCTGGATTCATCCCATTCAAATTGAGAGCGAGCAGGTAGGGCTTCATCGTCTGCAAGAGCTCTGGAAAACGATCGATGTGTTGTTGACCGTGGTGTTGGTTGTAAACGATACCGACGTTGGTTATCCCTCGTGAACGGAGCCTTTCGATGATGGCTATCTGGTTCTCGGGTTCACCAAACCAGCCGCCATGATTATAAAGTCCCACCGTGCAGTTCAAGGGATTGGCGGCTCGGGCAATGCGCTCTATCCGGTTTGCTTCATTTTCAACGCGAGCAGTCTGTTCGTTCTCATTGCGGGTAGTTTCGCCGCCGCCCATTACCCATAACTGCACGCCTCTCAACTGATGACGCTTCAGCACATCGAGGATTAACCTCGCCTCATCGTTGAGTTCGGTGGGAAACCACCAGGCGAGAAGGCGAATGTGATGACGCTGCAGTGCGTCCATTTCCGTATCAAACATGGGGATGTGCTCCGCGCGGTAATCGTAGGCGAAATATGTGAACCCAAGCCGCTCAAGCATCTCGGCACGCGCCTCCGGGCCACGCTTCTTTCCATCGAAAGGCACAATGCACCAAGCCGCGAGATTCGTGTGCGCGAAAAGATTATAACCGCTGCCATTGTTCGGCGACGAAGCCCTATTTGCGTTTGCGTTATCAATTCCGTGCGCGAGGGATACCGCCAATAACAAAGAGAAACAAAACACGTGAGCTTGCTTTAGAGGAAAAAAGCCGAAGAGGTACATGCTTCGGTGGGATGCTAAATCTTCGTTAAGCCCGGCGCAACAACCGCGAATCAACATCAAAAAACGGTCTCGCGTTTGTTTTGAGCGGCGCGCTATGCTTCAGATGAGAACTGCAACACGTGAAAGGAGCACATTTTCTTCTTTGTGTCCTTTGTGCCCTTTTGTGGCTAATCTCCGAATCGCAATGAATCTTTGTCCATTGGCGCTGGGTATCGTGGTGCGATTTGGATTTTTACTGGCTTTTCTGCCAGCTGCCGTCCTTTATGGCGCGGAGGCGCCGAAGATTGAGACGCGTTTCATTCGCCTCACCCTCGACCCGGGCACCGGCCATTGCGAAGTGCTGGATAAAGAGGCTGGCGTCACCTGGCGCCCAGACCCAAAGCACGCCCGTTTCGGTGAGGTTACCCTGGATGCCCGACGCGACTCTCAAAGCTTTAATCTGGAGAAATGCACGGTCAGCTCAGAAGGGACGGATCTGCTGGCCGCATTCAGCCCCGTGACGTCGAGGCGCGCCGACATCTTGCGTGTGAGGGTTAAAACCCTGCCGGATCAACGCAGCTTGGAATTCAGCTACGAAGCCGACCCTGAACTGGAGGTCGATCGAGTTTCGTTGCTCGAAGATCTGCTCGTCACAACCGATACAGGAAAAGGTTATGTCATTGTTCCCGTGCGCGAAGGATTGCTGGTCCCATCAGACAGCGGGTTAAACTTTACGCACCGATTCGATACATACGCCTATGAGGGGTGCCATATGGAAATGCTGGGAGTGGTGCAAAATGGCGCGGCGGCCTTGATCACCTGGCAGGATCCATATGTGGCCGCTCAGCTCAAGAGTGTTACTAACACGAACGAAGTCTCGGGTGCACACCAGAGAGTATCGCCTTCACTCACGCTCAGCAAATCTGCGCGGACCTTTCGGATTCAGTTTTTGGGCAAGGGGGACTATGTCACTATTGCCAGGGCTTATCGCCAAATTGCCCAGGAGCGCGGCTGGTTGGTGAGCTGGGAACAAAAGCTCAAAGCACACCCCGAACGCGCGAAGCTCTTCGGTGCCGCTAACTTTAAACTTTGGAGCGCTTTGGAACGCCACATGAACGAGGAAAGCACCAAAGAAGAATCTGTGCACGTTAATTGGACATTTGACGAGGCGGCAGAGGTCGCTGAACACCTCAAAAGGGATCTTAAACTAGAGAAGGTCCTCTTCACCGTCGGCGGCTGGATCCATCGGGGCTATGACAATCAACACCCGGACATCCTGCCGACGGCACCGGAATGCGGCGGAGACGTCGCGTTCGCCAATTGCGCCCGGCGAGTCATGGACCTCGGTTACTTATTTTGTCTTCACGACAATTACCAGGATATCTATCGGGATTCGCCTTCCTGGGATGAGAAGCTGATAATGAAAACTGAGAATGGCAAACTGGCGCGCGGCGGTCATTGGGCGGGTGGCCTCGCGTTCCTCACCTGTTCCCAAACGGCACTCGGCCTAGCACAGCGACCGCAAAATCTGCCCGCAGTTAAGAAGCTCGCGAACCCAAATTCGTATTTTATCGATACGACCTACGCGGCCGGTCTCCAGGAATGTTACGATCCGAACCACGCTTTGACGCGTGCTGACGACATTAAATGGAAGCAAGCGCTTTCAGATTACGCGCGGGACGTCTTTGGAGTCTTCGGCAGTGAGTGCGGCCGCGAATGGGCGATCCCGCACAGCGACTTTTTTGAAGGGCTGACTGGCGTCAGTGGGCATTATTATCACGATGCCAACTTGCCGGCCAAACTTGGCGCAACGGTCGTCCCGCTATTTGAGCTGGTTTACCGGGATTGTATTGCGATGTACGGAAAATATGGTTACGACCCAAAAACCTCCGCTGAATACGTTCTGCATCACATCAGCATAGCCCGCCCTCTAAACCATCATTCCATCCCGCACCATTTATATTGGAAACAACACAGCAGCGATCAAAAATCCGCGGACGACCTCGCGCGTGTGGGCGCCGACCCTGCTTTGTTTACGCGAGCAGACAATGGTTGGGGCGCTGAACTGCACCCCATGGATCGTTTCGTCAAAAATACGTATGAGGTGCTCTCGCCATTAAATGAAATAACCGCGCGAATGCAAATGACCCGGCACGAATTCCTCAGCGCGGACCGGAAGGTCAGGCGAACCGTGTTCGGCAATGGGGCGGATGCGGTCGAGGTCATCGTCAACGCTGGGGCGACGAATTACATCTGCAGTTCAAAGTTTGGTGGTGAGGTGATCCTGCCACCGTTCGGGTTTGTCGCGGAGTCGCCCACATTCGTCGCTTTCCACGCCTTGAGGTGGAACGGGGTGGAATATCAATCCCCCGTTTTGTTCACCCTCCGCAGTCAGGATAAAAAGCCGCTCTCGCAGTCAACTCAGATACGCGTTTTCCATGCCTTCGGTGAGGACAAGATCCGGATCGGCACCCAAACGCGGCAGGTGCAGCGTGAAGCAATCTTGCAATAGATGCGCGCCTCGCAACACAGGCCGAGCATCCTTGTACACCGCGACAATATATGAAATACTTGTTTAATGCCGTAATCTTCTCGTGTTGGTTTTGCCTAACTGCTTCGGGTGCTGCGTTTGACGCTGCACCGTTTAGCCTGCCCTTGCCGGAAGGCAACGGTTTGCTCTGGGAAGACCCGCGCGAAATCCACCAGGTGGTTGTGGAATTTGAAGGCGCCGCACCTGCAGCGGACCAAGTTCGGTTGGAGTACTGGGGAAGTCGCTGGCCAGAACAGCGACTGCCCAAGGATCGTGAGCCCGGCGGCGGCGACGTGGGTTGGATGGAATTGGGAAATTGGTATCAAGGCGGCTGGCGAGTCGCTGATGTGGCCGCCACAGCAGAACGGTCAACCATTACGTTCAATTTCCACGCGATAAATGCCAAAGAGTTTCCCAAGCTAAAGGACTACTCAGCCGATTTTCGCTATACCCTCAAGATTCGCTTCGCTTCAGAAGCGGCTCTACCCAGAATCCGAGCTATCAAGGCCCTCACCGACTCCACTGATGAGGAGCGCACAGTCCGTCTCGCCTGGGCAGAACGGGCGCCCACTATGCCGGGGATAACGGTTTTCAACGGTTCGCTCAGTTCCTGCAAAAGCACGGAGGACTCGGCGCACGATATAACGTTTCGAGCGACCGTGAACTCTGACCCTAACACATTCGATCGCACACTGGTTACCGTAAAGAGCGGCAAAGTAGTGTTCACGTTCGCCGCAGACGATGTGGCCAAAAGCCCCATTTTCCTGCCCTGCTTCGGAGTGGTAGTTCTGCCGGGGACTGATCATCGCGATTACAAGACCTTAGCGGCCGAGACCGAAGGCAAGTCAGGCCAGACACTTTACGATCGTATCGCAAACATTCCCGAACGCACCTGGCAATCTGCCTGGAACGACATGCCGCCGAAGAAATCGGACATCTATTTTCCGCTGGGATTAGATGGTGGACGACAGCGGTTTCTGCTGCAGGCTGATGGCGCAATCCGCTTTCGCGCAAACGATCATTACTTAAATAGCTTGCCGGGACAGGACACACCGCGTTTCAAATTCGAACCCGCGCCGGTCTATTTAAGCTTTGGCGCACACTCACGCCCGATGCACCGCGAGATCCAGGAGGCAAGTATTCCGATTTGTGAGACAACCTGGGAGAGCAATGGAGTAAGGACGGTCCAAACAGCGTTTGTTACCGAGCTAAAGGGAGGGCAAGCAAACGGACAAGTGCCACCCGCCGATGCTTCAGTCGTCTTCCTTGCGCGCTTTGTCTTTACTAACACCACCACCTCGCCACAACCAATCACTTTGCCCATTGCCTATAAAGCCGGCGAAAATCCGGGCACATTGCGACTCGATGAAAATGGACTTCTTTGGCTCGGCGAAAACCTGCGGGGCCAAATTGTGTCAGAAACAATGCCGAAGGCAGAAGATCGAAATCTCTCCTGGAATGCGACCCTCGCGCCCGGCGAAACGAAGCGCATTGTGATCAAAATTCCTTATGTCGTCCTTTCGGAAAAGGGTGAAGCGCAATCCTTAGCTAGCCTCGATTTCGACAAAGAGCGCGCAGCGGTGGCCGGCTACTGGCACCGGCGCCTCGATGAAAGCGCCCGTCTGATCACTCCCGAGCCGGTGCTCAATGAGTTTTATCGCGCGCACGCGGGGCATCTGTTGATCAATTGCGAGCGCGAGCCCAACAGCACGCGACGTTTTGCACGCGTTGGTTCCTTTGCATATGGCGCTTATGGAAATGAATCGTGCATGATGGTGGTGGACCTCGACCGTCGCGGTTATCACCAGGAGGCACAGGAGTGTCTTGATGCCTGGCTGCATTATCAGGGCACCGTCGGACTGCCCGGCGATTTCGCTTCAAAAGACGGCATTCTCTATGGGGCGGGGGGATACGAGGCCGGTGGGTACAACCAGCATCACGGATGGATTCTCTGGATGCTCGCCGAGCATTATCGGTTTACGCGAGACAATGCCTGGCTCCAATCGGCCGCGCCAGGGATTGTGACTGGGGCCGATTGGATCATCCGTGAGACCGCGCGGACTGCGGACCGTCATGAACTTGAACGCGGTCTGCTTCCCGCCGGCAGCCTGGAGGACATCGGAGATTGGTGGACGTGGCTTTCAACCAGTTGCTATACGTGGCGAGGGCTGGACTCTGCCGCCTGGGCGTTGGAGCAAATCAAACACCCGGAGGCGAAGCGCATTCGCCAGTCAGCCGATACCTTTCACGAGCACCTGCTCGGCAATTTCCATAAGGCCTCCGAACGTTCGCCCGTAGTGCGTTTACGTAACGGTGTCTCCGTGCCTAAGATTCCGTCCTATGCGCACCGCCGGGGCCGGAGTTTCGGCTGGATTTGCGAAACCCTGGAAGGGTCAATCCACCTGCTGATTACTCGCGCGCTGGATGCCCGCTCGCCAGAGGCTGGCTGGATCATCAATGATTACGAGGACAACCTGTATCTTTCGAACCAATACGGCTACACACTCGACAACTTCGACAAAGAATGGTTCCGTCGCGGCGGCATGTCGATGCAGGCTTGTTTGCTGCTGGATGTCGAACCATACCTCGCTCGCGACGACGTCAAACACGCGCTCCGGGCGATGTTCAACGCAATCGCCGTCAGTCATTTCCCCGACGTTCACATGAATACCGAACATGCCTTGCCGGAAATGGGCGACTGGCGTGGCGACCATTACAAGAGCTCGGACGAAGCAAACGCCTGCGGATGGCTGCGCCAAGTGTTCGTGAGGGAACAAGGCGATGAACTGCTCCTCGGTCAAGCAGTACCACGAGATTGGCTTAAAGCAGGTCAACGATGTGGCATAGAGCACGGTGCCACCTATTTTGGGCCCACGACAATCGTTTACACCGCCACGGCGAACAAAATTGATGCGCACCTGGAAGCGCCCACTCGCAATCCTCCTAACCAGATTCGTCTCCGTTTCCGTGCTCCTAATGAACACCCACTGGTATCGGTGACGGTGAAAGGCAAACCGTGGAAACGTTTTACGAATGACTGGGTGGAACTTCCCGGCGACATAGGCAATGCCGAAATTTCTGCCAGTTTCAAGCCATGAGCCAATAGAGCTCGTTTAACCGCAGACTTCCGTGCCGGCGGCATCTGTAAATGCATCATCGACGGCTATCGCCAACTCCCTTCATATGTCGTGAGCGCCGCCAACCCCTGGGCCGTCAGGCAACGGCTCCCCTTCCTTGCGAAACACTAATCAATCCCCCTAATCCGTTTCGTCCAGCGATCTTTTACAGTTGTCTCCCCGCTTGCCCTCACTGACAAACTGCGCAAACTTGCAGCGTGAGCGTGACCAATACAGTACCTTCCGTTCCCAACCAGAAATCGACGACGCCAGCCGAACTTGAGCCTTCCATCCGTCTTTGGGGAGACAAGATTTTTTCTTTAATGGACAAGACCGAACCGCCGTCGCTTTTTACCAAGAAAGGTTTTTACGGCACGCTCATGGATTGGGCGATGCGCGATGAACATTTCAAGACGCAGCTCTTTCGATTTGTCGATGTGTTGCCTACGCTGACTTCCTCTTCCGAGATAGCGCGCCATTTACAGGAGTACCTCGGTGACGACCGCGTGAAGCTCTCCCCCGCCCTGCGGATGGGTTTGAAAGCGGCAGGCGGAGCGTCGTGGCTGTTCGGCGCGGGTGTGAAATCCCAGGTGACGGGTATGGCACGGCAATTCATGCTGGGAAATGAGCCGAAGGAAATCGCGGCAACTCTACGCAAGTTGGCCGAGCAGGATATTGCCTTTACCGCGGACATTCTGGGCGAGGCAGTCGTCAGCGAGGCTGAAGCCGATCGATACACCCGGAAATATCTCGATTTGATGGATTTCCTGGGAGGCGATATTGCCAAGTGGCCTCATGCCAGCCGGAGCAATATAGGCTCGAGGGAACCGGTGCCCCCGCTGAATCTTTCGGTCAAGTTGTCGGCCCTTTATTCTCAAGTTCACCCAACCGATCCGGGTACGGCTTTGGACCACATTTCCCGGCGACTGCGCCTGATACTCCGGCGCGCCAAGGAGCTGGGCGCCTTTGTCAACTTCGACATGGAGAGTTACGTGCTCAAGGACATCACCCTGCGCGTGTTTAAAGAGATTTTTGCCGAACCCGAATTCGCGACTGCCCCGGCGTGCGGGCTGGCGATGCAGGCGTATCTGCGCGATTGCGAAGTCGATTTGCGAGATATTGTCGAGTGGGCCCGCTCGCACAAACGCCGAATTACCATCCGGCTGGTGAAAGGCGCTTATTGGGATTACGAAACCGTCCTGGCCAACCAACGACATTGGCCCGCCCCGGTTTTCGAGCAGAAGCCGGAGTCAGACGCAAACTTCGAAAAGCTCTCACTGTTCCTGCTCGAAAATGAAGATGCGGTTGAAGGGGCATTCGGCACCCATAATGTGCGCAGCATCGCGCACGTTTTGGCTCAGGCGGAACGCCTTGGAATCGACCGGCGCAGCTTCGAATTTCAAATGCTGTATGGGATGGCAGAACCAATCAAAGCAGCTGTTCTCCAACTAGACTGCCGTTTGCGCGAGTATTGCCCCGTGGGAGACCTCCTTCCCGGCATCGCGTATTTCGTCCGCCGGCTGCTAGAGAACACTTCGAATGAAGGATTTCTGGCAAACAAATTTGCTAAAGGCACCAGTCGCGAGGAACTGCTTCAAAATCCGCTCAATCAAGTGCGCAGAACTCAATCCGGGATGCGGAATGCGGCCGCACCAGAGCCATCCACTCCGCACTCCACACTCCGCATTCCGCATTTCCAAAATGAGCCCCCAACCGATTTTACGAAAGCGTCCGAACGAGACAAAATCCCGGCGGCGATAGAAGCTCTTCGCAGGAGTTTGGGAGAACGATTTCCCCTGGTTATTAACAATAAGGCAGTTTCCACGGATGACTGGGCAGCTTCGCTAAACCCATCGAACCAAAAGGAGATCATTGGTTATGCAGCTCAAGCAACGGTGAAGGAAGCCGACGCCGCGTTGGTTGCGGCCCGTGCAGCACAACCGAACTGGGCCCGCACTCCGCCGGACGATCGTGCCGCGTTGCTGGAACGAGTCGCCGAACTCATGCGCCGTGACAAAGCGGCACTGTGCGCATTGGAGATCCTGGAAGCGGGCAAGAATTGGACCGAAGCGGATGCCGATGTCGCAGAAGCGATCGATTTCTGCAACTTCTATGCAAGCGTGATGCGGGACATGGGACGCCCGCACCGCACTCAAGTTGTTGCGGGTGAATCGAACCTGCAGCAGTGGTGGCCGCGTGGCGTTGGGGCAATCATTGCGCCATGGAATTTCCCGTTGGCAATCCTTACCGGCATGGTCACGGCCGGGGTGGTTACCGGCAACACGGTCATCATGAAACCCTCGGACCAGACCCCGGTGATTGGTGCTCGGTTGATGCGCCTGTTCCTCGAGGCTGGAGTACCTCCCGGCGTGCTCAATCTTCTTACCGGGCCAGGCCGATCGGTTGGCACACACCTCGTTGCACATCCCCAGATTGATTTCATCGCTTTTACTGGCTCAAAAGAAGTCGGCTTGAACATTTGGCAAACCGCCGGACGAACTGTTGCAGGCCAGGTGAATCTCAAAAAGGTGATCTGCGAGATGGGCGGAAAAAACTGCATCATTGTCGACAACGACGCCGATCTCGATGAGGCGGTAGCCGGTTGCATCGCTTCGGCGTTCGGTTACCAAGGGCAGAAATGCAGCGCCCTCTCTCGACTGATCGTGCTGGCCGATAATTTCGACCGATTCATTGAGCGCCTCATTGCCGCGGCCGGGTCCTTGCGCATCGGCCCGGCAGAAGTACCCGGCAATATCATTGGCCCGGTCATTAATCGGGATGCGCAACAGCGCATCCTCGCGATCATTGAGGATGGCCAGAAGGAAGCAAAGCTGGCCTGGCAAGGCGCCGTTCCAGAGGACGAAAACGCGTGCTACGTCCCACCGACGATCTTCACCGGGGTTCCCTCGACAAGTCGTCTGTTCCGGGAGGAAATCTTCGGCCCCGTGTTGGCGGTTACCAAAGCGAAGGATTTTGACGAGGCTATTGCCCTGGCAAATGATAGCGAGTTTGCGCTGACCGGGGGCTGTTACTCACGCAGCCCGGTGAATATCGAACGCGTAAAAAATGAGCTGGTCTGCGGCAACCTTTACATCAACCGCACCATCACCGGGGCCATCGTCGAGCGGCAACCCTTCGGCGGCTTCAAAATGTCCGGCGGCGGCACCAAGGCGGGCGGGCGGGAGTATTTACAGAATTTCTTCGTGCCGCGAGTGATTACCGAAAACTGTCTGCGCCGTGGTTTCGCGCCAGCGGAAGAGACGCCCGCATGACACACCAATGCCACTGCAGTAAGCGATCACCAGACCGATAGCCGGAAACACTCTGCCATCTTGCGTGCGATCTCTCGACGTCTCAGAGCAGAAACGCTCCCGCGGCGCTCGGCAAAATCGGTCTTTGGAAGGGCGTAAATGAAATCACATCGTACGCCGGTCTTCCAATCCAAGCCGTCGGCTTCGTCTAGTATGATTTCGTTTTTCCGAGGCCCTCGATTCAGCTAAAATCGCTTCGTAATGGTCAGAGCGACGGTATGACCCTGCAAGCGGCTCTCGGCAAGAAACTCATACGCGTAGCGTAGTGACCATCCCAAGGTAACTTGCGGGTAGAAGACACTGACCTCGGGCCCCACACCCGCAACCCGGTCTCTTTCGCCGTTGGAACCCTGGCCGCTATCCTCTGTCACCTGCTGCTGATAATACCCGGCCACTCCAACGTCTACCGTCTTTGAGATTCCGTAACTCACTCCCCATTCGAGAGTGTAAGCCTGGCCAGGCGTGATATCCGTATCGGCCTTCTCCATATTAATCTCGTAGCGGTTCAATGCCGACACCGCCCACTTTTTCTGAGAATCGATGTACCACGTCGCGCCGGCGGTGAACATATGAGTCCAATAACCGATACCCGCCCGAGTCGTCAGGCCAGGCGAGGAATCTCCGGTTGGCGCCCAAATGCCGTACGCCAAAGAAAAGTCGAATTTTTGGATGTGCTTGGACCATGTGGCTTCGGCAAAGAAATCCCCGATGCCGAATGTGCCTTCGTTGATGAGCGAATTCGGGCCAGCCTTGACGTCCAGGTCGGTGTATTGCAGGGGCAGCAAGGCGTCGACTCCGATATAGCCCCCCAGCAATTCGACGTCGGTAATCCAGAGCAAACGGGGTACATTCGCATAAATGAAGGCCTTGGCATCGACTCCGGGAATTTCATTGCCGCGCGAGTCGTTGATAACATCCGCATAGTAAAAGACGTTGTAGTCGCGCAGGTAAATCCCCGGCGGGGGCAAGGAAGCGCCTTTGAGGCCTTCCACGCCGGGCACATAATGAGCCGTAGGTTGTGCGATCAACGACGAAGGCAGGCCAAAACTAACTCCGAGGAGGCATATAAGAAGGCGAATAATTTCCGTTCTGATGGCTTTCATAGTTTGATTTAAGGTTTAATTGCACACAGCGAGTCCGGCTTTTGGGAGCTGCTTCTGACACCGCTCCCGCCAGAGTTCATCTCGCACCAAGCCCTTCCGGCTTCGGCTTTCGGCTTTCGGATTGTTTAAACGTCCTGCAACTTGCCCATCTGATAGGTTTCGTAGGCGCTCAGGTCGAGCAATCCATGGCCAGAGAGATTGAATAAGAGGACGCGCTTTTGTCCGGCCTCGCGCGCCCTAATGGCCTCGGCCGCAACAGCCGAAATCGCGTGCGCGGATTCAGGCGCCGGCACAATGCCCTCCGACTGCGCAAACAGTGTCGCGTCCGCGAAGACCTGCGTTTGATGGTAGGCCTCCGCCTCAATCAATCCGAGTTTGAGCGCGTGACTTACCATCGGCGACATGCCGTGATAACGCAGACCACCAGCGTGAATCGGCGGCGGCATGAACTTATGGCCGAGCGTGTACATCATCAACAGTGGTGTGGTCTCGGCAGTATCACCGAAATCGTACCGCAGTTCACCTTTGGTCAGTGACGGGCACGCAGAAGGCTCGACGCCGACGATACGGTACTTCTTCTTTTCGGTTATCTTCTTGCGCAAAAATGGGAAGACCAGACCGGCAAAATTGCTGCCACCGCCGCAACAACCAAAAATCGCGTCCGGTTCCTCACCGGCAAGTTCCATCTGACGGATGCTCTCCTGGCCGATGACGGTTTGATGGAGGCAGACATGATTGAGCACGCTTCCCAGGGAGTACTTTGTATTCGGGTGCTTAACGGTGTCTTCGATGGCTTCACTGATGGCGATACCCAGGCTGCCGGGGCAATGCGGGTCTTCCGCCAGCAGTTTGCGTCCGTACTCGGTCTGATCACTGGGACTGGGGTGCACGGTTGCCCCCCAGGTATGCATCAGCATGCGCCGATAAGGCTTGTGCTGGTAACTGACCTTGACCATGTAAATGTTGCATTCGAGACCGAACAGTTTACAGGCCATCGCCAGCGATGCGCCCCACTGCCCCGCCCCGGTCTCGGTTGCCAGGCGTTTCGTGCCCGCCTGTTTATTGAAGAACGCTTGCGCGACCGAGGTGTTCACCTTGTGGCTCCCCGCAGGGCTCACCCCTTCATACTTGTAGTAGATGTGTGCCGGCGTGTTGAGCGCCTTTTCAAAGCGCACGGCGCGCAGCAAAGGGGTCGGACGCCATAGAGCATAAATCTCTCGCACGGGTTCCGGGATCTCAATCCAGCGCTCGGCGCTCATCTCCTGTTTGACCAGATTTTCGGGAAAAATCGCCAGCAACGCTTCCGGCGGAACGGGTTCTTTCGTTCCGGGGTGCAGCGGCGGCGGGAGGGGTTGCGGGAAATCGGAAAGCAAGTTGTACCAGGTTTTGGGAATATCAGCTTGCGTGAGGTCGAAGCGGGTGTGCATGGCAAGTTGCGGAGTCGATTTCGTTAGCTCGAACGGGCTAAACATTAGGAAAAGCCACTGATCCCGTCACGCACAATCGTGCGTTCTACTTTCCGTCGAAGCGTTGCTTGAAAGTCGAGCCGTCGGTGATTTCTGGGTAGTGCGTGCTCAATGAATTGTTTTGATCTAGCATCCGGACGGCAGGATGCCAGCTTTACGGCTGACGCCTTGACTACCGCTGGGGTGATTTGAAATTGATATTGACCCTCGAAGGTGGCCTGACGCAAAGTAATTTCATCATGCTAAGACTCCTGCTGTCAGGAATCGCTGCGATTTTTTTCACCGGCTGTTCTCTGTGCCCCTGCGCTAAAAAGGAGAGCACGGCATCAAGTCAAGGCGTTCAGATCACGCAACTACCGGATCGGCTGCGCATCGCGATAAACGGTCAGCCATTTACCGAATACTTCTTTAAAGATGTGCCGCGCCCTTACTATTATCCGGTTCTGGGCCCCGATGGCCTGGCGATGACGCGGAATTGGCCGATGAAAGATACCCCGGACGAAGAACACGATCACCCCCATCACCGCTCACTCTGGTTCACTCATGGATCCATCAATGGCCGGGATTTCTGGTCGGAAGAGAAGCAGTTCGGAAAGATCGTTCACGATAGTTTCACTGAGATCAAATCCGGCAAAACTGAAGGCGTAATCAAATCGAGGGATAAGTGGATCGCCGCAGACGGAATAGTGGTCTGCACCGATGAGCGTACATTTCGGGTCTACAACAGCGGGAACCCCGCTGAGCGCGTTTTCGATTTTGAAGTGACACTCCACGCTTCCAATGGCGACCTGACTTTTGGCGACACCAAAGAAGGCACCCTAGGGATGCGCCTGGCCGAGACGATGCGCCTCAATGGCAAAGTCGGCCACGGCCATATCGTCAACAGCAACGGCGTGCGGGATGGTGATACCTGGGGGAAACGTGCCGATTGGTGCGACTACTATGGCCCGGTCGATGGTAAGATCGTCGGAGTCGCTATTTTTGATCATCCAAAAAACCCGCGCCATCCCACCTGGTGGCACGTGCGCGATTATGGTCTGTTCGCAGCCAATCCTTTTGGGCAACACGACTTCGAGAGTCTTGGGAACAAAAAGGCTGGAAACATGACTGTGCCGGCGGGAAAAAGCCTAACTTTTCGTTATCGCTTTTATCTGCACGAGGGAGACGACCAGCAGGCGAAAGTCGCGGAGAGATATCAGCAATATGTCAACGCAAACCCCTGAGGTGGAAACGCCCGCGCATCGTAGCGCAGAGTTTCATTCTGCTGTACCGCGGACTTTTAGTCTGCGAGTTTTTGAATGCACCGGCTGCAACTCCCATTTCGCCCCGTTTGAACGGCTGCCGACTGGAAGTCGTTACAGCACAGTGGAACTCTGCGTTACTCCTGACATCATCATCTAAGCCATTATTTTATGAATAACCTCACTCGCCGACAATTCCTCAGAAACACCCTCCTCACCACTGCCTCCATCACATTGCTTCCGCGTTCGACGCGCGCCCGGACTATCGGCGCCAACGACGAAATCCGTTACGCGGTCGTAGGCTTTGGCGGACGCGGCCGCGACCACATCAAGGAAATGCACGAGGTGCCAGGCACGCGCATGGTCGCGCTGTGCGACGTAGATCGGAACATCCTCGACCGCGAGCTGAAGCAGTGTGAGAACAGAAGCGAAAAGGTTCAAGGTTACACCGATGTCCGAAAGCTACTGGCCAATTCCGAAATTGATGTGGTCACTTTTGCGACGCCAAATCACTGGCATTCCCTGGGCGCCATCTGGGCGGTTCAGGCCGGTAAGGATGTTTATGTTGAAAAACCCGTCTCCCACAACGTTTGGGAAGGGCGCCAGTTGGTGAGTGCCGCCCGGAAGCATGCACGAATCGTGCAGGCCGGTACCCAGTGCCGTTCAAGCAGTGGTATTGCAGAGGCGATTGCGTGGGTGCGCGAGGGGCATATCGGCAAAATTATTCGAGCCCACGGCTTTTGTTACAAACGTCGACCGAGCATTGGGAAAGTGGACGGGCCGCAGCCGATCCCTGCCTCGATTGATTACGATCTCTGGTGTGGGCCGGCCCCAAAGGAACCGCTGATGCGCAAACGGTTGCATTACGATTGGCATTGGGTCTGGCCAACCGGCAATGGGGATCTTGGCAATCAGGGCATCCATCAGATGGACCTTTGCCGATGGTTTTTGGGCGAACCGGAGCTTTCGCCGCGCATATGGAGCGTTGGCGGCCGCCTCGGATACATCGATGATGGCACAACACCCAACACCCTCATTGTTTTCCATGATTACAAACCGGCACCGCTCATTTTTGAGGTCCGTGGCTTGCCATCAAGAGATGGATCCAAAGACATGGATCGCTATCGCGGAGTGGATGTGGGAATTGTTATCGATTGTGAGGGCGGCGCGGTGCTAATTGATAATTACACCAGCGCCACTGTGATGGATAAGGAAGGAAACAAGCTGAGGAAGTTCGAGGGCAGCGCGAACCATTTCGCAAATTTTATCGCCGCGGTACGCAGTCGAAAAATAGCCGACCTTAAAGCCGATGTCCTCGAGGGTCATCTTTCCAGCGCACTCTGTCATACCGGCAACATTTCCTACCGGCTGGGCAAGACGCACTCTCCCGAGGAAATCCGTGATGCGGTAAAAAACAACTCTGATTTGGCGGAAGCCTTGGGGCGAATGGAAGAGCATCTTGGGGCCAATAATGTGGATCTGCAAAAGACGCCGGCAACGCTCGGCGCACTGCTTAAAATGGATCCCAAGCGCGAGCGCTTCAGTGGCAATCACATGGCGAATCTTTTGCTGACACGCGAATACCGCAAACCGTTCGTGGTTCCAACGCAAGTCTGAAAAATTGGCGTTCGCGGACAGCTGACGGATGGGATTTTCTTGCTGACCGCTGGGTAGCTCACATCCTGTTTTCAGAATATCTGGGTTACAAACTCGCCAGATCGATCACAAAGCGATATTTGACGTCACTCTTTTCAATGCGCACATAGGCAGCATTGATGTCCTTTATGCTAATCAGTTCGATATCCGCAGTGATATTTTTTGCCGCGCAGTAGTCAAGCATCTCCTGAGTTTCCGGAATGCCGCCGATGAGGGATCCCACTACCCGTCTGCGTTTGAAGAGTAAAGGGAACGCCTGCAACTCAATGGGCTCAGGTGGCGCACCCACGCAAATCAGTGTGCCATCGGTTCTAAGCATATTCAGCGGCATATTGTAGTCGTGCCGAGTGGCGACTGTATCCACAATAAAATCAAAGGACTCGGCAGCGGCTTTCACCTGCTGGTCATCCGTCGTTTGCAGGAAATGGCGCGCACCCAATTTTCGAGCATCCGGCGCCTTATTGGCGGAGCGGCTGAGAACCGTGACCTCCGCGCCAAGGGAAGCGGCGAACTTTACGGCCATATGCCCCAATCCTCCCAAACCCAGCACACCTACTTTATGCCCGGCCGCGACCTTCCAGGTTTTGAGTGGTGAATAGGTTGTGATTCCGGCGCAAAGCAGTGGTGCAACCCCCTGGAGAGGCAGCCGGTTGGATACTTTGACTACAAAACTCTCGTCAACGACGATCTGGCTGGAATAACCGCCATACGTCACGGTTTTGCCGTCCTTCTCATAAGCGCTGTACGTCAAAACCATACCGCTGCAATACTGCTGCAACCCGGCCCGACAGAATTCGCAGCTCCGACAGGAGTCCACCAAGCAACCCACGCCGACGATGTCGCCGGCTTTGAACTTGTGAACTTCCGGGCCCACATCGCTGACCACACCAACTATTTCGTGACCCGGAACCATGGGGTATATGGATATTCCCCAATCATTGCGCACAAAATGGATGTCTGTGTGGCACACGCCACAGTAGCGAATTTGAATCACGACATCATAAGGTCCGGGTTTTCTGCGACTAATGGCAAAAGGAGCAAGACCGGAGGTTGGGCTCTGGGCCGCGTACGCCTTTGACGGCAGCTTTCCGGTTGTGTCAGGACTGGTGGAGATTCCTGGTTGGTTCATCGTACAAATGAAGGATTAGTTTGTTGCGAAGCAATTCACCCCTCGCGCTGAATATGCGAAAACGCATAAGAAGCAAATTCCACTGTTCAAAACGGGGGTCATTGTTCAACAGGCTGGGTTCGGGTGACACCAGAGTCAAGGGCTATTGCGGACAAGTTGCCACGCATCGACGGAAGCTGCGTGGTTATCCGCGCCTGGGGTATTTGATGATTTCCGCAGCCTCGAGCTGCGAACAGTTACTTTGACGATTTTGACCGGTTGTTGGGGTTCGCTAATCGCACTCTCACGAGCCTGCCCCCCGGGTGGCCCAACGTTTCGATATTACCTGCTGCCGGGAGACCGCTGCTGCTTCAAAATCTCAAATTCTCTTCTCGTCGGCGTCGATGAAGTCCACGAAAGTCTTAATGTCATCACGAGACGCTAGCCCCGCCTGTTCTTTGCGCATTTTGAGGCGAGCTTCCATTTCGGCATCACCCTTTTTGGGATAGGCCAGCATCGCCTCCCGATGAGCCGCTTTCACTGAGTCGGGCTTTTTTACATTTTTCAGCACCCAATCGCAGACCTCGCCATCCGTGAGAGTGTTCCGCACCACCTCAATGAACTGTGTGGCGTCAACACCCGCGGCATCAAGCCATTTGCCATCGAACCCTTTGCAGAAATTCTGCTGATAATCAGCATGCAACTTGCCGGCCAGGTGCAGACGGACCTTATCAACAAAACGCGGTAGATGCATCCAGCCGCACATGGTCTCACGCGGACTCCGCGGGTAAATGATATCGCTCATAGTGAGATAATTGGCGCGTGGGGATGGTTCTGTCAATCGGGGTGATGCGTGAAACGTAAAATGTAAACGTCCGGAGTTTGAGAGTTGGACTTTGGACTTGCTTGACCCGACTTTGGTTCCGGGTTCAAATTCTCTTATGCGCGCGATGGTTTTGAAAGCGCCACGTCAGGCGCTGGTGGCAATGGAGGTATCCCAGCCCAAGCCGTGTCGAGGGCAAGTGCTTCTTCGGGTAAAGGCATGCGCGGTGTGCCGGACTGACCTGCACATTATAGACGGCGAATTGACACAACCAAAACTGCCGCTCATCCCGGGGCACGAAATCGTCGGGATCGTTACACAGACCGGCGAGAGTGCGACTCGCTTTGAGCTCGGTAGCCGGGTCGGCGTGCCCTGGCTCGGATGGACGTGTGGAGTTTGCGTTTACTGCAGAAGCGGTCGCGAGAACCTGTGCGATCGCGCGCGCTTCACCGGTTACTCGGTGGCTGGGGGGTACGCCGAATTTACAGTCGCGGACGAACGTTTTTGTTATCCGATTCCAGCCGAGTACGCCGATGCTCAAGCCGCTCCCCTGCTCTGCGCCGGACTCATCGGTTATCGATCACTCGCCAAAACTGGTAATGCGAAACGTATTGGTATTTACGGATTCGGAGCCGCGGCTCATATCATCACTCAAGTTGCGCGATACCAGAAAAGAGAGATCTACGCTTTCACGCGGGAAGGGGATACCGCCGGCCAAAACTTCGCTAAATCACTCGGGGCGGTATGGGCAGGAGACTCCAGCACCATGCCGCCTGAGCAACTGGAGGCCGCACTGATTTTTGCTCCCGCAGGCGAACTTGTCCCAATCGCGCTTAAGGCGCTGGCCAAAGGAGGGATCGTTGTTTGCGGCGGCATCCACATGAGTGATATCCCTTCGTTCCCTTACGACCTCCTGTGGGAGGAGCGAATGGTTTGTTCCGTAGCGAACCTCACGCGCCGTGACGGAGAAGAATTCCTTGCGCTTGCTCCAAAAGTGCCTGTTCAAACAAGAGTACAAACCTTCCCCTTGTCCCAAGCCAATGAGGCGCTGCAACAGTTGCGAAGCGGCAAAATTAAAGGCGCGGCCGTACTCGTGCCCTAGACGTCTTGGAGTGCGGCGTTTGCTGCGCGGCTTTCAAACACGAAACTCATCCTCAAAAAGCGTCGCGGCAGGGCCGTCCACCAAGGTCTAATCCCTCTAATGTCCCCTATTTTTTCCTGCTGCTTTGCGGAATTCATCCCCCTTGAATCTGTTGGGCGACGCTTTAGGTTAAATAAAATGTAAAGGAGCAGAATATGAAGTTTTCCCGCCATTATTTGAAGCGATACAAGGATTTGATCCTGCTCTTTCTGAAGTATCGACAGCCGGCGATGACCTCCAAATTCGCCCAAAGTCATACTCCCGACTCTCTCAACGGGGACGCCGCGCCCCACGCCGAAGAGCTTCCTGATGATTTGGAACGGCTGGGGCCGACGTTCATCAAACTGGGGCAATTGCTCTCCAGCCGGGCGGACTTGCTGCCACAACCTTATCTCAAACACCTGGCGCGATTGCAGGATAAGGTCACGCCTTTTTCATTCGAGGAAGTCCAGGTGATCGTCGAGTCAGAACTGGGGGTTTCGATCAG
>DATJGF010000109.1:0-6639 GCA_035495315.1 Candidatus Limnocylindrales bacterium
AGCGGTGATATTATAATTGGGCCCGGTCAAAGCCCCGCTCGTGCCAAAACTGCCGTCCAAAACCACTTGGGCTGGGGCCGTTCCTGCAGAGAACAGCCCAAGCCCAACAAGAGTCAGCTGGAGCAAATGCACCCGCAGTGGTGGCATCGCTCCCGGGATCATTGATTCCAACTCATTTCGCGAGAGCTAGGCTTCTGCTACTGCAGTTTGATGTAGACGAAGGGGTTGCTCCCATCGATCAGGTGGACATCGATTCGATAGACATTGGTGTCTGGTTTTGGCGTGTTCCAATTGAAATGCCACGCGTTCGCTACCCATTGTAAGAATTGATTGTCAATTCCGATGGAATTCGTTGCACACGTTGTAAAGTTCACAACCTTGCTGATTGTCACTGTGGGTGGCGTGGGCTGTTTATAAGCAGAGCCGCAAAGTAAGGTATCGAACTTTACAGGAATTTTGCTCCCAGCGGTTATGGTTACAGCTGGTGCCGTGCAACTCCCGCCAACGGTGCCGATAGGCGAATCGAAACCGTCAAATGTCAGCAGCGGACGAGTCACCTTGAAAGTGCATGACGCAACATTCCCCTTGGAGTCCGTGGCGGTGGCAGTCACGAGAGTGGTGCCAGGGCCAACGGCACTAGCGGCGGGATTAAACGTAATGTTGTAAGGTGGGCACCCGCCGCTGGGGGTGAGACTGGGATACGTCACCGCAGTGCCGCACGGGGCGTTAATATCAGCGCAGCCAGAGAGCACGAACAACGGACGAGAGACCGTGAAGGTGCAAGTATCAGAATTTCCGCTGGCATCCGTCGCCGTCGCAGTCACTGTAACACCGCTGCTGCCAGGGGGAACCGAAGGAGGATCATAACTAATGGTGACAGCTCCGCACCCTCCGCTGGTTTTGAGCAAGTTGCTATAGGACGGATTGCAGGGGTCCAGGTTGATGGTGCCACTTGGGCAACTGACGAATTTCAAATCCGTCGTGCTGAGCGCCGTTCCGTCGGAGAGGAGGTAAAGATTCGGACCCGTGTAGGCGATCAAGATTTTAAGGGCGTTGCAGCGATCCGGAGAATTGATATCACCGAAGTCGAACGGTCCTGTGATTACGATATCGTAAAGCTTCGTGCCGCCTGCAATAATGTCATCTCTGCTCGTCACTGTGCCATCAAAAACGTAGCCCCGGAACCAGACCGCGGTCCCTGCCGTCGCGTTGCCGAGCACCACCACATAACGCTGTAAATTGATTATCTCCTCTCCGCTGGCGATCCCATACCCGGCGCCGCAAGAGCTGGGTGTCAACACGAATCCGTCCTGCGTCAACTTATCACTCAAATCTGTGCTGGAATCGGCCGTGGCGCCCGAGGTGCAATACGAATGGGGGACCGCTTTCCAGCCGTAAATGTTGAGCACTTGCACGATCGAGGTATTACTGGTGGAAACGTATGAGGGTTGGTTGGTCTTTACGGAGTAAGTCCCCGAGCCTGTGACTCCGGCCGAGGGAGTGGTCATATTCCCAGTCTTCGCCACGTTGGTGTAACTTCCGGTGGTGGGGGAGCCCAGAGTCGCTGTGACTGTCCCCCAGTTAGTCACCAGCGTGTATGAATATCCTGCCCAGCTCACTTGCGCCGAGCAGAGAACGACCAAGGCTGCTGCGGCCAGGCCGTTCTTAAATGAAGTATTTACAAATTTCATGTGATTCCTTCCCTTTGACCCTCGTTTTTTTCTCCTGGTTTTCTTCTCTGTTTTGCGTTCTGACCGGTCATTTCGTTCCCCATGGTCCAACAGTTAGGGTTGGGGGATTTCGGGTGCATAATGCACCCACGGTGTTGAACATGTCAACCTCTCAATTCGGAATTCCCTGGGAAAATTATCCGTAATGATACTGAAAAAATATGATTTTGTGTGCCATCCGTAATTAGCGCGGCGAGTGACGCTAGAACCAAATCCAGCGTGAAGGCAATTTTTCCGGTTGATGGATGTCCTTGCCAGCAAGGAGGAAACCGGTGGTGCCGGCGCGCTGCGTCAAGTTCAACGCCGACCTTTCCAAATTAGAACTTGCCGCGATGCATCAGATCATCGACCCTTGTCACGTCACCCAGCTTCAATTATGCGCACGAAATCTACTTCTCGTGCCCGGCTTGCGGGCGCCTTCACCCTGATCGAACTGCTCGTCGTGATTGCGATCATCGCAATCCTTGCGGCAATGCTAATCCCCGCTTTATCCAAGGCGAAGTTGAAAGCCCAGGGAATCGGCTGCCTGAGCAATCTCAAACAAATGGGCCTTGCCTGGACGCTGTACGCCTTTGATAACAACGACAAAATCCCGCCGAACAACGGCAATGATCAATCCGGGTGGGTCAATGGCGTGACGCAGTTCTACCCCAATACTTGGTGCGCGGGCTGGCTGGAGTTCAACGGCACAACCGATAATACCAATGTGCTGTTTTTGAAGCGCAGCCATATCTATCCGAATTTGACGAGCCTTGATGTGTGGCATTGTCCCGCGGACCAAAGCATCGCGAAGTATGGATCGCAGGTTTACCGTCGGGCGCGCAGTATGTCGATGAACAATTGGATGAATGCCTCCGGCCCTTGGAATGGCGCCAATCAATACCGCGTGCTGCACAAACTCGCCGATTTTGTCAATCCAGCGCCCGCCAAGACCTGGATATTAATCGATGAACGTCAGGAGAGCATCAATGATGGTTACTTTGTCGTCACGATGAACCAACGCGATGCCGGGTGTTATATCGTCGATTATCCCGCCAGTTACCATAACGGAGCGGGCGGGTTAAATTTTGGCGATGGCCATTCCGAGATTCGCAAATGGCTGGACGTGCGGACCAAGCCGCCGTTCCAACCGAACGCCAATATTCCGCTGAACGTACCCTCGCCAAACAATGTCGACATTGCCTGGCTGCAGGAGCGGACGACCGGGCTGAAGTGACTCGCCCGTGTAGCGTCAGGCGTCCCCGCCTGACGTAGAGGGCGGCGTCTCGCGCCCGGTTGAAGCCGAGCAGCACGCAAACGCTCTCCAGAAGGTCAGGTATTTTAGCTGGTTGTACTCTAGCGGTGGATCCGCCGGGCAAGATGCCCGGCTCTACGTCAGGCGAGACGCCTGACGCTACGTGCGGCTTCAGCCTTTGGTCGAGTTAGGAGAGTGGTCGATTGGTACTTTCGATCCAGCCGTTTTCGATTTTTCAGGCCAGACTCCGGCCTGAGTTGTGAGTATATCACCCCGGCCGCCCGAGGCGTTGGGTCCTGAAAAATTGATGGAAAAGCTTGTTGGCATGAGGGAAGATTTATCTATGACAGGACCAGAAAATGCTACGGTGGGCGGGGTTTCAGAGGGGGAAAGTTCGAAAAACGGCCACGGGCTGGACCTAAAAGTCGAGCAACTCGAATCGGAAGTGCGGGCACTGGAACGCGAGACCAAGGCGATCCGTCAATTGCTCGAACGGGCGATGGAGCACCGGCAGAAGTCGCACAGTGAGCTGGTATTGTTGCTGGCCGGGTTGGTGAGCAAACTGCCAATTAATGAAGTGGGGGTGGTGGTATCGCGATTGGTAGAACACAACGCCCAGGTTGGCCAGTTTCACGCCGCGATTGGCAGAGGCGCAATGGATACGGTTTTTGTGGAACAGCCCGTGCTCCAAACGCTCGAGCAGACCAGAAAAGGATTGCTCGCTGCCATCAAGCCGGTCGTCGAAGAGTTAATTCAGTCGGAGCCTCCGTTTGAAAAGGAAATGTTGGCATCGTTGAGCACGCAACCGGATAATTTCTTCTCCCCCGGGATGGTTCGAGCGAATCGTTGTTTTCTTAAGGGTCATGTTCCGCGGGAACGCATCGTGCGTGAATTTGGGAACGATGCGCTGGCGCTGTTTAACGATTTAACCACTGACCCTAAACTTAATCCGCGTCCGAAAGCGGAAGAGATCGTTTTGTGCTTTAAGGATGATTTTACATCTCAGCTCGAATTGCTAGCCAGTTTGCCGGAGGAGAAAAAGCGAGCCCTGCTGGAATTGTATCAGCGGGTGCAGCGGAGCAAAGGCAGCACCGAACCGGCTCGTCTCCAAAAGGGAGCATTCCAGCGGCTCTCCTTTTTGATTGAGCTGCTGCATTATTACGAGCACCAGAACACAGAAGCGCCGGATGTTTTGTTTGCGCAACGACTGCCGGCACTGGTGGAACAATTGGTAATCACTGGCCCTGACGATCCGCTCGACGAGAAGCTCATCCTTTCGGCCGAACAACTCCTTGGCTTTGTCATCAGTCCCGATCATCGCCGAATGATCATCAACAATATTGGCAAAGGTGGTGGACCAGCAAAAACTCTGAAGTACGTGCTCCGCCTGCGGTGCGACAAGGTCCAGGATCTCGATCTGTCGATCGCCGAACTCGTCAAGCATTTGATTCCGCCATCGCAGAAGCCGCCGCCGGAGAAGGTCGCCGTGATTTTGCGTTTGCTGCAGCCTGAGGTGCAGCGGCTGGTGGTAAAGGCGATCATGCGCTACGAGAAGATCCGCAAGCCGGAGGCCGAAGCCTTAGGCAAGGCCATTGGGACGTCACTGGGCCTGCAAGGTTTGGAGCAATTAGCCAGGGTGCACGCAGATCTGCCAGTCGAAGTCGAACGGCAGATGGCCTGGGGAAAGATCAAGGATCTGATACTGCAGCGAAAGGATGCGACGGTGGTGGCGGCAGCAATTCGTGAACGCCTGAACGCCAAGTACGATGGCGACGAAATTCGACAGAGTTGGATTACGCTGACCGAGGCCGATCCGATGTCGCTAATCAAGATCTTCTGCCAGTTACCTTACCTGGCCAACGGCAAAACCGACTCGATCGCGCGGACGGTTATGGAGGCCTACATCAGCCGCCTGACTCACGAGAAGTACGCCGCGACATACAACAAGGTGGTTAACAGCCTCAGGACGATGTTCCACGCCAAACCGGACAGCCCCACGTTGTTGAATTTTATCGCGTTGGCGCGTTGGGCAAATCCCGATGCCGCGAACCGGTTATGCGCGGATGTCGGAGTCAAGAACTGAATCAACGAAAACTGTCGAGAGCTTGTAGCCGCCGACGTGAGGTGGCTGAATTCCTGCAAAAAACAAAGCCGTCATCGGCCTCCTCACGTCGGCGGCTACACTTTTGGCCAATTCACGCTGCCAGCGCGGGCTGGGTTTCGCTGGAATCCTGCGGCACTGTGAAATAGAAAACCGAGCCCCGACCAGATTCACTTTTTGCCCAGGTTTTGCCGCCGTGATTTTGGACGATGTGCTTTACGATTGAGAGCCCCAGCCCGGTCCCGCCTTGCTCACGGGACCTGGCCTTATCGACGCGGTAAAAGCGCTCAAAAATGCGCTCGAGAGATTCCGGCGGAATGCCCGGTCCATCATCGGCAATGGCGACTTCGATTTGTTTGCCGTTGACCGGCCGCGTCCGAACCGAAACGGTGCCGTAAGTTCGGCCATATTTGATGGCATTATCGATCAGATTGCAGAGGACCTGCTCAAGCCGACTGGGGTCGGCCCGCACGCGCACATCCGCCACCTCGTCCAGCAGGGTGACTTGTTTGGCTTCAGCTCGGGACTTGAAATCGCCGATCACTTTCTCGACCAGCGGCCGCAAGGAAACCGGTTGCAAGTTGAGCTTCAACCGGCCTGATTCCAGCTCGGAAATCGTAAGCAAATCTTCAATCAATAACTTCAAGCGCTCGGCATTGCGGTCGATAGTCTGCAGGAATTTCGCCGCGACCTCCGGATTATCTTTGGCGCCATCGAGCAACGTTTCGACATATCCTTTGATCAACGAAAGTGGCGTGCGCAATTCGTGGCTCACATTGGCAACAAACTCCTGGCGAGTCCGTTCGAGTTGCTTCAACCGGGTGAGATCGTGGAACACCAGGATGGTTCCCTGCCGTTGCTTGGCTGGATCGAACAGGGCGGAGCCATTGACTTGCAGCCAGCGCTCATTGGGAGGCAGCAGCCGCAATTCAACGTCTACGACCTGGCGGGCAGTGCCGAGGAATTGAACCAACTCCGCCAACTCATGCAGGCGCAAGGCTTCCATGATGCTGCGACCACGGATATCGGTGCTGACGCCGAAGAGGTCGCTGAAGGCACGATTGGCCAGCTGGATCTTGTTCTCTCGATCCAGCAATAAAAGGCCTTCCGCCATGCTGTTGAAGAGGGCCTCCTGTTGCTGCTGAATCTGGAGGGAAGCTCGCTGCTGCGCGTGCTGGAGTTTTTCGATCTCGCTTTGAATCTCGCGCTCAAGCCTGGCTTGCACGGTGCGAAATTTCGCACGCCACCACAGGTGCAACCCGGCCACCGCCAGAAGCGCCAGGGCAACGGTTAGCGAGATTTCCCAAACCACATCTTAGGCCTAAGCCTCGAGGAAACGATAGCCAACGCCCCGAACCGTATCCAGGTATTTTGACGCCGGTCCGAGCTTCTCCCGCAGGCGACGCATGTGGGTATCGACGGTGCGCGTGTCTATGAGATTGTTGTATTCCCAGACATCTCGCAGCAGTTGCTCCCGTGATTGCACCCGCCCTCGCCGCTCCGCCAGCAGTGATAACAGTCGAAACTCCGTAGCGGTGAGATCAATCTTCTTGCCCCGCCAGCTCACCAAATGT